>NZ_JAJKFV010000002.1 GCF_020966775.1 Rhodopirellula halodulae | reverse complement strand
GGCCAACGACGCCCTTGCGAATCGGATTCAATTCCCCATGAACAGGGCTTGGTCGGTGGCAAGCACCGACTGGGGTTGCCAGCTTCGCTGGGCAAACCAAAAACACGTCAGCGAGAACTGACGTGTGGATGTTGTTTCTGATTCGAAGCTTTGGTGAAGCTTAGCGGCTGGCTCGCAGTTGCCCGCGAGCACGACGCACGGCGGCGTCTTTGATCTGAGCCTGCTCCGGCGTGCTGCTGGGCATTTCCAAAGCATCAGCTAGCGACTTGGTCGCTTCGTCCGTGTCCAACATGTCCACGGCAATGGCACGTCCGGTCAGCACGTTCACCACGTCATCTTCGACTTGGGCGAAGCCGCCGTCGACGAAGTAACGTTCCGGTCCGCTGACCGTTTGCAGACGCAACACACCGTAGCCGAGGCGGCCGATCATCGGTGCACGACCGCGTTGGACACCCAACTCACCGTCGAACATCGGCAGAGCGACAAAGTCCGCTTCCCGATCCAATTCGGTTCGTTCAGGCGTGACGACGACACATCGAATGGACATCGTTTACTTGGACTCCATCTTTTTGGCTTGCTCTTCGGCTTGCTCGATCGCACCGACATACATGAACGCTTGCTCGGGCAAGTGGTCCCATTTGCCATCGCAGATCTCTTCGAAGCTGCGAATGGTGTCTTCCAGCGACGTGATCTCACCGGGCTTGCCGATGAAGACTTCTGCCACGAGGAAGGGCTGCGACAGGAATCGTTCGATGCGGCGAGCGCGGTGAACGATGGTCTTGTCTTCTTCGCTGAGTTCGTCGACACCGAGAATCGCAATGATGTCCTGCAATTCGCGGTAGCGTTGCAGAATCGTTTGGACACGGCGAGCGATGTTGTAGTGACGATCGCCAACGTACTGAGGGTCCAGAATCCGCGAGTTCGATGCCAGCGGGTCGATTGCGGGATAAATCCCTTTTTCCGAAATCGAACGTTCCAGATAAATAAACGCGTCCAACTGACCGAACGCCGTGGCCGGAGCGGGGTCAGTCGGGTCATCGGCAGGAACGTAAACGGCTTGCACCGAGGTGATAGCACCTTGCTTGGTCGAGGTGATGCGTTCTTGCAGAGCACCCATTTCGGTTGCCAGCGTGGGCTGATAACCCACAGCCGATGGCATCCGACCCAGAAGTGCGGACACTTCCGAACCCGCTTGCGAGAAGCGGAAGATATTGTCGACGAACAACAGCGTGTCGGCACCGGTTGTGTCGCGGAAGTATTCCGCCATGGTCAATGCCGACAACGCAACACGAAGACGTGATCCTGGTGGCTCGTTCATCTGACCGAACACCATGCAGGTTTGCTCGATCACGTTGCGACCGGTCGAACCGATCTCCGTTTCTTGCATTTCCAACCAGAGGTCGGTGCCCTCACGAGTCCGCTCACCCACACCCGCGAACACCGAGTAACCACCGTGGCTCGATGCGATCCGAGCGATCAACTCGGTCAGAATCACGGTCTTGCCCAGACCCGCACCACCGAACAGACCCGCTTTACCACCGCGAACAAACGGGGTCAGAAGGTCGACCACCTTGATCCCGGTTTCAAACAATTCGGTGTTGGTCGACAGTTCGTTGACCGGAGGGGCCTCGCGGTGGATCGGCCAGTGGTCATCGGCTTGAACGTCACCCCGTTTGTCGATGGGTTGTCCCAGCACGTTGAAGACGCGTCCCAAGGTGCCCTTGCCGACGGGAACCGAAACCGGGTTGCCGGTATCGATCACGTCCATGCCTCGCATCATGCCTTCGGTCGAACCCAACGCAATCGCACGAACGCGACCACCGCCGAGGTGCTGCTGCACTTCACCGGTCAAGTCGATCTTGACCCCTTTGTGCTCGCTTTGGATCGTCAAAGCGTTGTAGATCTTAGGCAGTTGGCCTTCAGGAAACTCGGCATCAAAGGTCGAACCAATGACTTGAGTGACGCGGCCGGTGGCGGTAGCAGTGGACATGGGAAAAAGCTCCTAGCGGTTAGCTACTAGCAATTAGCTTATGGATTGAATGGGGTGGTGTATTTGTTTGACGGTTTGTCGTTTGAATCGACGGCTCACGTAGCTATTCGCAAGTCGCTAGAAACTCTCAAGCAGCCAAAAGGCATCAGCCTTCCAGTGCTTCGACACCGCCGATGATTTCCATGATCTCGCCGGTGATCTGGCTTTGGCGAGCACGGTTGTACGTCATCGACAGTTGTTTGATCATGTCGCCGGCACTCTCGGTGGCTCCCTTCATCGCGATCATTCGAGCAACTTGCTCGCTGACAGCCGCGTCCAGGAAACACTTGAACAACTTCACCTTGAAGCTGGTCGGCACGACCTCTTCCAAAATGCTTTCCGCCGAAGGAAGGAATTCATATTCGGCGGATCCACCATCACCAGCACCCGCCGAAGCGTCTTCCGAATCGCCGCCAAGCGATCCCAACGGAAGCAACGTTTCCACGACGGCTTCTTGTTTCGATGTGCTGATGAATTTGGTGTAGACGACGTCGAGCCGGTCAATCTTGCCGGTGATGTACTCGGCCAAGTAATCTTCGGCGATCTTCTCGACTTCGTCGTAAGCGGGTTGATCCTCGAACTGCAGGAACTGCTGGTCCGTGTCGATACCGCGAAACTTCAATCCGTTGACGCCCCGTTTACCGCTGGCATCGACGGTGACGTTGGGAATGGACTCACGCAGCGATTTAATTCGCGGAACCGCGGTGCGAAGGATCGATGCGTTGTAACCACCGCACAAACCACGGTTGCTGGCGAGCACCAACACGCGTGATGACTGGATCTTTTCGCGTTGTTCCAGCAATGGGTGCTGCACGTCCAAACCAGCATCCGCCAATCGCGAAACGATTTTGGTGATCTGCTCGGTGTAAGCCGTGGCCGCTGCGGCGCGGTCCATCGCTTTCTTGTACCGAGCCGTCGCGATCAGCTCCATCGTCCGCGTGATTTTGCGGATGTTGCGAATCGACTTGCGTCGTTTGTCGAGTGCACGTGCGTTGGCCATGAATCAAATCCGCCTTTCAGGTTCAGGCTGCGGGAGTGGCGGGCTTGTAGACGGTCTTGAATTCCTTCACGGCCGCCACGATGCGTTCGACGATTTCGTCCGACAATTCCGGTTTCGAGGTCAGGTCGCTGATCAACGAGGAATGCTTGTCATTGATGTATTGCAGCATTTCCTTTTCGAATGTCTGCACTTCTTTGACGGCCACGTCATCGAGATAGCCATTGGTACCGGCGTAGATGCTGATCACCTGCTCGGCAACCGAAAGCGGTTGATACTGAGGCTGTTTCAGCAACTCGACCATGCGGTAACCACGATCCAATTCCGCTTGGGTCGCAGGGTCCAGGTCGGTACCGAGTTGAGCGAATGCTTCCAAAGCACGGAACGCCGCCAATTGCAAACGCAAACCGCCGGAAACCTTCTTCATCGCCTTGGTTTGAGCCGCACCACCCACGCGAGAAACACTGATCCCGGGGTTCATGGCGGGGCGAACGCCGGAGAAGAACAAGTCCGGCTGAACGTAGATCTGGCCGTCGGTGATCGAAATCACGTTGGTTGGAATGTAAGCCGAAACTTCGCCTTCCAACGTTTCGATAATTGGCAGGCTGGTGATCGAACCACCGCCGAGTTCGTCGGACAACTTCGACGAACGTTCGAGCAAACGGCTGTGACAGTAGAACACGTCACCGGGGTAAGCTTCGCGTCCAGGTGGACGACGCATCAACAACGACATCTGACGATACGCGGTGGCTTGCTTAGACAAGTCATCGTAAACGACCAGAGCGTGTCCGCCGTTGAACATGAAGTGTTCGGCCATCGCTGTACCGGCGTAAGGTGCCACGTACTGCAAAGGTGCAGGGGAACTCGCACCCGCCGAGATCACGGTGGTGTATTCCATGGCACCGTGACGCTCGAGCACGTCGACGACCGATGCAACCGCGGAGTCTTTCTGACCGATCGCGATGTAGAAGCATTTCACGCCCTGACCCTTTTGGTTCAGGATCGCGTCGATGGCGATGGCGGTCTTTCCCGTTTTGCGGTCACCAATGATCAACTCACGCTGACCACGCCCGATCGGCGTCATCGAGTCGATTGCTTTGATACCGGTTTGCAACGGTTCGGTCACAGGTTTGCGTTCCGCAACACCCGTCGCGATGATTTCCACGGGGCGGGTCACATCCGTTTGCACGGGACCTTTTCCGTCGAGTGGGTTGCCCAGTGGGTCCAGAACACGACCGATGACAGCGTCGCCGGCGGGAACCGACAACAGGGTGCCGAGAGCTTTGACTTCGTCGCCCTCTTCAATCGTCAGGTAGTCACCCAGAATGATGACCCCGACGCTGTTTTCTTCGAGGTTAAACGCCAGACCGATCGAGCCGTTGGGGAACTCGACCATTTCACCGGCCATGACACCGGAAAGGCCGTACACACGAGCGATCCCGTCACCAACTTCCAAGACCGTTCCGACTTCGCGGACGTCAATTTTGTTATCGAACTGTTCGATCTCGGCCTGCAAGACAGAGGCGATCTCGTCGCTATTGAATTTCACTGGACCGTACCGTGTTTTCCGATGGTGGTTTGTGCGTAAAGGTTGTGAGGTAGGGAGTTCGTCCGACGCGAATGATCACGCGGAGGAACTGAAGCGATCCGACTGTTCCATCAACTGGCGGGCGAAGCCAGCTGCGGCGGATTTGCCAAGTTTGTCCAGTCGGCTGGCCACCGACGAATCGAAGACCGTGTCGCCGACTCGAATGATCATTCCGCCGATCAAATCCGCGTCAACGGATTCGCGAAGACGGACCGATTTGCCCAAACGTTGTGACAGTTGTTCCGTCACTTCCCCGCGGAGCTGATCCGACATTGGAACCGCCGTGCGAACTTCCGCGACGACTCGTCCGGCAGCTTCGTCCGCCAAATCCACCGCCGCGTCACGAACGGCGGCCAAGTATCCCAGACGACCTCGACCCGCCATCACCTTCATCAATTTGATGAGAGCCGGATGGGAGTTTCCGCCGAACAAACGGTCGACCACTCGGCACTTTTCGTCCGCACTGATTTGTGGCGACTCAAAGGCCATCTGCAGTTTGGGATTGTGCTGCAAAGCTTCATCACAAACTGCGTTGAGGTCTTGAACAACCGCTTCGGTGGATCCATCCGCTTGGGTCGCAGCGAGCAACGCCCGAGCGTAGGTCTTGCCGAGCTTTTCGGCGCCAACGTCCAGGACGGTGGAATGCGAGGCGGTATCGGACACGTTCGGGGTCTCGTCGTTTGAGCGTCGAAGGAATTTCAAGGAAGGAAGTTTGACCACGTCAAAAACGTTAGTTTTGGCTTGGCAGCCGCTCCATCGATTGACGGATCAAATCAGCGTGATCATCGGCCGACAATTCGCGACCCACCACGCTGCGAGCGACCTGCATGGCCAATTTGGACGTTTGTCCGGCCATTTCTGCCATCGCAACTTTCTTGGCGTTTTCGATGTCCGACAAGGCTCGCTCGCGTTGGCCCGCGGCTTCTTCCTTGGCGGCGTCGATGATCTTTTGGCCGTTTGCTTCCGCGTCGCGGCGAGCTTCTGCCAACATCGTTTGAACTTGGCCGGCGGCCTCATCCAATTTCGATTGATAATCGCTCAGCATTTGCTTGGCTTCGGCACTGGCTTTTTCAGCCGATTCCAAATCTTCGCGAATTTTCTCTTCGCGTGCCTGCAAACCGCCCAAGACGGCTGGCCAAACAAATTTGGACAGGATCGCCAAGACGCAGAGGAAGATGATCATATTCCAGATGGCCGAACCGACGTCGAACGACAACAGCGGTGTGGCCGCATGGTCTTCATCACCATGGCCGTGATCGTCCGCGGCGGCTTCGCCGTGCCCATGATCATCACCTTCGTGATCGTGGTCGTCGCCTTCCGCGAGATCTTCGCTGTCCGCCGAGTCCGCTGTCGCGTCCACCACGGTCACATCCTCATCCGCAGCCATGACGTGCACCGGTGAAGACACCATGAGCACCAAAGTGGCAAGCAGAGTGAGCGAGCTAATTGCAAGCAAGCGTTTCATCGAATTTCGACCTAGCCGCGGCACAACAGAATGAACACCAATGCGATGACGGTTGCACCTTCGATCAGTGCAGCCGCGATGATCATCGCCGTTTGGATACGTCCACCAGCTTCAGGCTGACGCGACATCGCGTCGACAGCGCTGCCACCGATGCGACCGATGCCCAAAGCAGCACCGATGATGATCAATCCGATGCCGATCCCCAGACCCATGCGGCCGAAGTCGTAGGAAGCGAGTTCTTGGGCCAACATCATTGCCAGTTCTAACATCTTCAGATTGCTCCGTAAAAATTTTGAGCGAGTGAAAGGGGAAAGGTGTTTTTTGAGTGCGGAAGAATAGTCCAACCAAGTCGAACCGTCATGCCACCCTGCGGTAGTTTCGTCAGAAAGGAGTCGAAAAAGGTTTCGCTCCCGATCGCCTGACGCTGCGAATCAAAACAGTTTGCGGACTCAGGGCAACTTTCGCCTGCAATCAGCCCGAAATTCGCGTGACAAAATGCCACATGATTTTCAAGCCCCCGAGCACGTCCGCGTGGACGAGTCAGCGACCTCTCAAACGCCCGCTGGGTGACTGGCACCCACGGCTGGACTGATGCGGCCGGGATCAAAAATCTTGTCAGGGTCCATCTGATTGGCGTCGGTCATCGCATTCGGATCATCATCCAAATGCTCGTCATGCTCGTGCGTTGCCATCGATGCGATGAACAGCACGGTCAAGAACGTGAAGATGAACGCTTGCAAACAGCACACGAACAACTCCAACAACGTCAGTGAAGTGGCCACGAGCACAACGGGAACGCTGACCGTGTAGGCCATCCCATCGCCCGCGGCACGAGCCGCGAAGATCAGGCCGACAAACGCCGCCAGCACCAAGTGACCAGCCATCATGGTGCCAAACAAACGCATGGCAAGCACGAAGCATTTGACCAACAGACTGAGCCATTCCAGCACGTACAGCATCAACGCGATGGGCAACATCATGATGCCGCCATCCCAACCAATCGGGTTGAAGTGGTTGAAGAAGTCCTTCGCACTGGTTTCGCGGATCCCGATGAAGATGATCGCCACCAATGAGGTCAACGCCAGCATGCTGGTCAGCGACAGGTTCCCCGTCGCACTGCCGCCCCAATGGGAAAACGCTTGGTTCCCGGTGATCAACTGCAACATGTAGCCAAACGGGATGACACCCAAAATGTTGGCAAACAGGATGAAGAAAAACACCGTCCAAATGTAGTGAATGTATTTGTCGGTCAGCCCGTGCAGGTTCGGATAAGCGACCTCGTCCCGAATGAACGCGCAGATCGTTTCAAACAATTGCGACAAGCGGCCGCGAGTTTGATAACGCCCCAAGCCTTCCCCGTGGAAAATGCTGATTTTGCGAGAGCACAACACACCGGTGATGATCAACAACAACCCCACCACCGCGGACATCATCAGGTGGTTGGTGATGAAGAACTCGTAGTAGCCTTCACGAATTCCCAAGGCGGGAACACTCGTTCCCTCGCCGCCCACTGGAATCTTCAGTAGCGGCGATTCATGCAACGCGTGCGGGATCGCGTGGTCGGTCGGGTCGTGACCGGCTGCGGCTAGAAATGGCAACATGACAGTTGGTTTGGATCGGGATGATTTCAGGGAGCGTCGCGGCGAGCGAACCGCGCGATCACAATGACTTCGGCGGCGAGCAGAACAACATGCCAGAAAAGCAGCCACGCCGCGGACCAAGTCTCAGGAGCGTCCAAGTAATAACTACTGGCCAAAAACAACGCAACGGTCCCACTGATCCGAATTAGCATCCCGGCCAAAAAGCCCTTCGTCGCCAACCACCGATCGTCGCTCAATTGAATGGACAACAACCTTGGAAAGACGGAGGCCAATGCGATCAGCCAACTCGCAATTGCCAGCTTTCGCCACACCGGCCAAGGACTGACCAGCGACACAATGCCCCAGGTTGAATCTGAGAAAAATTGACTCTGCCCCCAACCGCTCAATGCGAAGACGAAACAAAGCAACAACCAGACACCCGTGATTGCGATCACCGTCGCCAACACAACGCTTCGCGATTCAGCGGGTGGCCGGGTGGTGTCGTAGTCTTTCAACGAGGTGGCTTTCGGGCGAATGAGTCGATGGCGATTGGATCAGAGAAACGGTTTTTCTAGCAGACGCCCATTCAGCCCGACATCCAACCGACCCGCCAATCCCTACTCATTCGAAATGCGGCCCATGATACCGGCAGGCTCAATCGGTCGATCGCAACCACGGGCAAATCGCGAACGAGATCGCATGCACCGCGCGCCGTCACTTTTGCAACTGATTCGCCATCACGATCAGGCGGTAAAACCCCAAGCTGAACCCGAGCAACACCCCAGCAATCGCGATATACGGCGTTTCGTTGCCCATCCACGGATCCAGCAAATAGTACCCGGCCGCCCCCAGGATGAGCGGAAAAGAAGCGAGTTCGAAACCGGCCGTGGCCAATCGAAGCATCGGCTGGGTTGAGGCACCGTTTGCGGAGCGTTTTTGAGGATCGATCACTTCGTTTCTCGGTGGAGTTTCTTTCGAACGAGCGATTCGGACACGGCCTTCGCCCCTCTAGTTAGCCAAATGCTCGTCAAAAACGCTCAATTGAGTAAGCTAACTTCCGAACCCAACGACCACTGGCGACCAGTGTTGACGCGCGGACACTCTGCCAAAATTGGACGGTCACAAGGTTTTTGTCACCAAAAGCCTCGTCTTTTCCCGTCTCATTGCGGCATTTCGTCATTCGCACACTAGAACAATGAGCATTCCGTTGCCATAATGGTTGGGCAGCAGATTCCCCCATTAAAGCCATCCATGTGGCATTTCCGCCACCTTCCGGAGCCGATTGGATGCCCTACGGCGTCAATCTGTTGCCTCAAATCAACCTTCCGCACCCAACTGCCCACCCTTTTGGCGGGTAACGTCGGTGTTCAACTGAGGAGCCCGCCTTGATTAGTACTGTTGATCTACCGTCGCAAACCCGTCGCGAATTGGCTGAAATCGCTAAGAACTACGGCATCACAGGCTGGCACTCGATGCGGAAGGATGACTTGATCAGTGAGATCAAGAAAGTCCAGCAACGTTTGCGCCGAAAAGCAGCCAGCGACGCGAAAAAGAGTCGTGCCGGCACCGGATCGGCAAAACCGAAATCCACTCGCAAGTCCGGCGAGACGCGGGTCTCGGCCAGTTCGAAAAAAACTCGCGAAACCAGCTCCAGCAAATCGACTTCGAAGTCGCCCGCTCGCAAAGCGTCCACGGCGTCCAAATCCAAAGCCATTGTTCGCAATCGTCCGGACGCTCCCCTGACAGATCTGACCGAACCCAAGGTTTCCGCAAAGACCGAACGCATTCGCGCTGAAATGCGTCGCCGCCGCGAATTGGTTCAAAAGCACAAGGACCTGTCCACCGGCACACTGGTCGCCGGTGCCGCCGTGACCGACGGTGCTCAGCGTCACCGTGCTGACAGCCCCCACAAAGACCGCATCGTTCTGGTCGTCCGCGACGCATACTGGCTGCAAGCCAGTTGGGAGATCACCCAAACCAGCGTGCAACGTGCCCAATCAGCGATGGCCGAAAAGTGGCACACGGCAACCCCAACCCTGCGATTGCTCGCGGTCGGCGATGTGACCAGCAACGCCGCGGAAACCGTCGCTCGTGACATCACGGTTCACGGTGGTGTCAGCAATTGGTACGTCGACGTGCAAGACCCGCCGTCACGTTACCGAGTCGCGATCGGATACTTGGCCGGCGACGGTGAATTCCACTGCCTTTGCCGTAGCAACGTGGTCGAAACTCCGGTTCCCGGCGATTGCCAACGACTGGACGAGCATTGGCAGGACATCGCGGAAGACTACGAACGCATCTACGCTCTCAGCGGTGGTTACGAGTCTCGCAGCAACGATCTTCGTGAAGTGTTCGAAGAACGATTGCAACGCAAAATGCCGCATCGCAATGATTCCGGCTCCACCACCGGCGACCCTTCGCTGCTTCGTCAAACCAAACTGCGTTTGGACGTCGAAGCGGAATTGATCGTCTTTGGCAAAGCCGACCCGACCGCTTCGGTCATGGTCGGCGGCCATCCGGTCAAACTCCAAAACGATGGTGCCTTCACCGTCCGAATGGAATTCCCTGACAAACGTCAAGTGTTGCCGGTCACCGCCGAAACTCGCGACGGTTTGCGTCAACGCACGACGGTCATCGCGGTTGAACGAAACACCAAAGTCATGGACACCGTCGAACTTCAAGAGAACAACTGAGAATGACGTTTCATCGCAACCAGTCGCGGCTCCTCGCCGCGACTTTTTTGTTGGCACTGACCGCGTTTGCCCCCACGTTAGCGCCGATGTCTGCGTCGGCGGATGAGCCTGCCAAGTCAGAGCCCAACGGATCGCTCAAGGTACTGCTGATCACCAGCGGTTGTTGCCACGATTACGACTTCCAGGCCAAGGCTCTTCAAATGGCCGCCACGAAGGCCGGCGTGGAAGCCCAATGGACGGTGGTCAACGATGGTGGCAAGGGAACCGAGGCGGAGATCGATTTTTACAACGATGAAGCATGGGCCAAACCTTTCGATGTCGTGATCCACAACGAGTGCTTCGCCGG
This sequence comes from Rhodopirellula halodulae, assembly GCF_020966775.1. Lineage (NCBI taxonomy): Bacteria > Pseudomonadati > Planctomycetota > Planctomycetia > Pirellulales > Pirellulaceae > Rhodopirellula > Rhodopirellula halodulae. The sequence continues at coordinate 711,570 of NZ_JAJKFV010000002.1, read as the reverse complement.
AACCACCAACCCGGAATACATTCAGCGAATCACCAAGGCTCACCACGCGGGCACGCCTGCCGTCGTGATTCACTGTGCCATGCACACCTACCGCGATGCCAAGATTGACGATTGGCGTGAGTTCTTGGGGGTCACCAGCCGACGCCACGACCACCAAAGCCGCTACCCAATCAAGGTGGTCGCGGAAGACCATCCCGTGATGCGGGAATATCCCGCCGCTCATGTCTCCGCGATGGACGAGCTGTACATCATCGAAAAGGTTTGGCCCAACACGACGGTTTTGGCGACGTCCAAGAGCGAACGCGATGGCAAGGATTACCCGGTGATCTGGACGAACCAGTACGGACACGCTCGCGTCTACGGAACCACCTACGGCCACTCCAACGAAACGTTCCAAGACGAAGTCTTTCTGGCAAACGTCGTTCGCGGCATGCTCTGGGCGGCGGGTCGTTTGGAGTAGTCACCACAGAGCACGTCATCCCGCTTCAACAGTCTGTCGTTGCAAAGCGGGACAGATGCATCGACCAATCAGTGCTAAACTGGCAATCAAACTTTTCCAAGACACTGGTTTGATCTTCTCTGGTTGGTCGATTTGATGGCTCGCACTCTGATTCGAAACGCACAGGCGGTTCTGCCTGGCGATGGTGTCCGCAGCTCTTCTGGTTCAATGGAGCTGCGGCATGTGTTGATCGAGGACGGGAAAATCCTGGATGCGGATGCCTCCTCAACGGCCTCTTGCGATCACCTGATCGAAGCCGATGACTTGGTTCTCATGCCAGGCGTCATTGACGACCAAGTCCACTTTCGTGAGCCAGGCCTAACGCACAAGGAAGACTTAGCAACCGCGTCCCATGCCTGTGCCGCCGGTGGCGTGACAACCTTCTTGGAAATGCCCAACACCAAACCGCCCGCGATCACAGTCGAAGGTGTGCAAGCAAAAGAAGCTTTGGCGGCCGAGAAGTCGCTGGTCAATTACGGGTTCTACATTGGTGCCACTCCGGACAATGTGGACCAATTGAACGCGGCACAGAACGTTCCCGGCATCAAGATTTTCATCGGTAGCAGCACTGGCAATTTGCTGGTCGATGAACAAGCCGCCCTGGAACGCATCTTCGCCGAAACCACCCTGCCCATTTGCGCTCACTGCGAAGACGAAACGACCGTGCGTGCCAACGCCGAACGATTGGCGGGCACCACCGATATCCATGATCACACGCACATTCGTGATGAAGCCGCCGCGGTGATCTCCACCGCACGAGCAACCACACTCGCACGCACGCATCAACATCGTTTTCATGTCTTGCACGTGTCGACCGGTGCCGAACTTGTTTCTCTGGCTGAACCTTCGCCCTATTTGACCGCCGAGGTTTGCCCGCACCACTTGTTCTTCAACGTTGACGACTACGACCGATTGGGTTCACGCATTCAGATGAATCCGTCGATCAAAACCGCGAAGGACAACGCGATGCTTTGGCAAGCATTGCAAGACGATGTCATTCAAGTCATCGCCACTGACCACGCGCCACATACCTTGGAAGAGAAAGCACAGCCCTACCCGCAATCGCCATCGGGTTTGCCCGCGGTTGAGAACTCACTGGCGTTGATGCTGGATCAATGCAACCAAGGCAAAGTCACCCTGCCGCAGATCGCTCATTGGATGAGCGACGCGCCGGCGCGTGTTTGGGGCATCACCGGCAAAGGGCGGATCGCCAATGGTTATGACGCCGACTTGGTTTTGGTCCGGATGAATTCCGAACGCACCATTCGCGACGAAGACCAACACACGAAGAATCGCTGGAGCCCGTGGAACGGTGAAACGCTGCGAGGTTGGCCTGTGACAACCATCCTCGGCGGATCGATCGTGTGGTCCATCGACGGCGGCTTCCGCGAAAAAATCCGTGGTCAAAAACCCACCTTCGACCACGCCCGTGGTGGCTTCTGGAAAACTGCCGATGGCATCGGTCCAACCGATGCTTGATCGACAGACGGTCAATACCTTTCAGTCGTTTGTTCTGCTTTGCTGATTTGATCGATCAATGGCGGACTTCGATCATGCGTTTGCACACCTCACATTCATTCGCCCCTAGCCATCCAAGTCATGTCGCACGTTCACGTTTTGCAGCACCCTTTGGTTTCGCATCACCTTTGTCAATTGCGAGACAAGCGAACGCGGCCGCCTGAGTTCCGCGCGGCCGTTTCGCGATTGGCGATGTTAATTGGCGTTCGCGCGACGGACGACCTGCCGACTCGGTCGGTCAGCATTCCGACTCCGATCGCTGATGCACTGTGTCAGGAATTGGCGACGGACATCGGGATCGTCCCGGTGTTGCGAGCGGGTTTGGGAATGGTCGATCCGTTGCTGGACATGATTCCCGATGCCTCGGTGTGGCACTTGGGCTTGTATCGCAACGAACAGACCGCCGAACCGGTCGGCTACTACGACAAGCTTCCCAAGAAAGGTGCCCCGAACGTCGCTTTGATCTTGGACCCGATGTTAGCGACTGGCGGTTCCATTGACCTGGTGGTCCGAAGGCTGATGCGTTGGGGCGTCGATGAGATTCGTGTGCTCAGCATCATCGCCTCGCAAGCGGGACTGGATCGAGTCGCGAAGGATTTTCCGAACGTGAAGATTTTCGTCGGCGCCGTCGACCCCAAGCTCAACGACCAAGCCTTCATCGTCCCCGGTCTCGGCGACGCCGGCGACCGCATCTTCGACACACCGCAACACGATTGACATTCTGTCGCGCAAGTGTTCGAGCAGCGAATCCACGATTCAATGTGACGCAACGAATTCGTCCCAGGCCCAACGGGCCGGTTCTATTCTAGCCCAGGGCAACGCCCTGGGTTTTTAGAACGGCATGAACGTCGGAAGCCCGAAAGGGGGCGGCGTTAGCGCTAGTCAGTTACGGCCGCCCCGTTGGGGCTACGGCGTGTTCGTTCCGACGGATTCCCAGGGCGATGCCCTGGGTTTCGGAACGACGTGAACGTCGGAAGCCCCAAAGGGGGCGGCACGAGTCTGACATCAGTCCCAGACATAACGTTCATCGATCTCAAGTTCATGCCGTTTGCAGAAGTCTCGAAATTCGTCTTGAAATGAAAGTTGGCGATGATGCTTTTCTTGGTTGCCAACGTACTGGATGACTTTCGGGACGTTGGCTTGGCTGACAGAGAATGCACCGTAACCAGCTTGCCAAGCGAACTCCGTCGTTCCTTTTGGTTGCCGTTTGATCCATTTGCTGGTTTCCGTTTTCATGTGCTGAACCACGTCCTTGATAGCGAAACTTCGGTCGAGGGTGAGCAGTGCGTGAACATGATCTTCGACTCCACCGATCTTGATTGCTGGTGATTGAACGTTGTTACGTAGAACCGTCGCCATGTACGCGTAAAGTTCGGATCGCAAGGTCGCATCCTTCAGCCAAGGAATTCGCCCCTTGGTGGAAAAGACGATGTGCAGATAAACGCGAGCCAAAGACTGCGGCATGGTTCCACCTTGCGAATGGCACAATATCCGAGAGACACGACGCACCTGTCACGGAGACGCCACAGGCCAACGGGCCAGCTCTAGTCTAGGGTTTTCAGAACGGTGCGAACCTCGGTAGCCCCAAAGGGGCGGCGCTGACCAGATAGAGTCGCCCCGTTGGGGCTACCAGCCTGATCATTCGGACGGATTCCCAGGGCGTCGCCCTGGGCTGAAATAGGCGTGCCCCGTTGGGGCGAAAGAAGAGAGTGCACAATCACTCCGATGTCACCGTCAGGGAGACGCTACCGGCCCAACGGGCCAGCTCTAGGGTTCTCGGACCGGTGCGAACCTTGGTAGCCCCGAAGGGGCGGCGCTAACCTGATCGAGTCGCACCGTTGGGGCGAAAGACCGACTCCCAGGGCTTTTCTCAGGGTCGGAATGCGATGCCCCGTCGGGGCGTGAGAGGCCTCATGACTCACTCGGAGGTTGCCGCGGTGCGCAATGCTTCTGCCAGCAAACAGTGTTCGGTCCATTCGCTTTTTCTGAATCAGCACCTCGCGTTTTGAGCAGGCCACTGATTACATTGAGCCAATAGCGTCAATGCATGATCGGACAGGGATTGGTTCACCGGCATGCATTTAAAAGCAGTGACCATCGAGCTTGCGACGAGGATCATGGAAACCAATTCATCCCTTTACGGCCTCAACTCACAAGCAGAGATCGATTCGCCTTGGGATGCTCGACTCCTGTTCGAGCGTTCACCCGCGGGCGTTTATTTGGCCCAGGAAGGGCGACTTTGTTACGCGAATCCTGCGATGGGTGACCTGCTCGGACGCAACTCCGAAACCATCACCGACGAATCACTCCTCAGCTTCATTCATCCGGACGATCGAGACACCATCCAACAGAATTGGAATCAAACGCCCGGCCATGGCGAATCGATTCGCTTTCTAACTCGAATGGTCCGGACGGATGGAAGCGTCGCGTCGGTCGAAGTGATGGAATCACGTCTGGACGACGAACTTTTTCTGAATGAATGCTGTGGTCCAGTCCGGGTCGGCGTGATGATCGATGTCACCGACGCTCGAGAAGCGGACATTGAAATCCAGGAGCGGCTTAGCTTCGAACAGCTCCTCGCGAATCTATCGGCTGGGTTCGTCAATTTGCCTTGTGACCAGGTTCACAGTCGGATCAATACGAGCTTGGAAGCGTTGGTTCAGTTTTTAGGAAATGATCGGAGCACGCTTGTCGAGTTTGGTGATGACGATGAGCAAGTGATGGTTTCACATTCATATGCAGTACCCGGATGCGATCCGTTTAAAATTGGACCGTTTCAAGTCGCAAAGTTGCCCTGGTTCATCAACCAATTCCGCAGTGGTCATCTCGTCTTTGTTCGATGTATCCCAGAAGACTTGCCTCCCGACGCTGAGAACGAACGAGTTCACTGTCAACAACAAGGAGTGATTTCGAATGTCACCATCCCACTCAAAGCGGGTGGAGAATTACTGGGTGGTTTGACATTCGCTTTCATGAAGCGGAGATGTGAGTGGCCACGCGAAATTGTCTCCCGACTTGAGGTGATTGGAGGTGTGTTTGCCAATGCACTTCTACGTTACCGAAACGATCAATTGCTTCAAAAAACCATCTCCGAAAATCAACGGCTTCGCCAACAACTGGAACAGGACAATCTCTATCTTCGCGAGCAGGCCGTTCTCAAACATCGTCACGGTCGAATCGTCGGTCATAGCGATGCCATCACCAAGGTGCTCGCCAATGTGGAACGTGTTGCAACCACCGACGCACCGGTCTTGTTGACTGGCGAGACGGGGACGGGCAAAGAGTTATTGGCGCAAACGATTCATGACTTGAGCGACCGCAAGAACCGGCCGATGGTGGTGGTGAACTGCGCTTCTCTACCAGCGACGTTGATCGAAAGTGAATTGTTTGGCCGCGCGGCTGGGGCTTACACGGGTGCCGCGTCGGCTGCGGTCGGACGATTTGAGCTGGCCGACGGCTCGACCTTGTTTCTCGATGAGATCGGCGAATTCCCCATGGAGCTGCAAGCGAAGCTACTGCGAGTCTTGCAGGACGGACGCTTCGAACGACTGGGGACGGCCAAGACGCTTTCGGTCGATGTTCGAATCATTGCCGCGACCAACCGCAACCTGGAAGAAGCAATTCAAAAGAACCTCTTCCGATCGGACCTGTTCTATCGGTTGAACGTCTTTCCTATCCACGTTCCGCCACTGCGTGACCGCCGCGATGACATCCCTCCACTCACATGGGCATTCGTGGAAGCATTCGGTCAACGAATGGGCAAACAGATCAAAAGCATTCCCCGAAGAACGATGCAGCAATTGCAAGACCATGACTGGCCCGGCAACATCCGAGAACTGAGCAACACGATCGAACGAGCGATGATTCTGACGGTCGGCGACAACCTGCAAGTGGACATGTTGACGACCTCCCAAAATTCCACCAACCGCCAACGGACGCTCAAAGAAGTCGAACGTGATCAGATTCTGTTTGTGCTTGAGAAAACAGGTTGGCGGATTCGCGGCAAGGGTGGCGCCGCAGAGCGATTGGACATCAAACCAACAACTCTGGAAGCCCGAATGGCAAAACATGGAATCAAGCGTCCAACCCAATAGACTTCATGGCGTTTCGAGATGGATTCGCGATCGAGATTAGCGAAAGGAAACCCTCGTGAATCATGAAGATCCTGGGCGAGCCTCCAATATATTGGTGAAACTCCATGAGATTCGCTTCCAATTGGATGTCATCTCTTTCTCTCTGATTTCGCTAAACCGCTGACGCTGCAGCACTTGCTTGCTTTCTGACAGGCAAACCAGAACGCCGGAACGATGGTTGCTATTTGAGCAGCCAGGAGCAGCGGCTCAATCATCCATGGGCTGTCGGTCCGACGTGTTGGAAAGTGACGGACGCGATGTAGGAAAGTCATATGCTCCAAGTGGTATTGCGAGTGGTGGCACCTCCGGACAAACGCAATGAGATCCTTCAGGTCTTGGCATGTTTGTCAGGTCCCACCGAGGTAGCAAAAGGGTGTCGGCTCTGTCGTGTGCTTTGCGATGCCAGCGATGACGACGTGATCACTTACTGGATGCAATGGGAATCACGCGAAGACCTGGAAACTCATCTTCGTTCGCAGCGGTTTCAAAAGATCTTGCCTTACATCGAGCTGTCTTTGGAACCGCCGGAAGTGGATGTCAGCAACTTGCACAGCGTGGGCGGGATTGAGTTCGTTGTGTCGGCGATTCACTCGCCGCACGTGGAAGAACATCGTGAAATATCCATACCGATGAGGAAAGAACATGAGGGTTGAACAGGTGAAATCGCTGGCGATCGCACTTCTGTCTGTGACATGGTGCGCCCTGTTGTGCGTGCCATCGGTGTCCGCCGATCAGGAAACCGACGAGGCGAAGCTTCGTGAGGACATCGACGCGTATGTCCAAGCATTCAACCAGGGCGATGCGAAAGCACTGGCGGCGATGTGGTCGCCCGAAGCCGTGTATACCAATCCATTGTCTGGAGAGCAGGTCGTTGGTCGCGATGCCATTGAAAAGCAATTCGCCGCGATCTTTTCCGAGAACCAAGACACGAAGTTGGCAGCGACAACCGAACGGATCCAGTTCATCTCGCCGGGTGTCGCCTTAGAAAACGGCACGGCGATCGTGAGCCGTCCAGGAGAAGCCCCTGAGGAAACGGCCTATCAAGCGGTCTATGTCAAACAAGACGGTGCGTGGTTGCTGGACCGCGTTAGCGAAGAAGTGGTCGCAATCCCTTGCGCGAATCACCTGGCGAAACTGGAGTGGTTGATTGGCGTTTGGATCGATGAGGACGACAACGCTCGGATCGAATCAAACTATCGGTGGACCAAAAATCGAGCGTTCATCACTCAACTGTTTTCGATCACGGTCGGTGACCGAGTCGAGCATTCGGGAATGCAAATCATTGGGTGGGATGCGGCTTCGGAAAGCATTCGATCGTGGGTGTTTGATTCCGACGGTGGCTTTGGCGAAGGCGTGTGGAGCCAACACGACAACGCTTGGCATATTCGCACCAAGGGAACTTTGACCGACGGAAGCAAAACCAGTTCGACCCATGTCATGACTTCCATCAACGAAAACCTGTTCACTTGGCAATCGATTGATCGAATGGTGGACGGCGAGTTGCAGCCGAATGTTGATGAGGTCGTGGTGGCCAAGCAGGTGGGGACAAATCCATGATGCCCCGTAACGTTGCCACGACGGATGATCGTGATCTGGTGTCGATGCCTTGCGAATTAGGCGCCAATCATCTCCCGACAACTCTCTTACCAACCAACTTTGTCACAACCAACCATTTTGCCAAAGGGAAGATTCTGATGAAACGCGCATGCTTGTTCATCGCTATAGTCGCGGTTTGCCTTTGGGGTGCTGCTGATGCTCTCGCTCGCGGTGGCCGGGGAGGAGGTCGTGCAGGAGGCGGGTTTTCTCGCGGCGGTGGAGGCTTCAGTGGTGGTGGCGGATATCGCGGTGGCGGTTTCTCACCCTCGATCAGTCGCACACCCTCGGTCAGCCGTCCTTCGATGCCGAGCTATTCGCGTCCCGCACCACGCCCCAGCGTCCCACGGACCAGCACGCCACGACCAGGTGTATCGTCCCCTGGCATCAGCACACGTCCCAGCGTTTCGCGACCCTCATCCGGACTCTCACGTCCTTCTTCGCCCAGTGGTTCACGTCCTAGTGTAGGAACGCTTCCAAGTGCAGGCTCACGTCCCGGATCTGGCTCGCGCCCCGGTGCCGCCACGCGTCCCAATCAAGGTGGAAGGCCCAATCAAGGTGGGCGTCCCAGTGCTGGCGACGTTCGAGACTTTCTTGATTTACCGTCCACTGGTGGCGCGCGGCCCAGCCAACTGCCATCATCAGCGCGGGACAACTTCGGCCGCGGTATCGCTGGCGGCGTGGCTGGCGGAATCGCAGGAAGCGTCGCAGGTGATTTTCTTCGTGACTCAGGATCGCGACCAAGCACACTGCCAGCCGAACGTCCAGGCATCGGCAATCGTCCCGGTGCCGGAGATCGTCCTGGTATGGGAGAGCGGCCGGGCATTGGCGATCGGCCACTTGCTGGCAATCGACCGGAACGAATCGAAAATCGAGGTGACCGGCAAGAGATCCGCCAGGAGCGGCGCGATGAGATTCGCGACCAGATCGACGATACGCCCATCCGCGATTTTTGGTCGGATCATCCGCTCTGGGGTGCCTGGGCAATCTCGCGTCCGTTTCGTTGGGCTGCGTGGGGCGGGGTCACGGGTTGGGTCGATTATGGATGGGTCGAACCGATTTACTACAACTACGGCGAGAACATCTATTACCAAGACGGGATGGTCTACAGCGATGGTGAAGTGATCGCCACGGAAGAGCAATACGCTCAACAAGCCGAAGCTATCATCGCCAGTGCGCCGGAGGTGGATGCCGCTGCGACAGAAAACGCCGCCGAAGAATCGGATTGGATGCCACTGGGTGTCTTTGCGGTGACACCGGACGGGCAAGAGTCGGGACCAGAACCCACACTGTTTTTGCAGTTGGTGCTCAGCAAGCAGGGAATCCTTTCAGGAACGCTGAATGACGAAACCACCGACACGACTCAGACCATTGAAGGCATGGTGGACAAGGAGTCACAGCGTTCCGCCTGGAACGTGGTGGGGAAGACTCGTCCGATCATGGAAACGGGCATCGTCAACCTGACCAAGGACACCGCACCGGTGCTGGTTCACTTTGCCGACGGCACGACTCAGCAATGGCTGCTGGTGCGGTTGGACGACCCTCAAAGCGAAGACGCCCTTCCGGGCCAATCGGAATAACGGAGTGAATCAATGCTGCGAATGAGAAGGAAGATCCGAGCCATGATGGTGCGAACCCTGTTTCTAGTAACGTGTGCTTTGGTCTCGGGATGTTCCGAGTCACCAGAAGAGAGCGTCCCGGTGCGCCCAGTTCGCACGATCCAGGTCGGGGACCTGAACGTTATCAGCGGTCGTCAGTTTCCCGGTCGTGCATCCGCGAAGAACGATGTTGAACTTTCGTTCGATGTTTCGGGACCACTTGTGTCGCTCCCCGTGGACGTGGGCTCGGTCGTCAAAAAAGGCGATGTGATCGCCGCGATTGATCCCCGGGATTTTGAGACGACGTTGGCCAGCAACCAAGCCAACTTGGATCGTGCCAAAGCAAACTTGTCGGCGATGCAACGTGGCGCTCGAACCGAGGAACTCGCGCAGATGGAAGCGGAGCTCGTTCAGGCAGAAGCCTCGTACGAACAAGCGGTGGCCGAACACGATCGCAGCGAAAGGTTGCTGAAAAGTGGTGCCGTCTCGCAATCCGATTTTGACATCACACTCGCTCGTAAAAAACGCACCAAAGCGGAAATCGATGATGTCAAGGAAGCCTTGAAAATCGGTTTGGCTGGCGCTCGCGAAGAAGACATCGAAGCCAAGCGTGCGGAAATTCGAGCCTTGGAAGCCGCCGTGGAAGCGGCGAAAAATCAGCTCGACGATGCGACGTTGGTGGCACCGTTTGACGGCGAGGTTTCCGCCCGCTTCGTGGACAACTTTCAGCGAGTCCAAGTCAAGCAACCGGTCGTTCGAATGGTCGACATCTCCGAAATCGAAATCACGGTTCAAGTTCCCGAATCACTCATCGGCATTGTGCCGCAGGTGAAAGAAGTGGCGTGCCGCTTCGACGCCCTGGGGGATCGCGACTTCATTGGCAAGGTCACCAAGATCGGTCGAGAAGCCTCTCAAACCACTCGGACTTATCCCGTCACGGTTCAGGTCAGCCAACCAGAAGACGCCAAAATTCTGCCTGGCATGGCTGCCACCGTTCGAAACCATGCCAAATCAGACGACCAGCCAGAAACCCTGGATTTGATCGTTCCGCCGAGTTCGGTGTTCACCGCACCCGAGAGCGATGAGCAAACCTTTGTCTGGGTGTATGAGGAAGGCAATGGAATCGTCGTCCGCCGCGAGGTCTCCGTGGGCGATCTGACACCGGTCGGAATCCGGATCGTCGAGGGACTCAAGGCTGGCGAGCGAGTGGTCACTTCGGGAGTGAATTCACTGAATGAAGGACAAGAGGTCAAGTTGCTAGGCACCTAGAGGTGACTCAAACAACTGCGACGCAAAACAACGGATGGGACCTTTGTTCCACGCCTGAAAGACCAGTCACGTAAAATTCTTTCCTTGAGGTTGATGACAGGATTGATGAATCTGGCAGAGATATCCATCGAGAAACGCGCGATCACTTACTTCGGCATTGCGCTGATCGTATTGGGTGGCATCTTCTGCTACTTCCAACTCGGTCAATTGGAGGACCCTGAGTTCTCTGTCAAAACGGCTGCGATCACGACAACGTATCCAGGCGCCAGCGCGGAGCAGGTGGAATTGGAGGTGACCGACCGATTGGAAACGAAGCTCCAAGAAATGACGGAGCTGAAGAACATCTATTCCAATTCACGAGCCGGCCTCTCCATCATCAAGGTGGACATCAAGAGCAACTATTGGTCGGAACGTTTGCCGCAGGTGTGGGATGTGCTGCGGAAGAAAGTGGCCGACATCGAACCCACGCTCCCGCCTGGCGCCGGAAAGCCCCAAATCGGCGATGACTTTGGCTATGTGTTTGGTTTTCTGTTGGCCGTCAGCAGCGATGGCTTCAGCTATGCCGAACTGGAAAACCATGTCAAGCAAATGCGGAAAGAACTGAGCGTCGTCCAAGGCGTCGCTCGCGTCGATTTGTGGGGCGTCCAAGACAAGCGAATTTACCTGGATGTGTCCTCGGCCCAGTTGGCGGAACTGAACCTGACTCCGGCACAACTGATTCGAACGCTGCAGTCGCAGAACATGGTCGTTGACGCAGGGCACGTCGACTACCAAACACAGCGACTGCGCGTGGCACCAACCGGCGCCTTCCGCACACCAGAAGAGATCGGCGAACTCGCGGTCACCAGTGTCGTCGACGGCCAAAACGAAATCATCCGCATTCGCGATATCGCGACGGTGAATGTCGGCTACGTCGACCCACCCAGCCACATGCTTCGGCACAACGGACGACAATCGATCGGCCTGGCGATTGCTCCTGCGTCAGGCGAGAACGTGGTCGAAGTTGGCCAGCGTATCGATGACCGGATCAACGAACTCTTGGCTGAGTTACCGGTCGGCATCGACGTCGAACGCATCTCATGGCAATCCGACCAGGTTAGCGAATCGATTCGAGCCTTCATGGTCAGTTTGATCGAAGCGGTCGCGATTGTTCTGGCTCTGCTGGCTCTGACGATGGGCATTCGGCCCGGAATCATCATCGGTATCAGTGGTTTGGTGTTCCCGATTCTGGGGACCTTCATTGTGATGTCGATCCTCGGAATTGATCTGCACCGGATCTCGCTCGGTGCCTTGATCATCGCGATGGGAATGATGGTCGACAATGCGATCGTGGTGACCGACGGCATCATGGTGAGGATCTCGCAGGGCATGGATCGCAAGCAGGCGGCCATCGAAGCGGCCAGTGCGCCCGCCATCCCGTTGTTGGGAGCGACCGTGGTCGCCTTCATGGCATTCTTTCCCATTTTCGCATCGACCTACGACACCGGTGAATATGCCGGCAGCCTGTTCACGGTCGTTGCCATTTCGCTGCTATTGAGTTGGGTGTTTTGCCAAACGATCGCGCCGCTGCTCTGCATGGCAATGTTGCCGAGCCCAAAAGCCGGACAGCCATCGGCGGATCCCTACCAAAGCGGACTCTATCAGAAATTCCGTCGATTGCTGGGCTTCACGATTCGGTATCGGATCCTGTTCTTGGGCAGCATGGTCGGATTGCTGGCTGTATCCATGTTTGGATTTCGATGGGTGCCACAATTGTATTTCCCCGACTCCAGTCGTTTGCAGGTGATGATCGACTATTGGGCTCCAGAAGGAACTCGCATTCAGCAAACCGATGCAAATCTACAGCGGATCGAGGAATACGTTTCTGACCATGACGCCACCACTTCGGTCAGTGCATTCATTGGCAAAGGCCCGCCACGGTTTTATCTGCCGGTCAGTGCAGAAGACCCCTATACCTCCTACGCCCAACTGATCGTCAACACAAACTCGCTTGACGGCGTGAACCAACTGGTCGCAGATGCCGACGCCTGGGTGAAAGAAAATTGTCCCGAAGCGATGGTTCGGGTTCGCAAGTATGCGGTCGGGGCGTTTGACGATTGGAAAATCGAAGCTCGTTTCAGTGGTCCCGCCAATGCGGATCCTGACACACTGAGAAGCCTGGCCGAACAAGGTGCCGAAATTCTCCGAGAGACACCGCTGGCCAAGGAAGTGCGTGTCAATTGGCGCGAACGGGTTCAGGCTCTGGCTCCCCAATACAATCAGGAACGCGCCCGCTGGGCAGGTGTCTCACGTGACGATCTGGCTCGCGTGATGAAGCGTTCATCCGATGGAGTCGTCGTCGGTCAGTACCGCCAAGAGGATGACCTGATTCCAATTGTTGCGCGGAACGTGGAATCGGAGCGAGAACGCGCTGCAACATCACTGGACGAACTGCAAGTCACCCCCAAGCTCTCACCCAACGCGGTGCCGGTCTCACAAGTCATCGACGGTATCGAAGTCCCCTGGGAGGATCCGATCATCTGGCGTTGGGACCGCCGCCGAGCGATCACCGTCCAGTGTTCTCCCAACAATGTGACGGCTCCGACACTCCGCAATGCGGTGTTGGAAAAGTTTGATGCGCTCGAACTGCCGCCGGGTTACCGATTGGATTGGGACGGGGAGTACTGGAGTGCGAAGCAGTCCCAGGAAGCACTGACACCTGGCATCGTGCCCGCCGTCGTCGTCATGCTGTTCATCTTGGTGGCATTGTTTAACAGTTTCCGTCCCATGCTGATCTGCATTGGCGTGATCCCATTCGTGATGATTGGGATCACCAGCGGCATGCTGCTGACTCAGACACCCTTTGGATTCATCGCTTTGTTGGGTGCGATGAGTTTGTCGGGAATGATGATCAAGAATGTCGTGGTTCTGCTGGATGAGGTGAACGCGAATCTTGGTCGTGGGCTGACTCCCTACAACGCAGTTGTCGAAGCGGCAGTCACTCGATTGAGTCCCGTCATCAATGCGGCGGGGACAACCGTGCTGGGCGTTTTGCCAATGCTACAAGACGTCTTTTGGGTGGCTCTCGCGGTGACGATCTTCTTTGGTCTGATCGTTGGAGCGATGTTGACAATGGTGATGGTGCCGACACTCTACGCGCTGCTCTACGGAATTTCCCCTGAAGACACTTCCCAGGAATCGGCTTGATCCGCGCTCGACGTCCGGAAGGGACCGAATCAAAAATGGTTGCACACTTACAACAACTGCTACGCCACACCCGTGTCGAACAAATTGTCGGCGATGTGATTCGCTTGCGAGCCACAGGTGTTGCACTTGGCGATATGGCAGAAGTCGAAAACACCGATGGTGAAGTCTCTCTCGCGCGTGTGATTGGGTTGGATCAAAACCTGGTCAGCTTGCAAGTGTTTGCCGGCGGCAAGGGACTCTCGACAGATGCCACCGTCCGTTTTCTCGGACGACAGCTGGACGTGGTTTACTCACCGAACATCCTCGGCCGAATCTTTCGCGGGTCGGGCGAGCCGATGGATGGTGGCCCTGATTTGTCGGGGGACCCGCATGTGAAGGTCGGTGGTCCGACAGTCAATCCTGTCATGCGCGTGATGCCGACCAAGATGATCGAAACCCGCGTGCCGATGATCGACCTGTTCAACTGTTTGGTCGAGAGCCAAAAGATTCCGATCTTCTCAGTCGCGGGCGAGCCTCACAACAATCTGCTGGCCAGGATCGGCTTTCAGGCGGATGCTGATGTGCTGGTGTTCGGCGGTTTGGGACTGATCTTTGACGACTACCACTTCTTTCGAACGGCGTTTGAAGAACATGGCGTGTTCGGCCGCACCGTGATGTTTGTCAATCAAGCATCCGATCCGTTGGTCGAGCGATTGTTGGTCGCCGACATGGCGTTGACGGTGGCCGAAAAATTCGCGGTGGAAGAGAACAAACGCGTGCTGGTGTTGTTGACTGACATGACCGCTTACGCCGATGCCATGAAAGAAATCGGTGTCGCTCAAGAACGCATCCCAGCAGTCCGTGGGTACATGGGCGATTTGTACACACAACTCGCTCAACGTTACGAGAAAGCGTGTGACTTCAAAGGTGCTGGTTCGGTCACCATTTTGACGGTGACCACGATGCCCGGCGACGATGTCACTCACCCCGTCCCCGACAACACCGGTTACATCACCGAGGGGCAGTTCTACTTGCACGGTGGCATCCTCGATCCCTTCGGTTCGCTATCGCGGTTGAAGCAACATGTCATCGGCAAATCAACACGCGAAGATCATTCGCAGATCATGAACACAATGATCCGCTTCTATTCCGAGGCTGCCGAAGCTCAGCGAAAACAGGCGATGGCATTCGGGTTGTCATCCTTTGATGAGAAGCTGTTGAAGTATGGCGATCTGTTCCGTGAGCGATTCATGGACATCAGTGTTTCGATGGGCGTGACCGAAGCCCTCGACCTTTGCTGGAAGACGCTTGCCGAGTGTTTTGATCCACAGGAGTTGTTGATGAAACAACATCTGATCGACAAGTACTTTCCCAAGCTCACCGTTCCATCACAAGCCAGCGAGGAATAGAGCGGGATGGCCAAACTGCGACTCAGCAAGAATTCACTTCAGCAACAGCAACAGCAATTGAAGCTGTACACGAAGCTGCTGCCGTCCCTGGATTTGAAGCGTCGCCAGCTCACCGTCGAAGCCCAGAAAGCGCAGTCTGAACTCGAAACCGCGATTGCAACTGCGGAAGAACTTGAGACGCGGATCGGGCAAGAGTTACCAATGCTCGCGGATGAGCAATTGGATCTCAGTGGCCTGGTAAAAATGAAAGGTTACCAAGTCGGCGAACAAAACGTCGTGGGCACCCGACTGCCGATCCTGGATCAAATCGAATTTGTTGTCGCCGACTATTCGCGTCTCTCGACTCCGGCATGGATCGACATTCTGGTTCAGCGACTCAAGGATGCTGCCGAAGCTCGGGTTCGCTCAAAGATCGCCGAACAGCGTGTGCAGATCCTTCGCCAAGCGGTCCGCAGAATCACGCAACGCGTCAACCTGTTCGACAAAGTGCTGATCCCAACGGCCAAGGAAAACATCCAACGCATTCAAATCTACTTGGGCGATGCCGAACGTGCCGCCGTGATCACGTCGAAATTGGCAAAGCTCAAGCAACAACAAGCGGCCGATGGCTGGGACAACGAGGGAACAGATCCATGAGCATCGTCCCTCTGGAACGGGCCACCTTTGTCGGGTTGAGCAGCGAAAAAGAACCATGGCTCGATGACCTGCATCGATTTGGTAGTTTGGAAATCATTCCACTCGGTGGTGACGGGCATGTCGCTGTTGGTGGACCATCGAGCCAATCTCGTGAAGCGTTGAAGTTTCTGCTGACCGCACCGCAACGACGTCGTCAAGTGCGTGACCGCAGCCAGTTCGACGCGACGGAAGTCGAGCAGCGGGCTTTGCAACTGCAGGCCCAGATTCAGTCTCTCGAGTCAGAACGAGATGATCTGTTGCTCCGGTTGGAAGCCAGCAAACCGTTTGGTGATTTTACTTTCGCATCTCCTGAGCAGATGAACGGTTTGCGACTGTGGTTTTACATGGTCCCGCACAAGGACCTGACCAAGCTGCCGCCCAACCAGGACCTGACAACCGCCCGGGAAGTGGTCGGGCGTGATCATCGATGCTGTTATCTGGTGGTGGTCTCAGCGGAGGAGCCACAGGGCATGCCGGTACCACGCGAAAAGATCGGTTCACGCTCACCCCATGAATTGCGACAGCGATTGGAAGAGGTGGAACTGGCGATCGAGGACGCACAAGCCGAACGGGCGTATCTGACGCGGTGGTGTTTGTTGCTGGCGCGCAGTCTGGCAATGTTAGAAGACGCAGCGGCTCGAGCGGGCGCTGCAATGCAAACCTCAGACTTGGATCCCGTCTTTGCGATGGAAGCTTGGGTCCCCGCCGAAAAAATGGACGAGCTGACTGACTTGGCGGACCAGCGTGGCATTGTGTTCGAGCACCGGCCGCCGACACCCAACGAAGATCCGCCCACGCTGATGCGGAATGAAACTCGGTTGGAAGCGGGCGAAGATCTCGTCAATTTCTACATGACGCCTGGCTATTGGACGTGGGACCCGTCGTCAATCGTGTTGATCTCCTTCGCCATCTTTTTCGCGATGATTCTGGCCGACGCCGGTTACGGGATGTTGCTGGGCGTTGCGTTGTTGTTCTTCTGGAAAAAGCTCGGCCGACCCGCGACGGGTGATGTGATGTTGACCTCCGCCGAAGACATCGAGCAGGGGCAACCGAACCCGCAACGCACGGCCGGCCAACGTTTTCGGCCCATGCTGGCTCTGATCGTGTTGCTCTCCGTGGTGTATGGGGTGTTGGTGGGCAGCTACTTCGGAATCACTCCACCCCCGGAATCGTTGCTTGGCCGGTTGCAGTTGTTGGACATGAATAACTCACAACTGATGATGGGCGTGGCTGTTTTGGTCGGCGGGTTGCATGTGATCTTGGCCAATATCATGGACGCACGACGCTATGACGATTGGCAGGATGGACTGGCTTCATGGGGTTGGGCGGCTGCGGTTGCCGGCGGTCTATTGGCTGGTGCCGGGGCTGCGATTCCCGCTGTCCAACCGCTGAAAATCATCGGCGGTGCTGCGGGAATCATCGGGTTGCTGATGGTGGTGGCCTTCACAGCCCGACATGAGAAGCCATTGCGTCGACTCCTAAGTGGTCTGCTTGGCCTGACCAAAATCTCCGCCGCGTTTGGAGACGTGCTCAGTTACCTGCGGTTGTTTGCGCTCGGCTTGGCATCGGCGTCACTCGCAGCGGCCTTCAATGACATGGCCGCGGACATTCATGGTGGTTTGCCAAGAATCGGATTGTTGTTTGCATTGCTGGTTTTGTTATTCGGGCACGCGCTGAATCTTCTGCTGGGAGTGTCCAGTGGTGTGATTCACGGTTTGCGGCTCAATGTCATCGAATTTTTTAACTGGGGTTTGAAAGACGATGGTCGTCGATTCACCCCTTTTCGGCGAAAGGAAGGTTCCACATGGAATTGACAGCGATCACGTTGGGGTGGATCGGGCTTTATGCGCCGCTCGCACTGGGTGCGGTAGGCAGCATGATTGGCTGTCTACGCGGTGGCATGGCTGCGTGTGGCGCGATGCTCGAAGTTGAGAGTGGTTACGGTCGCTATGTCGGCGTTGCAGCGATGCCCTCGTCCCAAACCATTTACGGGATCGTCGTCACGATGGCTTTGCCTGCGGCGATCTCACCAGAGAACTCGCCCGGCATGTTTGCCTTGGGAGCGTTGTCCGGCGTCGCCCTGATGGTCAGCGCCTTGGCCCAAGGTTCAGCATGTGCCGCAGCAATCAATTCCTCCAAAAGCAAACCAGAAGTGTTTGGGATTTCACTGGCTCCAGCAGCCTTGATTGAAGGCTTCGCAGTGTTCGCGTTTGTATTCGCGCTCGTACTGGCAGGTCGATTGCCGTCTTAAGTCAGGAAAACGCAAACTAGAAGCTGCCACCACTGAGTGGGATAGAACGATGCACGAAAACACAACCGCGTCCTCAAGTGTTCAGAACTTGATCGAGCGGATCCGCGATCAAGGCGTCCAAGCGGCGGAAACCGAAGCCGATCGGTTGTTGCGCAAAGCACGCCAGGAGGCCGCGGAGATTGTTGCTGCCGCCAAGGCCGAAGCGGAAGCCGAACGAAGCAAAGCCAAATCTGAAATCGAGGCCCACCGAACCGCGTCACTCGATGCTTTGCAATTGGCAGCTCGCGACACCGTGCTGGACCTCAAAGCACGCGTCGTCGAACGGTTCGAACAATTCGTCAAGCGATTGGTCGTTTCTGCCACGCATGACGAACAATTGGTTCGCAATCTTGTGCTGGTTTTAGCCGGAGGCGCTGCTGAAGAGTATATCCAAGACAAACAAATCGAAATCCGAATTTCGCAAGCGTTATTGGGCGAGGCCACCCTCAAAGAAGAAGGCAAACATGCGATTCTTGCGTTGTCCAGCGACATGCTTCGCGAAGGAATCGAGCTGATTCCGTCACACGAAGTCGAAGGCGGTGTTCGCGTCCAACTGGTGCAAGATCAATTGGAAATCGATTTGTCCGACCGCGCTGTCGCACGGCTGATTTCGGAGCGAATGGTCCCTCGTTTCAAAACGATTCTGGAGGGTGCGGAGACAAAGTGATGTACTACGACTTGATCTGTAGTTTGCCGCATCTACCAGATTTCGAGAAAGCCAAATGGTTGCCGATCTCACCATTGCGGTTGCGGCAACGATTGAATCGGCTGAGCCCATCGCACGCCGAGCAATTGGATCATGCTCGGTCGTTGATCGGCTGGCGTGAGCAGCGACTGTTGGGTGACCAGGATCGGATTGCCACGTTGCCGGGACTCATCGATGAGAAACTCGACACACCCCTGCATGACTACATCGAATTTCGTATGACTCAAAAGTCGCTGCTGGCTGCGCTGCGGTGGAAGCACGATGGGCAGGACCTCTCCGACGAGCCACATCGGTGGGGAATCGGCCCGCGCGCGCATTACATTCGCAAACACTGGGAACTTCCGTGCTTCGGTTTGGAACATGTGTTCCCATGGCTGCCGATGGTCTCCGAGCGATTGTGGTCCGGTGACGCGATCGGATTGGAACGGATGTTGGTTCGTTTGAATTGGCAGTGGCTGACGCGGTGCGCCGAACAATCCATGTTCGGGTTTCAAGCGGTGATGGCATATGTCTTCAAGTGTGACATGCTCCAAGCATGGCTTGCATGTGATCCATCGCGAGCCAAAGCTCGCTTCACTGAACTCATCGACAAGGTGACCCATGTCGCAAATGCATAGCGGAAACAGGGAGTCCAAGACGGCAACGGTCGTTCAAGTCCGCGAAAGTCTGGTGCTGGTTCAGATCGACGAACAAGCGTCTGTGAAAAAGAACGAGGTGGGCTACATCTGCGTCGGCGAAGAACGGCTGAAAGCAGAAGTGCTGCGAATTCGTGGACGCACAGCAGACATGCAGGTCTTTGAAGACACGTCGGGGGTCCGTGTCGGTGACCGTGTTGAGATGACCGATGAAATGTTGTCCGCCACCTTGGGCCCTGGCTTGCTGGGGCGTGTCTTTGATGGCCTTCAGAATCCACTTCACGATTTGGCGGAACAACATGGTTTCTTCTTGCCACGAGGCGTGTCAGCTCCACAGCTGAATCTAGAGCAAACCTGGAAGTTCACCCCGGCCGTCTCCGTTGGTTCGCGTGTCCCGCCTGGTGGAGTGCTGGGGACGGTCCCCGAAGGCCCCTTCACTCATAAGATCCTCGTCCCCTTCGGAGAGAAAGAACCGGTCACAGTCACCTGGATCGGTGAGGGAGAATGGACGCTGCAGGACCCAGTTGTGCGGTTTAAATCCGGTGGCGTCGAACGCGAGATCACCATGGTTCAGCGTTGGCCCGTTCGCCGTCCTATCCCCGAGTCCTTGTTGCGTCGACGTTATGCAGAACGTTTGTACGCCCAAGAACCCATCACCACCGGGACGCGAATCATCGACACGTTTTTCCCAATCGCCAACGGTGGGACCGGGTGCATTCCAGGACCGTTCGGCGCTGGCAAAACGGTTTTGCAGAGTACGATCGCCCGGTATTCAAGCGTCGATATCGTGGTGGTGGTGGCCTGCGGCGAACGCGCTGGCGAAGTGGTTGAAACGATCACGATGTACCCCGAGACAAAAGACCCACGCACCGGTGGCACCTTGATGGACCGCACCATCATCATCTGCAACACCTCCTCCATGCCAGTTGCCGCTCGCGAAGCATCGATCTACATGGGTGTCACGCTGGCGGAGTACTACCGCCAAATGGGATTGAATGTCCTGCTGATCGCCGACTCCACTTCGCGTTGGGCCCAAGCCATGCGGGAAACATCCGGCCGGATGGAAGAGATCCCGGGTGAAGAAGCCTTCCCCGCCTACCTCGATTCATCCATCAAAAGTGTCTACGAACGAGCGGGTTTGATTCGCTGTGCGGATGATTCAGAGGGCAGCCTGACGATGATCGGAACGGTTTCACCAGCCGGTGGAAACTTTGAGGAACCTGTCACCCAATCGACGCTCGGCACCGTCAAGGCATTCCTCGGACTTTCTTATGACCGCGCCTACAAACGTTTTTATCCAGCGATCGACCCGCTGATCTCTTGGTCGAGGTACTTGGACCAACTCAAGAGTTGGTTGAGCGAAAACCTTGATCCCAATTGGACACGCGACGTCAAACAGTTGCGGGAACTGCTCGAGCGAGGCGACGCAATCAACCAAATGATGCAGGTCACCGGTGAAGAGGGAATCACGCTGGAAGATTATATCACTTGGCAGAAATCCGTCTTGGTTGACATGGCCTATCTGCAACAAGACGCCTTTGATGAAGTCGATGCCTGCATGCCGCGCCCGCGACAATTGGAGAGTCTGAAGTTGCTTCGAAGCCTTGTTGATCGCGATTACGACTTTGAAACTCGCGATGAGGCTCGTGATTTTTTCACCAAAATCACCGGTCTCTATAAGAACTGGAACTACAGCCCGCAAGATTCAGCAGACTACCAAAACTACAAAGCATCGATCGAAGCAGCGGTGCGTGAACTGGCTCAAACCGCCTCGTGATTCATACCTGGTTCGCGGCTTACCGATTCAAATTGACCGAACCACAACACAGCCTTCCGTTCCCAGGAGCGACTGATGTCGACGACGACCAACGAAGCACAATCTGTCCAATCCGACGTCCACGACCAGACGCTGAGCCAAGAAGAACTCTCCAAGCTAAACGCCTATTGGCGGGCTTCGAATTATCTGTCGGTGGGTCAAATTTACCTACTCGACAATCCATTGTTGAAGGAACCGCTGAAACGAGAACACATCAAACCCAGGTTATTGGGGCACTGGGGGACATCGCCAGGTCTGAACATGCTCTGTGTTCATCTCAACCGTGTGATCAAACGAGATGACCTGAACATGATTTATGTGATCGGCCCTGGTCACGGCGGTCCATCACTGGTGGCGCACGCTTACTTGGAAGGAACCTACAGCGAGTTCTATCCCGACATCAGTCAAGACGAAGAGGGAATTCAAAAACTCTTCAAGCAGTTCAGTTTTCCAGGAGGCATTCCTAGCCATGTTTCACCGGAGACGCCCGGTAGCATCCACGAAGGCGGCGAACTTGGGTACGCTCTCAGCCATGCCTATGGAGCCGCCTTCGACAATCCAGATTTGATCGTCTCTTGCGTTGTTGGCGACGGCGAAGCCGAGACTGGGCCATTGGCCACCGGTTGGCACGGCAACAAATTTCTCAATCCGGCCCGCGATGGGGCCGTGCTGCCCATCCTGCATTTGAATGGGTACAAGATCGCCAATCCTTGTTTTCTGGCGAGGATCCCCAAGCAAGAACTGACAAGTCTGTTCGAAGGAATGGGTTACAAACCGTACTTCGTCGAAGGAACGGACCCGGAGGTCGTTCACAAGAAACTGGCGTCCGTCATGGATACCGTGATCGCTGAGATCAAGCAGATCTGGAAAGACGCACGTTCCGGAGATTCGGTGAAACGACCGGCTTGGCCCATGATCATCTTCCGCACACCCAAAGGATGGACTTGCCCAGAAGAAATTGATGGCAAGAAGTGCGAAGGCTATTGGCGAAGTCACCAAGTGCCGATGAGCGACATGGACAACGAAGAGCACATCCGAATCCTCGAGCATTGGATGAAAAGCTATCGTCCGGAGGAACTGTTTGACGACGACGGAACGTTGATCCCCGAACTTGCCGAATTGGCTCCCCAGGGACAACGTCGAATGAGTGACAACCCGCACGCCAACGGCGGGCTGCTCATGCGTGACCTGAAATTGCCCGACTACTGCGACTATGAAGTGGCGGTCCCGCGCCCAGGAGCAACGATTGCCGAGTCCGCAAGGGTGATGGGCACGTACCTGCGAGATGTCATGCGGAAGAACCTGAGCAGCAACAACTTTCGATTGTTCAGCCCTGACGAGAACAACTCGAATCGTTGGCAAGATGTGCTGGAGGTCACCGATCGTTGCTACATGGCGGACATCTATCCCCAAGATGATCATCTGTCGCCGGATGGCCGCGTGATGGAGGTACTGAGCGAACACCAATGTCAGGGATGGCTCGAAGGTTATCTGCTCACCGGACGCCATGGTTTCTTTTCCTGCTACGAGGCGTTCATCCATATCATCGACTCGATGTTCAACCAACATGCTAAGTGGCTGAAAACTTGCAACCACATTCCTTGGCGTAGACCGATCGCGTCCTTGAACTACTTCCTCAGCTCCCACGTGTGGCGTCAGGACCACAACGGCCTGAGTCATCAGGATCCCGGTTTCATCGATCACGTCGTCAACAAAAAGTCAGAGGTGATTCGTGTTTACCTACCGCCGGACGCAAACTGCCTGCTCTCGGTGACCGAGCATTGCCTGCGTAGTCGCAACTATGTCAACGTCGTGATCGCCGGCAAACAACCCGCACCGCAGTGGTTGACCATGGATCAAGCGATCAAACACTGTTCGGCCGGACTGGGAATCTGGGAATGGGCCAGCAACGACATGGGATCCGAACCCGACGTGGTGATGGCGTGTTGCGGCGACGTGCCAACGCTCGAAACACTGGCCGCGGTTGATCTCTTGCGGACACACTTGCCTGATCTAAAAGTCCGGGTCATCAACATTGTGAACCTGATGAAATTGCAACCTCAAAGCGAGCATCCGCATGGGTTGTCGGACCACGATTTTGATGCCTTGTTCACTAAAGACAAACCGATCATTTTCGCCTTCCACGGTTACCCCTGGTTGATTCACCGGCTCACCTATCGGCGAACCAACCATAAGAACTTACACGTCCGTGGCTACAAAGAAGAAGGGACGACCACCACACCTTTTGACATGGTTGTCATGAACGAATTGGATCGATTCCATCTCTGTGAAGATGTGATCGATCGTCTGCCGCAATTGGGTGCTCGCGCGGCTTACTTCAAACAGAGACTCCACGACAAGCTGATCGACCACAAACGGTATGTCGAAAAATACGGCGATGACATGCCCGAAATCAGTGGCTGGGCATGGGGCGGTTGTTCCAACGTCGGACCGGCAGGCACTTCCACCGAGGGCGACAACGTCTGACACAATCTCCTATCGATTCCTCCGCGTTCCAAATGGACACAACCGGGTCCCACGCATGAGCCACACACCATGAGTGAAACCAAAGATTCAACCGTCAGTTTGGCAGATGAAGACGATGTCAAAGAAGTGCTTTCCGAGGCCGTGCTCGGCCTGTGGGATGTCGTCAACCGTTTGACCCGTTTGCGACCTTCCAAGCGAGATCGATACCGCGTGACGATCTTCGGGTCGGCACGCGTTCAGCCCGGCACGTTTGGCTACGACGAAACCAAACGCTGCGCCGCCGCGCTGGCGGAAATGGGCTGCGACATCATCACAGGAGGAGGCCCCGGGTTGATGCAGGCTGCCAACGAAGGCGCTTCGAGCGATCCAGAACGAGCTCAGTCGATCGGTATCCGCGTTGACCTACCCTTCGAACAAGAAATCAACTCGTTCGTCAATCAAACGTTCGAGCATCGGACGTTCTTCACGCGACTGCATCAGTTCGTGCTGACTTCTGATGCCTTCATCGTGGCTCCCGGGGGAATCGGTACTGTGCTGGAGACGTTGATGATCTGGCAACTCCTGCAAGTCCACCACCTCAACAACACACCGTTGGTCTTGGTTGGCAACATGTGGCCGGGGCTCATCGAATGGGCGAAGACGTCGATGCTCTCGCCCGATTCACCGCTGGCCAGTGAACAAGACATGGAGATCCCTCAATGCGTCTCGAATTCCGATGAAGCCTTGGCCATCATCGAACAACACCGAATAAAGTGGTTGGAGAACTAGAGTGCCTCGAAGACTCAACCTTGACCACGACTTGCAAGCAGACGCTCCATGCCATCCGATCAACAACCTCCTCTTAAAAAGCCAGACGATTGCGTTGCGGCCGCAGGTCGTCAGTTCGGTGAAACGGAAAGCATGAGCGTGACGCCAGGTGACACGGCACCGCTCTCACACGGTCGCCTGCCTGTTCAGAATTGGATTGGAAAGTCACTGGGTAAATACCAAATCACCGCCTTGCTAGGACAAGGCGGCATGGGTGTCGTCTGGCGTGCCCACGATCCATCTTTGGAACGGGACGTGGCGATCAAGATTCTGTCCGACCAAACGGCAAGCAACCCGACCGCCGTGGGTCGCTTTCAATCCGAGGCCAAAGCCGCTGGGAAGCTGAGCCATGCCAACGTCGCCGCGATTCATGAAATTGGGCAAGAGGGACCGACCCACTTTTTGGTCATGGAATTGCTGACCGGCGGAAGCGTCTCGGAAGAAGTGCAAGAGCACGGAGCCTGCACCGCCCTGGAGGCCACTCGGATCATGCTGGACGCCTGTCATGGCGTCGCAGCAGCCCATGCCGAAGGATTGGTCCACCGTGACATCAAACCAGCCAATCTCGTGCGGTCCGGCAATGGTGCCGTCAAAGTAACCGATTTCGGCCTCGCCAAACTCTCGTCAGCAGACTCGGCGGGCCAAATGACGCAAACGGGAACGGTGATCGGCACCCCCTACTTCATGAGCCCCGAGCAGTGCCAAGGACAAGCCGTCGATTCTCGCACCGACATCTATGCACTGGGAGCGACCTATTATTGCCTGCTAACAGGGCGACAGCCCTACGATGAATCAGACAGTGTGGTTCAGGTCATGTTTGCCCACTGCAACAAGAGTATCCCTGACCCTCGCGATCTGGACGCGTCTGTGCCAGTCGCCTGCGCCGCGATTGTCGGTCGGGCGATGGCAAAGGATCCGTCAGATCGGTATCAGACGGTGGAGGAGATGTTGCGAGACTTGCAAGCCGTTGTGGCTGCCCTCTCCGGTGAAGCTCAAATCGAACTGCCCAGTCAGTCGGGGATGAGTCATCCCGCCTTGTTGCGGACGCAGGGACAACGATCGCGTCGCTGGTTTCTGGGGGGAATCGCCGGTATTGGTCTCTTGGTCTTGGTCGGCCTTTCCTTCCAAGGTTTCTTTTCCTCGATTCCGGTTCCGCAAGGCGATCCGATCAAGGTCGGTGTGCTGCAATCTTTAAGCGGAACCATGTCGACAAACGGGACGAGTGTGGTGGATGCCACGCTCATGGCGATCCAAGAAATCAACCAGTCAGGAGGCTTGCTGGGTCGCCAAGTGCAGGCGGTTGTTGCCGATGGTCGATCCAACACGGAAACCTTCGCTCGAGAAGCCGAACGACTGATCGTCGACGAGAAGGTTTGCACGGTCTTTGGATGTTGGACATCCGCGTCACGCAAGACCGTTCGGCCGGTCTTTGAAAAGCACAACCACTTGCTGGTTTATCCGGTTCAGTACGAAGGCATGGAGACGTCACCAAACATCGTCTACATGGGTGCCGCGCCAAACCAGCAAATCATTCCGGCGGTGTCATGGGCCAGGGAGATCCTTCACAAGAAACGGTTCTTCGTCGTGGGCTCGGACTATGTTTTCCCGCGCATGGCGAGCGAGGTCATCAAAGATCAACTCCAGAACACCGATGCGGAACTCATCGGCGAGATGTTTGTGCCCCTGGGCAGCTCTCACTTCGAACCGGTCGTTCGTGCGATTCAAAAATCCCAACCGGACATGATTCTGAACACCATCAACGGCGATTCGAACGTGGCCTTCTTTCGCGAACTTCGAAATGCGGGAATCCAACGAGAGGACATCTCGTGTCTTTCATTCAGCCTTGGCGAGCAGACACTCCGCAGTCTCAATATCGCCGATGTGGAGGGCGACTACGCCGCCTCGACCTATTTCGAATCACTGGACACCGATGCGAATCGAAAGTTCGTCGCAAGGTTCAAAGAAAAACACCCGCACCGAGTGATCTCGGATCCAATGCAGGACGCCTACATCGGAGTCATGTTGTGGGCACAAGCAGTCCGCGAATCGCAAAGCACCGAAACCAAAACGATTCGCCGCGCGATGCTCACTCAGAGAATCGCAGCTCCAGAAGGCGACACCCGCATCGATCCCGAGACTCAGCATTGCTTCAAGACACCACGAGTGGGCCAGATCCGTGGCGATGGACAATTTCAAGTGGTTTGGGACGCCTCCAAACCGGTGCCACCCGAACCGTACCCCGCCAGCCGGACAGCGGAAGACTGGAAGGCATTCTTGCACGATCTCTATGTTGGCTGGGGCAACCAGTGGATGTCTCGCGTGAAGGATGAGTGAGGAACTGAAATGAGCCCCACCGAAAACGCCGGATCAAGTGCGCCCTTGGGGGCCACGATCGTCGCTGGTGGCGTCAACTTCAGCCTCTATTCACGCGCGGCGACAGGAGTTGAGTTGCTGCTGTTTGATCATCAAAACGATGTCGCCCCTGCCCAGGTGGTCCCGCTCGATCCCATTCGCAACCGGACCTATCACTACTGGCATACGTTTGTTCCTGGACTGAGGCCCGGTCAATTGTATGGTTACCGAGTGGATGGGCCACGCCGGCCTGAGCGGGGCTTTCGTTTCGACGCCAACAAGGTTTTGCTCGACCCCTATGGCCGTGGCGTGAGTGTGCCCGACGGGTACAGCCGTGATGCAGCCTCCATGCCAGGCGACAACACAGCGACATCCATGAAAAGTGTTGTGATCGATCCGTCCGCCTATGACTGGGAAGATGATCAGTCTCCCAATCGCCCGGCGTCGCAGACGATCGTTTACGAGATGCACGTGCGTGGCTTCACCCGCCATCCTAGTTCCAAGCTGGATTCATCGAAGCGGGGCACGTATGCAGGACTAATCGAAAAAATCCCCTATCTGCAGCAACTCGGCATCACTGCGATCGAGTTGCTTCCTGTCTTTCAGTTCGATGTCCAGGACGCGCCAAAAGGGAAGATCAACTACTGGGGTTACGCACCGATTTCATTCTTCGCGCCGCACACGAACTACAGTTCATGCCAGAATCCACTTGGCGCAGTCAACGAATTTCGCGACATGGTCAAGGCGCTGCACCGCGCCGGAATCGAAGTCATTCTGGATGTGGTGTTCAACCACACCGCCGAAGGAAACGAAGACGGACCAACACTCTGTTTTCGTGGCATTGATAACCCGACCTACTACATGCTCGAAGATCGTGGGCAGCGCTACGCAAATTACTCTGGGTGCGGCAATACACTCAACACGAACCATCCGATCGTTCGCCGGTTGATCGTCGACAGTCTTCGCTACTGGGTCGAAGAAATGCATGTGGACGGGTTTCGGTTTGACTTGGCATCGATCTTATCGCGAGATGGCTCGGGCAAACCACAGCCCAATCCACCGGTGCTGTGGGACATTGAATCCGATCCCGTTCTAGCGGGAACCAAATTGATCGCTGAGGCTTGGGACGCCGCCGGGCTGTATCAGGTTGGCAGCTTTGTTGGCGACGCATGGCGAGAATGGAATGGACGATTCCGCGATGACGTCCGTGATTTCTTTCGAGGGCAACCGGGGACCGTCCCTCGGATTGCAGATCGAATCGTCGGCAGTCCTCAAATTTACGGGCACAAAGAACGGGAAGTGGAACAAAGCCTCAACTTTGTGACCTGTCACGATGGCTTCACCCTCAACGACCTCGTTTCCTACAACGAGAAACAGAACCAAGACAACGGGGAAGACAACCGAGACGGAGACGATGACAACCGCAGTTGGAACTGTGGTGCAGAAGGCCCAACCGAAGATCCCTTGATCAACAAAATTCGCGACCGCCAAGTCAAGAACTTTCTGGCCACGACACTGCTATCGCTCGGTGTTCCCATGATTCGAATGGGCGACGAAATTCGGCACACACAAAGAGGCAACAACAACGCTTACTGCCAAGACAACGAACTCAGTTGGTTCGACTGGACCAATTTGCAGCGGCACCCGGAATTGCACCGTTTTGTCTCCCTGATTTGCGCACGCCGCAGTCAACGCAACCCGGATCACGAACGCCAACGGTGCAGCGTCAATCAGATGCTGCGAGACGCGAAAAAAACGTGGCACGGGATCCGACTCGATCAACCTGATTGGAGCGATTCATCCCATTGCATTGCGTTCGGTGGCGAATTGCCGAAAGCCAACATGCAGTTCCATTTCATTCTCAGTGCCTATTGGGAACCACTGCAATTTGAGTTGCCCCAATTGTTTGGAAGTCACTGGCGGCGATGGATCGATACCGCCCTGGATTCACCGGAGGACATCACTCCTTGGGACGAGGCTCCCATTGTTGATGGGGATTCATATCACGTGGCAGATCGTTCTGTCGTGATGCTGTACGCAATCAAACATGAAACGACCCACAATTGACCGGCAAAGCCAATCCTTTCCGACTGGTGTTTTTCAACAAGGGTCGACAGGCCACCGAAACCACTTTTCACTCAGAGCAATGTCATGACAAAGCCAGATGCAACTCAAGCAACTCAGTCTGTCGACGACGGTTCACTCGAGCGAACCTCTGGTTCGGGACGCATGGAAGTCAATCGACATCTGATGTTCGATCACTTGGTACTGCCCGAGGAAGGCAGTCCACGTGAGTGTTTCGAAGCGGTGTCACGGGCTCTACGTGATCGACTTGCCCGAAGGTGGATGCACACCCAAAGAACGCAGGACAGAGAAAATCCAAAACGGGTCTACTACCTGTCAATGGAATTTCTGATTGGACGCACCTTGACCAACAACATGATCAATCTGGGTTTGGATTCCACGCTTCACGACGGACACCTGCATCTCGAACATCTGGCTTGGCAAGACATTGTGGAGGCTGAACCTGACGCTGGTTTGGGAAATGGAGGCCTCGGCAGGCTGGCGGCTTGCTTCATTGAGTCGCTAGCGACATTGCAAATTCCGTCCATGGGATACGGACTTCGATACGAATATGGCATTTTTCGTCAATCCATCGAAAACGGTTTTCAAATCGAACAACCCGACCACTGGCTGAGAAACCCTGACCCATGGGAAATCGCTCGTCCGCGTGAAACGGCAATGGTCTCTGTGGGCTGCCAATTCGAATGGCACGATGGAAAACTTCGGGCTGTTCCCGGCGGCTGCACGCATCTCCTGGGCGTTCCCTACGATCGTCCCGTTGTCGGATATGGAGGGCAAACGATCAACACACTGCGATTGTGGGGAGTTGGTACACCGGACTACTTCGACTTTGGAGAATTCAGCTCCGGAGACTTTGTAGGTGCGATCGTTGATCGCGTCGTCGCTGAATCAGTCACCCGAGTTCTTTATCCGGACGATTCGACGAGAGCCGGCCAAGCACTGCGGTTCGTCCAGGAGTATTTCTTGGTCACCTGTTCGCTGGCAGACATTCTCCATCGCTTTCGACGTTCCAACGAGGATTGGGAACAACTTCCCGAGAAAGTCGCCATTCAACTCAATGACACGCATCCCGCGATGGCCGTCGCGGAACTGATGCGAGTTCTTGTGGACGAGGCAAACCTTGGGTGGGAAAAGGCTTGGGAGCTCACCGTTGGCACGCTGGCTTATACCAATCACACGCTGCTGCCCGAGGCACTTGAAAAATGGCCGGTGCAATTCTTCAAAATGGTCTGCCCGCGTTTGTTGGAGATCACCCTCGAAATCAATCGCCGCTTTCTCGCCGAGGTGGAAACAAGGTTCCCCAACGATCCCATGCGATCGTCACGGATGAGCCTGATCGAAGACGCCGGTGAACCACAGATACGAATGGCAAACCTGGCGATTGTGGGAACGCATAGCACCAATGGGGTTGCGCAAATCCATTCCGATTTATTGCGGACTCGTGTTGTTTCTGACTTTGCAGAAATGTTCCCGCACAGATTCAACAACAAAACCAATGGCGTGACACCACGTCGCTGGCTTTTGTCGGCCAACCCCGATTTGGCAAGCTTGATCACGGAATCCATCGGGGATGCATGGATCGTCGATCTCAGTGAATTGAGACGTTTGGCACCGTTGGCCGAGGACACGGCTTTTCGTCAGGACTTTCTTCGAACCAAACAGAATGCGAAACACCGTTTTTGCACGTGGCTGGAAACGACGACTGGACAACAAGTCAATCCAACATCGATTTTTGATTGTCAGGTCAAACGCATTCACGAATACAAACGCCAATTGCTGAATATCCTTCACGTCGTGGTGCTCTACCAACGATTACGCGAAAATCCTTCTGCGACGTTTCCACCACGAACGTTCTTCTTCGCTGGGAAAGCGGCACCGGCTTATCGGTTGGCAAAGAGGATCATCAAATTGATCAACAATGTTGGCCAGGTCATCAACAACGATCCCGTCTCAGCGGGACGTCTCCAGGTTGTCTTCCTTCCGAACTACAACGTTTCCTTGGCCGAACGATTGATTCCAGCAAGTGATGTCTCGGAACAAATTTCCACTGCCGGATACGAAGCCAGCGGAACCAGCAACATGAAATTCATGATGAATGGTGCGCTGACCATCGGGACGCGCGATGGCGCCACAATTGAAATGGCGCAAGAGGCAGGAGAAGAGAACTTCTTTCTCTTTGGTCTGACCGCAGAACAAGTCGCGGAAAGTCGGCCGTGGTACAGCCCACGATGGCATTACGACAATGAGCCCGAAACCCGAGCAGCACTGGACCTGATTTTCAGCGGCCACTTCAACCGTGATGAGCCGGGAATTTTTGAGCCGATTCGTGAAACGTTGCTCGAACAAGGCGACTTTTACATGCATCTAGCTGACCTCTCTTCGTACGCCGCGACTCATCAGCGACTTGGCGAACTCTACACCGATAAGGACGCATGGGCTCGTGCTGCGATTCTCAATGTCGCCCATTCGGGAAAGTTTTCGAGTGACCGAACCATTGCTGAATACGCATCAGAAATTTGGAACACAGTTCCCTGTCCGATCGCACACGAATTGAAAGAAGGAGCTAACGATGTCAAAGCCCAAGACTGACTCACATTCAAAGAAGATGAAACGCAAGGAGTACCTGAAAGAACTTCGAATATTACAAGCCGAAGTCTGCAAGCTTCAAGAATGGGTCAAGTACAAAGGGCTGCGCGTGATCATCGTCTTTGAAGGTCGCGATGCGGCGGGAAAAGGTGGCACGATTCGAGCGTTGACGGAACGCGTCAGTCCTCGCGTCTTTCGGACGGTTGCACTGCCAGCGCCCTCGGACCGCGAAAAATCGCAGATGTATTTCCAACGTTATATGAATCACTTTCCTGCGGCGGGCGAAGTCGTGATCTTCGATCGAAGCTGGTACAACCGAGCGGGCGTCGAACACGTCATGGGGTTCTGCACACCGGAGCAACATCAGCGATTTCTCGATCTTTGCCCGGAAGTTGAAAAGTACATCACCGAAGGAGGCATCCAACTCATCAAAATTTGGTTGGAGGTCAGCGATGAAGAGCAGAAACGCCGCTTTGCCGCTCGCATCGTTGATCCGCTGCGGCAATGGAAACTCAGTCCGGTGGACCTCCCATCACGGAGTAAGTGGTACGAATACTCACGAGCCCGCGACAAGATGCTCGATGCCACGGACACGAAGAACGCCCCCTGGCACATCCTCCGATCCGACAACAAGCGGCGTGCGAGATTGAATTGCATCTCGCACTTATTGAGCCTGATTCCGTACAAAGAGGTTCCTCGCGAGCCGGTCGAACTGCCAGAACGATCGCCGCATGGCGCCTTCGACGACACAGCATCGCTAGCAAACCGTCAATTTGTCCCCGAACGATTTTGACCCCTGCTCAGCAGCAATCCTTTGGGGCAGAGAAGGCACCATGACTTGGTCAGGATGTTGCCGCAGCGTCGAGCGCTTCGGTCAGCAAACTGTGTTCGGTCCATTCGCTTGCTGGGCGAATGCCAGTCAGGCGTCCTTGGTGAATCACGCCAATCGAATCGCAGACGCCGAGCAACTCGGGCAGGTAACTGCTGATCAACAAGATCGCTTTGCCTTGCGCCGCCAACTCACCAATCGTTTGATAGATCGTGCGTTTGCTGCCGATGTCGATGCCGCGGGTGGGCTCATCGAGCAACAAGATCTCGCAATCGTGATGCAGCAAACGAGCCAAGGCGATCTTCTGCTGGTTGCCGCCGGATAACTCACCAATCGCTTGGTCCGGATCGCTCGCCCGAACCGCCAATTCTTTCATCCAGTGCTCGGTCGCCTTCTTCATTTCCGATCGACGAAGGAACGGGCCTCGCCGGTAAGGCTCGGTTCGAGTCAGCGTTAGGTTTTCGGTCAGACTCCGTTCCAAGAACAACCCTTCGTTCTTGCGATCCTCCGACACCAACCCAATCGCGTCTCGAATCCAACTCTTCTGTGGATCCCGCCGCACATCTTCGCGGCCCATCACAACGACTTTGCCAGACGCCAATCGATCCAGCCCAAACAGAGCACGAATGGTTTCGGTCCGTCCCGCACCAATCAACCCGGCGAGCCCCAAGATCTCACCACGATGCAGCGTCAACGAAACATCGGTTGGCAATCGTGACCCGCGAACGTTTTCGAGTTGCAACACAGGTTCGCCGCGAACATGGTCGAGGTCGGGATAGAGCTGTGAGATCTCACGGCCGACCATCATCTGCACAATGGAATCCATCGGCATCCAATCCGGATCGTTTTCAGTCAAGCTGCCTGATCCTGCTGTCACGCCATCGCGAAGCACCGTGAAGCGATCGCCAATCCGTTGGCACTCTTCCAGAAAGTGACTGATGTACAGCACGCTGACACCTTCACATTTCAATCGCTCGATCACCGCGAAAAGGTTCTCGGTGTCGACCTGGGTCAAGCTGCTGGTTGGTTCGTCCAAGATCAACAGTTTCAGCTTGCGATCGGCCACGACCGCGCGAGCGATTTCGACCATTTGCTGCTGAGCGATCGACAATTCGCGGACGGGTTGCGCAGGATCAATGTCTTCGCAATGCAACCGTTTCAAAGCTTCCTTGGCGATCACGTGTTGCCGGCCACGATCCAGCCAACCACCGCCGCGTCCACCCCATCGAGACGGTTCGTCGCCCAAGGTGATGTTGTCCGCGACCGACAAATCAGGAGCCAAGTTCAGCTCTTGATAAATCATCGCGATGCCCGCGGCCTGGGAAGCTCGCGGGTTGCTCAGATCAACCTCTTCCCCATCGATTTGAATTCGACCGGCGTCTGGGCGATGAGCACCGGACAAGACCTTCATCAAGGTGCTTTTGCCAGCCCCGTTTTCGCCGATGATCGCATGCACTTCCCCCGGACCAACGATCAAGTCCACGCCGTCGAGCGCTTTGGTCGATCCGAAGTGTTTGCGAATTCCGGTCAGTTCCAGACGATGGGTGGCGTCGGTCACAGCAGTTCGTCGAGTTGCTTGGAGAGACTGGCGAAGTGATCCAACGTCGTCTTCACGGCTTCGGGCTGGGTCATGTCGACACCGGCTCCACGAAGCAGATCCAATGGGTCTTGGCTGCAACCACCACGCAAGAAGTTCAGGTAGTCGTTCAGTTCGGATTCGCCACCGCCGAGCACGCGACGACTGAGCGCCACGGCGGCACTGAGTCCGGTGGCGTACTTGTAAACGTAGAACGCACGGTAGAAGTGAGGAATACGGAAACATTCCAGTTCCAACGCATCATCGACGATGAAATCGGGACCGAAGTAAGCATCGAGCAATTCGCGATACGCGGCACGGAACGATGCAACGGTCAACGGTTCACCAGCTTCTGCCATTTCGTGCGTTTTCTTTTCGAACTCCGCGAACATCGTTTGCCGAACCACGGTGGCGCGGATGCTGTCCAGTTCGTTGTTGATCAAATAGGCTCGCTCGGCATCGTTTTGAGCGTTCTCAAGCAAGTGATGCGTCAGCAATTGTTCGTTGAACGTGCTAGCCACTTCCGCAACGAAGATCGTGTAGTCGTAGTACTGATAAGGCTGATTCTTCGACGAGTACCAACTGTGCATCGAGTGGCCGGCTTCGTGCGTCAACGTGAACACATCGTTGAGCACTTCTTCTTTAAAGTTCATCAAGATGAACGGGTCACCATCGAACGATCCGCAACTGAACGCGCCGCTCTGTTTGCCTCGGTTGGGATAGCGATCAGCCCAACGGCCACGCAGTCCTTCTTCCAGCGTCGACACGTACTCGTCACCAAGCGGTTGCAATGATTCCAGCACCACGTTGACGGCCTGGTCCCACGTGTGATGCTTTTTGATCCCGGACAGGATCGGCACGTAAGTGTCGTAATGATGCATATCGGGCAAGTTCATCTTGCGACGACGCACGTCCAAGTATTCATGAACCGCTGGCAACGAATCTCGCACGGCTTGGATCAAGTTGTCATAGACCGACACAGGCATGTTGTCGGGGAACAACGACGATTCCAAGCTGCTCTCGTAGTTACGGGCTCGAGCGTAATACACATCTCGATGGACGCTGCCGGCCAAGGTCGCCGCCAGCGTGTTCTCGTGTTCCGAAAAGACTTGGTAGTACTGATCAAACGCCTTCTTGCGAACGTCGCGATCGGTGCTGTGCAAAAACTGGATGAACGTCGCGTGCGACAACTCCATCCGTTGTCCGTCT
This sequence comes from Rhodopirellula halodulae, assembly GCF_020966775.1. Taxonomy (NCBI): domain Bacteria; kingdom Pseudomonadati; phylum Planctomycetota; class Planctomycetia; order Pirellulales; family Pirellulaceae; genus Rhodopirellula; species Rhodopirellula halodulae. Next base: position 676,333 of record NZ_JAJKFV010000002.1, on the reverse strand, counting down.
TCGATTTCGAGCTCACCGAAACGCAGATCCGCGTCGTTGAGTTGCCGAAAGGCGTTGCCCGCCGCGCCCGCCATCTCGCCTTGCATCGCCAGCAAACGTTCTTCGCGATCGGTCAACGTGTGTGGGCGATAACGTACGATTCGCTCGAGCAACAACTTGTAGGGTTCCAGGACCGGATCGTTCAAAAACGATTCCATTTTTTCCGGTTCGATGCTCAGCAATTCAGGACGGACGAAACTGCCGGCCTGGGACGCTTTCACGGCCAAGTTTTGAAACCGAGATTTGCGAGCTTGATGATCGCTGTCCGATTGGTTCTCGGTCGTTCGCAGAAACGCGTACGTTCCACACCGCTCGGCCATGCGGTCAAACTCGCCGTCGAAGTCGAGGAACTCACGAATGACCTGAGCCGATTCGCCCAATCGCCCCCGGAACGTTTCGAACGTTGCGATCTTGGTCGTCAGTGTGTCAAAGTCTTTCTGCCAATCCGCCTCCGATTCATACAGACTGGAAAGGTCCCAGCAATCGCTGGCGAGGACTTCATCGCGTGAGGGCAATTTCGTGGTGGCGGGTGCATTCATCCGTGGAGCAACGTGGGTCAGAGAAGCGAAGAGGAGAACAATCCGGATAGTTTAACACCGGACCTCTCCCGCCATCACCGCCTCACGGAGAGAGGCTCAAATCCATCTGATGACGCTGGTTTTCGCCCTGTGCGTAAGGGTTCTGTGCGTTGGGATTCCGCCCGTTCCCTTTGTCGTTTGGCAGTCCTCGTGCCATCTCGCCGACGGCAAAGGGATTGGGCCCAGCGGAATGAATGCACCATCGGATTCCGTTCGCCGTTTCCACCGCATCCATGTTCAGCGACCGGCCCGAATACGGATCCTCGATGGCTTCGGCAGCGAGCCCCAAACATTCGCTCGGCAACTCGCAGGAAACTATCTGCTTTGATCGAAGGGCATTCAGAATCCGCAAACAACGCAACCGGATGCGGTCGGTTTCAAACGCATTGCGGCAACTCTCAACGGCCTGCATCGACAGTTGCGTGAGTGGAAATTGAGACGTCGCCGCGGAAGCCAAAATTTTGTGCGGCGGCGTTTTGCCAAGTTCGATCTGAGCCTGCATGGCACCCAGATAGTCGGGCAACGATCCGGAAAACCATCGAACGGACGATGGCATGTTTTGAAATGAACTGATGCCGAACGCACGCTCGGTCTTCAACGCCTGAACGAACGCGTCACTGGATTCATGTTCCGCCAAAACCCGTTCAATCGCAGCGTGGGTCTTCGGCTCCAAAACGGATTCTTGAAGAATCACATTCAACTGGTCGACCGCCGATTGCCGAATGGCCACGTTCGTTTGATACACCACGACCGTGGGTCCGGTTTCTTGCAATCCCGTCAAACGCATCAGATCCACACACAGCATTGCTGACTCATCGACCTGGCCTTTCGAAGCCAGGAATCGAGCACCGCAGAACATCAACCGACCGACCATCCGCAAATTGCTGATCTCCTTCAATAACAGCTTCATGTATTGATCGGTTGTCAAAACCCCCTGCGGCGTATGCGGAGATGGCCACGCGTAACGCTGGCAATCCGATGCGGCACGAAGCGCAGGAACGACGCTCGGATGCTTTTCAAACGATGCCTTCAATACCGACAGATGCTGAGCCGACACCGGTTGTTTGCAGTCCAGGAAATCGTCGGAATTTAAAACAGGCTTGAGCTCGACGACCAACGCATTCGCTTCGGGCAGAATCTCGAGAATGCTGGTCCGAGCATCCACCTTTTTGTCCAAAGGCCAGACCGAAACGGGTGCGGGATCACCCAGATGGTTGATCAACGTCGGCTCCCCGGCATCATGCAAGATCTTCAATTGGTGATTCACCTGCCAATGCTGATAGCCCACTGGCAATGCAACCCAAAGCAACCCCAGCAGGGCCAACGCAATGCAACCGAAAGAGATATTTTTCGCGTTCATGAAGACCCTGGCCGGAACACCCCCAGAACGGGGCGCTCGAAATCCGGCAAGTTTTCATGCCGCGGCGGTTTTCGTCAAGCGATCGGCCAATCTTGGTTGGCAGCGGACAGCTCATCGTGCCAACGCTGCACCTCAGTTGCCTCGCGACAGGCACGTCCGTTTCCGAGACTGGTCACGTAGCGACAAGACGAACGTTGCTGGCGGGCTTCGTCGTAGCGTTTCACCCACGCCCTTCGAGCCGGCAGCCTCTCTTCCGCGATTGGCCACACGCCCGGACGTGGTTTCAGATGCTCGCTCAGTCCCACTCGCCAAGGTTTGGGCGACACACGGGCGCGGAAACAGTTCTGATTGAAACACATTCGAACGTAGACCGGATCCGCGTGAATGCGTTCGAAAAAGTCCAATGCCTCGGTACCGCGTGGGTCAAAGGTCTTGTGAGTCACCAGGACGCGAAAACCCATGGGTGTCTCGTACAAACGCATTTTCCATTCGGGATGCGAATTGGCGAAGGACTCAATCCGTTTCCGCGCACGGGTTTGAGGTGTGCCCTGAATCCGTTTGCGGATCGTCTCGATCAGCCCGCCCAACAAACCAGCGGTCAGCATGGCCAGCAAACCAACAACGAAAAACGCGTTCGCCATGTCCATCTGCACTGAAACCGCGAACCACGCAACGAAGCTGATCGCGAATGTGGCCAAGTACACGCCGCAGCCGCTGGACTGAGTAAAATCAACATCCGCGAAAAGGACGTCGGGTGTGTTCAAACAAAGTGCACCATATGCATTGCGAGTCAGCACTTCGTTGCCGCGCCGATCGATGATTTCTTCGCGGATCGGTAAACCGTCGGCTCCGTTGTACGGAACACGAGGCTCGGTGAACGGCGGCATTTCGCCTCGTTTGATCTCAGCAATCGCATCCGCAACTCGCTGTTCTGCGTGCTGCTGAGCTGCTTCCTGGCTGACGTCGGACCAACCAAACCGCTTGATGGTGCGGCTGGTTTTCTGACCCACCATTCGCTCGCTGGCTTCCGCCCAATACTCGGGAACAATCATCGCTGAATTCTAATGGTTGCAGATGAAAACGTGGTCAAACCAGAGACATCCATGGTGTCCAGAAATCGTTAGTTCAACACCGGCAATTGAGAATCAGTTGGATCGTTGGATGACATGGGCGGCCGCTGGTCGGGATCTTGATAGTCACTTTCTTCGAAGTGCCGACCGTAGGTTCCAAAGTCATTGAAGGCGTACTTCTTTGCCCATCGATAGATCAAGTTTCGTTCCGGGATTTCGTCGCCCGGCTGATATTGACTGCGGCGTGGTTCCACATTGCGAAGTTCCGCTAGAACATTGCCACGCGCCGTTGTGTCGCGAGCCCCGTGTTTTTCGGCCAGATCAATCAACAGATCCGGTCGTTCCATGATCACGCATCCACGCGTGTTTTGGGCCGTCAATTCGCGGAAGTCACGCAGGAAACCGGACTCATTGAACGTTTCCTTCAACGGTTTGCTGTCATGAATTGATTCGGTCGCGAGTTGGATCACCGGACACGGTTCGATGTCACCCCACGGCCCGACGTGGTGCGTGAACCCGGTCACCGCGGGACACAATGCATTGCCCGCGTCATCGTGGTAGGCATCGATCACGATGATTGGTTTGGTCGCTCGCGTGTCGACCACGAATTGGCGAACACGGCGTTGCTCTTCACTGGACAGAGCCAACTGAGGATTGGGCTCAGGTCCCACCGGGCGATAGATGTGGAACCACGTGTACATGACGCCCATCTCGATCAACCGATCGACCCATTCGTCACGCACCAAGTCGTCGATGTTTGATTTGCAAACGCTGGTGCATACGCCCACCAACAACTTGTTTCGAAGCGCGGCTTCGATCCCCGCCATCGTTTGGTTGTAGACGCCGTCTCGACCGCGACGGGTGTCGCTAATGATTTCGGTGCCTTCGACGCTGATCAACGGCGTCACGTTGCCACACTTACGAAGCCGTGCTGCGACCTCGTCCGTGATGAAGTGGCCATTGGTGAAGACTTGAAAGTAAACGTCCGGGTGAGCTTCAAACAGGTTCAGCAGATCTTTGTGCATGAAGGGCTCGCCACCCAGGATGCCAAAGAAACTGTTGCCCATCTCCTTGGCTTGCTGGATCGTTCGATTCGCCGCGTCCAATTCGATCTTGTGCTGTTTCGCTCCCACGTCGACCCAGCATCCCTGGCAGCGAAGGTTGCAGCTATTGATCACCGACAAATATAAAAACGGTGGAAAGAATTCGCCTTTCTTCAATCGGCGTTTGTGTCGATGAACGCTACGCAGTCCTTTCACACCCAGAGCCCAAACGGCTTTGCCCAGCAGCCGCTTGTCAGTCTCGAGAGCGAAACGCTTGGCCATTCGGAGGTACATGAAATTCTCAATGAAGAAAGGTTTGCAACAAACTTGACTGTCCAGGCGAACAAATTCCCGACCAGAAGTCCAGCCGCTTCGCAGAAGTCTATTCGGAATGGCGAAAAGGTGACGTCGATCCGTCGTCTCGCTCCTGCCCCCCGCCAAGACACGATCCGCCGAAATCCGCCCCGCCAACCGTCCAGCTCAACAATTGCGACAGGGCAGAAAGCGATGGCGGCACTCCATTCACCCAGATCGCCTAACTTTTGCGATTTGGTGCGGGTGAACACCGATCGGTCTCATGATCGTGGCTTGCATTCGATTATACTGCGAGGCGAACGTACCGCGCGGCAAAGCCACCCCTGAAGTGGCTTCCACTCTCGCCTTCCTTTGCGGCAGCGGGACTTCCCCCGCCATTCGCACACCCACCTTTCCTCCATTGAGGCCCACCATGAGTCCCTCCCGAAGCAAGCCTGAAACCGCTTCCACGAATCGCCGCACCGTTTTGAAAGCCGCCGTCGGTGCCGCGGCCATGACGCCCTATTTCGCCTGGTCACCTCGCTCTTTGGCGGACGAAATTGCCAACGACAAAATGAACATCGGTCTGATCGGTGCCGGTGGCATGGGACGCGGCAACCTGAATTCGGCCAAACAGTGGTTGAACTTGGTTGCGATTGCTGACGCCGATTCCAGCCGAGCTCAACAGGCCAACGACCAGTTCAGCCAAGGCAAGGCGGACATGTACTCGGACTATCGCAAGGTCCTCGAACGCGATGACATCAAAATCGTCCACATTGCGACGCCTGATCACTGGCATGCCAAACCACTGATCGAAGCCATGCTTGCCGGCAAAGATGTCTACTGCGAAAAACCGCTGACGTTGACCATCGACGAAGGCAAGCTGATTCGCAAAGTTCAAAAGGAAACCGGACGCATTGTCCAGGTCGGCACGCAACAGCGCAGCACGTTCGACAAGTTTGTCAAAGCCATGGCGATCGTGAATGAAGGCCGCCTCGGGAAAATTCAACGTGTGCAAGCCGCGATTGGTGGAGCGCCCACCAGTGGATCGCTTCCGGTGGCCGACGCTCCTGAATCACTCGATTGGGATTTGTGGCTCGGACCAGCACCCAAGGTGGATTACCGACGCTCGGAAAACGGCAAGCAATCCAACGGACACTACGAGTTCCGTTGGTGGTACGAATACTCTGGCGGCAAACTCACCGATTGGGGCGCCCACCATGTCGACATCGCCAACTGGGCATTGAAACTAAACGGTCAAACCGAAGGCCCCACCTCGATCGGTGGAACCGCAGAACATCCGGTTGAGTTCAAAGACGGCAAAGCGGTGCAAAACGATCGCTACAACACCGCGACGAAGTTCCTGTTCAACGTCGCCTACCCAGGCGGCACCGAAATGATCATTCGCAACGACACCCGCAACGGGGTTTTGATCGAAGGTGACAAAGGCCGGTTGTTCGTCAGTCGCGGAAATCTCACGGGAAAACCCGTCGAAGACTTGAAAGACAATCCACTTCCCGAGGATGCGATCTCGAAGGTCTACAAAGGTTTGCCGACCGAGCACAACGAGCGACGCGCCCATTGGTTCAACTTCTTGCACTGTCACCGCGAAGGATTGGAGCCGATCTCCGATGTGCACTCGCACATGGAAATGCTCAACGTCTGTCACTTGGCCGGGATCTCCGCACGCTTGGGTCGTGGCCTGAAGTGGGACAACAGCAGCGAGCAAATCGTCGGCGACGAAGAGGCCAATTCAATGCTGGCTCGCCCATACCGCGAAGGCTACGAGATCGAAATGGGCTGAGCGAATCGCTTGGCTCGCGACAATTTCGCCCGCACGTGCCGGAACTCGGCAGCGGTTAGTTGATCATTGACAGCATCAAATGCCACGGACATCGAATGGGCACTCTTGCCCATTCATGTCGTGGTCGGCAAGACAATCGAGTCTTGACGATTTCCGCCACCAAGCCGGCTCCCAACTTTCGCGATCACCTTGAGTCTGCGATCGACATCAAATGGTCGCATAGCAGACCAACGTTCTTGATGAAGGTCGCAGAGTGGATGACGCCTTCATCCGGCACCACCTTGCGGCCCTTGGGGTCTCGAACGAATCCCGGTTCTCGCCATCCGCCGTCCTCGTGCTGAGCCGCCAAGATTTCTGCAACTTGATCGGCGGAAACGGTGGTGGCTTTCTTTTCGGTACCTTCCACCGTCGATCGATAACGACGTTCGATCTTGTCCAGTCGTGAATCACCGACGAAACCATAGTGGTCGGGCATCTCGGAATCATCACTGGTCAATTCATACTTCAAGTTGAAATACAACGGCTGGTTGGTTTTCAACTCTGAGTACCGCGGCAAACGCCCATCGGGTCGCAGGCATGTTCGCAGATACGCGATCGCTGGCTGGATCGGTTCCAGGAACCGCTCGTCTTGCGTTGCATCATACAAATCCAGCAGGGTTTCCAAGACGGTTTGTGATTCGTACCCCGCAATCGCGGGCGGTTCAAATTTGCGATCCCACACCGGATGCATGTGCCGGTCGTACTGCTGGGCCCAAGCTGGCTGGGGTTCTGGCATTTGAGCCCGCAACAAGAATTCACCGCCACGAATTGCGGTGTCTCGATACCGTTCGTCTTTGGTGATTCTCCAAGCCAACAACATCGTGCGGATCATGTTCTGCGTGATGTTGTCGTTGAGCATGTAGCAACCGTTGTAGTCCTTGGTCCAAGTTCGCGACCAATCGTCGGGATAACTCGCGTCCACGATTGGATAGAACTCAACGCTCGGCGTGCTCGTTGGCATGCGGTCGTAGTGATGGCTCCACGCGCCAATCGGGTATTGAGCCAATCGGGTGGACTGCAAAGCGAGGCTCACCGACCGAATCAATTCCGGCGATGCCAGCATGTTGGACCGACTCATGGTTTCCAACAGATCTAACGAAAAGGACAACGCAGCCGACGTCGTGTCGTCGTCAATCACTGTTTTGTTGTGCTTGAACTTTCGCTGTCGCCAAATCTCCCAACCACCTGGTTCCGGCGTTCGAAACATTCCTTCCGATGATGCCGCGACCCCTTCAAGATAGGGAATGTTGGCTCGCACCTCTGGAGCAAAGTCGATGGAGTACCCCCAACCTCCCGAAGCAAGCTGACCTTCGAACAAACACTTGGCCACGTTGATCGCGGCCCGCATGTGAGCCGCGTCGCCTGTCGCTTTGAAAGCTCGCAGGTAGGCCTCACCGACTGCCGGCGTTCCCGGCGGCTGGACCCAAACACGGTCGTCGTCACAGGCTCCTTCGCCGTGGCTGAGCTTTCCGTCGACGCTGCTGACCCAAGCGTATCCGCCGTGGTCGGCGATCGTTTCCGACATGTACGTCGTGGCCCTTTTCAAAGCGGCGCGCACTGTTTCTTTCGTGGGTGGGTCCGCCGCCATCGTTGGCATAGCGAATGGCCCAAGGACGACGACACATCCGAGCAGCAAAATTCGGATGCGATCTGAAACGCCAAGGCGTTTCGAACCAAGACTTTCTGAAACACAACTTCGTTGCATGGCGGGGCCTCGCGGGATGGGGTGATGAGGCAAGGGTTGGCCGGATGGCCAGATGTCGATTCTAGCTGGCTGATTCCATCAATGCTCGCGAATACGAAAGGCAGCGTGACGCCCCGCCGAAGTGTTTTCCCGGCTATATCCCCCATTCGTTCAGGCGTTTATCCTACGACCATGAGCGAATTTCTCCTCTACTACCGCCGCCCCGACCCGACGACATGGGTCTACATGTCGTCGTTCTTGACGATTGGACTGTTTTTCGTCTTCCGTCGGTTTTGGAGCATCCGCAACCTCGACATCGTGTTGCTGATCCTACTGGCGCCGGGGCTGCTGATGGTCAATGAAGGCTATCGCCGACAAACCCGTCTAGCACGCTTGGCCTCCGCTGAAATCAACTCGGCAACCACCAATCCCTCCCTGGCGACCTCTGCCGAGGAGGAAGCAGCACGGGCCGAAGACGATGGGGCCGAAGACAATGGCCCCGATGAACGCGGGCCCGAAGATATCGAGGCCGAACCACCCACCGCGCCCGAGAACTCGCGGGACGTCACCGAGACAACCGCCACCGTAGCACCCGCCGCGGCGGACGCTCCGCCGGAGCCCCGCGAATTGACCGCGGAAGAACTGACGCAACTTCGCCAATCCGATGCGTACCAGCGAGCGGCCGGTCTGCAGCGAGCCGGATTTGTGACGTTGTTCGGCATTCAGTTCTTGGTGCTGCTGCGAATGCTGCTCGATCCACTGATGGTTCGGCGGCCGTTGCTGGATCCCAATTTGACCACGGGTGGTCTGAACTTTCTGGGCATCTCGTTGTTCATTTTCATGATGGCCAACGTGGTTGCCAGCACGCCCGAGATCCAACAGGAACAAGGCCCCAAATTGGGACCGGGTTACGCCCTCATCAACATGCTGCCGGCGATCCCGACTCGGCCCATCAGTGAAGCCATCGCGGGTGCCGAGCCACCGACCATGGCGGAGCTGACCGCCGCCGAACAACGACGAACGATGATTGCAAAGATCATCGCCATCCTGGCTCAGTCCGCGGTATTGATCGGAATCCTGCTGATCGGCAATCGGCACTTTGGCAACCTTCGTTCTGGTGCAGGTTGCGCGACGCTGTACTTGTTGATGCCTTACACCGCTCAAATGACCGGCCGAGTCGACCACGTGGTCCCGGCTGCGCTGATCCTGTGGGGCGTGTTGATGTATCGCAAACCTCTGATCGCGGGTTTGTTCATTGGCGCCGCGGCCGGCCTGCTCTACTACCCGCTGTTCCTGTTGCCGCTTTGGTTCAGTTTCTATTGGCAACGAGGTGCCGGCCGATTCGCGGTGGGTGTCGGCGTGACTCTGACCATCCTGATGGCGTTGCTCGCGTTTGCTGGCGGCGAACCATTCATCACGCATGTCCAGCGGATGTTCGGCGTGCTGAACCCCAACAAGGGCCCAAATGAACTGACCGGGATCTGGGAACTCGGTTGGAACCCCATTTGGCGTTTGCCGGTGATTGTTGGCTACGTGATCCTCAGTTTCTTCTTCGCGGTTTGGCCCGGTCAAAAGAACCTCGGCATCTTGATCAGTTGCTCCGCCGCATTGATGGTCGCAACCCAATTTTGGCACGGCTACGGCGGCGGTTTGTACATGGCTTGGTTCTTGCCACTGTTGTTGCTGACGATTTTTCGACCCAACCTTCAAGACCGCGTGGCCACGAAAGTCATTGATGGACGCAGTCGTCCCGCCCGCCGGTCTACCACCGCACTGGATGCAGCCTGAACCGGATGTCTGACTACGCCTCTCAGATCGAAACCATCGATCGTGATCTTCATGAACTCGAAGCCACCGATGGACGATTCGCGATTTGGCGGATGGTCTTTTTTGTGGGCTTGGTATTGGGGGTCGGATTCGCGATCACGACCCAACATGTGATCTGGGCCAGCATTGCCGGTGGTTCGCTGCTCGCATTTTTGGTCACCGTCGTACGCAATGAAACCGTTCGCGATCGAATGGAATTGCTTCGCAACCAATCGCGTACCCTGCATCGATTGCAGGCTCGTTTGAATCGAGATTGGCAATCGCTTGCCCGCGACGGGGTAGGCGTGCGGTCCCAAGAGATTCAGCTAACCGACGAACAACAGGCTCTCGCTGGCGACTTGGATTTGGTCGGCGAAGCGTCCCTGTTTCAACTGACGTCGATGGCGGCCACCACGCCCGGTGTGAGAACCCTGGCCAATTGGCTGTGCAGTCCCGTCGACCCGCCAATCGCGATTGATCGCCATGCGGCGGTGAAGCATCTGGCGAACCAGCCCGACAATCGACTTCGATTTTACGTGTTGGCACGAGACATCGGTGGCAGTTCCGGAGATCCGGAATCATTCGTGAAGTGGTCCAAAGAGCCCAACTGGTTGCCGCCTCATCGATGGCTGATTCCTTGGGGAAATTTCACGGCCCTGCTTGCCGTCGCCATCATCATTGCAATGGTCGTTGGGCAGATGACCGATCACGCGGACTGGTTGCGATTGGGCCTGTACGCTCTGATCGGAATCGCGGTGATCAACCTCGCGATTGGGTCGTTTTTTCTTGGCCCCGTCGCTGCGATTTTCCAAATCGCGATGGCTTCCCGACGCAGCGTCAACGACTACGCCGAACTATTCGACGCCGCGAGGTGGTTGCCTGAAACAACGGACAATGCCAACGGACCAACGTCCCGAATACGCAGTGCACTGCTTGCCGACGAAGGTTCCTCCGGATCCGCTTCGCAGGGTATGCGTGAACTCGCCAAAGTTGCTCGCATGGGTGGGCTGAAGCAAACCGCTTCCACGTTTTTGCTTTACCTGCCGTTGCAAGCGTTCTGGTTGTGGGACGTTCGTGTCCTGCGGCGTCTGGAGGAATGGAAGTCGCGTTACTCGGATCAAATCCCGACTTGGTTTGACGCCCTCGGCGAACTGGAAGCTCTGATGTCGATCGCCGCGTTGCAGCACGATGCGGAAGGTTGGACATCGCCCGAATGGCTGGACGACCAATCAACGCTCACCTTTGAAGGACTCGGCCACCCTCTGCTAAAAGACCATGTTCGCGTGACCAATGATGTCACAATCGGACCGGAGGGAACCTTGCTGCTGGTCACCGGCAGCAACATGTCGGGCAAGAGCACCATGCTTCGCAGTGCCGGATTGAATGTCGCGTTGGCGATGGCTGGCGGCCCGGTGTGTTGCCGGCGGATGAGCCTGCCACCGATCGAGATGGGAACCAGCATCCGAGTTAGCGATGACCTCAGCCAAGGCGTCTCGTACTACATGGCGGAACTGAATCGCCTGTCAGCCGTGGTAGCACACGCGCGTGAATTGTCAAAACGTCGCGATGGAGGCGAGACGAAACGCATCCAGTTTTTCCTGCTGGATGAAATCCTCCAAGGCACCAACAGCCGAGAACGACAAATCGCGGTCGCCCGGGTCCTGCGTTTCCTGGTGGAAGCCGGAGCCGTTGGAGCGATCACCACGCACGATTTGGAGCTGGCAGACGACGAAGAGTTGATACGGATGGCTCACACCGTTCACTTTCGCGAAACGGTCACGCCCGACGCCAGCGGCGATGAACGGATGACGTTTGACTACAGAATGCGCGAAGGCGTCTCCCCCACCACCAACGCCCTGCGTCTGTTGGAGATTGTTGGGCTCGGCGAACAGTAGGCAGCAGGTGCAACGATTTGGTGAGCCGCTTTTGTTGCGAACGTCACCGGAAGAGACGAGCAGGGGTGCCCGTCTTAGGCGTGGTCAGCTTCGAAGCGGAACGAACAAAGTCCCGATGCGGCGTTTGAGTTATGATCGGTGTCCCCACCGACCATCCCCGCCCACCATTTGCGTGCTCCATGCAACGTCGTCACTTCCTTGCCGCTGCAGCGGCATGTGTGTCCACACCGACACTCGCTCAATCATCAAAGCCCAAACTGAAAGCCGTCGCAATCGGTCACACCGGTCGCGGGAATTTTGGGCACGGGCTCGACAGTGTTTGGCAACGCCTGCCCGAGACTGATTTAGTCGCGGTTGCCGATGGCAATGAAGAAGGACTTCAAAAGGCTCAGCAGCGGCTGAAGGTTCAACGAAGCTTCACGGACTACCGGCAAATGCTGGACGAAATTCGTCCTGATATCGTCGCGGTTTGCCCGCGACATGCGGACCAGCACCACGACATGGTTTTGGCGTCGATCCAGTCAGGTGCACGAGGCATCTATGTCGAGAAACCGTTTGTTCGCACGCCTGCGGAAGCCGATTCTTTGCTCACTGAGGCCAAGGAACATGGTGCCAAAATCGCGATCGCCCATCGCAATCGATATCACCCCACGTTGCCAGTGATCCGTCAAATGATCGCCGACGGATCCATCGGTCGGCTCCTCGAAATTCGCGGGCGTGGAAAGAGCGACCATCGCGGTGGAGTGGAAGACCTCTGGGTGCTGGGCTCTCACGTTCTGAATTTGATGCACTACTTGGCAGGACCACCTGAATCATGTTCCGCGTCTCTGATGCAAAACGACCGACTTGCCACCGCCTCTGATGTTCGTGAAGGAGCCGAAGGATTGGGCAAGATGGCCGGAAACGCATTGCATGCTCGATATCAAATGCGTGGCGGCGTCACGGCGACCTTCGATTCCATCGCCAACGATGGAACGCAGAACGCGGGATTTGGACTGCGTTTGATCGGCAGTCGCGGCACCATCGCGATTCATGTGGACAAAAACACGTTGGCGTATTTGCTTCCGGGAAATCCGTTTGAAACACCGACCGAGCCACGAGGATGGATCCCGATATCGTCAGCAGGCCCGGGCAAGCCGGAACCGATCGCCAATCTCACTCAGATGGTCGAGCATCATGGTTATCCCGCACGGGACCTACTCGATGCGATTGCTGAGGACCGAGATCCATTGTGCAGTGCCGCTGAAGGTGCAATGACGGTGGAGATGATTTGTGCGGCATTGGAATCACATCGCCAAAACGCAACGGTGGTTTCGTTCCCATTGAAACATCGCGACAATCCGCTTGATCGATATCAAAGCAATTAGCAAGACGTTTCGATCGTGGCACCAGACGGCTTGCGCCGTTCCGCTAAGTTTTTAAGCGATACCCATCAGCGTAGCGTTAGAACGCGAGCTTCAGGGTCCCTGAAAACACATACCAACTGCACTCGTTCCAGATAGCACCAGTGGGCGTTGCAAGGCGTTTCGCTAGGTTGTCGAACCGGATGGCGGAGTCATCCACAAACAAGTTGCTTCCTTCGATTTCAGCTGCATCTCGCCTGACGCGGCGGGAATCAAAACGCTTTCGCCAGTTGAGAGCTGCGTGACTTCATCACGCGAGACAAGCGTTGCCGAACCGTCGATCACCGTGACCAGATGACATTGATCATCACCGGCAATGGTTGGCGAGCTTTGGTGCACTCGGCGAAGAACGAATTTGTCGCAACTCACCAATTCATCCGTGCCACTCGCCAACGGTTTGCGAATGGGATCGACCGGACCACGGTCGTAGTCCGAGACATCCAAAGATTGCTCGACGTGCAACGGCCGCGAATTTCCGGACGCGTCCAAGCGGTTCCAATCGAACAACCGAAATGTTGTGTTGCTGGATTGTTGAATTTCCGCGACCACCAGCCCGCCACCCAAGGCGTGCACCGTGCCCGCTGGAATGAAGACACAATCGCCAACTTCAGGATGATAGGAATGCAGCGCGCGGTCGGTTTCGCCCGCCACCATCATCTCTCGCAACGATTCGCGATCGACGCCTGCCTTCAATCCCGAATAGATCACGCTGTTGGGCTCGCTATGCAGAATCACCCACGCCTCGGTCTTCCCCAAGTCAGGCGGCTGCATCGTTGCCCCGTAAGCATCATCGGGATGCACTTGGACCGACAACACTCGATTGCAGTCCAAGAACTTCAGCAGCAGCGGAAAGGTTTTCGCATCCGGACTGGCTTCGACCCATGCGTTTCCCATCAACCATGAACGTTGATGAGCAAACAAATCACCAAGCGACTTTCCCGCCAGTTCGCCATCGGTGACGACGCTTTGGTCTTCGCCATGGTCAACGATCTCCCAACTCTCGGCATAGTCATTCGCTTCGCCAATCGGCTTCTTCAGCATTTCGCCCAACCGGCGTCCGCCCCAAATCGTCTGTTTGAGCAGCGGCCGAAAACGCAGTGGTGTCGAAGTCATGAAAGCGTCCATCTATTTCCAGGAGGGTGTGTTTTGAATTCAAATCGAGAGAACCTTTCAGGTATCCGTTTTGGCTTGCCTTGATCAAGTACTCACAGAGTCTATTCGCGGGCGATTTGACCAGAGCGGACACCACTGGCGAACCGGTCGATTGACGATTTCGTTGCAAGCACTTTCGCTGACACCGCAGTTGACTGCTCGGTTCTCCCTCGCCATATGCGAACTCCGATTGCTGTCAAACAACGTGCCCGACTCAAGCTACAACTCATCCCGTATGCGTTGCAACACTTCCGACGAACCATGTTGATCCGTCCAGTTTTGAATGTAGCTCCAATCGAGCGAATCACCCTGAACCGCAATGACGTCGGAGACATCAGACAAGTCTTGGGCACGCCCCCAGCGAAGTTTTTGGATCACAACATCCTCGGGCCTGGGAAGCCAAACCGTTCCACCGAGCAAATTGGATTGAACTGATACTCTTCGTTCGAATCGGGACTGATCGAACGGATCATCGCTCAGTTCGAACAACTCAATCGCGAAATCAAAAGGTAAAAACTGTAGGACTCGTCGAGTCGTCCCCGTCAGCAATTCGAATTCGACCTGCGACTGAACTTTAAAATCGTCGCCAAGTTTTTCTACGACCGCAGCGATTGAATCTTGAAGCATTTCGACCACAAAATCAGCATCGCCAGTTGCACGCGGGACGCCGTACACGTTGCTCGAATATGATCCCACAAGCATGTACGAGATATTGGACTGACTCAACGCAGCGACGACCTTCGCGACAGCTTCGTTACCGTCTGACCCTATCATGTCGCATCCGCCACAGCGGAGTCTCGGGAAGGATCTTGGCGAAAGAAGCGTTTCGAATCCCGGTCACTCAAGACGCGACGACGTCGCTTCATTTCCGCGTCGACGTCTTCCATACTCCATTCAGGATGCATGCCATGTAGTAAGTCACGGGTCCGAGCAAGTTGCTCGGCGTATAACCGTGCACCGGCAGCGAGACGATCGTCCAAAGACATCTGCCTCGCTCGCTCGACTTTGTCCTGGCGAATGGCTCGCTGAAGTGATTGTTGATCCATGCTTCCATTGTCCCAATTCCAAACCAGCTCTGCAACGAGCCAGGGTTTGGGCGAGAGGCAGAACGAATTGCGTGATAGAGGCACAGTCATCGAGACGATGTTTTTTGGCCCCCTGCCTTCGGCAAGCGATACCACGCAATCCCGATGAAATTTGGATGATGGTGGATTAACCGTCGTACTATCTGGATATTGACGACGATCCATCCCATCAAAAGTGAGAAACTGAAGAAGAAATTCGGTTCGGACCAATTGCCGACGATTGCTACCGTTGCAAGCAACATCCAACAGATCCAGAAGCTCCCCCACATCACATTTCGACGTCGCAGGCTCCAGTGGCGAGCCAGCGACATCCACGTTGGAATCAGCACCATGAACCAACCAAGAAACGCGGAGCCGAGCCCACCCATCAAAATGATTAGAAAGGCAAACCCCGGCCCAAAGAGTCCGACGGTTCTTACGAATATCACCTGTTGCTGCCACCGCGCGACCGCAATGTGAATTGCCACGGCCGCGGTCAACAGCATGAGATCCGCGACGGAAACTTTTGCTGGGGTGATTGGTTCGTGAGACACACAAACACGCAGCCGCAAGCGGAAGAATTTCGCGATGCCGACCCAGCACATGGTGGCGATGAGGGAAATGGAAACCGCAAACAGAGTGCCTGAGACGACCGCATAATCGTTTTCCCACGCGTCCAACGGATAGGTTCCATCTCCAAGCCACTCGAACAGCTTGTGCGCGAGAACCAAAACCATGACGCACCCAAACGCCATGCCCAAGGTCCGCACGACATTCCGCCAGACTTGCCCGGGACAAAGGACGCACTGGATCGCCGACCAAGTCACAAACCAAGCCAAGCCCGCCGACATCAACAGCAACGCGACCAACTCAGGCCCGGTGCCGTGATTGTATGATTGGACGACCGTTCCGATCGCGATCACGCCCCAGCACAACCACTGCAATCGAGCGATACGTTGGGATGGGGTCATGTGGTCCTCGAGGCAGATGATTCCGACCATTGTAAGTCAGGATTCATTCACCTGCCGCTTGACCGTTCCGGGTTGGACTCACGCTCTGGGAGAAGGCACGGTGGGGGACCACCGTGCTACAGGATACAGGAATGCGGCTGAGAGACTTCTGGGTTCATCGGGCGGCTCACGCCACTCCGCTAAGACAAATGGAATTCGAGATCACTCGTATTCGCGAACTTGGCGTGCGATGGCAGCGGCCAATGCGTCGCGAACGCTTTCGATCGTGATTCGATCGAAGATCTGCTGGAAGAACCCGCTGACAATCATTCGAGTGGCTTCCTTTTGAGTGAAGCCGCGGCAACGAGCGTAGAAGATTTGTTCTTCGTCGACCTTCGCCGTCGTGCTGCCGTGGGTGCAACGCACGTCATCGGCCTCAATTTCCAATCCGGGAATCGAGTCCGCTCGTGAGTGATTGGACAGGACCAAGTTATCGTTGCGTTGATAACCGTCGGTCTTTTGAGCGATCTTGTCGACCTTGATCATCCCACGCCACACCGTGCGACTCTTGTCCTGCTGAGCTGACTTGTACAAGAAGTCGCTGTGGCAGTTGGGTGCCCGGTGGTATTGCTGGGTGTGGTAAGCCAAGTGCTGGCGACCCTCGGTGAACATCACCCCGTTAACCTGGCAATCAGCACCTTCGCCGACCATGTCAACGGATTGGTTGACCTTCGACAAACCCGAACCCATCGCGGCGATCGTCCACTGCAATTGTGAGTCGCGATCGATGTTGGCTTGCTGGTGGGCGAAGTGATAGGTCTTGTGGCCCCATTCCTGGACGTTGACGTATCGCAGGTGAGATCCTGGTTTTTGAATCAACTCCACGGCACCCATGTGCAAACCGGATGCTTCCGAATCAACGCTGTTGGATTCGTGCAAAACAGTTGCTTCGGCACCATCTTCCAAAACGATCAACGTGTGCGTCGTGTCGGTGCCACCATTGCTGAGCGTGGAACCAAGGTAAATCGGTTTTTCGATCACCACGCCACGTGGCACATACAGGAACTGACCACCGGACCAGAACGCTGCGTGCAGGGCTGCAAACTTGTCGTGGTCAGGGTCCACCACGGTGTAGAGATACGGGCGAACCTTTTCGGGTTGCTCGCGACAAAGTCGTTCGAGGCTGCCGAAGATGACACCTTTCGCGGCCAAGTCCTCGTCGAGCGATTCTGCGACGACTTGGCTGTCAAAAGTTTCTAAAACGCCGCCGGGCTCCACACCGTCACGCAGCTGGTGCACGGAAGGGATTTCCCCAGCGGGAGCTTCGACAGGTGGTGCGAACTTACTGATTTGGAAGGCGCGAATGTCGGTGCGAATCCATTCTTCGCTACGACGTGCGGGCCAATCCATCGCATCGGCGTGCGAGAACGATTCGCGTCGCAGGTCGGTCAACCATTGCGGTTCGTCTTTCCGCGAAGCGAGAAAGGCTTCGAAACCGGCGGCATCGAAAGTGAGGGTTGAAGTGGTGGTCATGGAGAAAACGTGAAAAGGTTGTTCAGCGGTGGATGGGAAATGGAACGTTGCTCGGCGAAAACGCTCTCGATAGGTCGTCTTAGCGAAGCGGCGTGAGCCGCCCGGTGCGTCGCCGGAGGGCTCGCGCCCTTCCGCTATCAATGCACCGATTTCAAGAGCGACTAAGTGGCGTCGCGAGCAACGGGCGATTGCAGGATCGGCTGTGGACTAACCGACGCTGCCTTCCATTTGCAATTGGATCAAGCGGTTCATTTCGACCGCGTATTCCATGGGCAGTTCTTTGACGAGCGGCTCGATGAAACCGTTGACGATCATCGTGCTGGCCTCGGATTCAGTCAGGCCGCGGCTGAGCAAGTAGAACATTTGCTCTTCCCCAATTCGCGAAACACTGGCTTCGTGTCCAATTTGGACATCTTGCTCCGCGATTTCGATGTAGGGATACGTGTCGCTGCGGCTTTCGGGATCCAAGATCAACGCGTCACAAACAACGTTGTTCTTGCTGTTGTGAGCCCCCGGTTCAACACGAACCAAACCGCGGTAACTGCTGCGACCGCCGTTCTTGCTGATCGACTTGCTGATGATCTGTCCGGTCGTGTTCGGCGCGGCGTGCACCAGTTTGGCTCCCGCGTCTTGGTGCTGACCGGCGGATGAAAACGCGATCGACAAGATTTCACCACGAGCACCGGGTTCCATCATGTGGACGGCGGGGTACTTCATGGTCAGTTTGCTGCCGAGGTTGCCATCGACCCATTCCATCGTCGCGTCCTGGTACGCGTAAGCGCGTTTGGTCACGAGGTTGTAAATGTTGTTGGCCCAGTTTTGGATCGTCGTGTAACGGCAACGAGCGTTCTTCTTAACAACCACTTCCACAACGGCACTGTGAAGTGATTCCGTCGAATACATCGGAGCCGTGCAGCCCTCGACGTAGTGAATGCTGGCACCTTCATCCACGATGATCAACGTTCGTTCGAACTGGCCCATGCTTTCCGCGTTGATGCGGAAATAAGCTTGCAACGGGAAGTCAATGTGCACACCGGGTGGCACATATATGAACGATCCGCCCGACCACACCGCACTGTTCAGTGCAGCGAACTTGTTGTCGTTGGGTGGAATGATCGTGCCGAAGTACTCACGCAGCAATTCGGGATGCTCGCGAACCGCGGTGTCGGTGTCCGTGAACAACACGCCCTGTTTCGCGAGGTCTTCTTGCAACGAACCGTAGACCACTTCGCTTTCGAATTGAGCCTTCACGCCCGCCAAGAACTTCTTCTCGGCTTCGGGGATGCCCAACTTGTCGAACGTGTCTTTGATTTCCTGGGGAACATCGTCCCAAGACTTCTCGGACTGCCCCGTTGGTTTCAAATAGTAGTAGATGTCTTGGAAATCCAAATCCAATGCCCCACCCCATTTGGGCATGGGGCGTGATTCGAATTCCTCGAGAGATTTCAATCGAAACTCTCGCATCCAATCGGGTTCGTTTTTGATGTCAGAAATCTGGTTCACAACATCCGCGCTCAAACCCTTTTGGGCTTTGAAGACACCGGTGGTTTCGGTGCGGAAGTTGTATTTATTGATTTCGCCGATTTGGTCGTTTTCAGTGACGTCGGTCGCCATAGGTAAAGCTCAGTGAACTTGGTGTTGAGTCGGTTTCGTTCGGAATCGTCGCGGGCAATCAGACCGCGGTTTCTTCGGCCAACATTTCTTGGTTGACCGCTTCGGCTTCTGGGTAAGCCTTGCGAATTCGGTCGTAACCGTGCTCGTGCAATTCCACGGCCAGTTCTTTTCCACCGGTTTCGACCAAGCGTCCGCCGAGCATCACGTGTGTGAATTCTGGCGGGTTGTGCACCAACAACTTGTCGTGGTGCGTGATGATCAACAGACCCATCTTTTCACGTCCGATGTCCGCGATCGATTCGCTGGCCAAACGCACCGCGTCGGCGTCCAAGCCCGAATCGGTTTCGTCCAGCACAGCGAACTTGGGTTGCAACATAGCGAGTTGCAAGATCTCGGCACGTTTCATTTCACCGCCGGAGAACCCATCGTTGACGTAGCGACGAGCGAACTCGACATCCATCCGCAGGTGAGCCATTTTCTCTTTCAGCTCTTTGCGGAACTCACGCATCGGAATCAGCTCTTCGCCTTCCTTGCGTTCCGGGTTGCGAACGTTGGTGGTGGCGTGACGCAGGAAGTCCGCCATCTTCACACCGGGGATTGCCATCGGGCGCTGGAACGCCATGAAGATGCCCACGCGAGCACGCTCATCCGGTTCCATTGCCAAGACGTCTTCGCCGTCCAATGTGATGCTGCCTTCGGTCACTTCGTAACCGGGGTGTCCCATGATCGCCAAACCCAGCGTGCTTTTGCCGCTGCCGTTGGGTCCCATCAAAGCGTGCGTTTCACCGTGATTGATGGTCAGGTTGACCCCACGCAGAATCGGTTTGTCGCCGACGGAAACGTGCAGGTTTTCGATTTTCAGGATGTGGTTCATGGGAAGACAAGCCTTCAAGAGATAGACAGTGGGTCGTATATGAATTCGGCGTTCGTTGTGTCGCGGAACTGGGTACTCTCGCGAATCAAGCCGAATCGGTTTTGGATGAATCAGGTTTGGTGGAAGCCTCGGATTCAAGATCCGATTTTGTGGTGAATTGGCAACAGGAATCGCCGTCCAGACGACAACTGCTGAGGTGAACGTCCTCGCCCAACGCTTCGGAAAGCATTTGCTCTTCGAGTCGGCACATGGATCGATCCCCGGCCGCGGCGGTCAGACTGGGGAACGGACACGCCTCGATGTCCAAAACGGGCAAGACACCGTCTTCGTCGGAGTCCGGCTCGATCAAAGATGCCGAGATCTCTTTGTTCTGCAGCATCGAAGTCAATCGCTGCATGCGGAGATGAAAGGATTCGGAATCGGTAGATTGGTGACAGGAACAGGTCGCGGAATGAGCGACCGCTTCCGTCTCGTCGGCCCGCACTTCTTCCGTCGCGGGATCGCTCGTCGTCGACTCACCGCTCGCCGTAGAGGGTTCTCGATTCGAGCCTTCCCGCAAAGCCGCGGCAAATTGACGCCCCAGCCGCGAAGCGATGGCTGAGATCAAGTTTTCGCGAGTCTCGCCGTCCGCCATGGCGACGATTTCCGCCCACATGGCCTCGGCCAATTCCGTCGCGTCAGCACCCGCCCGGCGATAACCGGCGGGCGTCAACACGTATCGGTAAGTGGGGCGTCCACGACCAGCGACGACCTTCTCTCGGGCGATCAACCCAACCTCGAGCAACCGTTCGACACGTTGTCGAACCGCCGTCGCGGTCACGCCCAATTGCTGCGTCAAATCGCCAATCGCCTTGGATTCCCCACTGCGAAGACACTGCAACAACTCCCGGTCCACGCTCCTCACCACCGCGGAATTCGCGGCTGTTTGAGGTCGTGAATTCATCACCACCGTCGCCTCGACGGACGCTTTGGTGTTGGATTCGGTTGTGGAGGAAGAAGTTGGCATACAGGTAAGTATTCCAATCCGATGATTTTTGACAAGCGTTCTTGCGAAAAATACATAGAGAACCCCCTCACGGGAAATTCGCTGTCTCGTTAGGATCTGGGCCGTTGCAGGACGATCTCGTCCCTCAATGCCTAATGAAGGGGTCGCGTCCGGCCTCATCTCCGTTTTTTCGACACCCCCAGATGAGTGGAATTTTTTGATGAAAGCCGTCGCGGTCAGGCCAGGAACCCCCAACAGCGTTCACATGCAAGAGATCGCTCGCCCGTCGGTCGACCAGATCGAAGGCGGAATGGGTGTGCTGGTCAAAGTATTGAAAGTCGGTGTGGATGCGACCGATCGCGAGATCAATGACGCTCTCTATGGCAACGCCCCCGACGGCGACGATTACTTGGTGATCGGCCACGAGTGTTTCGGCGTCGTCGAAGCCGTGGGGGAAAACGTCAAACGAGTCAAACCGGGCGACTTCGTGACCGCGACAGTCCGTCGCCCGGGTAGTTCGATCTATGACTTGATCGGCACCAACGACATGACCAGCGAAGAAACCTACTACGAACGCGGCATCAACCTGCGTCATGGTTTCTTGACCGAGTACTTCGTCGACGAAGAGGAGTACATCGTTCGCGTGCCACAAGGCCTGCAACACTTGCATGTTTTGCAAGAACCGATGAGCTGCGCCGCCAAAGCGGTTCACCAAGCCTACGAGGCGCAGCGCCGCATGAAGGTTTGGAATCCGAAAGTTGCCTACGTTTTGGGTGCCGGCCAAATTGGTTTGCTGACAACGTTGGTGTTGAAGCTTCGTGGCTTGGAAGTCTTCACGTTGGCTCGCGGCGAAGCCCCCAACTTGAAAGCCGAGATCGTCGAAGGTTTGGAATCGACTTACGTCAGCACGTCGCAAACCTCGATGACCGAATTGGTCAAGCAAACGGGTCGCCCCGATTTGATCGTCGACGCGACGGGATTCAGTCCCTTGGCGTTTGAAGCGATGGAACACATCGGTCACAACGGCGTGGTGGTCTGGACAGGCATTACCGGCGGTGAACGCAAATCAGAAGTGCCCTCGGACAAAATCAACTTGGAGTGGGTGCTCGGCAACAAGCTGCTGTTGGGTAGCGTGAACGCCAACCGTGGTCACTTCGAAATGGGTATTCGCGATCTGGCACTCGGCGACATGATGTTCCCCGGCGTCTTGGAAAAGATCCTGACCAATCCCGTCGAAGGCTTGGACAACTATCAAGAGATGATGCGTTTGCTCGTCGAAGACAAAGATGCATTGAAGGTGTTCGTCAATGTCGCCTCCGCGTGAGCGTTTGCCTTTGAGTGAAGTCGAATCGGTCCGCCGAGTCGTCTTGTGCTATCCCGCCGAACCGCGACACATCGAGCAACTGGAAACAACGCTCGCGGATCTGAAGGCCGATCCAAACTGCCCGCTGAACCACCACGTCGAAGTGGTGGACGCGGGTCAGGAACGCATCGATGAGTTGCTTCCCACCGCGGACATCTTCATCGGCCACGCGAAAGTCCCGGTGGATTGGGATCGAGTCTTGGCCGCCGGTCGCTTGGGTTGGATTCAATCCAGTGCCGCGGGTCTGGATCACTGCCTCGTTCCCGGTGTGATCGCGAACCCTGACATCATCGTCAGCAGCGCGTCCGGATTGTTTGCACCGCAGGTCGCCGAGCAAACCTTTGCGTTGTTGTTCGGCGTGCTGCGTCGCATCGGTCTGTTCGAACGAGCTCGTCCGAAACGAGAGTTCATTCGATTGCCAACGGATGACTTGCGAGGCAAAACCATCGGCATCGTGGGTCTAGGCGGTAATGGGCGAGCCATCGCTGCGAAATTGGCTCCGTGGGACGTTCGCTTGATCGCGACCGACTACTACCCCGAGGACTGCCCCGCCGAAGTTGAATCCTTGTGGCCGGCGAATCAAGTCAACGAACTGTTCGCTCAAAGTGACATCGTGATCTTGACGTTGCCACTGAATGCCTCGACCAGGAAGTTCATCGGAGCGGAGCAGATCGCCCAGATGAAACCGGGCGGCTATTTGATCAACGTGGCTCGTGGTCAGGTTCTCGACGAAGACGCCTTGGTCGACGCATTGCAAAGTGGCCATTTGGCGGGTGCCGGTGTTGATGTGACTTACACGGAGCCGTTGCCGGAAAGCAGTCCGCTTTGGGACGATCCGAACGTGTTGATCACGCCGCACGTTGGTGCCCAATCGGCTCGACGGGTGGATGATTCCAACCGGTTGGCTTGCGTCAATTTGCGACGTTACTTCCACGGCGAGACGATCATCAACCGCGTCGACAAGCAGCTCGGGTTCCCTCATCCGAACGATTCGCACGCGGCCTGGGTGAGAACGCAAGCATGAGCAGTTGGCGAGAAACGCTTCCCGGCGATGCGATCCTGTACCAGGGTGATCACGCGGAAGGACCGCTTCTCATGCCACCCACCCATCGCGAATCGTTCGTCGAAGAATTCAATCGCACCTATCGTTCGATCAATCTGTCGATCGAATTGCGTCCCGACAGCAAGGACGTCGTTCGCAAGAACACCTCTCCAACCGTCGGTCAGTGATTGTCGTCAGGCATGGCCTGACCCACGGTTCTCAGTGGGCACGAATGCGCCAGCGTAGGGCGGGTCTCACCCGCCGCACCGACCGATGCTTCGCAGAAGCGAGGAGTGTTCTCGAAAAACGTTCACCGGCGAAGGCACATCAACCGGCCAACAACCCTCGTCAGGCATGGCCTGACCCACGGTTCTCAGTGGGCACGAATGCGCCAGCGTAGGGCGGGCCTCACCCGCCGCACCGACCGATGCTTCGCAGAAGCGAGGAGTGTTCTTGAATAATGTTCCCCGGCAAAGGCACATCAACCGGCCAGCAACCATCGTCAGGCATGGCCTGACCTACGCGTATCGGCAAACCTTGTTGGGCATGGCCCGACCTACTTGGTGACCGTGGCGACGATGGTCCAAACGCCGGTGATCAACATGGCAACGCCGGAAAGCCAAAGCATCGCGTCCCAAAACTTGCCGGGACGCAAACCATCCACGGATCGGCAATAGCGGAACCAAATCGCGGCACCGGCGATCATTGGCAACACGATCCCTTGCGTGATGCCACTGATCAAAACCAACTGGGCCGGTGATGGAAACGCCAAGTAAAACACCAAACTCATGATCGGAAAGAACGCTCCCAAACCACGAACCCATCGGTCGCGAGTCGCTTCGCTGCCGTCGATCCACCCCACCACTCGCAACGCATCGGAAAACACGCGAGCGTGACCGGCACAGGCCACAAAGAACGTGGAATACAAAACTGCAATCGCACCAAACAAAAACAACCCGGCCGCCCAGTTCGAGAACACAGGCACATACATCACCGCCAACGTGCGGACCAGTTCCGACTTCTCGGGGTTCAGTCCCACTCGGTGCAACACCGCAGCACCCAACAAGTAAAACGCCACGGTGGCAAAGGTGTAGACCAGCATCGATCCCCAGGCATCCACCTGCATCACCCGCATCCAACCACTCGCCCGACGACGCCATTGTTCCGTGCCGTCATTCTTCCCAGTGAATTTGGCGTAGCCTTTTTCCAGACACCAATAGGGATACGCAATCAACTCGCCCGCACCGACACCGATGATGCCAAACGTTGCCAAAGCGGTGACCAACGCCCCGCTTCCACCTTCGCTGGGCGGAAGACTGCCTTTCAAACCAGACCAAAATTCCTCCGCGGTCACGCGGTAGTCGACTTCACCTTGCAACAACACCAAGTTGACAACGGTCAGCAACGTGAACGATCCCACCAACACGGTGCTGAAGGTTTGGATCACCCCATAACGTCCGACGTACAACAAAACACTGGTTGCGATCGTGATGATCGTGGCCCACAAAGCGACGTCCGGTGGTTCCTGTTTTCCATGTTCCAATTCGTGAGCCAACCTCAACGCCACCACTTCAGATTCGCGTGCTTGCAGTTGCTGGTTGCTCAAGGTCTCCACGTCGCCGGAGAGATCAACGGCTTCCCCTGACCGTTGTCGTTCGGCTTCGGCGGCATATCGTTGAAACGTTAGCATTTGCTCAGCATCGGCAACCTGATTCTCTGACACGCCATGCGACGTGGCCGGCATCGTGATCGCGACGGCTTGTCCAACGCTACCGACGATGCCGCCTTGCTGACCGATGCTGGCCAACCACATCACCGCCCACGCCCAAACCAACCAGTTTCCGTGACGCCCCAGCCTTGGCCCTGGAAGCTCGTTGAACGCCTGCAGCGAAGTCTGCCCGCTGATCAATGTGTACCGGCCCATTTCGACTTGGGTGAACACCTTCACGACGCAGCCGATCAGGATCAGCCACAACAACGTGAATCCCGCTTCGGCACCTGTTTTGGTCGTTGCGATCAGTTCGCCACTGCCGACGATGGATCCGGCGATGATCAATCCAGGCCCGATGTTGGTGAGGATTCGCCACCAATGCGTGGGCGGGTCGCGACGGTCCGAAGAATCTGCGGCGGTGGGGACTTCGGCTTCAGTTGATTCCAAAACAAGTCCTCGGTGGGGAGAGATGAGGTGGGATGCGGGGCGGAAAGACTGATATAGTAGCACCACCATGGCAAGCGATGATCACCGACTCGACACCGACTCCCAACGCCCGCTCGACACCACCATCGGCGTGGTGACGCCGGAGAACATTGCGTTTGAATATCAACTGGCTGGTCCGTTCCGAAGGCTGCCGGCTTACTTCATTGATGTCTTTGTCCGTTTTGTTGTGATCTTGGCCGTGATCTTGGCGTTGATCCTGTTCGTGGGACTGTCTGGTCTGCAGAGCTTGGGATCCTTTGCGACCGCCGTTGGGATCATCAGCTACTTTTTGATCAGCTGGTTCTACGGGGCGGCGTTGGAGACATTCTTCAACGGACGCACGATCGGCAAATGGGCGTGCGGCATTCGCGTGATCGATGTCGATGGTTGCCCGATCAACGGCAAGCGTGCCGTGCTGCGGAACTTGCTCCGGATCGCTGATCTTGCACCCGTCGCCGCGCTGAGCAGTTTGGGCGACGACATCCCGCCCGTGTTCATCATTCCGACGGGAATGGTCGGACTGATTTGTGTGCTCAGCACCCGCCGCATGCAACGGTTGGGTGACATCGCCAGCGGAACCATGGTCATCATCGATGAGAAAACTTGGCAATTACCGCTCGCGAAAATCGACGATCCGCGAGTGGCACCTCTGGCGTCCTACATCCCCGGCGACTACTTGGTCTCGCGAAGCATGGCGAGGACGTTGGCGATCTACGCCGAACGACGTCAGTATTTGACCGCGGCTCGCCGACGCGAGATCGCTCGGCACCTGACGATTCCATTGATCGACCGCTTTGAGTTTCGCCCGGACATCGATTCGGATCTGCTGATGGTCGCGTTGTATTACAAGACGTTCCTCGCCGAGCGACACGCGGAGTCGCCCGATTTGGGTCCGCTGGCGGGCTACAGTCCGTTGCTGAGAGACATGGCACCCGCCGCCACCTGATTCGGTCCAATCGTCGCCCGAGGACTTGGGATTGGATCGATTCCCTTGGCGTCGAAAGAACGCCTCTCAGCTGCCTTTCGACAACAAATCACGACGTTTTCGCCTCGGATTTGCAGTGTAATCGCGGTCGGGTTCGTCTTGCGGTGAAACGCGAATTTTCGCTAGGGTCGCAAATTCAGACTGTCCCGCGATCCCATCGTCGCGGACTCCAGATCCGCGACAAGAGCAAGGACGCGATTGTGGCTCCACGACCTCAACCCACACACGGCGGGTCCATCCCGACGTTAACGCCCCTCTCGCCTTTGGAACAAATCCGTCTGGTCCGCGAGACCATGGTGCGGGAAGCCGACGCGATTCAGAAAGCCGCCACCATCGCCTCGTCCGATGCCGCCGAAGCCGCGGCGTGGATCAGTCGCTGCGAAGGTTCGATCGTGCTGACCGGCGTGGGCAAAGCCGGACTGATCGCACAGAAGTTGGTCGCGACGTTGGCTAGCACCGGTTCGCCGGCTCACTTCCTGCATCCGATCGAAGCGGTGCACGGTGACCTCGGTCGAGTGCAAGCCAAAGACCTGGTCATCGCCTTTTCGAATTCCGGCCGCAGCGAAGAAGTCCTTCGCGTGGTCGAGTACCTGAAGTCACAAGCCTGCGGCATCATCGCCGTCACGGCGGATCGCGAAAATCCGTTGGCGGATCTTGCGGACCATGTCGTTCCGATTGGCCGACATCGTGAAGCCTGTCCCGATGGTTTGGCTCCCACCTGTTCCACCTCCGTGATGTTGGCGGTGGGCGACGCGATCGCCATCTTGGCTTCGCGTTTGTGTGGATTCACGCCAGACGACTTCGCTCGTTTCCATCCCGGCGGTGCACTGGGTCGCAAATTGACCGACGTGCGACAAGCCATGCGGCCGATCTCGGAATGCCGAGTCGCACCGCAGACCATCACGATTCGTGAAGCGATGATGATTGGGGGTTCCGGCCGACGTAGCGGGGCCATCTTGTTGCTGGACGATCAACAACGATTGTCCGGCATCTTCACCGACAGCGATCTCGCTCGACTGTTGCAACGACGCCAAGAGACCAGCTTGGACGAGCCCATCGAAAACTTCATGACCGAGAGCCCGGTTTGTGTCGCGGAGACCGAACGGTTGCCACGTGCGGTCGAACTGTTGTCGCAACGAAAGATCAGCGAGTTGCCTGTCGTGGACGAAGATCAACGCCCGATTGGAATGATCGACATCACGGACTTGGTAGCCACCGGCGATGTTCGCCAAGCGACCAATACAGATCGCACCGAAACGCCAAGCACCACAAGCAACCCAAACGATGACGGCCCACGCTGCATCCCCATCACCTCAGGAGACTGATTTGTCCGCCCGTCATGCCTTGTTCTCGGATCGTGAAGTCGCCGGCAAAATCCAATGCATTTTGTCGGACGTGGATGGCGTGTTGAGTGATGGCAAGCTGTACTACGACTCCACCGGAGCCGAAACCAAAACCTTTCACGTTCGCGATGGCTATGGCATCAAAGCTTGGATGAACGCGGGGCTGCACTTCGGCATCATCACCGCGCGTCACAGCGATGCCCTGTCACGACGAGCCAAAGAATTGGGCATCCATCACGTGGTGCAAAATTCCAGCGACAAGTGGGCAACCGCGACGGAGATGATGTCCGCGATGGGTGTCACCCCCGAACAAGTTTGCTACATCGGCGACGATGTTCCCGACATCGCGGTCATGCATCGAGTGGCATTGGCCGCGGCCCCGGATGATGCGTCCATCGACGCCCGAGAAGCCGCTCACTGGATCACACGATTGCCCGGCGGAACCGGTGCGGTTCGCGAATTGATTGAACGATTGATGCGAGCCGCCGATCGGTGGCCGTCCGTCTCGAAAGAGCCTCCATGCTGACGCAACTGCGCGACTACCTGATCGGTTTGTGCGCGTTAGTAGCAATGGCCGGTCTTTATCAAGTGACCGTGGCGGCGTGGTTGACCCCGCCCGAAATCGTCGCTGCGCCGGTATCACCGCCCAAGATGAGTGGCGGCGATGGCAACTTGGACGACCTGTTTGCCGACACGGATTGGCAACGCGGCCGAACCATTCGTTTGAAAACGGACGATGGGATGTTGCTTTGCAAAGACTGCAAGCAAAAGGATGGCCAAACCTGGGAACTGAAACCCATCACGATCGTCATCGGTCGCGGCTTGAACGAAGCCGGGTCGAAAGAACCGATCCTGATCAGCGCATCCGAGGGTGCGTTGATCAAATTCGACGCTCCGTTGGACGTCATGAGCGGCGTGGCCCCGTCGATTGAACGAGGCCAGCTTCGTGGGGATGTGATCATTCAACGTTCAACGCAACCGACCGGTGAAGCCGCAAAGCTCGCGTCGGCCTACCAAGTCCAGGGCATCTCGTCCGAGCCACCCGATCCGATGACCGCGACGGATTCCGTGCTGCACATTCGCACGTCCAACGTCGGCATCGATCGCCGTACGATCTGGACGAATGATCCGATTCATATGCAAGTCGGTCGCGCGACGATGATCGGCCGTGTGCTGACATTGCACCTGGCCGCGTCAGCGTCTTCCGCCGGTCGATCCAATGATGTGACCGGAACGTTGGACCGAATGGAATTGGTCTATCTGCAAAAACTTTCGCTGCCGCTGGACGATCCCAACGATCCATCTCAAGACGAACCCAAAGGCGTGGTGGAAGTTCGTTGTGGGAACATGATCCAGTACGACTTTGCGTTGGATCAACTCAGCCTCAACCAAGACGTCGAACTGCTTCGCTTGCCGCCCGCCGCCTCGGCGACCACCAATCAAATCACGCCTCCGAGCGACAATTGGATCGACCGTTTTCGTTGCGACTCGTTGGTCATGACGCTTCGGGACCCGCTGAATTCCAAACTCCGTCGCGACACGGCGATGGACTGGATCGATCGCGTGGAAGCCACCGGGTCACCCGTGCAGATGGAAATCCGCTCGCAAATGTTCGGGATGACCGCCGGCCGGATCGTGTTTGATCCAGTCGAAGGCTGGTTGATCGCGGACCCACTGTCCGTGCTGGACGCCCCCGGACAAGCACCCACCCACCAGCCACAGAACGACTTTGTTCGGCTTCAACGAGGCGAATTGGAAGCGTTCTTGTCGCAGATTCGCTACCGCTTCAATCCGTCGGCTCCCAAACAGCTCGGAACGATCAGTGTGGAAGGCCCCGGGCGAGTGTTCCACCACGCAGCCGACTCCGCCATGCGATCGTTTAGCTGGCAAAACGATTTGCAGATCGAACCACAAGGCGTCGCCACACCGGACGAACTGCAAGTCGACTTCAGCGTGTGGTGCGAAGGCCAACTGCGAGCCGTGTTGGCCGATGGTGGATCGTTCCTCGCCGATCGCGTTGAAGGCCTTCTGCAACCCGCGACCAAAACCGACGCGGCAACGAGACCGACTGACTCCGACGATGATTCGTTGAACCGCGAATGGATGCCAAAGACGCTGGCGGCCTTGGGCAACGTGCAAATCAACTCGCCGTCGTTGCGAGCGAGCACCAACCGGATGCATTTGTTCTTTGAACAAGCGTCCCATTCGCCCAACAAGGTTTCGGCGCAAACCAACGATCCAATTCGAAAATGGGTCCGTCAGCCCCAATCTTCGCAGTCTTCCATCAACAATCGCGACCCCTCGGTTCCCGAGCATCCCGCAACGATTCGCGGTGACATGGTCGCGGCCACGCTGACGATGGGCGGCGGCGAATTGACCGCCACGGACCTTAGCGTCACCGGCGGTGTGGAAGTGACTCATCCGATGAAGATGCGTCCAGCCAACCCGGCAAAACCTCCGAGTTCGTCATCACCCACAACGATGCTGGCGACTTTGACGGGAGAAAAGCTGCGATTCCGAGACGGCGGCGTTGGCGATGTGATGGAATTGACCGGCACCGCTGGTGTTCCGGCTCGTTTGCAAATGGGTGACGGTTTCTTCATTGGCCCGCAGATTCAGGTCCGCCCGGAAGACAACTTTGTGTGGGTCAACGACGCGGGACAGTTTGTTCTGCCGTCGCACATGCTGCCGGCTCTTTCGGTGGCCTCTGGCAATCCCACCCAATCCTCCGCTCGTTGGTCTCGACAACCACGATGTCGTTTCGGTGGTTCGATGACCTTTGACGGCAAAGTCGCGACCTTGGCCGGCGGTGTGGTCTTGGACACAGTCATCACCCAAGGCGAAACCACCAACGAAATTCAGATGCGTGGGGACCAATTGAAATGGACCCTCACCGATGCCATCCATTTGCGAACGCCCGACAGTTTTAAGAAAGCCGGCATCGCCGAGATCGCGTTGGTCCAAACCGGATCGCAACCCGTCGAATTGACCGTCGACCAGTTCGCTCGCGATGGAATCCGTGAATCACGTCATCACTTGCAAACCTCACGTTTGGCTTGGGTTCCCAATTCGCCCGTGGCGGATGCGAATGGTGCCACGCCCGTTTCCACGTCCGAGGGTGCATCGGGGGCGATCATCGCGCCCGGACCGGGCTCCTACCGAGCTTGGATTCGCAACACAAAGGGAGGCGGCTTACTTGCCCCATCCAAACCGGTTTCGAGCACCGTCGCCGCCAGTTCTGGCACGAACACGAAAGCCGCGGCTTGGAACCCCGACATGATCGAAGACACGAATGCGGGCGGGCAAAACGAGTCGACCGAACCGACCATCATGGGCGTGCATTTGATCTTCCAGGAATCCATGCAAGGCGACTTGCTGGCCAAGACCCTGACCTTTCGGCGGGGTGTCCGAGTCGCCCAGCAAACACTGCCCGACTTCGAAACCCGAATGGATGCCACTCAAATGGATTTGCTGTCGCAGGGCGAATCCACCATCGATTGCGACACGCTTCGAATCGCGGTCGACCCCAGTGTCCCGTTTCAACAACGCACGATGGGTGTGACGACCACGGCGTGGGAGATCGAAGCGGCGGGCGGGGTTCTGTTCCGTACTCGCACCGACAAATCGGCTTACACGGTCACCGCGGATCGTTGTGGCTACGCCGCCGCGAAAGACCTGTTCACGGTGTTCGGGGCACCAACCCGCCCCGCCCGTTTGATGCAAACCACCGCCCTCGGCAAACCCGGCATCAACCTGGAAGTCGGACATGCGACGATGCGACTGAAGACCATGGAAATCCTCTCCATGCCCACGTTCAAAGTGCTACCTGGCGACCTTTCCGCGTTCAGCGATCGCCCCGCCCAGCGATAAACGACGCATTGCGATTGACTTGCCTTCACGCGATGGAACGCCTGATAAGCGTCACAACTGGCATGAAGATTGCGTCTCCCAAAGACATTCCGTGGTTTCGAAACAAATCGAGAACACCTTTCCGACCTGTCGGCTGAACGAGCGGCAGACTTGTCATGGTGTTTTTGAACCCGCCCAAAAACTCCCGCCTTCGTTCCGCCATTCCTTACGGGGAACCGCAGCTATGATCCGATTGATGGAAGCGACCCAGCCCGAGTGTCATGTTCAAATGACGTTGCAACGCATTGAGAACATGTTTCGAGAGCACGCCACATTGAGCGACTATGCCGATCAGCTGCATGTCTCGATCGCCGACTCCAGCGTGTTGCTCGAGGGCTCCTTGCCGACGGCGGACTTGCGAAGCGAACTGGTTCCCTCGATCCGACAAGCAGGAGTTCTTTGGCGCATCGACAACCAAGTCACCATCGGCTCCAACCGAATCAGCTCGCCTCGCTGAGTTGACCAGCTTGGTCGGTCCGAACGCGCGAACACATTTGAGTTGGATGATCAGGTGACGCTGAGTCAGTGCTGAACGCGGGACCGCGGAGCGATCCGCGACAATGTGGCGGATCACTCCGTGGTCCGACCTTTCACTTGATGTCTTCACCGCTTCTTCGAATCAAAGTGGCTATTCGCTCTTTCAGATAGAAAGGGCCGGATCATGCCATCCACCGACCACGTAGGAAAATTCGCCCCGGAGGGGCCGACATCGCTAGCTCGGGGCGGAAGCCCCGAGACCGTGGATGGACATCACCATGTCGCCCCGGAGGGGCCGTCGTAAATGATGCGAAGCTGATTCAGACCCACAAATCGGCATCGAGGTTTCGGTAGCCGATGGCTTCGGCCAGGTGTTCTTCGAGAATGGATGGTTCGCCGGCCAAATCCGCGATCGTTCGAGCGACCCGCAGAATCTTGTCGTGGGCCCGAGCGGACAATCCCAACGATTCCACCCCCGCTTTCAACAAAGCCTTGCTGGAATCACTCAGCTCGCAGTACTGACGCGTTTGCCGACTGCTCATCTGGGCGTTGTAACGTATCGGGCTGCCCGCAAATCGTTCGGCTTGGACATCGCGAGCCTGCATGACCGTTTCGCGCATCGTTTCGCTGGTCTCACTCGACGCGCTGCGTGACGACAACTCTTCGAATGGAACCGCGGGAACCTCGATGTGGATGTCCACTCGATCGAGCAACGGTCCCGAGATCTTCCCCATGTAACGTTCGATTTGTGGCGGCGTGCAATTGCAACTTCGCCGTGGGTCCGACCTGTAACCGCAAGGGCACGGGTTCGCCGCCGCGATCAGCATGAAGTCCGCGGGAAAGGTCGTGCTTCGGAGAGCACGCGAGATCGTGACAACGCCGTCTTCGAGCGGTTGTCGCATGACCTCCAGCGTCTTGCGATTGAACTCTGGCAACTCATCCAAAAACAAGATTCCGTTGTGAGCCTTGCTGATCTCGCCGGGTGCGGGTGGACTGCCGCCACCAACCAAACCCGCGTCACTGATCGTGTGGTGAGGACTCCGAAACGGCCGTCGGGCGAGCAACGGTTGCTTGGCTGGTAGCTGCCCCACCGCGCTGTAGATGCGAGTCGTTTCAATCGACTCACCGGGCACCAAAGGAGGCAAGATCGTCGGCACGCGTTTGGCCAACATGGTTTTCCCGCTTCCCGGCGGACCGATCATCAGCAAATTGTGGCGACCCGCGGCGGCGATGGTCATGGCGCGTTTGGCTGATTCTTGGCCTCGGACATCGGCGAAGTCGACTTCGTATTCGCTGAACGCTTCGAAGATCTCAGCAACGCCGCTGGGGACCGGTGGCACATCGATCTCGCCCGCGAAGAACGCGACGCATTGCGACAGGCTATCAACGGCGATGACTTCCAAGTCTTCCACCACGGCGGCTTCCGCGGCGGACTCACTGGGCACAACCAATCCTTTCAACGATTTGTCCTTGGCCGCTTCGATGGCGATCGACAAGGCTCCTTTGACCGGCCGCGTGATGCCTTCCAAAGCCAACTCGCCGACGACCGCGTAATCTTCCAGCCGATCCAAGGCCAATTGACCACTGCCCGCCAACACTCCCAGTGCCACGGGCAAATCGAACGACGGAGCCTGCTTGGGAAGATCCCCCGGGGCCAAGTTGATGACGACGCGATCCTGCGGGCGTGTGAAGCCGCTGTTGACGATGGCTCGTTCGACGCGATGCGTGCTTTCACGAACGGCGGCTTCGGGCAATCCAACCAGGATGGTTTTGGGCATGGCCGCCGGAGAGATGTCCACCTCGACGTCGACGGGCATCGCTTCGATCCCGAGCAAAGTGAACGTCTTCAGCCGTGCAAGCATGCGGGCGATCCTTAGTGAGCAGGCCTTAAAAGAAAGCAGGTTCGCAAACGTGCCATGACCGACGCGGGCAGCACCGGGTTGGGTGCGGCGACCGATTGCCGATCAGTGACGCAGGTGAACGTGTGGCAACCAAGTCATCCTGACGGTGGGGTCAGGCGTGTGCAACCAGGGAGGCGACAATCGCAACGCCAGTCGAACCGCCGCAGCAAAGCCGATTATCACCCTTGGTTGGCTCGGTCCGCGAGACGCTCACTGCGAACCCAAGTTGCGTCGGAACGCTTCAAAGGCATCGCGAACGGCGGCGGGAGCTTGACGTCGATTGCCACTGTCGCGCAATCCTCGCATGCCATCTTGAGGACGCGGGGCGGATTGCGAACGCATGGTGTTGGGTGCACGCATGCCCAAGCTCCGCAGAGCCTCCTCCAGTTCGGACGGATCCACCGCCGCTTTGGGATCGGACGAATCAATCGGTTTGACGTTTTGCCAACGATCACGGAACCGCTTGAGATCATCCTGACTCCACTTCAAACGTTCCAGCAAATCGGGGTCTGGATCCTGCCGCGTTTCATCCAGGTAATCGAGCACCATGTCGGTGGCTTGTTTGGTGTATTCCAAATCCGCGGGATCCGCCTTGGGCACCTCGCCACCGGATTCATTGCCACCATTTTGATCGCCGGCGGCGTTGCTATCACCATTGAAGCTCGACGACTCTCCTGATTGAGAGTTTGACTCGGATGCGTTCATTCCTTCGGAGCGATCGCCTGGTTGCTCGGATCCGCCCGCGGGTGAATTTTGACTGGCGGATTCCTGGCCGGCTTCGTTTTCAGAAGCAGACGTTTCGTTTGAATTGCCAGACGAGCCATCGGATTGAGTTTGCGAGGAACCCGCACCATCGGACGAGTCTTGACTGGATTGTCCCGAGTTCGATTCGCCTGGCTCAGACCCGCGGGATGGATCACTCGACGTTTGATCGCCAGAAGATCCCTCCTCGCCCGATGTTTGTTTGCCATCGGAGTCTCCGTCGCCAGAAGGCTTGCCCGAATCTGAACCCTCCGAAGACGAACCTGCTTCGGAATTGCCCCCTTCCGAGTCCGACGATCCAGACTGTCCGGATTCATCGCCCGAGTTGGTTCCGTCTTGCTGGTCAGATGATCCGGCGTTGGACTCCTCCCCACCGGCACCGCCTTGCGAATCAGATCCTTCCTGCGATGAGTTCTGCCCGCTCGAATTTTGATCCGAAGAATTTTGTTCCGGCGAATTCTGGCCAGAAGAACCTTGCTCGGAAGCTCCTTGTTGTGAGGAATCGCTGTCTTGTCCCTCGCCACCCTCGCTCGCCCCGGACCGTTTATCTTGCTCTTCCAAGTATTCGCGAATGCGTTCGAACGCCTCGGCATCGTCCTGCGGCGCGGACTTGCTGCCGCCCGAGTCTCCTTGGCTGGACTTACTACTAGCCGAATCACCTTGGCCAGCGTCGCCATCGCGAGAGTTTCCGCGATCGGAGTTGTTGGAACCCGATTCCGTGCCTTCCCCGTTGTTGCTGGACTGCGCGTTGCCACCTTCAGACTCGGACGATCCGGAATCGTTCGCGGGCTGTTGGTTGCCGCTCGGATCGGATCCTTCAGGATTTGAACCGCCTTCGCTGTTGGAGGCGGCCTCGGAGCCAGACGCTTTCCCGCCCGCGTTGTCACCAGCTTCACCGGGTTCGGTGGAGTTGTCCGAACCGTCGCCTTGCGAGTCCTCTGCCTGCGAGTTCATCCCCGATGAGTCACCGCTGGTTCCTTCGCCGTCGGAGGCACCTTCGTTGGACGAATCGTCCGGATCCTGGTTGCCCTGTGAATCGCCTGACCCGTCACCGCTTTGATTTTCTCCGGTCGACTCCGAATCCGACTGGCCGCTGCCGCTTTGGCCTTCACCGTTCTGGCCGGCATCTTGTGATTCGCTGCTTTCACCGCTGCCGCCCGAGCCACCGGATTGACCGTCGGCTCCGGATTCGCTGCCTTCGCCGGTGGACCCATCGTCGGGCGTTTGACCATCATTGTCGTCCTGTTCTTCAGGAGTTTGTTCATTGGGTTCACGACCCGCGACGATTTGCAGACGAACCGGTTCGGTCCGTGTCACTCCGGGTTCGATTCCAGGATTGTCTGGATCACGTCGGTTGTCGGTCGCGATGGCAACGACCTCCACTTCATCGCCCACCATCAACCGCGACGATCGCCCGCTCCTTCGCCCCGCACCGGCGATGATCATTCGCGAAGGACGGAAACGATACTCGGCGATCTGGTTACCCTTGGCACCCTCGGCGTTCTTCCACAACGTTGCCCGGGCGATCAGGTCGATGCCGCGTCGAATCTCCACTTCGATTTCTGACAAACCGTAATCGACATCGGTGGCGTGAATCTCAAACAACTGTTGAGCATCCATCGGCACCGGCTTGGGCGACTTGCGAGGCACAACAATGGTGATCTCCGGCGGCAGATCCCGAATCACCTCGATCGGGTAGACGATCGGTTCCGAGTTGGTTTGCTCGGCATCGTCCCAGACACGAATACGATAGCTTTCCAGTTCAACCGCGCGTGTGGCTGCTTTGCCACTGCGAAGATCAAACGTCAAATCCAACGAGCGACCGTCGCTGGATCGATCCATCTCGCGAACGCCGGCGGTGGCACGAATCTCTTGGCCCATCGGCTTGGGGTTGAACTCGACAACGGCGCGAGCCACCGATCGATTGACCTTGGCACGCAACGTGACGCGGGTTCCATCCACACCACGAATGGAACCGCTGCGACGAACCCGTTTGGTTTCTCCGGTGTACGCCGGTGGTTGATACTGAACCTCCGTCACACTCACCACAGGCGTGTCGCGAATCTTCCATTCAAACGGTCCGGCCACCGAATCACCGGCCACGATTTCGTATCGCTGAACGCCGGTGGATTGATGCGATACCGGAACGGAAACGACAAACGTGGTCGCCGATGCACCGGAGGCTGCTTCATCGCGTTGCAGTTCCACCACTTGATCGCTGGACAACGAATCACTGCCAAGTCCCTCCATCGCACCGGCGATTTGATCGAGCCATCGGAATTGCACCGGCTCGTCGTCTTTCAAGCCTTTGACCTTCACGGAGACATCGACCGAACGGCCGGCCAAGACTTCCGCATCACCGGGCTGCACGTCAAAGATTTGAACTCGGTTCGGTGGTCGAATGTCGGCCGCGGGAGCCATCAAACGAACGGCGGATTGCAGCGAGTTTTTCGGCGATGCCAAAGCGTAAATGGCTAGCACCGCCAACAACGCGATGGTGGCAATCCACCAACGCAGCAACCCGGTGGCCTCTTCGGGCAAGGCATCAATCGAACGAAGCTTGGCTGCGGTGGAAGCCCCAATCGACTGGACCACTCGCGTGGAAAGTTGTCCTTTGGAGGCGGATCGATCGGTGTTCTGTTGTTTCAGTGCGATGTAACTGGAAAGAGCGTGGCCCAGTTCCGGATGGTCGCGTTCCAAGGCTCGCGCGGCGTAGTCCGCTCGCACCGACGATCGAAGCACCGGCCAAACCGAACGTTGAATGTGCAATCCCAACGCGACCAAACCCAGCAGCGCGGCGATGGCACGCCCCCAATTGCCAGGCGACCAAATCCAGTGGTCCATGATCACCCACGCCAGCAGAGCGGCCATGCCGACCATGACGCCCAGCAAGACTTGTCGAGTCAACTCGGCCCGCCAAAGCGCACCGCGAGCCTCGTCGATTCGCTCTTGAATCAACGCGTCGAAATTCGATTTCCCGGTCGCCGCTCCGCGCCGCGAATCCTTGCTGCTGGATCGTGGTGGTTGGGAAACGGAAGTTGGGGGGGAAGAAGCGATGGACAAGCGATGCAATCCCGAACGAATCAATTCGGCGTCACCCTCGGTGTGGGCGATCACCCTTTCATTTTATCTGTTGTCCAAGTCCGAACGAAAACAAGGTTGATCGAACGGGTTTCGCTGGACGGGCGATGGAGACACGAGGAAAGCCCAATGCTCGCCTGAGTCTGCCGAAGTCCGTAAAATCGGCCAAAAAATTGGGCTCGTTAACGGAAACATTTGTTCTGTCAACGGTGTATGTTATTTGCTGTGAAGGAGTTTCGACTGGCGGAACAACGCGAGCCAGCTTGAATCGCTCGCGATGCCACGACATTCGCAGCGGCTTGGTAGGTTTAAAACGATTGAAGAGCCATTTGTTATAGAGGTGTTGGCCAGAACGTGCCAAAAATCGTCGAAAACCATAGGGGGGAACACCTTCGGAACCGAATCGAAAGGACAGCACACTGGCCTTCGATTCAATGACGTGTGGTCGATGTGAATCGTTTCAGTCGACTTTTCGATCCTGCTGCCTTAGGCCAAGATACGGACGGCAAATTCGTGAGATTGACTCGGTTTTGATCTAGCGCGGCACGGATTTCTAACTCAACCTTTTCAACTATTCCAAATCGGCCATGAGATACGCTTTTCGGCTCGCAGAACTGCTTGGGCACACCCCCGACCGGCGCAAACGCCCAGGTACGATCAAAGCGATCGTCGAACACACTGGCTTGGACCGGCACCAAGTTGCTTCGTTGCTCAAAAACGAAGCCAAATACATCCCGTTGGATGCCCTGTCACGCCTGTGTGACTATTTGATCGATCAGGGACACGCGACCGCCGACCAATTGCCCGGTGCCCTGTTTGCCGTCAACGCGGAGAACTTCTGGGAACAACTGGCTCGCCGCAGCGACATCGAAATTGTCGTGGGTGTTCGCCAAGCCGAAGGCAGCGATTCGCCCGAGAACGCGATGGTCGTCGCCAGTGACTCCGTCCTGGTTGGTGAATTGCTCAACGGCATCTCAACTTTGGGCGGTGTTGCCAAACACATCGGCGAAGGCAACGAGTCCAGCTCCGCCGCGTCGGTTCCCATGCCCGATCGCATCCAGCAATCGTTGGTGTGGAGCCCTGGTCAAGTCACGTTGGAAGACGCTCGTGCCCGTGCGACGGAAGTCTTCGAAGGCTTCACTGACGCCCAAGGCGACCGTGGCATCGTTTGCATCGGCAGTGTGAAAAGCAACCCAGCCGTGGAACTGTTGTTCTCCGACGCGTTCGGTTGCACGCCATTCGTGACCGAAGACGACGTGGACGACGTTTCGGCTCGCAGTTGCCCGTTCTTTTTGCGTTACCGCGACAACGACCCGAAACCGGGCGCAGCGTCGGCTGGGATGCGATTGAGCAAGAACCTGGACGCGCCGGAACCAGGCTTCTACTACGAAAAAGACGATGGCACCTGGGAATACGCCGGCGGCCAAGGCAAAGACACCGCGTTGGTGTTCTACCTGTTCTACGAAGCCCTCGGACGTCTCGACATGGTGCTCAGCGGCTTCTCCGGTCGAGCCACCCGATTGCTGGCGAAAACGTTGGCCATTCGCGGCGAAGAGTTCTGGCCTCCCGTCTACCACGAATCCGGCGTTCAAGTCGGTGCGTTCTTGGTTCAGTACGACGATGCGGAATCCAAACCCAGCCGCGATGACCTGCTGTACAACACCGGCGGTGCGGCCAAGATCATGCCCCTGTCTCGCGAAGCCATCGCGCGACGCATGGCTCGCCGCTGAGATTTGTCGGCTCCCATCGTCAATTCATCATCGCGTTCCCATACTGGGGACGCGATTTTCCTTTGAATTGCACCCGTTTGCATTGCAACGGACGAGGTTCGTGAGAAACTGACGCCGTCGCATTGAACCCAACGTGGTTGACATTTGTCTTGGCAAATTGCCAGGCACTGGTTGGTTCACCAGCCACCTCCCCACTCACTTTTTCTCTGTCTCCCGCCAACTCATGTTTGATTGTGTTGCTCTCGTCGGTGCCACCGGTGCCGTCGGACGAATCGTTTTGGATCAACTTCACGCACGCCAATTTCCCATGCGGAAACTGCGTTTGCTCGCTTCGGCTCGCAGTGCGGGCACCCAAGTCCAATTCGGTGACGAAACACTGACCGTTGAGTTGCTAGAACCTTCGGCCTTTGAAGGGGTGGACCTGGTCATCGCCAGCACGCCCGACGAGGTATCCGCTGAGTTCACTCCCTGGGCCACCAAAGCCGGTGCAATCGTCGTCGACGAGAGTGCTTATTGGCGGATGGATCCGAGCGTTCCTTTGATCGTTCCCGAAGTGAATCCCGACGCGATCGATTCGCACCAAGGCGTCGTCGCCAGCCCCAACTGCAGCACCACACAAATGGTGGTCGCGTTGGCTCCGATTCACAAAGCCGTCGGAATTCGCCGCGTCATCGTCAGCACCTATCAAGCCACCAGCGGCGCGGGGCTGGCAGGCAACGTGGAACTGGAATCCAGCACGCGAGCCAGCCTGGACGGGCAAACTCATGCGGCGGAAACGTTCCAGCACCCCATCGGCTTCAACCTGATCCCGCAAATTGGATCCGAAAAGCACGAAGGCTACACCAGCGAAGAAATGAAGATGGTGTACGAGACTCAAAAGATCATGGGCGACGAATCGATCCAAGTTTGCCCCACCGCCGTGCGAGTCCCCGTGGCGATCGGACACAGCGAATCGATCTTGGTCGAAACTCGCGAACCACTCTCGGCCGCCCAAGCCCGCAAGCTGTGGGAAGAAGCCGATGGCGTCACCGTGGTCGATGATCTGAACTCCAAGAGCTATCCGATGCCACGTGATTGCGACGGCAAAGACGACGTGTTCGTCGGTCGAATTCGCAAAGACATCAGCGCCGAAAACGGAATCGCTTTTTGGTGCGTTAGCGATAACCTTCGCAAAGGTGCAGCCACCAACGCGGTCCAAATCGCCGAACTGTTGGCCAAGAAACATCAACCCGCTGGCTGAGCCATGGTTGACCCAAACACTCAAGTTCTCTGAATGCTGGCTCTCTGAATGCTGGACGCGATCATGAAACAAGTCGTCACCGTCGTTTCACCGCATCTGGCCGAGAAAGTCTTGGCTGCTCTTCGCCGGGCACCCTTGGAAGGATTGAGTGTTTTAGAGGTCAAAG
Source organism: Rhodopirellula halodulae (assembly GCF_020966775.1). Lineage (NCBI taxonomy): Bacteria > Pseudomonadati > Planctomycetota > Planctomycetia > Pirellulales > Pirellulaceae > Rhodopirellula > Rhodopirellula halodulae. Next base: position 634,950 of record NZ_JAJKFV010000002.1, on the reverse strand, counting down.
GTTACGGCCGCCAAAAAAGCTATTTGGACCAGTACCAAGACACGGAGTATTCCGAGGCTTTCGTACCCAAAGTCGAGATCACGCTTTGGGTCGACGACCTGCGTCTGGAAGAAGTCTTGGACAAGATCGTGGCGGTCACACGAACGGGACGCATCGGTGACGGCAAAATTTTGGTGATGCCCGTCACCTCGTTCATCTGAGCGACGTCCTTTCTGCATCCATCAAGACCAACGGATGGACTCAGGGTGACAAACGTTCCAGGACCCAAAGGCCGGATCCAGTCGCCGAATCCGCTCGTCGATAGATGACCCGATCGTGAAGCCGGCTGGGTCGCCCCTGCCAGAATTCAAACTTGGTCGGCGTCACGGCGTAGCCGCCCCAATTTTCCGGCAACGGCACAATGCTTCCCTCGGGATACTGCTCCAACAACTCCTGCATCTTGGTTTCCAGCATCTCACGCGATTCGATGACGGCGGATTGCTGGCTAACGTGTGCTCCCAACTGGCTGTTGTGTGGTCGCGAATGGAAGTACGTCTTGGAAACTTCTCGCGAGGTCTTCTCGACGGTTCCCTCAATCCGAACCTGGCGCTGCAAATGCGGCCAGAAAAGACACAGCGATACCCGCGGGTTCTGTCGCATCTGCTCGCCTTTGTCGGATTCATAGTTGGTGTAGAAAAGGAACTTTCCTTCCTCCACACCCTTCAAAAGAATGATCCGGCTGGTCACCGCACCATCGGCACCGGACGTCGAAAGCGTCATGGCGTTGGGCTCGAACCATTCGGGGACGTCCACCGTGGCCTGCTGAAACCACGCTTGGAACTGAACCACGGGATCCGGATTCACGTCATTTTCGTGCAGTCCCCCCAGAGCGTAGTTCTTTCGCATCTGATCCAAGGAGGGTGGGTTTGAATCGCTCATTTCAATTTTCAGGCGGGAAAACAGGTGGTTTTTAGGTCATTCGCCACCGCCAATTCGTGTTTGGCGCGCGGCTTGCCTTATTAACAAGCAGTCTTCACGGGTGACTGTCTTTTTGACAACCACCCCTTTTCTGATTCATGGTCCCTCAGTCCAACGGGAATTCACATGCAAAACGTGCAAGCGGGTGATTTGCTGGTCAGTTCGACCTTGGTCGATGGCACCGTACTGAACCAAGCGGTCTGCCTGCTGGTCCACGAAGACGTCGATCATGTCATTGGTTTGATGCTGAACCGGCCCATGCAAGCCGTCGCGGGCAACCTCTCGGTCCAGCCCAACTCATCCGCGGAAACACCCAAATTGCCGCGTTGGGGTCGCGATCCGTCCGCTGAAACGGACGAGTCTTCCGATCCGGGTGAGCCGCAACCGGATTCCCCACAAACTCCCGTCGCAGGTGTTCCGATGGTGGTGGTCAGCGGCGATCAAAAGGACAAGTTGGCTCAGCAGTTGATCGCGGGCAAACTCTCCAATGGCACGCCGTTGCACTTTGGCGGCCCGCTGTCGGGTCCCATTGTCGCCGTGCACGCATCGCCCGAATTTGCGGAAGCCGAAATGGAGAGCGGGATCTGCTTGGCCGCCCAGCGTGACAACATCGAATCGCTGTTGAAGTCCGATGAACATCCCTTCCGATTGGTGGTGGGCCACCTCGGTTGGACCGCAGAACAGCTCGAAAACGAAATCAGCGAAGGCGTTTGGCACCGCATCCCCGCGACCTCGGATCTGTTGGACTCGGACGATGCCAGCATGTGGCCCCGAATGATCCATCGAGCCACGGCAAATTCAGTCGCTCGTTGGTTGGATACGACTGACGTTCCCGGTGCAGCCGAGCTAAACTAGCGTTATGAACCAATCTCGTAGCAACCGTTCCAACGACGACTCGCCCAAGCCGTTTCGAATTCAGAAACGACGCCTGGGTCGCATCAAAGCCATCAAGCCGGAAGGCGAATACGGCTTCATCGACGCGGAAGACTTTCGTGAAGACGTCTTCTTTCACTTCCGTGCCTGGGAAGCCTTCAACGGCGAAACCTTTGACGTGGATTCGTACGTGGAATTTGAGCTGGACGACGACCAATACGAGGACACCAAACGTCTACGAGCGAAGGTCTTTCGCCCAACCGATCGACCCGATGGAAAACGATTGACCGCGAGAGACGCCACGTTTGAGTTGACCTATCACCACCCCAAGGCCCGTCGCCGCCGTCCTAGCTGGCGCGATAACCAGGGCTGATCAGCCGATCTCGCCTGGATCGACAGTATGCCAGCTTTCAGCGTCGGAATAGGTCGCTGAGGACGATCGCTTCGATCAGTTGAGCCGTGGGATAGCCTTCGCTTTTCAGCGGTCTCCAAATCGCATCGATCGCCGCTCGGTCGATCGGTTCCATGCGACGCCCGAGTGCCTGAATCAGCAATCGCTCCGTGACCGTCCGCACCAGGAACTCCTGCTGAGCTGCCAACTGCTGCTTCAGCTCCGCGGCCCCATCAAACGTCGCTCCGCCGGGAAGTTCGCCCGAGGTGTCGATCGGACGCCGAGGTTTGGTGTTGTAAGTCCGCCGAAATTGACCGATCGCATCAAAGCCTTCCAATGCGAAACCAAGTGGGTCAATTTTGCGATGACACTGATTGCAAGTCGCATCGTCGCTGTGACGGGTCAGTTGATCACGAATTGTCTTCGCACCCCGTGTGTCCGGTTCAATCGCGGGAACATCATCCGGCGGAGGCGGCGTGGGCGTTCCCAAAATGTTGTCCAGCAACCAAACACCCCGCGTCACAGGCGAGGTTTCAATGCCATTGGCCGACACGGTCAGAATACTGGCTTGTCCGAGCAATCCACCACGACCTTCACCTGCTGCAGCCGTATCACTTGAAAAGTCAAACCGTCGCCAACTGATCGCGTCCTCTGCGGGAAATGCATGTTCCACTCCGTACAGTTTGGCCATGTCACGGTTCAAGAATGAATGCGAAGTCGTGAGCAAATCCACCAGCGGAATATCCCGATCGATGAAGTCGCGAAACAACCTTTGTGTCTCCGTCTTCATGTCGACCGACAAATCACCCGCGTAGAAGAACCAAAAACCTCGCGGGTCCGGCGGCATCGACCCGAGCGATCTCAGATTCAGCCAGTTGTCCAAGAAATCAGCGACGAACGCATTGGACTCGGAAGACGCCAACAAACGCTTCACCTCTGCTCGAAGCGTGACTTCTTCGTGCAACACGCCTTGGTCGGCAAGCTGACGTAGCCGTGCATCCGGCATGCTCGATGTCAGAAAATACGATAACCGTTCGGCCAATCCATGATCCGTCAGTGTTGCCGATGAATCCGCCGGATTCTGAAAATACAAAAACGCAGGGCTGCACAAGATTGCTTTGACGGTATTCACATAGGCTTGCTCACAATTTTCGCCAATCGTTCTACGCGACTCGTAGAAACTGGTGAGCGAAGCCAGTTCTGTCTTCGTTGGTGGACGCCGGAACGCGCGGGAAGCGAAACTGTCGATTCGTTGTTTGGCCTGCTGCGTCGACCATTCAGCGTCCGTAGGCGGTGGACCATGAAACAGAGCCAACTGACTTTGCGTGGGCAACGAGAATTCGATCGGACCACGAATTTGGACTTCGTCGATTCGTATGTGTGGCAACTGTCCTTCGGAAATGATCGCGATTCGTTGCTCAAAGATTCCTTTCTTGTTCCGAATCGATCGCGGCAAATCTTCGCGATGCAAACGGTACAACCGACCAAACGATCCACGCACATCGTGAATACCGTTCTCGAAAGTGAAACGAGGGACAAAGCCTCGGTCGAGTGGCACCTGAAATGTGATCCATTCAAAAGACTGATCACTCACATTTGCCTGGGCCAACAACGGTTGAATCGGTTGCCGATGGGGCATGTCACCGATCCGAGTGTCGCCCGGTCGGACGCCCAACCGAAACGGTTCCTCCAAATCAATTCGAACCGCGCGATCTGTGTACGGCGTGTCACGATGCATCGCTTTCGCGTGCACTCGAATTTCGTAGATTCCGTCGACGGGAACTCCATCAGTGAAATCCTGGATGTGCCCGTAACCACCTTCGGTCTTGTCATTGAAGGGATGGTCGTACAGGCATAGGTAGCGATCGCGGAATGCGCGTCGGTGAGCGGTTCTTAGTTCCGCTTGCTGCACAAACGAATCGCGAAAAACCCACTGTTTGGGTTCGGACGATTCGCTCCACATTCGATCGGCGGCGGTGTTGCGCGCCTTTTCAACACATTGATCCGCCGCGGCCAAATAGCGTTCCAGTAGGTGACCGGACATCACCAAAACATCACCGACGTTGTCAAAATGCTCCGACAAGTTGTCACCGGGAAACTCCAACGTCGGATCGAACATCGTCATGTCGATCTGCAGCAAATCGGCCACCGTTCGTTTGTATTCTCGCCGCGAAAGTCGTCGGAGAACGGTTTGTCCACTGGTGCTGGTGGTGACTTCGCGCATCTTCGACAAACGCTCCGTGAGACCGTCGATCGCAGTCAAGCGTTCCTTGGTTGTTGGCTGGTCACTGTCTTCCGGCGGCATGCTGCGTAGGGTCAGTTGGTCGATCGCATCTTGCAACGACAGTTGCGTGTCAAAATCTGATGCCGACCAATCCAACGATTCCAAATCTCGTTGTCCCGCTGGGTCGTCCGCGGAATGGCAATCGACGCAATACGTCTGCATGAACCGCGTCACATCGATCGGTTTCTCCTCGGCATATCCATCGTTCACGAGCAACGCCCCAATGGCGATGCCGTGCATGAAGAAACATCGCCACTTCGTCATGCCCAACCTCGCAACGTTCCGGTGCTGTTGGCAAATTGATCCGTTTCAACGCCGAACTCTTGCAGCATCGACACAAACAAGTTGGTGAGCGGAGGTCGATCCGACGCACGCTCATCAAAGTCCAACCATCGACCATGTCGCCCTCCACCACCGGCCACCACGATTGGCAAATTGGAATTGGTGTGCGAGTTGGCATTGCCCATCCCACTGCCGAACAGCACCGCCGTTTGATCCAACAACGATCCATTCTCATCGAAGGTTTCGTCGAGCTTCTGAATGAAGCGGACATATTGCTCGACTTGGTAGCTTTCGATGGCGATCAGTTTGTCGATGTTTTCCTGCCGCTGTCCATGGTGTGACAAAGCGTGATATCCACCTTGGATACCGAGGTCGTTTGGATTGAAGTCGCCACCGATTTCGAGCGTGGCAATCCGCGTCGAATCAGTCTGCAAAGCCAGCACGATTAGATCGTAGAGCAGCGGCAGATCCTCCACCATGTTTCGATTCCGCGGGGCAGCAAAAGGTGCCTTCGGTTTGGGAACGTCAATCCAATTTCGACGCAGCTTCAATCGTTGCTCGACGTCACGGACCGACGTCAGATACTCCTCAAGTTTTTGTTGGTCCTGTGAGTTGAGTTGGCGTTTCAGATCCTTCGCATTTCCCAGAACGACATCGAGAATGGAATTCTGCAGACCGATTTGTTCCGCCGCCGCTTGTTTCTTCTTTGGATCGGTACCCACAAACAGTGTCTCGAACAGTTGTTGTGGTCCCGGGATCGGTGGAACGCGCGTTCCGCTGCGAGTCCATGAGAGTTGGCAACCGCCGTGGATGCCCGATTCGCTACCAATGGTCAAGGCTGGAAATCGTGTGACACCCGGAATCGATTGCGCCGCGAATTGATCGACGGTGATGTTGGCCATCGGCATCGTGTGTGCATCGACTTGGCGAACACCTGACAGAAATGCGTGGATCGCGAAGTGTCCACCTTTCAGCCCGTGATCCAAACCCGACACGAGTGTCATTTGGTTTGAGATCTGCGACAACGATCGACTCGATTGGCCAAACGGAATCGTTGCTCGCTCTACCAAGCCTTTGCTCAGGCGGTTTGCATCAGGCCCCGCGTCTTCCGTTGAAGTCGACGGCCAAAAGGCACCTGGGTAGAAACCCAACATGTTGCCGATGCAGACCATCCGTCGCTTTTGAGTCTTCGGACCGTCACTGATCGAGGCGCCAGTTTCGGATGCACCCACCGAACGTTTAGGCAGCGAGGCAAAGGTTGGAAGGCCAATCGAAATTCCCGCGGCCCGCAGGGCGTTTCGTCGAGAAAAAGAACTCATGGTGGGATCCGGTCATTGAGTGACGCAAGGCAAACTGCGAACGACCCAACAGTGTAGCAGGGGACTGCTAGCCACGATGAAAGCGTTTCGTACCAAGATGAAACCGGTCTCGCCGCGGTGTCACTCGGTGATCGCTTCGGCGGCAGCCTCGGACTCGACCGGGGCAACGTCCACGCGAACGGACAAGGTGGTCGTGCCGCCACCCAAAACGATCCCACGCATCGGACTGATGTCGTCGTAATCACGCCCGATGCAAACCGGAATGTGGTCGAGTCCTGTTTGGCAGGCGTTCGTCGGATCAAAGTCCACCCACCCCAACTGTGCACCAGCGTAAACGCTGATCCATGCGTGCGATTCATCGTTGCCAATCAGTCGCGGTTTTCCGGGAGGCGGTAACGTTCGCAAATAGCCACTGACGTAGCGTGCCGGCACTCCCAAACTTCGCAAACACGCCAACTGCACGTGAGAGAAGTCCTGACACACACCCGCTTTCATTTCGAAGGCATCTTCCGTCGTGGTCGTCACATCTGTCGCGGTGGAATCGTATTGAAAGTCATCGTGGATACGCTTTGTCAGTTGATCGACCGCGTCCAACACCGACGTGCATCCTTGCATCGCGTCGCGAGCGTAGTCTGCAAATTGCGAGTCCAAAGAAATTCGCGGGGAAGCAAACACATACTCTTTCGCGGACAAATCCGCATCGCTCGAACCCAAGCGAACCGATTCAATGACCTGCTGCAACGAAGGAATTGATTGAGCCTCGAAGGGATGCGTTTCCGTGACTTTGACGCGGCTTGAAACCTTGACCGTCAACGACTCATGTGGGGATTCGATCGCAAACGAATCCACCATGTTGCCAAAGTAGTCCGGATGCATGTCGATCTTGGCGGGAACCGGATCGATGACCACCGAACAACGTTCGCATTCGACCCAAGGCAATCTCGTTTGAGGCCTCATGCGAAGTTGGTTCAAACACACCGCCACCGGCTCGGTGTAGTCATACCTGGTTTCATGCACAATGTCGTAAAGGACCGATCGCGTCATGAGAATCAACCTTGTGATTCATCCGGTGGCAAAAGAGGTTCATCGAGCGTTTGTTCTCGATCGCCCGTCAACGTTTGTTCCGGTGCGGTGTGAATCAAATACCTGCCCGCAATCGCATTGGCGAGCAATGGGATCTTTTCCTGCACCAATTCCAACAACTGTTGCAACTGAGCTCGTTTTCCGGAACTGTTGACTTCGGTCAGCGTGGCGACATCCGCGATCAGCAACGGATGCTGAAGCTCACGAGCCAAACGTTCATCGGCACCCAACGCGACCCGACCGGGATCTGTCGGCAGATCATACAACAACTGTTGAATGTCATTCAGTTGAAATCGCAACGATCGCGGATTGGTCTCGTCCGTCACCAGCAAGTCGATCGTCGGAGCCGGACGCAGCAGCGACAGATACCGCGAACGGTAGGTCATCAAACTATCGGTGGCATCCAAGATCGCCTCGCACATGCCCACTTCATCCGCGATGGGACGCGTCATGGTTGCCAGCAGCAATTCCGCCGTCTGATCGGCGCGTTCCAAGCGACGACCCAGCAACAAGAATCGCCAACCATGGGTGCGAGTCAAACTTTCAGCCGTCAAACCGCTGAACGCCAAGAGATGAGTGATCAAGCGGTTGAGTCGTTCCAGTGCTCGCGAAACATTGGGAGTGACGTTGCGTTTCGTTCCCGCAAGATCGGCATGCACGCTTTGGAAAATTCGATAAGCATCCAGCGAAATCCGATCTCGCACCGCCGTGGCGTTGCTGAGCGAGCTGAGAATGGCGGACTGCAACGCACGAGGATGGCTGGTATCCAACACACTGGACGGTAGCACCGAATCCAATTGCGGCATCGCTCCGTCGAGACCCTCGATCACGTAGTCCGGTTCCAACTGACCGACCGCTGCCAATGCCGCCACCAGACGGCTCATTTCCGGCAATTCACTGAGGTCATCTTCCCCGGCCAATCTTGCCAATGTGGTTCGCAACAAACGCGTGATGGACTCGCATCGTTCCACATATCGGCCCAACCAAAACAAATGCTCAGCAACGCGACTTGGCAATTCAGCACCGCTTCGTCGCAATACGATCGTGCTGTGATCTGTCTTCAGAAGCGTTGTTTCGTGGTCGACCGGCTTTTCGCTGACGATCCAGCAATCTTGCGAAAGCTGGCCTTGCACCGGCGAATTGCTGAGCAGGTCTTCATTGGGGCTGACTCGGGCCAACGCGCCGGGCAGCACTTCCACGCTGTTGTTCGTCTGCAACACAAACGTCCGCAGTGAAACATGCCACGGCTCGAAACGCTCCTGATGCCAAACCGGTGTGACACTGTGCGACAGCCGTTGTTGTCCTACAAACCGATTGGGTTCCGCTTTGATCTGCTGAATCAGCGCGTGCTTCTCGTCGGCCGTGCAGTTCTCGGGAATCACTGGCCGCGTGTCATTGACCGCAAAGGCGTCTCGCACGACCAATTCATCCAAGTGATCCAGTACGTACTGGCGTTCTTTTGCCGCACCACACCAATAAGTTGCGACGCTGGGCAACTGCAGGTTTTCGCCCAACAACAACTTCGCGGCGGCGGGCAAGAAGGGAATCAGGGCCGGCATTTCCGTGATCACGCTGCCGATGGAATTGACCACCGCCAACTGGCCGCCCCGTTTGCAACGCAGCAAACCGGTGACGCCTTCGGATGAATGAGGTTCCAATTCGAGCGGGTCACATTTGCGATCCGACACGTGACGCCAAAGCACTTCAATCGGCAGCAACCCGCCCAACGTCTTCAGGTGCAATCGTTCGCCGCGAACGGCCAAGTCGCGACCCTGCACCAACGTGTAACCGAGATAACGTGCGAGGTACGCATCTTCGAAGTCTCGATAGCTACCCTGCCCTGGCGTCAGCAATGCGACGCGAGGGTTGTTGTTCTGCTGCGGAGCAAGCGATCGAAAATGGCTTCGCATCTTTCCAAAGAAACACGCCAATCGGCGAACATTCGCGGTCCGGCTCAGATGCGGAAACACCCGGCCGTGCACAATGCGATTTTCCAGCAGATAACCCAGACCACTGGGTGCTCGTGTGCGATCGCCGGTGACCCACCACCCACCATCGTTGGCTCGAGCCACGTCAAAGCCCGTCAGGTGCAAACGATGTCCCGCCGACACGGGCAAGTTGTGATAGACCCGCAGGAACCGGGGGTTGTCCCACACTAGCTCAGGCGGCAACACTCGTTCGCGGAGCAACCGCTGAGGCCCCAACAAATCCGCCAGCACCGCTTCGAGCACGCGGGTACGTTGTGTGAGTCCCGACGCCAATCGTCCCCAGTCTTGTTCCGCAATCGCGATGGGCACGGTGGCCAATTGCCATGGCCGAGTTTGGGTGCCTTCGCCGGTGTCGACTTGGAATGTGGAACCATTTTCGCGAATCAATTGTTCGATTTGCGATTCGCGGTCGTTCAGTCCCGATTGGCCGAGACTAGCGACTTCGTCCGCGATGCTTTTCCAGCACGTGCGCAGGCTTCCCTGGGCCGATCGACACTCATCGAATCGATTTGCTTTCGCGGCATAATCCGCCAGTGATAGCGGTGGCGTGGGGGGCGTCGGCGAAGGATCCGATGCGGCGGTTGCGGTGGTTATCGGCACGTTCTTCTGAGATGGGAGCGGGGATGACAACACCGTCGCCCGATGATCTCTCAAACGGTCAACAATCATTGTGGCAGTGGAGTCTTGAAGCGCAATTGTAACCATCCTCTCGAATCGGACGAGTCACCCGTTCCTGCACAATTGCGGCGAATCCCAATTCGATGGAAGGATTCAACCGCTTTTTCCGACAATGCGTTGCCCGATTGCGTTTCGAATTCTTCTCATCGCAAAACGTCAATTGCGACGCAGATCCATCGTGATTGGGAACGGTTCGTAACCCACCCGAGGCGACAAACCTGGCAACACCACTTCGCCACCCGTGACCGTCAAGGGACGAAAACGAGAAGCTCGCCGCGATTCCGCTTCTTTCGGATTGACCGGGAACCGCTCGTGAGCCAATCCGCCCGGGTGCACCGTATGGTAAGTGCAACCACCAACGGATCGACGAGCCGCCCGATTCACCACATCGAATTGCAACGGCGTGTGAACCCCAATGGTTGGGTGCAAACATCGAGGCGGCTGCCAGGCTCGGTATCGAATTCCGGCCACATATTGTCCGGCCACTCCGGTCGCATGCAGTGGCACTTCACGACCGCCCACCATCAATGCATGTTGTTCGGGATCGAAACCATCCAGCTTCACTTGCAACCGTTCCAGTGAAGAATCAACGAAACGCGTGGTCCCGGAGGATCCGGGTTCTTCACCCATCACGTACCACGGTTCGATTGCACTGCGGAGTTCCAATCGCATGCCATCCAGTTTCATTTCGCCAATCAACGGGAATCGAAACTCGTGATGCACAGCGAACCAATCCGCCGACAGCGGCGCGCCCTTGGCGTTCAATTCGCCAATCAACTCTCGGAAATCTTGCCAGGCAAAATGCGGCAGCAAGAAACGATCGTGAAGTCGCGTGCCCCAATGTTGCAGCGGACGGTCGTATGGCTGTTGCCAAAACGCCGCGACACAGGAACGAATCAGAAGCAACTGCGCCAAACTCATTTGTTCGTGAGGTGGCATTTCAAAACCGCGAAGCTCCACCAGCCCCAATCGTCCCGTCGAGCTATCGGGCGAGTACAACTTGTCCACACAGATTTCGGCGCGGTGCGTGTTCCCCGTTAAATCGACCATTAGGTCGCGGAACAAACGATCCACCATCCACGGCGGAACTTGATTGCCAACGGGAGGCAATTGACTCAGCGCGATGTCCATCTCGTAGGACGCGTCTTGGCGAGCTTCATCCATCCGCGGTGCCTGGCTGGTCGGTCCGATGAACCGACTGCTGAACATATACGACAACGACGGATGGTTGTTCCAAAATCGGATGAAGCTGGCGAGCAGATCCGGTCGTCGCAGAAACGGGCTTTCGCTGGCAGCCCGTCCCCCGAGCACGATGTGGTTTCCGCCACCGGTGCCGGTGTGATAGCCATCCAAGTCAAACTTGTCGGTTCCCAATCGGGACTTGCGAGCCTCCTCGTACAGCGACTCGGTCAAACTCACCAACTGCTCCCACGATGCGGTGGGTTGCGTGTTGACCTCGATCACACCTGGATCCGGCGTGACCTTGAACAGTTCCACGCGATCATCATGCGGTGGCAAATAGCCTTCGATGATGACGGGCAAACCGGTTGAAACGCAGGTTTGTTCCACCGCCGTGATCAAGTCCAAGTAGTCTTCGATCCGCTGCGTCGGCGGCATGAACACATGCAATCGGCCATAACGACATTCGACACAAAGCGCGGTTTGCACCACGTCCTCACTAGTCGGCAAGTTATCGTCGTCTTCTTCGTCCAAGACCTGAGGATGGATCTTTTCGCGAGACTCGTCGTGGCGATCCTCGCGGTGATGCGCACGCGGGTCTTGTTCATTCCCACGCGGCATCTCCGACGTGGGCAATGGCCCTCGGGGTGCGGTTGGATCCAAAGGCGCCGTGTAAAACGGAGCCGAAACCGCGGATGAGATTGGCAAACGATCCAGAGGCAAACGCAATCCGATCGGCGAATCACCCGGGATCAAATAAACGCGATCAGCTCGGACAGGCCAACGTCCGCTAATCCACCCCGGTCGAGCTTGCCACCAAGCACGTCGTATGGGCAACACAAAGCCAACCGGTGCACCCAAACCAACATTGAACGTCCGCATCATCATCGCGCGTTCGTTGGGATCTTCGAGTTTCGGGTCCGATGGATCCACATCAATCGGCAGTCGGTTTTCTCGCCAAAGATAGTGAAACACATCCTCGTGGACCGGAAAGGTCATCTTCGCGCTGACATTCAGTTCTCGTGCCAGTGACTTGACAAACCGTTCCGCGTCTTTGTGTGTGTGACCGTAGTCCTTTCCTTCATCCGCGATCCATTGATCGTCATGCCAGATGGGCTGTCCGTCACGTCGCCAAATGCAAGTCAGCGCCCATCGCGGCAATGACTCGCCCGGGTACCATTTGCCTTGACCATAGTGCAGCAAACTGCCCGGTGCCCAACGCTTTCGCAAGCGATTCAGCAACACGTTGCTAAGCACCCGTTTCTCTTCGCCCACCGCATCGGTGTTCCATTGCGGATCATCCATGTTGTCGATCGAAACGAACGTGGGCTCGCCGCCCATCGTCAGACGCACATCGGATTGGTCCAACTGTTCGTCGATGGCTCGACCGGCGTCAAGGATCTCTTTCCAGGTCTTGTCGGCGTAGGGTTTGGTCACGCGAGGATCTTCACGCACCCGCGTGACGGACATCTCGTGTGCGAATTCGACCTCGCACGGTTCATGACCGCCGATGATGGGTGCCGCATCTGTGAAGGTGGGCGTGCACGCCAATGGAATGTGGCCTTCGCCAGCCAGCAAACCGCTCGTTGGATCGAGTCCCACCCACCCGGCACCGGGCAAGTAAACCTCGGTCCAAGCATGCAAATCACAGAAGTCTTCCGCCGGGCCGTTGGGTCCATCCAAAGACTCCTGATCCGCTGTCAACTGAATCAGGTAGCCGGACACAAATCGCGCCGCCATCCCCATTTGCCGAAAAGCGTTGACCAGCAACCACGCGGAATCGCGACAGGAACCACTGCCCAGAGTCAGCGTTTCTTCCGGGGTTTGCACGCCGGGTTCCAGACGAATTTTGTAATCCACGCGTGCCTGGGTCGCTCGATTGACGTCGACCAAAAAGTCGATGATACGTTCGGACTTCTTCGGCAGCGTTTCAATCCACTGCATGAACTTGGGCGACGACTCACCCGGTGTCAGGTAACTCGCCAATTGCCGTTTGGTTTCGGCGCCGTATTCAAACGGCCATTCTTGCGCGGAATCATCCACGAAGAATTCAAACGGGTTGATCACCGTCATGTCGGCGACCAAATCAACGGCGACCGTCAAGTGGTTCGTTGGCTTCTCGAACACCAATCGCGCAACCGGATTGGCAAACGGGTCCTGCTGCCAGTTGCAAAAATGATCTTTCGGCGACACCGTCAAACTGTACGAGACGATGGGCGTGCGACCGTGATAGGCCGGACGCAGCCGAACTTGTTGAGGTCCAACGCCGATGGGTCGTTCGTAGTGGTAAGACGTCTTGTGATGCAGAGCGACGCGGATCGTCATGAATTCACCGATGTTTGAAAATAGTCTTGTCCGAGTGCTTCACCAATCTGGTTGATTTCGATCTGGACCGAATCAACAAACTGGTGCATTCCGCCCGCGAGGGCTTCTTTGACTTGCGTGTGAGCCAAACGATGCTGCAGTTCATCCAAAATGGGACGTGCCGTCCGTTGAAGATTGCTCTCGGACGCTTCTTCAATTTCTCGCAACGACCATCCCGCCGACGCGATGCAGTGATGAATCGACCGGGGGAAGGTTCGATTGAACAAAAAGAAATCCACCACCTTTTCGATTTCGATTTGATGATGATCGCGCCGGTAGGCTTCAAACCCACTGATCGCCAACAGCAATGCCGACCACTGCAAATCATCCACCGCCGTTCCGACGTCCGCCAAGTTTGGCAGCAGATTGAAATACTTCACATCCAAGATTCGGGAAGTCTTGTCGGCTCGCTCGAGCATCCGCCCCACATTCGCGAAGTGCCAACCTTGATCTTGGGCCATCGTGCTGGCAAACACACCGCTCCACAGCAACGTTTGTCGACGCACATCGTCAAAGAACTGGCTGGTCGGATCCATCGCGGCAGCAGCAGAGGCTTCGCCCACGAAATGATAAAACTCATTGAGCTGCTCGAAGGCTTCGGACGACAGCGTCTCACGAACCCCGCGAGCATTTTCGCGGGCGGCTCGTAAGCACGAAACCATCGAGTTCGGGTACTCGTCGTCAAACGCCAAGAACTGAACCACGTTGCGGCTGTCCGGTTTGCCATATTTGGCTTCGAACCATTCCTCATCAGCGGTGACTTGGACCAGCGGACTCCATGGGTCCACCAAGTTCTCCGGCTGATCAAGGATCAAATTCAATGTGACTTCCAAGAAACGTGCGATGTTCTCGGCACGCTCCACTTGGCGACTCATCCAGTAAACGGATTCGGCAACGCGGGAAAGCATATCAGTGGTGTCTGCAAAAAACGAAGAGCAAGAAGAGTGGAGATCCAGTGCCAATCAGCAACGTGGCGGTAGAGATCCCGTGGAACGATGGTCGCACGAAAACAATGCCACGCAACTACAACCGAGCGACAGTTTCACCAGCCTGAGCGACCACCCATGTGTCTTTGCTGCCACCGCCCTGAGATGAATTGACGACCAAGCAGCCCTTCTTCAGAGCGACTCGAGTCAGACCGCCAGGCAAAACCCAAACATCGTCAGGTCCTTCGCACAGAATGTACGGCCGCAGATCCACGTGACGACCTTCCAGGTGTTCTTCGACCATGGTCGGCACGCGAGATAGTTGAAGCGTCGGTTGAGCGATATAGTTCCGCGGGTTCTCTTTGATCTTGGCCGCGAATTCTTGTCGCTCTTCGGGGCTGGCCTGCGGTCCTATCAGGATGCCATAGCCGCCTGACTCACCCGCGGCTTTCACCACGAGCTCGTCTAGATGATCCAACACATAAGCGCGATCGTCTTCCCGGTCACAAAGGTAAGTCGGCACGTTGGACAAAATGGGTTCTTCGCCCAAGTAGTAACGAATCATCTCAGGCACGTAGGCGTAGACCACTTTGTCATCTGCCACGCCGGTTCCCGGCGCATTGGCCAAAGCCACGTTGCCGGCGCGGTAAGCCGCCATCAAACCGGGAACGCCAAGGACCGAGTCCGGGTTGAAAACCTTCGGATCCAAAAACGTGTCATCGACGCGACGATAGATCACATCGACCTGCTGCAATCCGTCCGTGGTTCGAGAGTAGACCCGATCGTCTTTGACCAACAAATCACGACCTTCGACCAACTCCACGCCCATTTGGTGCGCCAAGTACGAATGTTCGTAATAGGCGCTGTTGTAAACTCCGGGTGTCAACACAACGACATTGGGATCCGCGTTCTCCATCGGTGCCATCCGACGCAACATCTGATACAGCCGTGATGGATAATCGCTGACCGGACGCACCTTCGAAGCCGTGAAGGCTTGTGGGAAGTTCCGCTTCATCACCGAACGGTTTTGCAACACGTAGGACACGCCCGATGGGCAGCGCAAATTGTCTTCGAGCACAAAGACATTGCCCTCGTTGTCACGCACCAAATCCGTTCCGGTGATGTGACACCAAACGTCATGCGGTGGACGCAAACCCTTGCACTGATCCAGGTATGCGGGACAGGAATCGATCACCGTCGCCGGGATGATGCCGTCGGCAATGATTTTGCGTTCGTTGTAGATGTCGGAAAGGAATCGGTTGAGAGCACGGATACGTTGCTTCAACCCGCTGTCGATGTGAGTCCAAACGTCCGGCGCCACAATCCGAGGCACGATGTCGAACGGCATGATCTTTTCTGTGCCGGCCGAATCACTGTAAACCGTGAACGTGATTCCCATCTGGTACAGCGACCGTTCGATGGCTTGTTGGCGACGCTTCAATTCGCCAGGTGGCAAACGATTGATCAAATCCACCAAGGCCACGGAATCCGGACGTGCCACGCCCTTTTGGTCCACCACCTCATCGAAGAAGCAATCCGTTTCATAACCCGGCAAACAAGGGTTCATCCCGGTTTGACTTTGCGACTGCATCGAATCCATATCTGAGGAACTGGATTGCGACTGAAACGACTGCGATTGATTTTGCATAGAGCAGCTTTCCGGTTCGCTGACAACGAATCGGCTGACAGAGTTTTCACGACGATAGACAGCCACGTGATCCTGTGATCACCTGGGTTCTCCGGTCAGTCCGCCTCTGACTCATACGCAGCAGTGTATCCCAAGCCACGGACGCATTGAAACGAATTGCAAACTTCTGCATCCAAGGAAAACCAAGTTCCCTCCGTCCCGACTTAGGTGGGGGGAGCGTACCATTAAGATCTCGCGAAAAACGCTCAATCTCGGCATGACACCTGGAGAAGCACCGGATCGAACTTCACGTGCCTTACCGCGGCACCACCGTTGTAAAAATCGATCCCTGCAACTCGCACGCCATTAATATGCCGATGTGTGTGACCGAAGACAATTCTTTTCAGATCGTGATGCAGCCATGCCGGTTGCTGACGGGCCCAATGCAACAATCGCAAACAGGTCGAACGACGTCGATGAACGACGCTCGCCGCGGCCAAGTGCAAACGCGCCGTCACGGCGGCATCGTACAAACCATTCTGAAGATTCGCGGGCGAAGTGTTGGGTTCGTGCGACCAGCGATGTCGGTACTGAGCAAGCGCCATGTCATGATTGCCGCCCTCCATCACGTCCCCGTGGACCAACAAGGTGTCCGCAAAACGCAGGGCGTCCCAGCCGACATGAATGGCACCCGGACGCAAACTCAACCGGGTCGGTTCCGAACTTTTTACGGAGTCCTTCGTCACGGGACTCAAATTCTGATGCTGCTGATCACCGCTGCGAGCGTGTGGCTTGGCCCACTCTGACAATGAATCCCGGAATTTGGCTTGCGCATCGTGGTTGCCATTGAGGTAAACAAACACCTTATCCGGAAATTCACTTCGCCAATCTTCCAACCAATCGACCGCCGCCCTTCGCGATTGCTCACCGTCACCCAACTGGCTCCAGCAAAAATCAAACAGATCGCCGCCCCAAACGCAGACGTCCGATGCCTCCAACGCGCGGCGGATAGCAGGTTCGTGACGGTCATAGTGACATCGCGAACTGAACAGATGCAGGTCCGAAATAAACGCCAACCGCATCGGGCGCGCTAAATCAGCATGGGGAACTAATTCCGCCATTCGTGGCAACGTGTTACCGTGCACGGAAGCCGGACGGTTTTTCCTGCGTTTCAACATCTCTCACTCATTTTGACTGGTCGACCATGACCGATCATTCCAACACATCCGATGCCAACCAAGTGAAGGCATCTGAATCTGACTCGAATGCCGCGTCAGTGACCACCGATGCCGACTTGGTCATCCGCCGTCGCATTCTACGCGCGATCGTTTCAGTCATCGCCGGTGCGATGGTGATTGGATTGATTCAGTGGCGTGCACCCGGAACTGACTACCAAGCCGCTTTGCTGCAAAGTTTGGCGGTGGTTGGCATTGTTCTACTGATTGCCTTGTACCAACTTCAGCGTGCGGCCATGGCGGCTTCACGTCCATGGCTCGTGCCCGCCTGCTGCCTTGGCTTGATCGGCATCGCCGCAACGCTGTTCAAGTTTGAAAGTTTTTCTGGGGAAATGTTCCCTCGGTTTTCATGGCGTTTCGGCGGATCCTCGACTCCCGCGATGAAGGTCAACCCGCTGACCGAGCAATCACCCAAGGAAATCACGGAGGATGCCACGATTCCAACGGACGAAACCGCAGCGTCTCAAACAACCTGGTCTCAGTTTCTCGGGGACCAACGCACCGGAATCGTGACCGACCGACAATTCGAGATTCCGACCTCGCTGGATCAGGTTTCGCGGCGCTGGGACATCGGTGTCGGCGAAGGCTGGTCCTCTTTTGCAGTCTTTGACAACGTGGCGGTGACGCTGGAACAACGCGACGAAAGTGAATGTGTCACCGCGTATCGTTTGTCCGACGGGCAATTGCTTTGGTTGGTCGATCATGAAGCCAGCCATTTCCAAGCCCTCGGAGGTGGCGGACCGCGTTCCACCCCAGCCATTGTTCCGGCCAACGAAGAACATCCCGCACGCGTGTACGCTCAAGGAGCCACCGGAAGATTGTGGTGTTTAAATCTGGCAACCGGCGAGGTCATCTGGCAGAAAGACCTGTTGGAAGTCAGTGGTTGGAACAAAGAGGATTCCGAAGCCGCGATTTTATGGGGACGATCAGGTTCACCTTTGTTGACCGATGGATTGTGCATCATCCCGCTTGGTGGACCCGACGCTGCCGCGGAAAAAGGCCGTTCGCTGATCGCGCTGGACGCCGACTCGGGCGACATGCGGTGGCGAGCCGGCAACCAACAGATCAGCTACGCATCGCCGATGGTCATGACATTGGGTGGCAAACGTCAGATTGTGTCGGTCAACGAAGCCGACATCACCGGCCACGACATCTCATCGGGATCGGTTCTGTGGTCGTTTCCTTGGGAAGGCAAGTCCAACTCGGGTGCCAACTGCGCCGCCGCCATCCCAGCCGGCAAAGATCAGTTTCTCATCGGCAAAGGCTATGGCGGTGGAAGTTCGTTGATCTCTGTTACATGGGCCGAAACAACGAATGATTCAGAAGAAGCTCGCTCCTTTGAAGTCACTGAACTTTGGCATTCATCTCGTGTCTTGAAAACCAAATTCAATCATTGCTTGGTCCAAGACGGGATCGCCTATGGCATCAGCAACGGGGCTTTGCAGGCTGTCGAAGTCGAATCCGGTAAACGGTTGTGGGAGCAGTCACGACGAGAACGCTGCGGCCAAGGTCAAGCCGTTTTGATCGACGATGTTTTGGTCGTTCAATCCGAAGAAGGCGAAGTGTTGCTGGTCGAAGCGACTCCTGATGAATACCGCGAGATCCTTCGCATCCCAGCCCTCCAGCACAAGACGTGGAACATCCCCACAGTCGTTGGCAATTTGATTCTCGTTCGCAACGCCCGACAAGCCATCGCACTGGAACTACCTGAATGAACGCATTGACCTCTTCCGTCTTCAGTGATTCCGATCCCTACCCGGATCCCGATCAGATACCGCCATTGGATTTCTTGGTCGTCGCACCGCACCCGGACGACGCCGAACTGGGAATGGGTGGGACCATTATGCGAATGATCGATGAAGGCATGCGTGTCGGCGTGCTGGATTTGACGAGCGGTGAACCCACACCGCACGGCAGCCTGGAAATACGGCGTCGCGAAACCGCTCACGCAACGGAAATCATGAAGCTGACTTGGCGGGGCAACGCCGGGTTAACCAATCGTGCGGTCGAAGCCAGTTTGCCAGCCCGAGAACACATCGCTTCCTTCGTTCGTTGCTTGCGGCCTCGATGGTTGTTTGCACCGTATTACCACGATGCTCACCCCGACCACATCGCTGCAACTCAATTGGTGGAGGCGGCTCGCTTCCACGCCAAACTGAGCAAGACCGCGATGCCCGGACCACGACATCATCCGGAACGACTCTACTACTATTTCTGCATCCATCTTCGGTTGGCGGTTCAGCCCAGTTGGATCGTGGACATTTCGGATCAGTGGGATCGAAAGCTCGATGCGATTCGAGCTTACGAGAGCCAATTCATCACCGGTCGCGATCCGGGACCGCCCAGCCTCACCGATCGTTTTCGTGACGACGCGGCTTACTGGGGCCGTTTGATCGAACGTCAGTACGGCGAACCCTTTGCCACCAAAGAACCGCTGGCGATGTCCAGTCTTCGTGATTTGATCTGAGATTTGATTTTTGAGGGTCGCGAGCTAGTTTGAAGTGGCGAGCTTTCCGCTCCGCCCTTTTCTTCGCATCGGTTTTGAAATGCTCGCCGAGACCACCGACCCCTTGTTTCCGCTGCCGCTGACTCCGCTGGAAACGTTTTTCATTCTCGACGAAACCGAAGCTTGTCCTCTAACGAGCTTTGTGGAACTGCATTTTTCGACGGCCCTGGATCCTGTCAAACTTCAGTCCGCGGTGGATCGCACGGTCGACGAACATCCCCTGCTCTCCTGCAAAATTGCGGAAACCAACGGCCAATATTTTTGGCATTTTGAGCGGGAACTCGCGCCGCGATTGCTCCGTTCTGGTGACCTCCCGCTCACCACCGGTTCACCCGACAACCCACGCCCACATCCCTTTGACCTGTTCAAAGAATCCGGTTGCCGCGTCTGGTACCTGACGGATCATGAATCTAATTCGCCGAAGCCTTCGCAATCGACCTCGAAGGCTGCAAAACCGGTCTCTCGCGTGGTCCTGCAATTGCATCACGTGTGTTGCGATGGCGTCGCGATACGACAAATTCTGTTGAGCGTACTGACGCATTACGCACGCGAAACGAGCGATCCCGAGTGCGGGCGATCCTCACGTTTGGCTGCTCGGTCCACCCCGGTCCCGGAACGTTTACGGGAGCGAATGGATCTCGGTGAATTGCTTTCGAAACCACCGAAGAAGTCCCTGACAACTTGGGACCGGTTGCGTAACGCGTACTACTTTCACTTTCAACTTCCCGCATCGCTGTCGCCTTCTCGGGGAAGCTCGCAGAAGCACGTTGACAACTCACCAAGTCATTCTAGCCATGACGATCCACTTCGACACTATCGGTTCGACGTGGCTGAATCAGAGGCAATCCAAGATGCATGTTCCGCGCTGAACGTCAGCTTGAACGAATTGTCGATCGCACTGCTGTTTCAAACCTTCGAACAGTGGGAACAACAACATGGTCATGGCGCAGCCAAACGATACCGTTTGTTGATGCCTGTCGACCTGCGATCGCGAGGAGACCTCAACCTACCGGCGTGCAACCGATTGAGCTTCGCGTTTCTGGGTCGACGCAAAGACCAGTGCCAGAACATCCATGATCTGATCGCCAGCGTTCGCGAAGAAGTTGCTGACATCAAAGCCACTCGAGTTCACCTCGACTTTCTGGATGGTCTGAAAGCCGCCTCAAACCACCCTCGTTTCTTTCGATGGGCGATTCGAAAGAGCCGCCGAATGACCACCAGCGTTCTCACCTACGCGGGCGACATCTCGCGAGGGATGAAGAATCGCTTCCCAGAAGTGGACGGCCAACGCCAGATTGGAGACGCGCGTTTGACGGATGTGCTGGCGGCACCACCACCGCGAGACAACACCAACATTTCGCTCGCCATTTGCGTCAACTGGGGCCGAATCTGCATCTCCGCCTCCTGGAACCGCAATCTCTGGAACGCGACCACCACCGACGAATTCCTCGAACTCTACGCCCAAAACTGGCGGAGTTGGCTTCGAGATGCATGACTACTTTGATCCCGCCACCAATTGATTCAGTTGTCGCAGCGTCACTCCACAGAGAAGAAATTCTTCGTTGGGTGTCAAAGATTTTGACTTCAACCATCGAAGTCGTTTCTGATTGACCTCTAAAACCATACGCTGAATCTCACCGGGACTCTCTTCCGATGCGGCGATCGCCAATGTTCGCCACGCGAATGATTCGTCGTCACGCTGAAGTCGTTCCAACAGGTCCGCCAACTCATCTTTCAAAACCGCTTTCTCGTCGCTTTTCTCGTCACCGTCGGCGAGAAGCTGCAAACCTATTTCCTGTGTTCGTTCAATCCATTCAGCCCGCGAATTCGCTAGTTCTGCGAATTCGCTGTGTTGTAACAGCGAGAGGCTTTCGGAATACATTCGATAGGCACGTGCATCGGTCGGGTCGAGCAAGATTGCGTTCGCAATCGACCGCACAACATCTGAATGTTCGTCATGGATTCGGTGCACCGCCGCCTTGGCGAACCAACCATCTGCGCGGCTTGGTTCCCGCAGACGGAACTCTTCCGCCCAGTTTTCGAGAGACTTCTGATCGTCTTCGTAAGCCAGGAGTCTTCCAAGAAACGCTGCTTCTTCTGGCTTGTTGTCTCCGTTGGATTGCAACCAGGAAATCGCATCGCGGAGCGAATTGTGCGAGGCGCGAAAATGGGCTTCACCCAGCGTTCCAATGGGCTCCTGTTCCTCAGACAGGATTGGTTCGGGCGGACCGACTGAAACCGATAACATCTGCCGTAGCCATGGTTCATGAGCGATGCCACCTCGACAGAGAATCCTCCAATGAATTGCCGCTTCGTATCGCCGTCCCTGCCTGAGGAAAAGTTTGGACAACTCCTCATGAGCCATCATCGCGTCCGGGAGGTCCAGCAAGATCGCTTGGAAATTCTTCTCCGCACCTCGCCAGTCTCCCTTTAACACCATCCACTGCGCCGTCTGCCCCAGTGAAGGCAGCCTAGCCGAAGGATCATTTTCGGCGACACGATTTAGAAGGCGTATCGCTTCGTCATAGCGATGCCGAACACCCAAAACCCTTCCCATCACGAAGAGAACCAATGGGTCATCCGGCGAGATCTGTGTGGCCTTGCGAGCGTATTCGTATGCCACGTCGTCGTTGCCCTTCTGCAACGCTTCTTCCGCGAGCATACGGTACTTCGTTGCATCGCCCTCCGGTTTCAAAGCGACCGTTGGTTCAGAGATTCGCGTCGTTGATCGATCAGACGACTCGTCACTGGGCAAACGGTTGGGCGTGACTGCTTCGACCTCGGACACCACCGGTACCTCAACCGACGGAGCGTGTTCGGGAAGACTCGCGACGTCACATCCGACGACTAAAAAGATACTGACCCAGCACCAACGTCGCTTCTGACCGAGAAGATTTAACGCTGTGGTTTCACTCATCACGTATCCGAATCCAGTGATCGTGAAAGGTCATGCCCTGTTCCACTGCAATCGCCGGCATGTGGCAATCGACGCATCCACTATCGGTCGAAATTGAACAAACGACGTGGTCTTCCTTCGCGGGTTGGTGGCATGCGCGACAGTCCGCGTCGTATTGATCCTTCGTTTTCTGCTTCGCGTCCATGTGAGGGTTGTGACAAGTCGAACACATCAGCTTTCCATCGGATTGCAAATAGCACTCGCTACGCAACAAACCCACCGGCTGCAACCGCAGCAATTCGCTGGAGTAGTCTCGCAGTTCCTTGGGTGACAAATGGCGTGGCAAGCGATGACAAGAACCGCACAGTTGCAATTCGGCTTCGAAATCCCAATCAGTTTGCCCAACCGAGAACGGTGGCGGTGAGTCAGAACGGCGTGCTTGTTGCACATGCTCGCTGCCGGGTCCATGGCATCGTTCACAATTGACGTTTGGAATCAAATCCACCAATTGGCCGTGATCAACTTGCCCGGTTGTGGAATGGCACTCGATGCAAGAATCCAGCTTTTGACCACGAATCTTTTGACCGAAACAGTCAAGCCAGTCCGACGGTTCGTCACCATCATGTCCCGGAGTCAGACCGAAGTATCCGTCTTGCTTGTTGTGAGTGGCGTTGGGTTCTCGCTTTGGATACCAAGAAACGCGGTGCTCAATCGCGAACGAACCGTCTTGGTCATTCATCAGGGACAGCAAAGTGATTGCGTTGCGTCCGGATCCCAAAGCATACGGGAAGACGGCTTGTTCCTTTGGATCACCATCGATTGCATTGTTTGGTTGTTTGGTCGTTGACTCGATTGCCGTGGCATAACGATCGACCCGCAATCCGTCGTCCGAAACTTGGTAAGTCAACAATCCATGTTCCGTCCCAGCATCAACGGTTTTCCCATCAAACAATCTTGCCACAGAGGGCTCCGTCGCCATGGAAAACGTCGATGCATGTCCCGACATGGCATGCAAACGATGGTTCACCTGGTGACACTCCGCACACACGGCTTTTCCGACGAATTGGGCGGCTGTGTCCTGTGCATCGGTTCGTAACGCCATTCCAAGCAAAACGAAGACCGGAATTCCCCATCTCGCGAATGGAAGAAACGCATCGGTGGCAAGAGAGCTTTTCACGAGCAACTTGGGAATCTTTTTAACGCAATCAACCACACTGAAAGATGCCGCAAGGGTGCGCCGAACGAATCGGCACACCCTTCGAACGTGACCTGGCCTCGGGCACATCACATGTGTCTCACCGCACAGCGGTCACCACGATATGCCTCGGCGAACGACTCGCTCGGGTCACTGCATCGATTTCTGCAACTCCTTTGCGTATTCCTCCTCGCTCATTTCGCTGGTGGGAACTTCCGAAGAGGTTTGCTCCGTGTCAGGTACAACGATCGTCCCGTCGGAATCGTCGCAACCTGTCGCAAACGTGATCAGCAACATGCATGAAAAAGTCCATGCACAATGCTTGAGTGTTGGATGACTCATGAAAAATGCCTCGTTATTGGTTTCGTTCGATCAAACTGAAAAATGAAGTCGGATCGGGTCGCCAAACATTCCGTTTTCGAATGTCACGCCATCGTGCCCGACATGCCGATGCGAGTTCAGAACACTTCGTCAGAAATCGTTTCTTTGCTCGCCTTACTACCGAGTGCTCCCCAAACTCCGTAGGGGCTCATCCCGCCGGGCTGATTGGTCGAACTGATCATCGGAGCGCTTTGGTTGCCCGACTCGATGGAATCGGAAATGAACTTGACGGCACCATCTCCCATCAACACATGGCAACCGCCTTGGTGATGACTGCTGGGTGAGAAGTTCCCGGGGTGGTCCGCCCAGTGACCAATGCAGAGTTCGCTATTGGGAGGCCTGACGGTAAAGACACCGGAAATCGACAGGCGAAATGCAGAAGCCCAACTCATTCCGCGACCGTTGGTCTCCGCGTTAACGATGCGGGCCGGTGGCGTGCACCCCGTTCCGCCGGACGGACACCAAAACTGGGGACGTTGCGGATCAATTTCGCCAGAGTCGACGCAGTGAAGCGGATTGTTGGTGACGTCACCATCGGATCCACCCGAATCCCACGACAATGAACCGTTGATCGCATTGTCACCAAGGTTCGAAACCAACTCGCCCATCGCAATCGTGTTGGACAAACCATCTAA
The DNA here is from genome assembly GCF_020966775.1 of Rhodopirellula halodulae. NCBI lineage: Bacteria > Pseudomonadati > Planctomycetota > Planctomycetia > Pirellulales > Pirellulaceae > Rhodopirellula > Rhodopirellula halodulae. The sequence goes on along the minus strand of NZ_JAJKFV010000002.1, from coordinate 610,151 downwards.
GACATCACGAAATTTGAACGAAGAATAGGGTGCGAAGTAGCCACGATGTGCAGCTTTGGCTTTCACAACATTGCCCGTATTGGTGCTCGGCACAAACGTTCTCAAGTCGTAGTGCAGCTGCAACTGAATCTGAGGTGAATCACCCAGGCATGGACCATAGTTCGTGCGTCCGCGACCAGGCAATCCTTGCCCGGGATCGCTTGGACAGCGAAGCATCGAGATCTCGGTTTGCCAGGGAATGTAACCAGGGTTAGTCGAATACGCCTTTGGACTGGGACCCATCGCCGGCCAGACGCCACCCAGTGCGGGAGGAGCGGCGCCGGTCACCGTCTGACGACTTGGGTTGGAGATGTGTTCCCACAATCCTTGCTGTTCGAAATACGGAGTGAGCGCGACCATCACGCTCAAGCTCTTGCGGTTCGCGGTGTTGCTCGCCCGCCACCAATCCGATGGTGTTTCCACGCCGGGTCCAGTTCCACCTCCGTGCGGAGGCAATTGGCTAAACGCCGCGTGGTAGTTGTGAATTGCCAACCCGAGTTGCTTGAAGTTGTTGCTGCAACTCATCCGCCGTGCCGCTTCACGAGCGGCCTGGACCGCCGGTAGAAGCAACCCGACTAGGACCCCGATGATGGCAATCACCACCAACAATTCCACCAAGGTAAAGGCGGTTCGTCGAGAACCGTTTTCGTGCCCAATCATCTTTCCCTCGTCTTCTGCCAAATGGATTAAAACGATGCGGCAGGGAGTTCCACACCCCCACCGCTAGAAGCCTATAGACAGATCCTATGGGTGGTTTTTGAGCACAAGCAACTAAAAAACGATCATTTCTGGAAATAAAGCGATGAAAATTGAGATCGCCTGAAAGTCGCCTCAAATCTCTTCAACTTCATTTAGAGGTGCCTTATCTCACAAAGAGAGCAAATTCACGCAAGGCTGAAACTGGAGGTCAAAGAATCTATCTTCCCGAGCATGAAGCCGCTTTCACCTCCATCTGGTTCCAGTTCGCACCCTCGCAGAGTGGCGTTCGCCCCGCCACAAACTGCCGCTGCCTCTTACCCTCGAAAAGTGATTCTCTGTTTACCTAACAAAAAGCCCCACTCTCCGCCGATCGGGAAAATGGGGCTGGTATGAACTGCGTCGCAGCAATCGGTATTGTTTCAACTCACTCTTTGGGTTGAGTGACGCCCGGCCAGTCGTCGGATCGGAAGGGGGTCATCGGGAGACCTTCTTTGCTTTGGACGTTGCACACGGGGTTGTCGGCCCAAGCGTATCGGACGGCGACCGGGTTGGTGATGCCTTCGGCGGTGACTTCGACCGTGTCCTTGGAGACAATCTTGGCGTTCGCACGAACGAACTTTTGATTTTCGCCTGCCAAGGTGAACCCGATGGCTTCATTGACATCGAACGTGTCCAAGCCGGCACCCACATGATCAAAGCGGACAATGGCTTTGTTGCCATCGAACTCGGCATCGCGATAGGTGGGACTGCGATACGGCAAATCATAGCCATAGTCTTTCGCCAACGCCCAACGAGCCAATCGCTTGGCAACGTCCTGTTTGTTCTTGGGGTGAATGTCCGCCGATTCGCCCAAGTTCAGAATCACCGCTTCGCCCGTGTTGGGCAACCGAGACATGGTCATCGTTTGGGCTTCGCGAAGTTCGGCCCACGAACTGTCGGTGGGCTCATCAACTTCGGATCGAAAGTCAGCAAGCTGAACCCAGTAAAACGGAAAATCACCTTGTCCCCATTGGTCGCGCCACGTTTGAATCATCAACGGGAACAAATCGCGGTACTCGTAGGCTCGCCCTGCATTGGATTCGCCTTGGTACCAAATCACACCTCGCATCGTGTAACCAATGGTCGGTAGCAAGACTCCGTTGTAGATATTGGCAGGACGATGATTTCCGGCCGAATCGTCCCGCGGTCGTCGCGGCGCGTTCCCATTTCGACCTTTTTCAACCCACGCCTTTTGCTTTTCTTTCCAAGCTTCCAGTAGCGCATCGTAATCGTACTTGGCCATTCGGTTGTCCCAACCGGCGAGCATCGATTCGTACTTGCCATCGGCTTCCAACACGTCGCGTGGAACCCAGGCTTCTGCGGCGGAACCACCCCAGGCGTTGTCAATCAAACCGATCGGGACATCGAGTGTTTGATGCAGTTGACGACCAAAAAAATAACCAACGGCCGAGAAGTCCTTGACGGTTTCCGGTGTCGCCGCGGCCCATTGCCCTTTGAAATCGCGTTGCGGCTCTTGCGTTCCGACTTGTGGAACCGAGATCAAACGAATCTCGGGATAATTTGCCGACAACGATTCCAAATCAGGATCGTTGGCACTGCGAACCGACCACGCCATGTTGGACTGGCCTGAACAAATCCAAACCTCTCCCACGAGCACATCCGTGAAGGTTTTTGTCTCGTCGGCTTTGACCGTCAATTCGTAAGGTCCACCTGCGGGAAGGGAGGGCACCGAAACATCAAAACGTCCTTCGCCGTTGGCCTTGCCCGAAGCCGCACGATCACCCAATTGAACGCGAACTTCTTGCCCGGGCTCCGTCCATCCCCAGACATGAACGGGTTCGTTCCGTTGAACCACCATCGAATCGCCAAAGATCGATGGCATCATCAATTCAGCCTGAGCTGGTGTTTGCAATTGGAGCAACAAACACTCAGCGACAACAAATGCGGCGAGCACAGATGGCCGCCATTTAAGAGATTTCATGGTGGGAGGGTCTCCGAAGGTAGGAAGGAAAGGAGGGGGAACGCAGCAGCATAATCGCTCACCACAACCCGATGGTGTGCCGACCGATTCGGGAAAAGTCCCAAGATTCCGAGTAAAACGGCTGTTGTTGGAGACATCTCTTGGTGGAGACCCCAGGTTTGGCAGATTCGCAAGCGGAATTCGAAACGCTGCTTCAGCAGGCTCAACAACCGGTGCTCGGATATTTAATCCGGCTCACCGGTTCGGTGCATGCTGCGCAGGACTTGCTGCAATCGGCCAACGTGACCGCGATGGAAAAGCGAGACTCGTACGTTGAGAACACCAACTTCAATGCGTGGCTCAGCCAAATTGCCTGCAACCATCATCGCAATCAATCACGCAAAGCGGCAACCACCAAGTCCGTGATGCTGGTCGACGACCGTCTGCATGAGGTGATCGAAAAGCGACATCGCGAAAGAATGCAGCAGGACCAACAACAATTGAACTGGAACCAGTTGAATCATTGCTTGGACAAGTTGCCTGACCATCAACGCGAATTGGTGGAACAGTTTTATTTACATGGACATAGCCTTCACGACCTGGCCGTTTCCCGAAACCGCACCCCCAATGCGATCGGGCAAGCGCTTCATCGAGCTCGACAACAACTGATTCGCTGCGTTCGATCTCACGCGAATATCAACGATGCGGAACCCAATCCTCCGCTGCATTCCCTTCCTCATCAAATCGCAGAAGCCCAATGAGTTCTCAGGAACGACTGGATATCCTGCTGTCCGATCATCTATCGGGTCAATTGACAACAGACACCGCGGAAGAGCTGCGTCAGCTTTTGCTCACCGAACCGGAGGCGCTCGATCAATACTTGGACGCGTGCGAATTAGTGCAGGCGTTGTCCAACTCAACTTCGAAGGTTGATCGGAACGTCACCACAGTCGCAAAAGCGGATCCCACCACCTTTCGTCATTTCTTGACATGGAGCGTCGCCGCAGTCGCGGTGGTGGTCGTGGGAGTGATCGCGCCGCAGTCCAGTTTCGTGACATCACCGATCCGTGTGGCGTCCGTCAACATTTCCGATCCGAGGCCTACGACAACCGCTGCGATCGAAGCTCCCAATGCGGCGGCAGGTAACGTGCCATCTCGCCGTTCGCCCAATCCTTGGAAGGTCATTCAGTCGACTGGTTCGATGAACCATCCGGCATTGACCGTGGCTTCCATCCCAGAAGTCCAATCGGCGAAGGATCGGCCCTTGCAATTCAACCGCGACATCCGCCCAATTCTTTCGGAAACTTGCTTTCATTGTCACGGACCCGACGAACATGGTCGTCGCGCAGACCTGCGTCTGGACACACTGGAAGGAGCCACAGAAGACCTCGGTGGCTACCAGCCGATCGTGCCCGGCGATTTGGAAAGCAGTGAGGCTTGGAATCGCATCACCAGCGACGACCCTGACCTGCTGATGCCGCCACCCGAGTCGCATCTGGTTCTGACGGCGGAGCAGAAAACTCTCCTGAAACGCTGGATCGAAGAAGGTGCCGTTTATGAAGGCCATTGGGCGTTCATCCCGCCGGCTGAACCGAAAGTGCCGCAGGTCGACTTCGAAGAGGAAGGCTCCGATTCGAATTGGGTTCGAAACGACTTGGACCGATTTGTGGCTCAGCGACTGGCAGAAGCCGGCATGGTGCCTTCACCCGAAGCTGATCCTCGTACCCTGATTCGTCGGTTGACGTTGGACTTGACCGGGTTGCCGCCATCGCCCGATGAGGTGGAGCGTTTCGTATCCGATTATCAGCCTGACGGTGAACCCGCTTACGAGGAAACCGTCAACCGACTGTTGCGGTCACCACATTTTGGCGAACGCATGGCGTTGCCTTGGTTGGATCAAGCTCGCTACGCGGACACCAACGGCTATTCCATCGACGGTGGTCGGCACATGTGGCTGTGGCGAGACTGGGTGATCCAAGCCTACAACGACAACATGCCATTTGATCAATTCTTGATGGAGCAATTGGCGGGCGATTTGTTGCCCAACGCGACCGCCTCGCAACGAATCGCAACGGGATTCAATCGCAATCACATGATCACCCATGAAGGCGGCACGATCCCAGAAGAAAACCTCACGAACTACACGGCGGATCGAGTCAAGACGACCAGCGAAGTGTTCCTGGGATTGACCATGGGTTGTGCTCAATGCCACGACCACAAGTACGATCTTATTTCACAACGGGAATATTACGAGTTCTTTGCCTTCTTCAATGAGCTTGAGGATCGTGGGTTGGATGGCAACGCTGGTCGGAACGCCGCACCGCAGATGCAGGCTCAGACCGTCCTGAAAACCGATGAACTTGAATCGCTACAAACGGAACTGCAACAACTCCATGACGAGCTCGCAACCACCACTGAGGGACTGGATCGCTGGCTCAAGCAACAACGAAAGACAGAACAAAATCGCGGCGACCAATTCGCGTTGGTTCCTATTGAGTTGCAAGACGTCTCGTCACCCAACATGCGCGGCGACTTTGATTTCTCGCCTGACGGAACAGTAACGATTGAGCAACCCAGTGGTGGATTGAACGGAATGAGCCATTCGCTTCGATTGGCAACCGGCGAAGACTCTCAATTACCCATCCATGGTCTGCGAATCGTCTTTCAACCGCGTGAACTACCGCCAAAGAAGACCGACGATGTCACCAAGGAACCGACCCCGCCACAAATGGCTTTGACGCCGTTTGCAGGCTCCGTTCCCAAAGTCACCACGATTCTGGTTTCGGCCACTCAGCAACCGGCGGAACAAGTCGACTATCACAGCCAAGTTGCTTTTGACCAGGTCACGGCAAGCAGCCAACCCGAAGGACATCCCGCCGATTCCGTTCTCACCGAAGACAACTCGCTTTGGTGGCAACCAGCCGATGGCCAAACAGAACAACATCTGACGCTGACGTTTGACCGACCGATTGATCCGAAACAAACGCCATTCATGAGTGTCCTATTGGTGTTCGGTCAGAATCAGTCGATGCCGTTTCAATGGCAAGTGCAACCTTTCACCGGAAACGACACCGATAGTCGTTGGTCGGACTCTTTGATTGCAGCCATCCAAGAGGAACCGGCCACCTGGGACGATGCAAAGCGAGCGACTGTTCTGCAAGCGTTTCGTAAGCACAGCCCCGAGCTAAGGCCTCTTCGTGTTCGAGTTGCGAATTTGGAGGAGAGGGTGAACGTCCTGACGGCGGCTCATTCGACCATGGTCATGAACACCGCAACGAAACCACGGGAGACGTTCGTTCTCGATCGCGGGCAATATGATTCGCCGACCGATCGCGTGACGCCGCAGGTTCCACGCGTGCTGCCGGAACTATCGTCCGAAAGTTCGACCCGTTTGGATCTGGCCAAGTGGTTGATTGCCCCGGAACATCCGCTGACGTCTCGCGTTGCGGTCAATCGCCTTTGGGCCTTGTTCTTTGGCACGGGTTTGGTTGCGACGTCGGCGGACTTTGGCTCGCAAGGCGAATATCCAAGTCACCCGGAATTGCTCGATCACTTGGCGACTCAGTTCGTTCAATCGGGTTGGAATCAAAAGGAACTGATCCGACAAATTGTCGGCAGCGCCACCTACCGACAACAATCGCGCGCCACCGCGGAACAATTGGAACTGGATCCCCAAAATCGGCTGCTGGCCCGCGGACCTCGCTTTCGTTTGCCCGCCGAGTTCATTCGCGATCAAGCATTGGCGGTCAGTCAATTGTTGGTTCCACGAATTGGTGGCCCCAGCGTGCAACCTTATCAACCGCCCGCGTTGTGGAAAGAAGTCAGTCACTTCGGCAGCACGCCCGCAACCAAACAAGTCTTCGTTCAAGACCACGGCGAGAAACTCTATCGACGTAGTCTTTACACCATCGTCAAACGGACCAGCCCGCACCCGGCGATGTCCGCCTTTGATGCACCCAGCCGAGAGATGTGTGTGATGCAGCGAGGCGCGACCAACACTCCCATCCAGGCGTTGGTCACATTGAACGATCCTCAGTTCGCCGAGGCCGCACGAGCGTTGGCCGAGCGTTTGTTGACGGGTGACGACACGGACTCGGAACGTGTCGAGCGAGCGTACCAGATCGTTCTGGGGCGAGCTGCAAAACCTGCGGAACAGTCTGCCATGAAACAGTTCCTGCTTTCGCAGCGAGAACGTTTTTCCCAATCGCCCAACGATGCGGCGGCAGCGATCTCAGTCGGCGAGTCGCCTCGATCCGAACAATTGGATCCCGTCGAACACGCAGCGTGGATGCAAGTCGCCAGCTTGATGTTGAATCTCAGCGAAACATTGACGCGGCTCTAATCCGCATTCTGAATCCACGTCTCTATCACGTTCACCCGCTCCCCACCATTTCCCAATCCATCATGAATCGATCCTTGCTCCACGAAGTCGGTTTGCGTCAATCGCAATGGATGACTCGACGTGCACTGTTCAGCAGCACCGCGGCGGGACTGGGTGCTATGGCACTCGGAAAACTGTTGGCCTCCGACGCATCCAATCAAACCGCGTCACCACCAACGTCACCTCAAAACGATCCGTCAAAGATTGCGTCGGGAGGAATGCCAGGACTGCCTCACTTTGCCCCCAAAGCCAAGCGGGTCATTTATCTGTTCCAATCCGGCGGTCCCAGCCACATCGATTTGTTCGATCACAAAGACGAACTGGAACAGTTGCACGGAACGAACTTGCCCGATTCCGTTCGTGGCGGACAACGATTGACGGGCATGACGTCGCGTCAAAATAGTTTTCCTGTGGTCAAACCACTTTGGGGCGGAAAACGATGCGGGGAGCATGGAACCTGGATTGGCAATCTGCTGCCGCATTTGCAAGGCATCACGGATGACATCTCGATTGTCCGATCGATGTGGACGGAGGCCATCAACCACGACCCCGCGGTAACTTACATCAACACGGGTTCCCAACAAATGGGCCACGCATCGATGGGGGCTTGGTTGAGCTACGGATTGGGATCCGAGAACGAGGACTTTCCCGCGTACATGGTGTTGCTCAGCCAAGGCAGTGGAAAGAACCCTGGCCAACCGCTGTTTTCCAGGTTGTGGGGAAGCGGCTATCTGCCCTCCAGTCATCAAGGTGTGATGCTCCGTCCGGGAGCCAATCCGGTGTTGTATCTGAAGAACCCCAAGGGTGTCTCCCGTGACTCGAGACGGGAACTACTGAACACCTTGGGTCAATTGAATCAAATGCATTCCGAAGCAACCGGTGATCCAGAAACACTCGCTCGCATCGAGGCCTATGAGATGGCCTACCGAATGCAAACTTCGGTGCCCGACCTAACGGATGTTTCCGATGAGCCCGAATCCACGTTTGAGCTGTACGGCGAAGAGGCACGTCGGCCAGGTTCCTTCGCGGCAAATTGTTTGCTGGCGCGAAGAATGGCTGAGCGTGGTGTTCGGTTCATTCAATTGTTTCATCGCGGATGGGACCAACACATTGCCATTCGCAATCAATTGCCGCGACAGTGCAAGGACGTCGATCAGGCTTCCGCGGCGTTGGTGACCGATTTGAAACGGCTTGGCATGTTGGAGGACACGCTGGTCATTTGGGGCGGCGAATTTGGACGCACCGTGTACAGCCAAGGCCAAATCGACAACCCGAGTTCCGGACGAGACCACCACGGACGTTGCTTCACAACCTGGATGGCCGGCGGCGGCGTCAAGTCAGGTTACGACTACGGAAAGACCGATGAGTTCTCCTACAACATTCTCGAAAACCCCGTGCACATTCGCGACTTGAATGCGACCGTGTTGAATTTGCTGGGCATCGATCACGAACGTTTCACTTTCAAATTCCGAGGCCTCAGTCAAAGACTCACTGGAGTCGAAGAAGCTCATGTGATCAAGGATTTGATTGCGTGATTCCTGGTGGCGTGGTCCCCGGTTGCATGATCCCCGTCGCGTGAGTTTGGACGAGCTCCTCGTCTTCGTTTGCGTCCGCGTCCGTCGCGAGATCCGCCGCTCGCTGATCCGTTGCTCTCTGATCTGCCGCAGCCAACAGCACCAACATCCACAGCAACGTGGACGCGAAAGGGAACGTTTCAAACGCGGTGTCTTCAAACAAACCTGAGACACAAATGTAAGCCGCGATGCCGCGAAACAACGGGTCGACGACGGTGAATCCGTGATAGATCGTCCATCCAATCAACACGGCCATGCACAGACCCGCGAACAAGCCTGCCGAGAAGAATGCATGCAACAACAAGTTGTGCGTGTGGTGTGAATAGTCTTCCATCAACAGCGGCGAACTGTTCAAACCCCATCCGGTCAAAGGGCGATGAGCAATCAATCGAATGGCCTCTGCCCAGATTTCAGTCCGCCCGGTCGCGGAAGTCAATTCATCCACATCCCCTGTTTTGGTCCCCACCGCAACGACGCGGCTGCCCACATCGGATCCCTCGGACAACAACCCGATCGACAGAACAATCAAACAGATGGTCATGGCCGCCAACAGCGAAAGCGCCACGCCTCGCCGATTGGACAGACGGTCGCTCATGATTGCCAAAGCGGAAGCGGCACAGGCAACCGCGGCGGTGCGACTCATGGTCTCCAAAATGGTTGCCGCGGCAATCACGAAAACAAAACCCAGCGAGACAAAATCAAATGGTCGCATGGGCCGTGTTCGAATTCGCCAAAGGGACAAACACGTGACGATCGCCAGGGTTGCGATGCGACCGAGAGAATTAGGGTGAGCGGTGCTGCCCATCCGCTCGACGATCAGCGTCTGCGAAAACTCTTCTTCGTAGACCGCGGTGTCACCACCCATCCAGTACAAAGCCCACGCGGCCACCAAGTGAATCACCAATCCGATCAAGACACACCGGATGGTTTGTTGCAGCGTCAGAAAATGCAACGCAACCGCAGCGAAGACAATGTAGAAACCGTTGATCAGCGAAGCCGCCCGCGACACATTGGCCGCCGGTGTATAGGCAACGACACTGGTTCCCAACAAGACGACACCCAGCATCACCAAGACCGATCCAGGAAACCGAGCCAATCGTTGACGAACCGGCGGGCACAACAACCAGCCCGCCAATGCCACCAGGCCAACGTTCGCCGCCAACAGCAGTTTCAGTGCAACTTCTAACGTGAGCCCCGCGCCGGCAGAACCGGCCGGCGTCGCATCCGACTGATCCAATGGATTCAGCGCGGCGGCTAGAATCAACAACAGGGGAATCGCCAAGGCAAACAGTCCCTGCAACACTCCGGTGGATGACTCGGGTGCGGGTGTCGACTCCACCAATTCGCGATTCATTTCGTCGAAGGCGGTCTCGTTAACGACCATGCGGGACATGCGTCCACTCTAGTCCGGCAAACTTCCTTTACCATGGATGAACCTCTTCCGACTGGCTCATAGAATCTCTGTTCAGCACGAATTTTCGCGGGAATTTCCAATTCCTTCACAATCATGAATTCGCTCAATCCATCTGACTCGTCTCAGTGTGCCGATTACTTCAAGGCCCTCGGTGATCCACTTCGTCTGCAGATCGTTCGCGCGCTGCAAACCGGGCCGCTGAGCGTTTCGGATCTGGCGTTGTTGGTCGAGCAAGAAATCGGCACGGTTTCCCACCACCTGCGGGTCCTCTTTCATGCTGATCTCGTGCAGACGCAACGCGAAGGCAAGTACATCTACTATTCGCTTAAAGACGGGATGCTAAACGGCCGCGGCAAATCCAAGCAAAGCTCCTTGAATCTGGGTTGTTGCAAAGTGGACATGGGCCCGATGAATCCCGACGCCAACTGACTCACCCAGACACCGACCATCACCACCACGTGTCGGCACCGCGAATCTGATTGACTGACATTCTAACGATTGTCAGAATGTTCATTCCAAGTCGCACCTGGTTCCGTTAATTCGCGACTGCTACCAACCATTTTGCACGGAGAATTCGCGATGACGCAGCCCATTGAATTTGTGATGATCGGCGGCTTTTTGGGTGCCGGAAAAACAACTCTGATCAGCCGGCTCGCGAAACGATTGCAAGCGGAAGGCAAGCACGTTTGCGTGGTGACCAACGATCAAGCCGCCGGTTTGGTCGACACGCAATTGCTCAAGAGCCAAGGTTTGGAAGTCAATGAAGTGGCCGGTTCCTGTTTCTGTTGCAACTTCGATGGTTTGACCAATGCCATGGAAGAATTCGAAACGCGTCAGCGTCCTGATGTGATCTTGGCGGAGCCCGTGGGAAGTTGCACCGATTTAATCGCCACGATCGCGGCGCCGATGATGCAGCGACTGGGCGAAAAGTTTGTGCATCGTCCGTACGCCGTCGTGCTGAAGCCCAACCACGGGAAAAAGATTCTCACCGGAACCGGCGGTGGCTTCAGCGAAAAGGCCGAATACATCTTTCGCAAGCAGCTCGAAGAATCAGAAGTAATCCTGATCAATCGCGTGGATGAACTTTCACAGGAAGACCTGCGACTGCTGACGGACGAACTGAATCGGCAGTATCCCGGACGAAAGATCATTCCCTTGTCGGCCAAAACCGGAGAAAACCTGGACGCACTGTTTGAAACCTATCAAGGCATTGCGTCGGATCGCGAATCGATGATGGAAGTCGATTACGACGTGTACGCCGACGGCGAAGCGGAACTGGGTTGGCTGAATGCAACGGTTCAGTTCACTTCGAGAGAACCATTCGCGTTGGATTCGCTCAGCGTCAACATCATCGAAGAATTGCGGCAACGCTTTCTCGCCGCGGGTGCCGAACCCGGTCACCTCAAGGTGCTCTGCAATGACGAGTCAAATGGTGACACGGTCAGCGTCGCCAACTTGATCGATAGTGATTCCGAAACCGTGCTTTCGATCGCTTCCGAAGTGAACACCACCCACGCCACGGCCATCATCAACGCGCGAGTGCGTTTGGCTCCCGAATCGCTTGCGGAAGATGTTCAGCAAACAATCGACAAGATCGCAAACGGACTGGGTGCCACCACGGAAACAACTCAGCTCGACAGTTTCCGCCCCGGACGCCCCGAGCCCACCTACCGAGTTCAGTGAGTCTTTGTCGGAGTCCTGATCAAATGGACACGCCCGAATCGTGGCAGTGTTTCTCAACCACACGTTCTGCGATCGCAAGTGACGCCGTGGCAGCCGGGCTGGGTGCGTTCAACACGTGAGTCATGTGCGGGGTGGACTCGAACAAAAAATCATCCACCAACTCGCCGTTGTCTCGCACGGCTTGGGCTCGGACCCCGGCGCGAGCGGGAATGAGATCAGACGATCGCAGTTCGGGGATCAAGCGCTGCAGGGCATGCGTGAAGGCTGACTTTCGGAGCGAACGGTGCATTTCGCCGAGCCCCTTGCGCCAGTGCTTCTGCGCCAAACGAAGGAATCCACGGTAACCCAATGTTCGTTGCAAATATCGAACATCGATATCGCGCCACCGGTAACCCTCTTTCGCCAGTGCCAACACCGCATTGGGACCGCACTCGACATTGCCATCAATCATGCGAGTGAGATGGACGCCCAAAAACGGAAATGACGGATCCGGAACCGGGTAAATCAGATGCCGGCAAAGTCCACGTTTCTCTGGTCGCAGCATGTAGTACTCACCGCGAAAGGGGACGATCCGAACGTCACCCGATCCATTCACTCCTCCAAGCCCAATGCCCTGTTCCACCTGTTTTCGCGTTTGGTGAAAGAGCTCATCGCTGTGCAGCCCGGCACATGCGATCACCGATTTGGCCCGACACTCCCTTCGTTCGCTTCGATTCGCGTGATCAATACAATCCAAACGAACTTCACGATCCTCCGTGAACACTGTCCGCACCGGGCAGTTCAATCGCACGATGCCACCGGCCTGTTGGATGTGATTTCGGTAGGCCAGTGCAACTTGGCGGTAGTCCACGATGCCGGTGCCGGGGACCGCGATGGCTTCCACTCCCGCCACTGACGGCTCGATTTTGTGCAGCTCGTCGGTGGTGATCCGGCGGAAAGGGACCTCATTCGCGGCAGCTCGTGAGATGATTCGTTCGAGCGATTCGACCTCGGATTCGTCGGTTGCGACCACGACTTTCCCGCATTTTTCCCAGGGAATCGCGTTCTCCGTGCAAAACGATTCCAGCTTGGCTTTGCCTTCTCGGCACAGCAACGCTTTCTCACTGCCGGGTTGATAGTAGATCCCGGAATGAATCACGCCGGAGTTGTGACCGCTCTGGTGCGCGGCGACAGAATCCTCCGTTTCCAGCACAACGACTCGTTGACCAGGGAACCGACGAAGCCACGTCATCGCGGTGGCCAGGCCAACGACTCCCCCCCCAATCACGGCCAAATCGCACGATTCAGATGCTGTGTAGCACATAAAAAAAGTTCTTCATTCCGGGTCCCTAGCTCAAATTGAAACCTACATTTGATATGTCGGACGAGTTCCCCGTGCATGGGCAGCATTGGGATGGACTCACTCGATCTCACTCCACACCGGAGAGGAAATGAACTGGGCACACAATGAGTACTACTAATCTGAAAGCGAATCCAGGCAAGAACACTGTTCTTGTTTCTGTCGACGACCTTCAAGTGGGTGCGATCTGCCGCACGCCGATTGAAGATGAGGTCGGCCGATTGCTGTTGGGAACCGGCACCCGAATCACGCCAGAAGTGATTGAGGGTCTGCGTGAACGCGGCATCCAAGATCTGGCGATTAAAGCGGACGAAGCCGAAAACCTTCGCTCGGGAAACAAAGGTGGTGGCGGCAAGCCAAAACCAAAACCGGTGCGTCCCAAAGAACGCCACCATACCAATGGTCAGGATCATACGAAGTGGCGCAAGGGCGTGCCATTGAAGGATGCTCTGGTCAATCGTCATCACGAGCCCATCGACGTCTCACGTCGCAAGGTGCTCAAAGGGCACGTCCAATTGGCGCGGACCCGGTTCGAAGAAATTCGTTTGGCGTTGACCGAACAAAAGATGCAAACCGTGGAAGCGTTGTCTGATTTGTCAGGTGCGTTTGCTTCCGCGATGGTCGATGACCATGACCAAACCGTCGGCGATGTGGTTGCGGCGGATACGGAAATGTCGCTGACCGATCGCAGCGTCAAATTGGGCGTGCTGGGAATGGCCATCGGCACGGAACTTGGCTTGGACGGCCCGTCGGTGCTTGAAATCGGCATGGCTGGTTTGCTGCATGACATCGGTCTCTACACCATGGACGCGGCACTCAGCGTTCCGGGGCGTCCTCCGCTATCACAAGAAGAAACATGGGAATATCGCAAACACCCCGTCGTCTCGGCGAACAGTTTGCGTGAAGTTTCCGACATACCGCACTCGGTGCTGCTGGCCATTGAACAGGTTCACGAGCAATTCAATGGCACCGGTTATCCGTTTGGATTGGAAGGCAACCGGATCCATCAATACGCTCGCATCCTGAATGTTTGCGATACCTACCTGCGTTTGACCATCGGGACCAGCTTCCGAAAAGCGTTGGTGCCGCATGACGCCCTGGGGTTCATCCTGCACCAAGCTCGCTACGGAATCTTTGATCCCAAAGTCATTCACGCATTCCTTCGAACGAAGTCGTTGTTCCCATTGGGAAGTCGCGTTGAGTTGGCCAATGGAAAATGGGCCGATGTCATTCGTCGTCCCATCGAAGGTTACGCTTGCCCTGTGCTGCAAAGCTCGGATGGTGAACGGGTCGATCTGTTGGAAACGCCCAACGAGGTGGTGGCTCCCGCGTGTGACCCGCAACGCAACCAAGGCCGATTGTCGATTGAGGCGATGCAACGCATCCGCTGGAATCCCGCCGACGAATTGTTCTTCGAAGAAACTTGACGGTCTGCTGGGGTTCGGGTCCTTGTGTCCTCCCGAGCCTCAGCAGATCGTTGCCCGTTCACTTTTCGTTTCTGCAAAACGCTTTCGCCTGAACAGCGATGCGACGATCAACGCCCACGTCACCACCGCCAGCCCACAGGCGGGACGATGCCAAAACGGATCGTAGATCCAACGAATGGTCCAATCACCCGGCGGGCACCAAACGCCCTGCCCAACTCCATCCGCCCGATACACCCGCATCGTGACCGGTTCAGAACGGTCCTGTATTGCGCCGTCCATCCGAAGCCCCTCCGCGCGCCATCCTCCGTCTTGATAAATGCGACGCGAGACAAAGATCAGGCCCGGTGCACCTCCTTGAATCGCGTCTTCTTCCAGCGCAATACGATTCGCGTTTTCACCCAACCGCGATGCGAGGTCGATGCGTTCCGACCATGGGAAACGATGCTCCGTTTCGACCTCGTCAAAGGAATGCTGTCGCGTTGACTTGATGGCCCAAGTCTCAGTATCGCCGCCATTGGATCGGGAACCGCCGACGCCCAACCAAGCGGAAAGGTTCCGCCAATTGAGTTCCTCATTTTCAGTCAATGCGACGCCCCAGAACCGATCCATCGCGACCGGACGGATCGACACCAAACTGTTGAAGACCGATTGGTGCTCCATCAAGTGCCAACGTCCTTGCCAACGACATCGATCATGAACTTCCAGGGCCAATAGTCGCTCGGCGTCCGATGACTCGGACCAGCTTTTTGGAAACTCCGAGGAATCGCCCATCCGCATCCAACGGCGAGTTCCCGAGATCGGATCGATGATTATCGACGCAGCGGCCCACGCGGTTTGCTCGGCCTGCAAGTTGATCGTCGGTACTAGACTGCGTTGTGCCCAAACCAAATCCGTCGCGACCAGCAACATCCAAAGACAACCGAGTTTCCTCGGCGACACCCCGAGTTGGCCCGCGTACCGAATCGCCATCGCCATGACAAAAACCATCCAAGCATGGATTGCTGCCAACAGCCACGCGGTCCAAGCACGCTCCATTTGGAAGGGTCCCCAGACAGAATCAATCGGTGTCGTTTCGATGGATGCCAACGTGAGCCAAACACAGCCACTCAAACCAACGATCAGCGGCCCAGCGACCCAGATCGCTTTCTGGCCAAAAAGTTCGCGAAACAGATGACCGATCCTCGGTTGCGAATCTGGCGACGTACGCGAAACGGGATGCTGACTTTGCTTTGTCTCATGCCACTGTTTCGCTCCCAAAGTGGCCAACATAGAAACGACGTAGGCGACAACTGGCAACCACTTGGAAGGATATCGAAACGCATCGTACCCCGGCACCACATCGACCAACCATTGATAGGGCGCATGCCACGGACCGTACCATCCCATTGCTGCAAATGCGGCGAAGACACCCATCACGCAAAACGAAACCGTGTTCGTGGAACGTTTCACTAGGCCACCAATAACCGCGTGAGCAACCAAGACGAACACCGCGGTCCCGACGTACAACGATGGCGTCCACAACGCATCGAAGCAACGAAACTCACCAAGAAACGCGGGGCGATCCCAACGGTGATGGATGGGCCACGGCGATCCGAAACCATTCGGGAAGGCAAGTTCCGCCCAACGCCATGGCCCCACCGAGAACGCAAAGGTTTGCGAAGCCGATCGGGTCTCCGCGACGCGACCACTTTGTGATGCCCATGCGACGGACGATGCGATTTGAGGTGCGGATAACATCACCGCAAACAAGCTGGCCGCCACGACACGTCCAAACCACTGGACCGACTTGGACAACGGACGTCTCTCGCGATGTCGTTGCCAATTTGAGAGCACAATTTGTGTCGCAATCCAAAGCCCGGCCATCATGACCACATGCAGCGCCGTCTGTGGATCGCCTCCCAAAACCATCATGCTCAGCGAAATCGCGGCGAGTTTCCAACTTCCACTTTCACGATGGATTAGCGACGTCATCGCGAGCGGCAACCATGCGGCACCGACCAGGAACGGAGGGTTGGTCGTCAGAAACAACACCGCACCCGACAACGGATAGGCCAAGCCAGCTATCGCCGACGAAGCGGGCTGGCAACCAAACTTTCGAGCGGACCAATACGCTGCAACCGAGGCCAAGACCAAATGCAGCCAAACATAAATCGCCAATGCCAAAGTCGAATCGTCGCGTGAGAACGCGAGATAAACGGCATGGCGAGTCGGGTAGAAAACCGCCGTCGTGGTTTCGCCCGCCAGGGGCATTCCCGTTTGATCATGCGGATTCCACATCGCGTGGAAGAAGAACGACAGCGGACGCTCCGCGCATCGTTCCCCCACGTATTGATACAGCGGTGTGTAGAAATGACTGACGTCACGAAAGGCGAGTCGTTCGCGACCAATCAATGTGCCAAACAGCAACCACGTCAGGCACAAAGGTCCGAACCAAACGGGCCATTCGTCACGCAGCCGACTCCAGCAACGCAGCCAACTCCAGCAACCTTGCTGAGCCCCACTGCTTTGCGAGCCATCGGCTTGCTTCGGCAATCCCGACGGATCGGTTGGATCAACCCGATGGAACCATGCCGCCACGCGATTGATTGCGGAGGGCTTCGGCACGGTTCAGAACATCCTCGGAAGGTTCGATCACTTGGGGCACCAATTCGATATCGATGATCCGCTCATCACGAATCTCGCCGGGCCAAAGTGTTTCGCTGACGAAGTCTAACACGGGCAATTGATACCACGGTGGCTTCATTTTCTTGAGCACAACTTCGGTGCGGTAGCCCTCACGTTCGATGCGGACCTCGCGTGTGCCATAGTAGATGAAATCAGTCGCCGCGGGAGAGGTTCCGATCAATTGGTTGTCGATCGAAACCGTGGCTCCAGGAGGACTGGTCCGGACGGTCATGCGACGCCGGACGCAACCCGAGCCCGCGATCCAAACCATGCACAGCAGCATCAGTGGCAGAATTGTTGGCGTCACGAAGAACGTTCGATGATCGGAATGACGTTGCATCAACGTGTGAAACTCGATGTTTCCGGTGGGAAAGCCGCGTCTCACGAGTCCCTGAGTTCCGGCCAATCGATCAGCCATCGAAACACGCGTCGCGGAAACATCGGAACTAACAACTGCGACGTTCGCTCAGCTAGGTCAGTTTTCGGGAATCCAGAGCTTCGGCGTGGGTGACTCGGACGAAGGATCCTCACCCAAAAACTCGCCACCCAAAAACTCAACGCCCGCCCCCTCACTTCGAAGTCCCGCACGCCCGAGACCCCCGTTTTTAGATCGACGAGCCTTGATGCGGACATACGGAGCGATGTAACGGGCACGGTCGGCAAAACTGCCGGGTTCCGCGTCGCGTTTGGCATGCAGCGGTTCCGACAGATCCTCGATCACAAACCCGCAGCGACACAGACCCCCGATCATTTCTTCCCATCGATGCAAGAACTCCACCGCCCCGGGCTCTCTGAGTCGAGCCGCGACGGGATTGTTGTCTGAGGGTGAAATCGGAACGTTCCCGGCCGGATTGGCGGACGGATCATTGCGGTAGTAAGCGTGCTCGATGGTATAGCGTGGCGATCCATTGACCGAAGTTCGAGGCTGGGTCGACGATTGCAAGCTGGTCGGCGATTTGTGCTGGCTGATATACAGGCCGCCTCCACGAATCACGCGGGCGACCTGAGCGTAGACGGCGGTGATGGAAGGCAAATAGCAGGTGCTGACGGGGTGAATCACGATGTCGAAATGAGCCACCGGAAGCATCGAAAGATCGTCCATCGATCCTTCGATCAGCTCGACTTGGTGGCCGCGCTTGCGAGCCGCCACACGGTCTTGTTCCAGCATTGCCGGAGACAAATCGACCACCGTGACGTGAGCCCCCGCCGCCGCGTAAAGACTGCTCTGACGTCCACCGCCCGCGGCTAAACACAGCACTTTGGCCCCCGTGATGTCGTCACCCAACCACCCGGCCCCGTCCACCGTTTTCAGCGGATTGACCAATTCCTGGTCGGAAACGATCTGGCACAGGGGCGACCCGGAGGCCGTCATCCGCTGATAAGCCTTTCGATTAGCCCCTAAGATGGTGTCGCGGTCGATGGTGAATCCCCCAGACGGATCGATTTCGGGTTAATTTGGGAACTTTCCCCGCCCACCGGTCATCTGACACCTTGACAGCCCACTCGACCGTTTGGTCGTCCGACCGCACTGGCGGTCAGCTGCCTCAGAAGGTAACTCTACGCATGGACGCGTTGCGTTGGTTCGAAACGTTTCAAACCTCGCTCCCGCTGCAACAGAACAGCATGATGTCTCCCACACCCGAACAGATCGATCAACTGATCAGCGACCATTTGGATGGTCGTTTGACGGAAGATCAATCGCAATGGCTCGCCGAGCAGTTGCGCATGGACGCAGACTTTGCCCAGCGAATTCGCGATGCAGAACTCGATCGCAAAATGTTGCGATCTCTGCATGAAAACACAACCGCCTCCCGAGCCCTCCCTTCCGATTTCGCGTCTCGCGTCGTGGCCGCCGCTCAACAGCGTGCGATCGATGAAGATTTGTCCGCAGTACATCCACTGCGCCAGATGAAAGTATCGATTCCCGTCGAAGCCGCCGTTGCCCAATCTAACCGTTACGGAAAGCGTGCTTGGATCGCTGCCGTCGCGGGATTGGCCGCCGCCGGTTTGCTCGTCGCTTCACTGCGAACCCAGGTGCCCGGCCCAACGCCGGACAATCCTGTTTTGGATCCGTCGACAACCATCGCACAAAACGATTCCGACCCGAGCAATCCACCAACCGGGATTCAGCCGCAGGTGGTTCCCGAGCCAACTATGGCCGATGAACCCGCGAGCGAAATGATTGCCTCGGACGACCTTCCCACCACGGCCCCCGAAGCAATGATCGCTTCGGCAGATCTTGGCGGCGAGTCAGTCTCACCGTCGCTCCAGTCGGATGACATGCCAACACCGACGACAGCACGAGAAGTACCAGCGGCCGACGTTTCATCGATGGTCGCCAGCCAAAGTAGCAAGGACCTGCAAACGCTGTCCGGTGCGGTTTTAGTCTATGACGTTCGATTGACGCCCGAAGCACGCAACCCTGGTTTGCGAAACCAGTTTGCATCGGCCGGCGATCCAATTCGCAAAGCGATGACCTCCGCTGGTCTGGAAGCGTCCAGCAAGCAATTGGTCAGCGAACGATTGATCGAAGCCACGCGTGAATCGGTCACGTTGGATGACGACACGCGGTATCAAATTCTGTTGCTTCGCGGTCCCGCCAAACAATTGGATCGTTTGTTCTTGGAACTGTTGTCGGACGATGAATCAGTTGATTCGGTCGGAATGTCGATGGCCATGGGCAACGCGGTTTCCGGAATCGCTTGGAAACAAGAGAACGAAACAGTGGGTGCCGACGCGGTCGCCTACGAATTGAACGCGGATGACAAAGAGTCGCTGCAGCAATTGGGCGTCGCACTGAGCAATCGCGATTTCATGCCTGTGAAGGCGGAGTCGTTTTCCAATCGCATCAACTTCGCTTTGGGCTCACCAGAAGCCGCCAGTACCGGCAACGATTTCATCACCGAGGTATTGGTCATCATCAGGTAGTTGTTCAAGAACAAGCAGTCTCTCCCCAAAAAAAGCCCGCAGCGTCTCAGACGCGCGGGCTTTTTTCTTTTTCATACGTGATTGCCTGTGTTTTGAGATCCGTACGATTGGCACGCGAAATGCGACGGTGGGTGGACGTATCGAACACCGAACTCCCATTTGAAAGGTCCATCATGCTTTGGAAATCACTCACCCTGTCCGCTGCTTTGGCTGCTTGCTTGACCACCATTGGTTGCGATGAAGCCCAATACGACATGGCCGTCGACAACTACAACGAAGAGGTCCAAGAAGGCCGCGAAGAGCTGAATGAAGCTCAGGTCGATGGAGCCCTGTCAGAAGATGAAATGGAAGAACTTCAAGACCAGAACGAAGAGATCCAAGAAGCCGCCGGCGAAGTCGCTGAGCAAACAGGCGACTTGATCGAAGAAAAGACAGACTGATTCGTTTTCGTCACCACAACGAATTCGATCATCAAGAAAAGCAACGAGTCTGACTTGGTCGGACTCGTTGCTTTTTTATTGGGTGCGATGCGTTTACCGCGGTCTCAGTTACCGAGTTGATCAGCCAAGCCTTCTGCTCGGTAGATCGACCGCAGTGCTTCCGGAATCGCGACACCGGACACGCTCACCGCTCGGCTTTGCACGTCAGTGTAAAGGTAGTCGCTGGTAAGACTTTGAATGTTGCCATCAAAGATCAAACCCACCAATGTCCCGTCGCGATCGACCACCGGTGACCCGCTGTTGCCACCGATGATGTCAGCGGTGCAGACAAAGTTGAGTTGCGTGTCCAAAGCAATGTTCTCTTTGGCGTTCATCCAAGACTCAGGCAAGTCGAAGTCTTCTTGGCCCTCGTGTTCTTTGGAATGTGTGAAGGCACCGGCGAAATTGGTGGTGGGATCGACGCGTTCACCTCGCTCTTCGTAGCCCGAAATGACACCGAATGCCAAACGCAACGTGAATGTCGCATCGGGATAGCCCCCCGTGCCTTCGATCATCGTTGTCGCTTGGGTGATATCGGCATAGGCCTGCTTTTCGCGCTCGCTCAGTTGTTCGCTGATCTCATCGATTCGGCGATACTCCGGTGCGATCACGCGAGCCAGACGCAACATCGGATCGTCTGATGCCAACACGGCGTCGAGACCACCATCGACGAGCGATTGTCGGAACTCGACATCTTTGACTTTCGTTTTCGTCACCAAGTCACTCGCCACTTGCTTGGGCGATCGACCCGCCAGAACTTCTTGAACGATCGTGTCCTCGGGGCCACGGTTTTCCAACAACAAAGCGACTTCATCCGCCAACTTCACCATCTCCAAATCGTCGTAGATCGGTGCGGGTGACAACAACTGTGCCAACAAAGATTCACGACCGGATTCGGTGTAGGCGGGCAATCGCTCGGCGTTGGGTTTGCGGTCTTCTTCCGCGAGCAAGACAATTCGCAAAGCGATTTGAAACAATTCGCTTCGCAGCGAAACCGACTGATCGAGCAACTCGGCTTTCTCGGTTTGAATTGCCGCAACTTCGGCCCACGCATCCGCCAGAGACGCGTTCTCATCCGATTTTTTCAGTTCCGCCAGCAACCGATCTTGGCGTCCGCGTTTGGCGACGAACGTTTGTGGGTCTTGCAGTCCGGCAAGCATCCCCGTGTAGGCCTTGCGAGCGTTCTGAATCCCAAACAATTCGTCGCGACCCCGGCGGGCGGCCTCTTTGCCTTCCAACCCATATTGCTGCAACAGAATTTCTTTCCGTCGCAGCAGATCCAAAACAGATGGCAGTCGTTTGTCTCGCAAGTATTCCAGCGCTTCGACGGTGAAGATCCGCTGGGTACGTCCGGGGTGTCCGCTGACGAACACCAAGTCTCCTTCTTTGGCGGGTTCGGAGTTCCACTTTAAAAAATGTTCTAACTTCGCGGGTTTGCCATCTTCGTAGACTCGCATCAACGTGGCGTCCAAGTTGTATCGCGGGTACTCGAAGTTATCCGCGTCGCCACCAAAGAATGCCGCCGCAGTTTCCGGTGCCCAAACCAAACGCACATCGGTGTATTTCTTGTAGCGATAGAGGTGGTACTTCGCTCCACCAAACAAGGTGACCACATCGCTTCGAAGACCAGTTTGGTCGAGCGACTCCTTTTCAATCGTTGCGATCGCGGCGCGGCGTTGCTTGGCCGCTTCTTCCGCGTCGTCACCCGCGGTGATCTGTTTGTTGATCCGGTCGGTGACGTCTTCGATGCTGATCAATTGATTCAGCTCCAAGTCCGGGGCTTTGAGCTCTTCCTCAAAGTCCTTCGCCAAGAAACCGTCTTCGATCAGATTGCGATCTTCGGTGCTGAGTTTCGCCAAGGTCTCGCTGGCCACATGGTGATTGGTCAGGACCAAACCATTGGAAGACACGAACGATCCCGACCCGCCCGAATTGAATCGAACCGACGATAGCTGCAGATGCTGCAACCATTCCTCGGACGGTTCGAAATCATATTTCTCACGCAACAATTCGCGTGGAACGTCGTTGAAGAGGTACATGCCCTCATCGGCTTGGGAATGACTTGGCATCCCCGACAAAGCAAAAACCATGCAACTTCCCGACAAGAACCAGCGACGCGCGTGTGCAAACATCTTGGACAATCCAAAACACGAGGGGGACAGAACACGAGGGGGGACAGAATCCTGATTCCTCTAGTTCATCCGTTGCATCGGCTGCATGCAACCGGGCGAGCGTTCGATTCCAAGAGTCGGCGTCAGGTGGAGCCTGACCCACCGCTGAGTGGTCAGGCCGCGTCGGCCATGTCGCTGTGGCAAAGGCTTCGATAGAACGAATTGCTGGCCAACAATTGTCGGTGCGTGCCGACATCCGCGACTTGGCCGAGATCCAACACGGCCACCCGATCCGTCATCGCCAAGGTGCTGGCTCGGTGGGTAATCATGATTCCCGTGCGACCTTCGAGGAACGTTTCCAACGCTTGGTGGATCAATTGCTCGCTCTCAATGTCGATCTGACTGGTCGCTTCGTCCAAGATCAAGATGTCAGGGTCTCGCAGGAAAGCACGAGCGAGTGCGATACGCTGCATTTGACCACCGGACAATCGAACGCCGCCCGAGCCAAGCAACGTTTGATAACCATCGGGAGTCTTGCGTCGGATGAAGTCATCAGCAAACGCCATTTTCGCGGCTCGCACCACGTCGTGAGCGTCCGCACTGGGACTTCCGTAGCGGATGTTGTTCTCAATGGTGTCATCGAACAACACCGTCCGTTGGTTGACCAATGCGATGCGTCGGCGTAGATCCCGGGTCGGCAATCGATTGATTGGCACATCATCGAAACAAACTTCGCCTTGATGCGGATCATCAAAACGACAGAGCAGATTGATCAGCGTGCTTTTGCCACAACCATTGGGACCAATGAGCGCGATGGTTTCACCGTGCTCAATGGTCAAATCAATTCCTCGCAAGACCATTGGTCCCGACGGATATTGAAAATGAACGCCTTTGAACTGAATTGCCTTGTGCGGTCGGTCCAAGTGAACGGGATTGGGTGGATCCGTGACGCGAATGGGTTCGTCGATGATCTCGTACACCCGATGCGACGCGGCGATTCCACGCTGAAGCGATGTCCAAACATCCGATAGTTTCCGCGCTGGGTCCGAAGCACCGATCAACAATCCAAAGAACAACAGCACCTGTCCGACATCCAATGGACGAGGACTCATGCGGATGCCAAGCAAGTGAGTTTGCTGATTGATCACCAAGTATCCACCGGCCAAGATGGCCAGACCCACCATGGTCAAACCCAGCAATTCACTGCTGCTGCGAGCCAAAGTGTTGTACAGAGCAACCTTCATCGAACGACGAAAGTAGGCTTGAACGCGGGTTCGAAAACGTGCCCGTTCGTAGGCTTGAGTATTGAACGATTTCACAACGTGAATGCCACCGAACGCATCGTTCAGCATGCCGTACAAGCTGCTCATCTCTTCCATCGCGCGTCGGCTGGCTCGCCGAATGGCACGGCTGAGGTGCTGCATCACCAACGCCATGACCGGTGAAACGATCAATACCAACAACAGCAAACGCCAGCACACCGTCGCGGCACCAACCAAACAAACCGCCATCTTCAGCGGTTCGCGAATCAGGCGTCCTAACAACGTGCTGATACCGACCGCAATGTGAGCCACATCGTTGGTCAATCGACTGGTCAAATTCGCGGAACCGTTTTGACCAAAGTGATCGAGATCCAGGTGCAATGATTTTCGAAAGTACTTTTCGCGCAGTTCCATCACCGTGCCTTCGGCGACGTACTGAACCAACATCAGGTTGATCGTCAGGGCGACCAGCTTGATTGCGGTCCCACCCACCAACATGGCCACAATGAAAACCAACGTGGGAAACGCACCGCGAGGTGCCATGCGGTTGACCCAAGGTTCTGCCCAAGTCAGCCACTCAGCTGTTTTTTCGGATGCGGTGCGTGCCAGTTCAGCCGACGACAACTCGAATTGAAGCGAGCTGAGCTTCTGCTGGAACGCGGGATCGTCCGCAGACACGTCTGGCGAAGTGGCTTGTTGTTCCAACGAAGCCAACTGCTGTTGAAGGTGCGTGATTTTGACGGTCTGCTCGTTGGCTTCTTCCTTGGAACTGGCCAATCGTTCTTTGACGTATGACGGCAAGTCATCGCCTTTGAAGACCACTTCCACCATCGGATAAAGCGTTCCGATGTTCGCGCCCCACAATGCCGCAATCACCAACGACGACAACAGGATGCCCACCAAGGACATCTTGCGTCGCAGCGATATTCGCAGAACCCGGCGAAAACTCTTCATGGAAGCACAACAAGCGAGCGAGTGAACAAATTTCGGCCGGGCGACACGCTTCGGGTGCACGCGGCTACGAAGGGTCGCTTGTACCAAGCCGCCGGAATTGCCCGCCAGGGTGATTCGTGCCTTGTGATGAACGCGACGCGTTTGATAGCGAAACATTGGGAAATTGGCGTCGGAGAGTTCGAGTCTTCGATTCCCCTTTCCGGACCCAACACTCTTGGGTTGGACGCACACCTGTGTACTGGACGCACAAGTGGTGACATCGATTCTGGGACGCCAGATTCGCGATCATCGCGTCAGGATCAACACCGCAAACTGGGGAAACCGATGCAATTGGGCGATACGAATTCGGGGCGGCCGTTGAAGACGGCTAGCTGCTTGAACCATCCAAGTCGCACCGTCGTCCGTCGATGCGTTCAATTTTGGGTCTGGGTTGCCGCGGCCACAGCCTGCTTTTGCGTGGCGTCTGCCCAGGAGCCCACGATGGCTCCCCTGCCCGATCCGGTGCGACTGTCCGCGAACGATTCCATGTCGCACCATTCCGACACGATGGTCGGTTTGTCGGACTATTGGTCGGGAACGAACCCTTGGTTTGGGGCCGCACAAGTGCCGCATGTTGTGATCCAAGCTCCCCAGCAGGCGCCCCGTCCTCGTGCCCGCTCCGGTTCATTCGTTCCGGAAACAACCATGCACGAGACCATCTCTTCGCATCCGGTGTCCGATCCGTCCGCCAATGGCACCACCTACCAGCAAAATCCAACCGGTCAGCCGCATCGTCCAATCCATTCGCATCTGCATCACGCGGGGCAAAAAGCGGCTCAAGCGGTTCGCCCGCTGACTCATCCGCCCGGAGTAGAGAACGATCCGTCGGCGAAAGGACCGGGCCGATTGGGTGTCGGGGAACACTGGGTCAAAAACCCGCAGGCTCGGCCCTCCATCCCCAACGCGACCGTCTATCCCCAATGGAAAACGCCCTATTCGTACGGGTATTTCGGTGCGGAGGGAAAACGACATTGGTCCCGACAACACGGATACCGCGATCGTTCGTTGCAATGGACCCTGCGTTAAACCGGTACTCTGCGATAAAACGCTGTAAATACGCCAATCGAGATCTACACTGGAGTGTGTTCCCGATTGGTCCCAATCGGTTAGAAAAACCGAATCGTGTCCGTTCCCCACGCCTTGATTGACAACATGAGTTCCGACCCCTCCTCGTCTCGCCCACCCGCTGCTTCCGCCGGTGGTCCACCCGCCAGTGTCGGACGTCCCGGCGGTGGTCGTCCCGGACACGCCAACTTGCCCGAGCCCAGCGTGATTCCAGAGCAAGGTTGGCACTGCGGGCACTACTTCTATCGATTCCGCCGTGAAATGTTTGAGGGAGCCATCGCACCTCATCACCGCGATCAGTTCTTGGCCGCGTTGCATCCCAGCGGCGATGACGTTCCGGAACGGTTGGCGTCGTATTGGATCAGCGGCCACGAGTGCGACTTTGGGATCATGGTCATGGACCCCGATCCGGCCAAGGTCGACGGGATCCATCAAGCGATCATGACACCGGGGATCGGCCGCTTGGTCGAGCCCGCTTGGTCGTTTGTTTCCGTCAGCGAAATCAGCGAATACGTTCCCTCGATCGAAGAATATCGCGAACGCTTGATCAAGGAAGGGAACACTCCCGACTCACCCGAGTTGGCCGCCAAAGTCGCCGCGTACGAACGTCGACTGCCAATGATGAACCGCAATCGATTGCAGCCCGAGATCCCGGATTGGCCGTCGGCGTGTTTCTATCCCATGAACAAAAGCCGTGTTCCCGGTGCCAACTGGTTCATGGAATCATTCAGTGAACGCAATCAGATGATGGCGGAACATGCCCAAAGTGGGATGGCCTTTGCCGGCCGCGTCAGCCAGTTGATCTCCGTGGGAGTCGGCTTGGACGATTGGGAATGGATGGTGACGCTTTGGGGTCGCAACCCGCAATACTTGAAAGACATCGTCTACAAGATGCGGTTTGATAAAGCGAGCGCGAAATACGCCGAGTTCGGTCCGTTTTACGTCGGTTACAAAGCCGGTGCGGACGACATTCTGAAGCACTGCCGCCTGCTGTGATTTCGCGAGTTTGCGGTTCAAACTCAAGCAAGATCTCCGTCCGGTTCCGCCGGACGTCATTCTAAACGAAGTCGTTTCTTCAGCTCGACTTCACTGGGCCCACGTTTTGGTCCAGATAGGACTTGGTGTGATCCAGCACGGATTCATAGCTCAGTGCTTCCACGTCTTCGCCCAAGACTTCCACTTCGATCGGGCCTTCGTAGCCAAGTTCCAACACGCGGTGAACCAGCGACTCGATCGGCACGCAGCCTTCGCCGAGCAAGCAACGATTCATTTCGCCGAGCGGGCTGTGTCGACCATCGCCGAGCTGCATCAAATGCATCAAAGGCACGACGTGAGGCAACATGTCTTGAACGCGATCGTCCATCCCGACGTGATAGGTGTCCAGCACGAGTCCCAAGTTTGGACTGTCGACCAAATCCAAGATTTCCAACGTCGATTCCAAGTCGTTCACGAAGGACCACTCCACGCCGCATCCCGCATGGATTGGTTCAAGCGACAAGTTCACACCGAACTCTTCCGCAATGATCGCCAAATGTGACAACGCATCACACAACGTGCGTCGTGCGTGCTTTCGAATGTGGTTGTTCCGACCACCGGCCAACACAATCAATGTGTTCGCCCGTAGTTCCGCGGCGTCACGAACGGCTTGCATCGCATCACGAACCGCGTCGTCAAATCCACGACCATCACTGCCGGTGAATCCACCGACCCAACTCAGTGACGTGACTTGCAGGTCCGTTTCGCTGAGCAACTCTGCGGCTCGCGTCAGTCCGAGATCGTCTAGCTTGGGACGAAACAAGCCAATGCCTTCGAACCCGCGATCGGAATACGCTTGAGCATCTTGCTCGAATTCCCATCTCAGAGTCGACAATTGGTTGATCGCCAAGGTGTTCATAGACGGGTCGTAAAAAGGAGAATCGAAGAGGACGAGTCAGGTCCAAACAGGACGGGGCATCGGAGTATGCCGGTGCACCGTCGCAGTGTAAAGATTCGTTTTCGCCTTCGCAGCCATGCCCCGTCGGAAGTTTTCATCGCTATGGTATTGCTAGCAAAACAACGCGATTTGCTAGCAAACAGAATGCTCTGCACATCGCCATTCATTGAACATCAAACGTCCGTTTCTCAACGCACATTCTCTCACTGGTTTCTTTCTCCATGGTTGCTTTTTGTCGCTACGTTGAATCATCGGGTGTCACTCGTTTGGCCATTCGCAAAGAACCGGAAACGCAGTTGGCACCTCGGCCAAAGGTTTGTCCCATCGCTGACTTGTTGGACGAAGCGACCGAGCAAGAGTGGCTGCAAGGCAACAACCTGTTCGCGTTGTCATCGGACGAACTGAAAGCCTTGCCCACGCCGGATGCGTCGCAATGGATGGATGCTCCCGCGACCATGCTGCCCCCGGTTGCGACCCCGGAAAAGATTCTTTGCATCGGCTTGAACTACTTGGATCACGCGATTGAAACCGGCGCTGAAAAGCCGACGTTGCCCGTCGTCTTTAGCAAGTTCAATTCTGCGTTGGTCGGTCACGGACAAGACATCGTGTTGCCATCCATCAGCGACCGTGTCGACTACGAAGCTGAGCTGGTTGTGGTCATCGGAAAAGAATGCCGGCACGTCGCGGCCGAGGACGCCATGCAGTGCGTCTTTGGCTACGCGGTCGGTCACGATGTCTCTTCGCGAGACTGGCAAAAAGGTCGCCCCGGCGGTCAGTGGTTGGTGGGCAAGTCCTTTGACACTTTCGCGCCTCTCGGGCCGGCAGTTGTCACCGCCGACGAGATCGCCGATCCCGGCAACCTTCCGATCCGGATGCTGATCAATGGCGAAACTTTGCAAGACAGCAACACCGAGCAGTTGATCTTTGACATCCCAGCGTTGATCGCCCATTTGACGAAATTCATGACCCTGCGTCCCGGCGACCTGATTTTCACCGGTACCCCATCGGGAGTCGGCGACGCCCGAACCCCGCCCCGCTACCTGGCTCCGGGAGACCGCTGCGTGGTGGAAATCGACGGCATCGGCCGCCTGGAAAACACCTGCCAAGCAGAAGCATAAGTCGTTTCTTGGAAATAACTTGCAACATTCCGTAGGTTCGGTTCCACCGAACGGTTTCCGGTGGAAACGTGGAGCGTCCATGCGGAATCGAAGCCCACGTCAGGTGAGACCTGACCTACTGACGAGGGGTGATATTCGACGATTTCTCTTGAGATTTGCTCCCCTCCGCCGTTGCAATAAACGGTACAAGAAGCATAATTGATGCGACTGATTCGCAATATCAGCATCGACGACGCAGCAAGCGACGAGCATTTCGCTCTCTAGCCAGCCACGCTCGATCCGTCCCCGAGAGGGGTCGTTTCCCGTTTCGTGATCTCTTTGGCTGGAGAAACCCATGCCCATTTCTGCGCGCCCCTGCGCCCGTGCTTCCGTCTCTCAACGATCCGCATTCACCCTGGTCGAACTACTGGTGGTGATTGCCATCATTGGTGTCCTGGTCGGATTGCTTCTTCCTGCGGTTCAATCCGCCCGTGCCGCTGCTCGCCGCATGAGCTGCAGCAACAACATGAAGCAAATCGGGTTGGCACTTCACAATTACCACAGTGCTTTCAAGAAGTTCCCCGAAGGTTCGAGGCTCAGCAACTTCCTCGGCCCATTGACCGCCGCCCTGCCTTTCCTGGAAGAAGCCAACACCTACCAACAATTTGATTTCGGTCGGTCCTATTCGGATCCCATCAACCAAGAGGTGGCGGCTCAGACCATTGCCACCTACCTTTGCCCGTCCATGGTTCTGCCGCGCGAAGTCCCCGCGACGGATTTGGGTGAAACCGGTGGTCCGTCGAGCTATCTCGCCTGTGAAGGAACGGCGGCTTACATGCAAAAAGCCGACGGCATGTTTGGATTGAATTGGCCAGCCTACGGATACGAAAACCCGGCCACTGGTTTCCGCGATCTCACGGACGGAACCAGCAACACCATCGCCTACGGCGAAACGACCTACGACATGAAGGACTACCTTTGGACCAGTCCCGCCAGCGTTGCGGGAACGGTGAAGTGGGGAACGGCTCGCTGGGTGCTGGGCTATCCCAAGGTTTCGCTGGGAACCAGCCAAAAGGAACTGAACGTTCACAACGCCGCCAACAACGGTGGGTTCCAAAGCATGCACGAAGGCGGCGTTTACTTCTTGTTCGGTGATGGCAGCGTTCGTTTCACATCCGAATCCCTGGACCGTGAATTGCTCAACGCTTTGGCGACTCGCAACGGTCACGAAGTGGTGGAGGACGCGCCGTGATTAACCATCTGCAACGCAGTGTTCTTCATCTTGCACCGCGTTCCGGATTGGTGCCGATGGTCGTGTCATGCTGTCTGTTGATTGGTTGTTCTTCCGAAGCGGAGTTCACTCACGTGCCAATCTCTGGCGAGGTGACCCTGCAAAAGAAACCAATTGCCGCCGCGATGATCCGCTTCGTACCGGTCCAAGGCGAACTGGGCCAACACGACAGCGTTACCATGATTACGGAGGGACGGTTTGTTTTTGACGACACCAACGGTCCTTCCCCCGGCGAGCATCACGTCGTCATCACCCCGATTGAACCGGAGATGAACGAAGCGATGCAGGCCATGCAAGAAGGGGATCGAGACCCTCTGAAGTCGAAAACGATTCCCGTGCGTTACCAAAGTACCGGGCAACTTTCAGCCAACGTTTCGCCGTCGGCCAACGAGCCCTTTGTGTTTGAATTGAGCAAGCGTTGAACACGCTTCCCGCCTCCTTTGACCCACCCTTCAACCATTCCATCACCACTATGAAACGTTCCTCCAAACGCAAACTGCTGGCACTCGCTTTGATGCTGGCATCCGCCACCCCGGCTTCGGCTCACTTTCCTTGGCTCGCCACTGATTCGGACGGCAAGGCCGTGATGTGGTTCGGCGAATCCACCGATGACCGAACGTACCCGATGCCGGAAACAGTCCAAAAAATTCAGTTGCTCAGCGGCGACCAATCGATCGCGATGAGCCCCGTCGACGGCAGCGATCTGGTTGGCATTCAAAGCCAAGCCGCCGTTCCCACCGATCACGAAATCGCGGGTTCGATCACTTACGGCTTGTATCACGGAATGAAGCTGACGTATCACGTCGAGCACTTGCCGCAATCCGATCCACAGCAGTGGCCCACCCAGGCTCGCGAAAATGCTTCCTTGCAGTCGGTGATCACCACCGCCGACAACGGTGACTTGCAAGTCCAAGTGCTACACGACGGCAAACCTCTCGCGGAAACCTCGGTGCGGTTGTTCCTCGAAGACGGACACGAAGCCGGTACCGAAACCACCAACAGCGATGGGCAAGTCACCTTTGCCGCGGACTTGATCGAGCCGGGTTTGAATTCCGTCATGGCGGGTGTCACAGCCGAAGGCGTTCAAGGTGAACTGGATGGCAAAGCCTACACCAGCACCGCGGATTACCTCACCGCATCGTTCCGGATCAACAAGCGATCGATGGCGAAAGCCGACAAGGCGGACACCACCCCGAAAGTCATCGACAACAGCGGCGTGACGATCGTTGAATCCGTGCTGCCTGAATTGCCAGAAGAACTGACCAGCTTCGGTGCAGCCTTCGTCAGTGGAACGCTGTATGTCTACGGTGGGCACACCGGCAGCGCCCACTCGTACTCCACCGAAGAGCAATCCAATCGTCTGTGGGCCATCGACACCACCGCCGACAAACCCCAGTGGCAACAGCTCGCCACCGGACCGCGATTGCAAGGTTTGGCGATGGTTGGTCACGACGATTCGCTGATCCGCATCGGCGGCTTCACGGCGGTGAACGACGCGGGAGAAGAACACGATCTGCGATCGCAAACCAGCGTGGCACGATTCGATGCGGCGTCGAAATCTTGGACCGATCTGCCCGCTCTTCCCGAGGGCCGATCTTCGCTCGACGCAGCGGTCTTGAACGACACCGTCTACGTCTTCGGCGGATGGAAACTCGACGGCGAAAGCGACGAGAGCACCTGGCACAAAACCGCTTGGTCGCTGAATCTGTTGGAGCCTCAATCGGGCTGGCAGCCGGTCGCCAATCCGCCGTTCCAACGTCGAGCGATCAGCGTCGCGGCACACGACGGAAAGCTGTACGTGGTTGGCGGCATGCGGTCCGAGGGTGGCCCCACCACGCGAGTCGATGTCTACGACCCGGCCTCGCAAACCTGGTCGCTCGGCCCCGCCCTGCCCGGCTCCGGGATGGCTGGTTTTGGATCCTCCGCGTTCGCCACCGGAGGTCGTCTGTACGTGACGACGCTGGACGGTTTCGTGCATCGTTTGTCGGCCGATGGACAGACCTGGCAAACCGTTTCGCAGGTGGATCCGGCCCGCTTCTTCCACCGCATGATTCCGACTTCACCGACCCAATTGGTGATGCTCGGCGGAGCCAACATGCAGGTCGGAAAGTTCACCTCGGTCGATGCAATTCAGATCGCCGAAGCCGAGTGATGTGAGTCCGCGACACGGCATTTTTTTGCCTGGCGAGTGACCCGTCTCGGGACATTCGCGACGGCGTGAAACAACTCCGTTTGAACACCGCTTCGGCTCTTCACGAGCGGGTTCAGACGGGGCTCCAGCGAGGCCCGTCGGTGATCGATTTGGACCTCGAATTCTTTCCAGCGATCCACTACTTCGAAGTCGATTCGGCGACCCATCTCGCGTAGCCTGACGACGCTTTCTCGACCGGCAACACGACCAACTGAGGCTCGTCGTAGGGATGGTTCTCAGCCAGCCACGTCATCGCTTCGTCGACCTTCGAGGCCAGCGTTTTGACCACCACTCGTAGCTCCGTTTCCGAACACGTTTGACCCTTCCAAACGTAGTGGCTGGTGATCGGTGAATCGATCTGCACGCACGCCGCCAATCGCTGCTCCAACAAGCCTCGTGCAAGCATCTCCGCTTGCTCGTTCGATTCCACCGTCGTCCACAAAACCATCAACGACGGGTCTTTGGACGGACTGGAAACGGACTTTTTTGGAACGTTTTCAAATTCTTTTTTGGCGCTCATGAACCCTCGTTTTCACCCCGAAAACACCTGTGGATAACCTGTCTTTTCACTGTCTGAAGTCTGTCTCAAAATGTCTGACTTTTGACAGCCTCGGACAAGCCACTGTCGGTCCGTGTTCGAAGTACCTCCGATTTCAGACAGATTTGAGACATCCAAACGACAGGTTATCCACATCGCTATCGTGCCTGTTTTCTACGTGATTTGCCGATCCAATCGCGTTTCGAACAATGCTTTGAGACACTCGTCGTCCACGCATTACGACGACGACGGTAGTTAAATTAGTTCTTTTTGATAGCAAACATCCTGGGAAAGACCTTCCTAGTCATCACCCGGTTTTGCAGGGTGTTCGCGGAAGCCCTCGATGCGGACGTTGCGGGGGATGCCAGATCGCATCGATCGCGTTACAACTTGGACCGCCCTGAACGACTCGTTTGAAGCCAAGTCATCCGGGCTCGGCCGGCGGACGTCGGCGTTCCAGCCCGGTCTCTTTTTCCAGTCGCACCGATGAAGATCACCTGCCAACGAGACATCCTCGCCAACGCTTTCGTCCTCGCTGCATCGATCGCTCCGAGTCGGTCGCCGAAGGAGATTTTGCAGAACGTCAAAGTCACCGCGGCGGGTGACAAGATCACGCTGATGGCGACGGACCAAGAGGTGGGAATTCGGTTGGACGTGACCGAAGGGATCGAGGTCGAAACCGAGGGCACCGCCCTGCTGCCCGTCCTGCGAACCGGACCGATTCTGCGCGAGAGCAACGACGAAACGATCACGATCGAAACCGATGAGGCGGGCATCAAAATTTCGGGCAGCCGGAGCAAGTTTCGACTGCCGGGAAACAACCCGGATGAGTTCCCCAGCGTCCACGAATTCGACGAGTCGAAGTACCACCAAATCAGCACTCGCACCTTCCGCGAAATGCTCCGCCGAACCGTCTTCGCGACCGACTCGGAAAGCAGCCGTTACGCACTCGGCGGCGTGTTGTTGGAGATGGAAGAATCCTCCGTCATCGCGGTCGGAACGGACGGTCGACGGCTGGCACGAATGGAAGGCACCGGTGAGTCCGTCGGCGGTCACGCGACCAGCGGGATGACCACGATTGTGCCCACGCGAGCCATCGGATTGATCGAGCGGGCTCTCAGTGAAAAGGACGATCACGTCGAGGTGGCTTCCCGCGGAAACGATCTTTTGATTCGCACGCCACGAGCCGTCATCAGCAGCCGTCTGGTCGAGGGTCGCTATCCAAACTGGCGTCAGGTTTTGCCCCAACGAGAGAACGCGGTTCAGATCGACGTGACGGTCGGACCTCTGTTCGCCGCCCTTCGCCAAGCCGCGATTGTGACCGACTTGGACAGCCGCGGGGTGGACTTCACTTTCGCCGATGGCACGCTGAAGCTGGAAGCCAAAACAGCGGATCTGGGAGAGTCCCAAATTGAGCTTCCGATCGCTTACGACGGCGAGTCAATCACGCTGACGATGGACCATCGTTACCTGGCGGACTTCTGCAAAGTGATGGACAACGAGTCGACCGTGGTGATGGAAATTGAATCCGCGAAATCACCGGCTCTGTTGCAAACCGATGACGGGTACGCCTACGTGATCATGCCCATGGCTCGCGATCGCTGATCGTCATGGGACCGCGTCGCCCCAACCAGCCGCCTCCGAAATTGGTCGAGGAGAAATCCAGCGGCCCGAGGGCGATTGGCAGTCTGATCTCTCAATTGATGAGCCGCCGCGGGTACGCTTCCGTGGGTGCCGAATCGGCACTCACCAGCACCATCCAATCCGCCGTCGATTCACAAATCGCGAATTCGTTCCGAGTCGGCAAACTGCAGCGAGGCGTGTTGATGATCTACGCCGTTGACAGCGTCGTGATGCAGGAGCTGACGTTTCAGAAACGACGGATTTTGAAAAAGCTGGCCAAGGAACACCCGCAGGCCAAGATCAATGATCTGCGGTTCAAAGTTCAAGCGGAATAGTTCCCGCCAATCGTTTTCGCTCGCTTCCGGGCACCAACGGCCGACATGCATGCTTGCCGTTTTGAAATCTGATTGGGTACGTTGATAGCGTTGCCTCGCTCATCAGCCGATTCATTTGGAACTCACCATGCTTTCCGCTCGCGTCATTCCCTGCCTCGATGTTCACGGCGGCCGAGTCGTCAAAGGCACCAACTTTGTCAATCTTCGCGATGCGGGGGATCCGGTCGAGGTGGCTCGTCGCTACGAAGCGGAGGGTGCGGACGAGCTGGTCTTTTTGGACATCACCGCCAGCCACGAGGAACGGGCGATCTTGCTGGACGTGGTTCGGCGAACGGCGGAGCAAGTCTTCATGCCGCTGACCGTCGGTGGTGGCGTTCGAACCGTCGATGATGTGCGAGCGTTGCTGTCCGCCGGATGTGACAAGGTTTCGATCAACTCCTCGGCGGTCACCAATCCGGACTTCATTCGCCAAGCGGCCGATCGATTTGGACGCCAATGCATCGTGGTGAACATCGACCCGAAACGAGTCCAGAAGAACGGCGAGGAATTCTGGGAAGTGCACATCAACGGCGGTCGCAAACCAACCGGATTGCAGGCGGTCGAATGGGCCAAACGCGTCGAGGAGCTGGGAGCGGGTGAAATCGTGCTGACCAGCATGGACGCCGATGGTACCTGCGACGGGTATGACATTCCCATCACGCGAGCGGTCAGCGAAGCGGTGAAGATCCCCGTCGTGGCCAGTGGCGGCGCGGGACATCCGGATCACTTAGTCGAGGCCATTCGCGACGGGAAAGCCGACGCGGTTCTGGCCGCCAGCATTTTTCACTTCGGCACCCACCCCATCGGAGAGACGAAACAGCACATGGCCGCGGCCGGGATTCCGGTCCGCATGCCCGCGGAACCTTTTGCCGCATGATCGGATCTGCAACGGTGCCTTGACCGTCTTGGCGGTGGGAAGGAACATGTCGGTTTGATTTGCCGGAAACCATTTGGTTTCCAACCGTTTTCTTGAGCCGAGTGGTTTCCCGTGTCAGATGTCGTCCCCGTCCGAAACGCATTGATCAGTGTCAGCGACAAGATGGGTCTGACCGATTTTGCAGCTGGACTGTCCGCCGCCGGAGTCACGATCTACAGCACCGGTGGGACGCGAGCCCATTTGGAGCAATCCGGCATCGAAGTCGAAGACGTCGCAGAGTACACGGGGTTTCCCGAGATGCTCAACGGCCGAGTCAAAACCCTGCATCCGCGAATTTTCGCTGGGATTCTGGCTCGGCGTGATTTGGACGATCACATGGATACGATCGCCGATCACGACATCGAACCGTTCGATTTGGTCGTTGTGAATTTGTATCCATTCGCTGCCACCGTCAGTCGTCCGGGTGCGACCCGAGGCGAATGCATCGAACAGATCGACATCGGCGGACCAAGCTTGGTGCGAGCCGCAGCGAAGAATCATGGCGACGTCGCGATCGCCACCAGCCCGGAACAGTACGGCGAGATCCTGGACCAGCTCGAGAACATGGGCGGCACCACGGACGAATTGCGAACCCAATTGGCGGCGGAAGCTTTCGACCACACGGCTGGCTACGACCGAGCCATCGCGGATTACATGCAGGGCGATTCGGTCGGCGGCGAGTTCCCCGCATCGATGCACGTGTCGCTGCGACGCAAAACCCAATTGCGATACGGTGAGAACCCTCACCAGCGCGCCGCTCTGTACACCGATTCGTCGGATCGTTCTGCCAACCTAGTTTCGGCTCGCCAGATCAGCGGTAAGGAACTGTCGTACAACAACCTGTTGGACCTCGACGCGGCACTGGACATCGCTCGCAGTTTCGCCGAACCAGCCGTCTCGGTCATCAAACACAACAACCCGTGCGGTGCCGCCACCGGCGAAACGCTGTCCGATGCGGTCGACAAAGCCATGGCGGGTGACCCACTGTCCGCCTTTGGTTCGGTCATCGGCATGAACCGAACCGTGGACGAAGCCACGGCGGAATTCCTTTGCCAGCCAGGCTTGTTCATCGAAGCCATCGTGGCCCCCGACTTTGAAGCCGGTGCAGTCGGTTTGCTGACCACCAAACCTCGTTGGAAAGACAACGTTCGTTTGATGCAGGTCGGGCGTTTGGACGAAGCAACCCGCCAAATTTCCCGACGATTCATCAGCGGCGGCATGCTGGTTCAAGATGCTGATCGAATGGTCAGCTCACCACTGCAATGGAAAACGGTCACGGAAACCCCCGTCGACGATGACTTGTGGGACGACATCTCTTTCGGTTGGGAAATGGTCCGTCATGTCAAAAGCAACGCGATTGTCTTGGCAAAAGACACCTCGCTGATCGGTGTGGGCGCGGGACAGATGAGCCGCGTGGATAGTGTTGAAATCTCGATCAACAAAGCCGGCGAGCGTTCCGACGGAGCGATCTTGGCGTCGGATGCTTTCTTCCCCTTCCCCGATTCGATCGAAGCCGCCGCCAAAGCCGGTGTGCTGGCGATCATCCAACCCGGCGGTTCGCGTCGTGATGACGAAGTCGTTGCCGCTTGCGATGAACATGAAATCGCAATGGTCTTCACCGGCCGCCGTCACTTCAAACACTGATCGGATCCTTCCCCAGCGATGACCATTCTCGACGACATCCTGGTCAAAACCCGCGACGTCATCGCGCGAGACAAAGCTTCGATCGCCCCGGCTGAACTGTCGGCGGCGGTGAAGGATTTGCCGCCCTGCAAAGACTTTCACGGTTCACTCGCGGCAACCGATCGAGTTCGCTTGATCGCCGAGGTCAAACGAGCCAGCCCGTCCGCGGGATTGATCCGAGAGGACTTTGATCCGCCGACGATCGCTCGCGACTATGAGTCAGGCGGAGCCGCGTGCATCAGCGTTCTCACGGATGAACCGTTCTTTCAAGGTTCGCTCGATTAC
Source organism: Rhodopirellula halodulae (assembly GCF_020966775.1). NCBI lineage: Bacteria > Pseudomonadati > Planctomycetota > Planctomycetia > Pirellulales > Pirellulaceae > Rhodopirellula > Rhodopirellula halodulae. The sequence goes on along the minus strand of NZ_JAJKFV010000002.1, from coordinate 572,202 downwards.
CTGCGACAGGTCCGTTCCGCGGTGGAGCTTCCGATCCTACGGAAGGACTTCATCGTCGATCCTTATCAACTGTTGCAAGCACGCCAGGCGGGTGCCGATGCGGTGCTTTTGATTGCCGAATGTCTCTCGCCACAGCAACTGATTGAGCTGGACGAACAAGCCTCTGAGTTGGGTCTGCAAACGCTGATCGAACTTTTCGAACCGGAGAACCTGGACGCCGTTCTCGCGACCAAGACTCGTTTGGTGGGAATCAACAATCGAGACCTGCGAACATTCAAGACCGATCTGCAACACTGCGTGCGTCTTGCCACCGACATCCCCAGCGATCGTTTGATTGTCGGCGAAAGCGGGATCCGTACCGCAGACGACGTGGCCGCATTGAAAGCCGGCGGCATCAAAGCCATTCTCGTTGGCGAATCGTTGATGCGGAAACCGGACATTGAAGCCGCCACGCGAGAATTGCTCTCCTGAAGCGATCATCCGTTGTGGCTACTGCTCGGTCGCGATACCAGAGTCAGCACGTAGGGCGATTTCTTAGCGGACTCGTGAAGTCTATCGATCCGCGGCATTAAAAGCAGCTATGATTGGGGCTCCCTCCCAATCCCCTCCCATCTGCTTTCTCATCGTCCGAACCGTGTTGAATCAGCCGTGGTGGATCAGCTGTAGCAAGAAGTTTCTCCTTGTTCGCTGCCGACCCAGTTCGCTGCCGACCCAGTTCGCGACGCAAGCCAGGAACATCACCGGCAGCGACGCCGGTTCCACGCGAGATTCGAGAAGTCAGCTCTCCGGGGATTTTGAATCCTTCCTTCCCCGCACACAGGTGGACTTCATGCGAGCCCGTCCAATCCCTCGTCAAACTTGGCGTCCATCGATCATGTGGTTGGTGATCGCCATGGTGGTTCCGGTGACGCTTGGCGTCTCGATCGCTGACGCCGCACCGACTCGTGATGGCAAACCCAACGTCATTGTGATCTTCACCGATGACCAGGGATACAACGATTTGGGTTGCTTTGGTTCGCCAAATATCAAAACACCCAATGTGGACCGACTCGCTGCCGAGGGCCGCCGTTACACCAGTTTCTATTCGGCCTGTTCGGTTTGTTCGCCCTCACGAGCTGCTTTGCTAACCGGTTGCTATCCAAAACGGGTTGGATTGCATCAACACGTTCTCTTTCCGCAAAGCAAAACCGGTTTGCATCCAGACGAAGTCACCATCGCGGATCATCTGAAATCGGCGGGCTATGCGACAGCTTGTGTCGGCAAATGGCACCTCGGTCATCACAAAGAAACCTTGCCGACGTCCAACGGATTTGATTCGTACTATGGCATTCCTTATTCCAACGACATGAATCATCCGGACAACAAACGCAAGACAAAAATGCGATCGGATGAACTTTGGAAAGATCAATCGACGGCAGTCACAGGTTGGAACACTCCACTCGTGCAGAACGAGGAGATCATTGAACTGCCCGTTGACCAACGCACCATCACACGTCGCTACACCGATCGAGCAATCGAGTTCATCACGGAGAACAAGGACCAACCGTTCTTCCTCTATCTGCCTCATTCCATGCCTCACATCCCACTGTATGTGCCGGAGGATGTTTACGATGCGGATCCGCAAAATGCCTACAAATGCGTGATCGAGCATATCGACGCGGAAGTGGGCCGTTTGGTCGACACAGTCCGTGAGCTGGGTTTGGCGGAAGACACGGTGATCATTTACACCAGCGACAATGGTCCTTGGCTACAGTTCAAAAATCATGGTGGCAGTGCTTTTCCCTTGCGAGCGGGAAAAGGAACCACCTTTGAAGGCGGCCAACGAGTTCCTTGTGTGATGTGGGCGCCGGGACGCATTCCCGCCGGAACGTCAACCAACGCTTTCGCGACCAACATGGATTTGTTGCCAACCATCGCGGCCGTCACGGGAACGCCGTTGACGTCCGATCGACAAGTCGACGGTGTCGACCTGACTCCAACGTTCACCTCGGATGATTCACCACGCAAAGAGTTCGTCTACTACTCAGCGCATGGGGCATTGGAAGGAATTCGGATGGGTGATTGGAAGTACATGCGGAAAGTCCCCCGTGCGTTGAAAAACAAAAAGGGCACGCCGCAGAAGCCTCAAATTTTTCTGTTCAATTTGGCAGATGACCTCGAAGAGCAGACCAACTTAGCATCCGATGACCCAGAACGTGTGAAGCAAATGCAGGCACGAATGGAGGAACTGGATCGGGAGATCACCCAAAACGCTCGTCCCGTTTGGCGAAAGAAGGCGGACTCATGAAGAACTTCAAACCCAATTTCTGGATCGCTTTGTTAATTGGGATCCTGGGACCATCGAGTGCAATCGCAAAAGACGCGACGAATTTTGTTTTCATCATCGCCGACGATTGCACCTTTCGTGATTTGGGATGCTACGGCGGACAAGCCCATACCCCTCGAATCGATGCCTTGGCAGAAGAAGGCATGCGTTTCACCCGATGCTTTCAATCGGTCGCGATGTGTTCCCCCACGCGGCACAGCATCTATTGTGGTCAGTACCCGGTAAAAACCGGTGCGTATCCCAATCACACCTTCGTGCCCGATGGAACCAGCAGCGTTGTTCAATTCTTGAAACCGCTCGGTTACCGGGTCGCACACAGTGGCAAGGGACATATCGGCCCGCCCTCGGTCTTTTCGTGGGAGCGTTTGCCCGGAAAATCCAATCCAGATTTCGCGGCCGTGGACGAGTTTCTGGATGAATGTGGTGAGCAGGAACAGCCGTTTTGTTTGTTTCTGTGTTCCAACGAACCTCATACTCCTTGGAACAAAGGGGATGCCTCCCGCTACAACGCCGCGGACGTAGTATTGCCGCCATATCTGGCGGATACACCCGAGACCCGTGAAGGAATGACCCGGTATTTGGCCGAGATCACCTATTTCGACTCGCAGGTTGGACAAGCCATTGATCTTCTGGATCAGCACCAACTTGCCGACAACACCCTGCTGATCGTGGTCAGCGAACAAGGCAACTCCATGCCATTCGCCAAGTGGACCTGCTACGACAGCGGACTTCAGTCGGGATGCATCGTTCGTTGGCCGGGGCACGTCGAAGCCGGATCGATCAATCCAGCGATGATGGAATACATCGACTTCCTTCCGACTTGGATCGAGATCGCGGGCGGTGACTTAGAATCCGGTCCGGCAACCAAGCTGGATGGAAAGAGTCTTTTGCCAGTGCTAGCGGGCGAACAGACGCACAAGTCGCTGGTCTTTGGTGAGATGACCACTCGAGGAATCAACAGCGGGTCGGACCACTATGGGATCCGCAGCGTGCGTTCCGACCGCTACAAGTACATTTGGAACTTCACCCCAGAAGTCACTTTCCAAAACGCTTGCACAGAATCCAAAGAATTCAGGAGTTGGATCAAAGCGGCCAATGCGGGAGACACCCGGGCAGCGGAGTTGGTGAGTCGCTATCAACATCGTCCCGAGATCGAATTCTACGACCTACAGAAAGATCCGTTGGAACTGAACAATCTGGCCACGGATCCGCAATACGAAGCAACCATGACATCGCTCCGCAAGGAACTGGACGATTGGATGCAATACTGCGGCGACCAAGGCCAAGCCACCGAAATGGACGCTCTCAACCACATGAAACGAGGCCAGAAACCCAAAAAGAAAACGAACAAGCAGAAGAGGTCAGTCGGCGACTGATACCTTTTGAGCTTCCGATTCAAGTTGATCGTAATAGCGACGTGAGATTCGGTGAAAGGCGAGACCCTGCCACTCCGCCGCTTGGCGAGCCGGAATCAATCCAATGATGTTGGGTTCGTCATACAGCGAATGCAACGTGCTTTCGATCAACGGGTCGGGTGCATCTTCGCGGCAGACCAGGAATGACGTTGTGCCGACGGTATGCACTCCCGTCGGCGGAAGAGACGCTCCCGGGTAGGCCTGGGCTTTGATGGTCATTGCATGAAGCGTTGGATGCTGGAGGGCAATCGAAACGCCATCGGGAAGTGGAAGCAGATGCCATTGTCGCTCTGACAACATGTGTTGGACCAGATCACTGCCCACACCGATGCAAATGATGGCCGCGTCGGCGGAAACTGTTGGGTCTGTTTCCTGAAGCGTTTGCCACGGCATCTCGATGCGAGGCGAGATCGTTTCGGATAGCTCCAATGACTCCAACACCATTTCAGCAGCGCGCCTTGATCCACTACCGTGCGGCCCCACGGCGATGCTTTGTCCGGCAAGGTCCTCCACCGAATCAATGCCACTGTCTTCGCGAATGATGACATGGACCGCTTCATAAAACAGTGGCGCGACAACACGCAGGGTTTCGCCGTTGACCGCGGTGGCTTGGATGGGTGCCAAATCGAATTCACCCGCGAGAAGTCGCTCTCGATTGTCCCAGGTGCCATTGGTGGAGACGACTTCGCAGGGCACGGACGTTTGTGACTGAAGAGTCTGTGAAAGTTGCTCCGAGGCTCGCGTGTACAAACCGCCCGGCAATCCGCCGGCGATTCGAACCCGTGCGGGCATCGCGTTGTTGACGCTTTCCTGCCAGATCACACCACCAACCAGCAACAACGGAATGACGAAGGATGCCGCCAGCACACCGTTTTGAAACCTTCGTTGTCCGAGCGGTGTGTCGGATGTTTGACGACCCGCGATCGCCGCGACGATGGGAACTTGTGCGAACCAGTCTGCGACCTTGCGAGCGCGACTCCGCGATCGTGCGTGGATGGATTGTCCTTGCAGGTATCGTTGCAGATCATCGGCCAAATGTTTGGCTGTTTTGTAGCGATCCTTGGGCTGTTTCTCCAAACACTTCGCGACGATGACTTCCAGATCCGAATCCGCATCCGCACACACGGAGCGGAGGTTTGGCGCGGGTTGGTGAGCCACCTTCAACAAGGTTTGCATCACGGTATCGCCAACAATGGGTGGTCGAGACGTGACCGCGGCGAACAAAATCGCACCAAGCGAATAGATGTCGCTGTGATGGGTCACTCGGTCGCTGTGTCCGAGAGCTTGTTCCGGGGCCATGTAATGCGGTGTTCCAACGGCAGCACCGCTTCCCGTCACGCTGCTATCGGCGTCGGTATGTTTGGCCAGACCAAAATCAGTGACGTGGACTTGATCCGAGTGATCGATCAGCACGTTGCCAGGCTTAAGATCACGGTGCAAAACGCCTCGGCTGTGAGCATGATGAATGGCCATGGCAACATCGCGAACAACTTCAGCGGCTCGTTTCGCTTCCAAAGGACCTTTGGAAATCACCTTTTGAAGATCTTCGCCTTCGACATACTGCATCGAAAAGAAGTGGTGACCGGCACGTCGGCCGAACTGGTGCACCGCAACGATGTTGGGGTGACGAAGCTTGGCTGCCGCTTTCGCTTCGGTGTAAAAGCGTTTGACCTCATCTTGTCCGGCCAAGATTCCACTGCGAATCATTTTCACAGCGACCAAACGATCCAGCTCGCGTTGTTTGGCGAGGTAGACCACACCCATGCCACCAACGCCCAATACCTTCAGCAGTTGATAGTCGCCCAAATCAAACGGCAACGATGGGCCGGTGTCGCCTTGAGAGCGATTGGACATCGGCAGAGTGATGTTGGGATCGACGTCGGACACGTCACCCGAGAATTCCTGATTCAAGGGAGAACCAACGCCAATCGTGTCGGCCAGATCACTGCGTGGGTCCAACTGGCTGGCCGTCGACGGCAGGCCTTCTTCTTTGGGAACTTCCAAATCCGATGGCAAGGTGATTGGGTTTGCCCAAGGATCAGATGATCCGTCCGTGGGACCGCCCGACAGTGAGAATGTGCCAATCAAATCCGCAGCATCCATCAGCTCACGAAGTTGATCCGCATGTTCGGGATGTTGACGCAAAAAGTCCTCTCGTGACGTGATCTCTCCCGTGTCACACGCCGACAAATACAAAGCGAAGATCTCATCCAAATCGTCTTCGTTGGACTGGGTCATCAGGTCTTCCACCAAGGACTGCTATCGGTGTCCAAAATGGTTCGAAGCTTCTTCAAACCTCGTTTGAGCAAACCTGCGACGGCGGTTTCGCTCTTGTCCATTCGATCGACGATTTCCTTCAACGAAAGTCCTTCCATGTAGCGAAGCCGGATTGCTTCCGCTTGTGTCTCAGGCAACTCATGCAAGGCCTGCATCATCGCGCCAACTGCTTCGCGTCGAACCGCGACGCCGCTGGGACTCGTCTTGGCCCCCGGCATTTGGGCGATCCAGTTTTCAGGAGAGCTTCCTTCGCCACCACCGCCACCAGCGTGCACCTCTTTCTTTGTCGAGCGCTTTTGCGTCATCACGTGATGAGCGACGGCGGAGGCAACATTGTTCTTCAACATGCCTCGCAACCAGCCCGCGAATTCGCCCGCGGATTCACCTCGAAAAGAATGCAGATCGCGTTTGGCTTCCAAGAATGTCACCTGGACCAGATCCGCCGGATCGATTCGTCGTCGCAACTGGTCGCTCAAGTAGCGATGAGCCAGCATCAACAAGTAACCACGATAGCGCAACATCAATTTGCCCAACGCTTCGTTGTCACCGCGTTTCGATGCGACGACCAACGCGGTGGTGGTATTTGATGAAGACGAGTTGGGTGACGAATCGTTCAACACAAATCTCTCGGGCAATGGAGGCTGGTTTAGTTTAGTCCAGTTTGGGAATCAATTTGATTGCCCGACTTGTTGAAGTGCGTGAAAGAACACATGAATCCCATCTCACGTTGGCTTCAGTCATTGCCCATTCGGTGCGATGTTGCGTCAATCGTGGCGATTTTCGTGTTTCGTAAGGTGATGGCTCGCAAACACTTAGGTCAAACGGATTCGCCGGGAAAACCGATGGAAAGTGGTGACCAAGAACGTCGCTGAGCAGAGGTGCTTGCTTGGATCGCCAGGTACCGTTTGCTACAGTGCTCGGTCGGAACTTCGCCAAGAATTCCGAACCTTCCCGCCTTCACCCTTCACGGAACGAGCCTCATGCTTCGTCGACTTCGTATCCTGCCCTCCTTCGCTTCTGCTCGACCGATCTTGGCAATAGCACAACGAATTGCAGCAACTACTTTGTTGGTTGCAGGCTTCATGTTGCTTTCGGACGCTCAGGCCGGCGATTCGGATTGGCCTCAATGGCGAGGCCCCGAACGCGATGGCAAAGCTGCTCAGCAGGAATTGTTGCAATCCTGGCCGGAAGGCGGCCCCAAGTTGAAATGGACGTTCGCTGAATCTGGGCGTGGCTACAGCAGTGTTTCTTCGGTGGACGGTCGTTTGTACACGTTGGGTTCGGATGAACAGACCTGTTACGCGGTGTGTTTGAATGCCAAGAACGGGCAACGCGTTTGGCAAACACCCATTTCGCGAGCCGGCGGCGGAGATGACTACAACACCGGTTGGGGCGCCGGACCTCGAAGCACCCCCACCGTCGATGGCGACCAAATCTTCGTTTTGTCAGATGTTGGCGTCGTGTCAGCAATTCGTCGACAGGATGGTCGGAAACTCTGGTCGGTGGATCTGGTGGCAGAGTACGGCGGTGGAATTCCCAAATGGGGTTACAGCGAGTCCGTGTTGGTCGACGGTGATCGCGTGTTGGTTACACCTGGCGGCAACAACTTTGCCATCGGTTTGGATCGACGAACGGGCAAACAAGTCTGGCAATCCAAAGGCGTCGACGCACCCGCACACTACGTTTCAATCATGAAGGGCGAAGTTGGCGGAAAGAGCTACTACGTCACAGCAAGCAGCATTGGAGTGGTTGCTTTTGATACCGAAAACGGGAACAAGCTCTTTGAGAACTCCAACACGGGAAACCAAGTTGCCACCATTCCCACGCCATTGATTCTTGGGGATCAGGTCTATCACACCAGTGACTACGGTGCGGGCAATGTCTTGTTGAATCTGACCGCGTCCGGAAGCGGCATCGACGCCGAGCAGGTTTACCACCTCAATGGGAAAACCATGTTGAATCACCACGGCGGTGTCGTGGAACTTGATGGTGTGGTGTACGGTTTTACCAAAGCCAATGGCGGAGTTTGGATGGCTCAGGAAGTCTCCAGCGGTGACACACTCTGGGTCGAAAAGCTGCGAGGCAATACCAGTGGCTCAATCGGTTTCGCAGATGGTCGTCTGTATTGCTACAACGACAAAGACGGGACGGTTGTGCTGGTCGAACCCTCTGCCGAAGAATGGTCGCCCCAAGGATCACTGACCCTGCCACGTGAAACGACACTTCCACGTGGCAGCGGAGCGATCTGGGCTCACCCCGTGATCGCGGATCAAACCCTTTACATCCGCGACCAAAACCTCGTCTTCGCATTCGATATCGCTCGTTGAGAGCAGCCGTTTTCAATACTGCTTGAATCTGAGGGAGTCAAACGGTGACTCCCTCAGATTCGATCTAGGTGCTGGACAGCTTCAGCCACGATGGGTTTTCGTCGGCAAAATCCGCGATTTCTTCCAAAATGTCGTTTGTTGATTTCTCGGGTTGCCAGTCCCACAACTCAGCAGCTTTTGAAGAGTCCAATACGATCCAAGGAATATCGTAAGGACGTTCTTCGTTCGATGCGCTGTTCACTTCGTGGGTGCCCCACCGATCCTTGCACCAATCGCTAACCATCTTCAGCGAACGTGCTGAATTGCAACCTCCCGAGACATTGATCACCCGATCGAAGTCAGGGTTCGATGATTGTATTTGCCGATCGACCAAACGAAACAAGTCTTCAGGATGCAGGCAGTCGCGCACCTGATGCCCGCTCCCGTTGAATCCGATGTATCTCAAGGGCTGTTTCTCTCGCCAACTATGAAGCCAAAAAGCGAAGATGCCCTGGTCGGGTTTGCCGAATTGTCCTGCCCCGGCAAGGACTCCACATCGATTGATCCAAACAGGAAAGTCATAGGCGAGAGAGTATTCCGTCGCCAATGATTCAGAGGCCAATTTGGAGCAACCATATAGCGAGACAGGTGGTTGAGTCGAAAACGACTCTTGCACACCACGTGCGGAGACTCCCTCCGGCAAACAACTCTCATCCAATACAAAACGGTCGCACGCCGGTTTCAAGGGCAAATTGCAAAGAGCATCCAACCCATAGACGCGACTCGTGCTAAGTAGAACCATACCAGCGGAGTGGCATTTGCATAACTCAAGCAAATTCAACGTGCCGATCAGATTGGTTTCCATCAATGAGCGGGAACCAGATGCTTTGGTGGTTCCGGCCAAGACAGACGGATTCGCAGCCGCATCAATGACCCAATCAAATTTCGGCAGCGAGTCTAAGTCCGTGACGCTCCGCACGTCTAAGTGATGAAATTGAACATCCAACGACTTCAGCGATTGCAGATTTGACCAAGCGCCTGGTCGCGTTAGATTGTCAAAACCTACGAGCTCGAGTTCAGTAGCCGGATAGGCATGACGAAAATACTTGGCCAAGGACGATCCAACAAAGCCACACACGCCCGAAATAAGGACAGTCTTCATAGCCAAAACGTTTTGATGAAAAGAAGGTAGTAGGCTTACCAGAAATGACGTCCAGCCGAACCGGCTTAGTTGGCCTTCACTCGAAGGGTAACTACTTGGGCCTTGCTTGCGACACCGGCTTCATGTAGTCGCCGCGACTGAAATATCGTTCCAACCAAACGTAGGCAACGATGAAGAAATAGCGACTGCCCATCTCAGTGATCTTGAGCTTGGCAAGCCCCGTTCGGCGATTTCGCCAGGTGATTGGCATGGTCGTCCACGTATAGCCTCGCACAATTGCTTTCAGTGGCAGTTCCACTGTTAGGTTGAAGTGCGGTGAGAGAAAGGGTCGACAACCATCGATCGTCGTTCGTCGGTAGGCTTTGAAGGCATTGGTGGTGTCGTTCAGTTTGATTCGGAATAGCAGTTTGATGAACCAGTTCGCGAATCGATTGAGCCGTAGTTTGATCCATGGATAGTCGATGACACCTCCGCCTTTAATGAAGCGACTGCCAAAGACACAGTCCCACCCCTCATTCAACAGATTCCAATATTTCGCGACATCCCGACAATCGTCCGATTCGTCGGCCATCATGATCACCACTGCATCGCCACCGGAGTGATCGATGCCGTGAATGATAGCGCGACCAAATCCATGGGGCCCTCTGTTCTGAATTGGCCGAAGCTCGTCAATCCTGGCGGAAACGTCATTCAGTATCTCCCACGTCCGGTCGTCGCTTCCGTCATCAACCACAACGATTTCGTGGGGGACTTTCTGGATCGATAGTTCCAGATGAAGATGCTCGACCGTGGAAGCGATGCAACCCTCTTCATTCTTTGCCGGGATCACGATGGACAAAAGTGAAAGCTCATCCGCCGTGGATTGCATCCCGTCGGTAAGTGGTTGTTCGGTCGAAGAAGACATGGTGACCGCGTGGCATTCCTCCATCGTGATTGGTTTTCTTCAACTCGATTCGAACAGAGAGTTGAATGCAATTCGCCCAGGCGGCGAAACGCCCTCGCCATGTTTGGCTCTGTATAAGGTCAGAATGTATCAAGTGGAAAGGTCCAGACGGAGCCGGACCTTTCCCTAACTGAATCAGCTCACTTCTTGACGAATTTGTAGATTCGTCCGCCGCCCATCATGGTGCTGACTAGGACTTCACCGGAGTCGGTTTGTCCGAAGGTGAACACGGGCAATCCGCTGGCTTCGATGGGACGGTTTTCGGTCACCGTTCCGGTCGAATCATCGTACTTCAACGCCCAAACCTTGCCGCTGACATAGTCGCCGTAGAGGTAATAACCATCGAGCATCGGTGTTTGAGTGCCTCGGTAAACCGCGCCACCCGTGACCGATTTGCCCCAGTCGTCCGTGTGCGGGTACTCCACCAATGGATCGATCAAATCCGGACGAGCGTCAGACCCGTTTCCATTCAGGGTGAACTTGTGGTTCGCTTCTCGCAGGCTCCAACCGTAGTTGCCGCCTTTGCGGATCAAGTTGACCTCTTCCCAATCGTTTTGACCGACGTCAGCAGCCCAAAGCAAATCGGTTTTGGAATCGAAAGCCATTCGCCAGATATTACGAATGCCAATCGCGTAGATCTCGGGCTGGGCGTCTGATTTGTCAACGAAAGGGTTGTCCGCGGGAATGCCGTAGGCTTTGCCGTTGTCCCGTTTGTCGACATCAATTCGCATGATCGATCCCAACAACTGACTCGGGTCCTGTCCCGACTGCAGCGGGTCGTTCGCCTTCCCGCCGTCTCCCAATGCGACGTACAAGTATCCGTCAGGACCAAACGCCACCGTACCACCGTTGTGGTTCCAAAACGGTTGCTCGATCCGCATCAATTCACGCATGGATGACGGATCACCCTTTTGGTTGTTGCTGCCTTTGACAGTGCTGAACTCCGCCAACACCGAGACATGAGGTTTGTCGGATGTTGTGAAGTAAGCGTAGAGCAAACCGTTCTCTTTGAACTTGGGATGGAAGGCCATGCCCAAGAAACCTTCTTCGTTTTCGCGATCTTTATAAGTCACCAGCTCGCTGAAATCAGCGAAGAGTTCAGGCTCGGATACATCCTGATCATTTTCGTCAAAGACGTACACTTCGCCGGTCTGGCTGGCAACAAACAAGCGTCCGCTTCCATCACCGGCGCCCGTGATGATCACGGGCCGGCTGATGCGAAGGTTGGGGTACGCTTCCACCGTTTTCACGGGCATTGGCGAAACGTCCAACGACTCCGGCGGCTTCGCAAGGTTGATCGTTTCTGCGGATGGTTTGGGTGTGGCGGTGACTGCCTCTGGAGAAGCGGCCTGTAGCGGTGCTGCCGTCAAGCACGCCGTCACGACACCACCGAGAAGGGATCGCCGGAGCAATGAACGAGAATCATGGGGCTTCTGCATGAGAACAACCTTGATGAGTGAGAACGGGATGAGTGGAGATAGCAAAAAAGACGCCCGTCAATTGACGAGCGTCCTTGAATATTCGATTGGAAGATTCGAAGGTGAACCTACAGGATCTCCAGCAATTCCACTTCGAACACCAACACTTCGTTGGGGCCGATTTTGGGTGGCGAACCGTTTTCGCCGTACGCCAATTCTGGTGGAATGTACAGCATCCACTTCGAACCGACCTTCATTTGTTGAAGAGCCATTTGCCAACCTTGGATCACTCGGTTGACTGGGAACTTTGCCGGCTGACCTCGTTGGACGGAGCTGTCAAACACTTCGCCGTTGGTCAATTTGCCGGTGTAGTGCACCGCGACCGTGTCTTCTGCGGACGGGGAAGCACCTTCGCCTTCCTTGACCACTTTATATTGCAGTCCACCTTCCAGCTCCTTGATGCCTTCGGCTTTCGCGTTCTGCTTCATCCACAGTTCGCTTTTCTCTTTATTCGCGACACCCTGCTTTTGAAATTCTGCCATGCGAGCCGCTTGGCGTTTTTCCATCATGGCTTGGATCTTGCCCTGGATCTCTTGCAATTGCTCATCGGAAAGAGCGGGATCTTTCTGAGAAAGAGCGTCCGTCAGGCCTTGGTTCATGCCTTCGACGGTGAAGTCAGACGGTTTGAAACCTTGCTGAGCAAACGAGCTTCCCACGGTGAAGCCGAGGAAGTACCCAAGCTGGTCATCGACCGTGGCCGCGGAATCGTCTTGGGCTTGGGCGGGGGAAGTCATGACGAACGAGGCCAAACAGAGGGTGGGAATCAAAAGGCGGGAGAGACGGGGCATCGGTAATGTCCTTAGAGGGAGGCAAGCAGACGCGTTGTGGGCAGACAATCGCCAACAACCTTCGAGACTTCGTGCTGCCTGCATTCAAGATACCAGTCGACGCAGGATACTTCACGCCCCTGCGAATTGGTGCGACAACAGCCTGCGGAAACAGTGATTTTGTGAATCGACGAACCATTCTCTGCGGTGGCGGATCCAAATTTCATGAACACGGATGAACAATGTCCAAGACCGCCGCTTAGCCGCCGGACGTTGAAATTGCGATGGCGATCAGCACGACGATCGCGATCCCCACCACGCAGATCTTTGCCCATCCCACCGGCTCCCGCGGGGTGCCCCCCAAACGATGCAGGATTTGTTCCTCCAGCAGCAAACGTCCCTTTTCTGTCACACTTTCGGCACTGACGTCCGCTGACGGGTGATCCGTCGATTGAGAGCCCGCCGCGGACCCATCGTCCGAAGTCGACAAATCGTACTTCTCACCGATTTGGATCATCACGCCCTGAACAGACCGAGCGTTGAACGGACGATCATCGGGCGACTTTTCCAAGCATTCTGCGATCACTTGATCCAGCTCTGGCGGCAAATCCGCGACCAGAGACGAAATCGAAGGTGCTTTGGTCCGTAAATGCTGTTCAAACAACTGAGCGAAGTTTTCTCCAGCGAAGACCTTTCGATTGCTCAGCATTTCAAATAGCACGCAGCCCAAAGCGTACAAATCTGCTTTTCCGCTAATCGATTCGTCTCCAGTGATCTGTTCCGGGGCCATGTAAGCATGGGTGCCAACGGTGAGACCCTGGGACGTCAGATCCGAAGAGTATTGGTCACGAGCGATGCCGAAATCACCCAATTTGACCTGAGCGTCTCGTGTCAGGAAGAGATTGCCGGGTTTCAAATCCCGGTGAATGACGCCGTGGTTGTGGGCACATTGCAGTGCTGAGCAGACTTGCCGCGCCACGTCGACGACCACGGGCCAAGCCAGTGCGCCGTTGGTTTCCAGCAGATCCTTGATCGTTCCGCCATCGACCCGCTCCATCACATAAAACAATTGGCCATCTTCGGTACCACCGCCGAAATAGCCAATGATGTTGGGGTGCTGCACTCGCTCGAGAATCACCATTTCCCGGCGAAAACGAGCTTGAATTAGGTCGTCTTGCGAAACGGCAGGGTGCAGCTTTTTGATGGCCAGGTCTTGGCCTCGAATCGCATCCGCAGCAGGATGGACTTCGATATCGTCGCGAACTTTTCCGTCGTAGACCGTACCGACCGTGCCCACACCAAGCACCACGCCCAATTCGAAATCAGTCAGGCGAAGGTGGGGCATTGTTCCAGCCGATCAGGAAAGCGTCATACGCCCGCGATCTCTTCGATTCGGATGCGGGTGTTCTTTTGGCGGTGTCCCGTGCGCTTTTTGCTGTGCTTACGACGACGGAACTTTTGGACGTAAATCTTTTTGTCCTGGGCCATGCCCAACACCGAAGCGCTGACGGAAACTCCGTCCAACGTCGGGGCACCCAATTTTAACCCGTCATCGCCACCAACGGCCAAAACGGTTTCAAATTTCAGGTTTTCTCCTGCTGCGATGTCACGGTAATCGACGTCGAGTTCCATTCCTGGCTCGACTCGGTATTGGCGTCCACCGTCGACAAAGATGGCATACATGGCGGGAAAAAAGGTTTGGGGTGAATGGGGAATTGACAACTAGGTCGAATTTTCGAATCGCGGAGGATAGCGACTACCCGGCATTTTGACCAGGGCTGATTTTCCAAGACCGGACGAATCCTGTTGATCGTCCGCGAAAATGCGGTCTCGTGAGAGAAAACGAACCAACCCGGCGAATTGCGAGTCAGACTCGGACCTTGGTCGCTGGCAATTGGTCAGCGGCAATCGTCCGGTGGAACCGGACCTACCCGCGGAGAGCAATTTTGGCGGAACTGGACCGCCGGATCACGGAAGTTCGCGGACCCAGATCTCTTTGAAGCGAATGGGGCTGCCTTCGGATTCCAGACACAAGTAACCCTCGCTGGGTGAACAACTGCGTCCACCCGAGACCTCCACACCATTGACCCACAAACGGATCTCACCATTGATTCCGCGAACGTAGTACTGATTCCACTCACCGTGTGGATTGGTGGTTTCCGCCGAGGGAAAGCTGCGGTGTCCGTCGGGTGACAGCGGTGGGAACGGCTGCATCGACGACTTTCCGACGGCGAAGATGTCTCCGTGGCTGGTGAACCAGGTCGGAGCCTTGCCCGTTTTTTCCGTGTACATGCGGCCATAATCGAGATCCAACATTTGAACTTCGATTCCCGTGTTGGGTAGCTGATTCGGTGGCAAGTCTTCGAGTGCGGACATAGGAACCCAAGCGAACACGCCGGAATTTCCAGCCGGCTTCAGGTGCATCCACTGAATGACCAATTCAAAGTTCTTGACCTCGAAATTGGTTCGCGTGACCCCGATGGGTTGGCCACTGCCGTGTGCCTCGGTGCCATCCCACGTCAGTGTTTTTTCGTCGCCGTTGACGCGAATGAAGTCTTCACCGCTGAGTTGTCGCCATCCGGGTGCGGAAGTGTCGAAAATCTTCACTTCGACGGCGGATTGGCCCGCGGAATCTTCTGCGTGAACAGAAGGAAGACCAGCCAGGATCAGCAGGCTTGGCAATGCCATCGTGGCCAAAGATGAGAAGCAACGCGGGGCAAATCGCGCAAGAAACGAGGAAGGTCCGAAAAATTCTGATTTTGACGGCATCAGCGAAGTCTGTTGATTTGGAGGGAGCGAACAGGCGGGTACCGGGGCGAACGATCACCTCGGGTGAACCTAAAGCGACCAGGTTGCACGTTAGGTTGCAGAAGCGTTCGCTGTTGAGGGACGAAAAGTGATTGAGGTGGGAATGGTGGTGGGACGGTCAAATTGAATTCGCGTTGACCGATGGTTGGACAGGATTATAGTCCGGCGTTTTCCGTGGGAGCTGTATGCGTAGGAACGAACGGATTGACCTGCGTCGCTTCTTGGGTTGGATCAACCCCGCGCTCCTTTCACGGTAAGGCGATGATGCCATCCCGGCCAGACGTTTGGCGAACGTCAGACGCCGCCGATTTTTCTTTCGGCCGAGCGTTTGTCTGACAGTGGCCTACGTTTAAGGACGCTCATCCGCAAAGACGCTTGCAGAACTTGTGATCTCGTTCTTCCAGAGGTCACTGACTCGGAACCAATCATGCTGAACTTTTTCCGTCAACAAACCAGCTCTTTCAAGAACGATCTGCTCTCCGGATTGACCGTCGCGTTGGCACTCGTGCCCGAAGCGATCGCGTTTGCATTTGTAGCCGGTGTCTCGCCGCTGATCGGTTTGTACTCAGCATTCTTCCTGGGTTTGATCACGGCGGTGGTCGGTGGCCGGCCGGGCATGATCTCGGGTGCGACCGGGGCGATGGCCGTGGTGGTCGTGAGCTTGGTCGCGGATCACGGAATCGAATACATGTTTCCAACCGTCATCCTGTGCGGTGTGTTGCAGATCATCATCGGTTTGCTGCGGTTGGGGAAACTGATCCGTATGGTTCCTCATCCGGTGATGCTGGGTTTCGTGAACGGATTGGCGATCGTGATCGGGATGGCTCAACTGGGAAGTTTCAAAACGCTTTCTGATTCGGGAACGTTGGTCTACCTCAGCGGTTTTCCACTGATGGCGATGTTGGCCTTGGTCGGTTTGACGATGGCCATCATTTGGTTGCTTCCAAAAGTCACCACCGCGGTGCCCGCCTCGTTGGCCGCGATTTTGAGCATCACGTTGATTGCGGTTGCGGTGAACAATTCACAACGCACGGACTCGGGTGAAAACCTGTTGGCGACCGTTGGCGATATGTTGCGAACCAACACGATCGCAGCTGAAACCAAGAAAGCACAAGAAGCGATGGCGTCGGAAGACGACGACGCCTTGATGCACGCTCAACGTTCCGACTCACGCGACGTGCTGACCTCCGAACTGACGTTGGTCAGTGCGGTCGTCGCACAAGACAGCCCGTCGATCAAAGACACGTTCGCCGAAGCGGTTGCGACACCCAAGATTGAGAATCCTCCGGCGGATCCTTCGGCCAACTCAAGTGATGCCGCAGAATCTGGCATCAGTGGTGGGCTGCCCATGCCGTACTGGTTGGAATACGCGATGGTTCCATTCAGCTGGAACACGCTGAAGATCATCTTCCCCTACGCGATTGTTTTGTGCGGCGTCGGATTGATTGAATCGTTGATGACGTTGTCGTTGATCGATGAAATCACCGAAACGCGAGGCCAAGGCAACCGTGAATGCATCGGTCAAGGAACCGCGAACCTAATCTGCGGACTGTTCGGCGGCATGGGTGGTTGTGCCATGATTGGGCAATCATTGATCAACGTGAACTCGGGTGGTCGAGGCCGACTGTCAGGCATCACCGCAGCGGTTTGCTTGTTGCTGTTCGTTTTGTTCTTGGCGCCTTGGATCGAGCAAATCCCAATGGCGGCTTTGGTCGGCGTGATGTTCATGGTGGTGATTGGGACGTTTGAATGGGCGTCGCTGAAAATGCTTCGCCGCATGCCTCGCAGCGACATGTTTGTCATGATCTTGGTCGCCGGTTACACGGTGTTCATGCACGATTTGGCATCAGCCGTGATTCTGGGCGTGATCGTTTCCGCGTTGGTCTTTGCATGGCAGCACGCCACGCATATCGGAGCCGACATCAAGGTCAACGAATTTGGTAGCAAGATTTACCAACTTCACGGTCCTCTGTTCTTCGCGTCCGTCGCTTCCTTCAAAGAGATGTTCAACGTCTCGGAAGACCCCGACGATGTCGTGATCGACTTCTACTACACCCGCGTTTATGACCAGTCCGGTTTGGAAGCCATCAATGGTCTGGCCGAAAAGTATCAAGCCGCGGGCAAGCGATTGCACCTGACTCACCTCAGCGAAGAGTGTCGTTCCTTGCTGAATCAAGCAGGTGACTTGGTGGAAGTCAACGTTTCCGAAGACCCACAGTATCACGTGGCAACGGACCGTTTGGCGTGAAACGACAGTCGTGAAACCGCGTCTGTCTTTCTTGCCTCACCGGCATAAATAGATTCGCATCGGACTTCTGATTCGTCCGATAGTACCCTCGTGTGAATTGCCCCCGGGCAGCCGAGTGTCGTCAGCGAAAGGAAGCGGATGAAGATCAACGCGTGCCAAACTCTGATCCGATCCACCGCCATCGTTTTCGCGATGACCGCATGGATGGGCTGCGTTGGTTGTCACGTGCTTTCGCCGGATCACATTTCTGCACGGCAACAATTCATCGCTCCGGAGTTGGTGAACGATTCCAGCAACCAGTTGGAATTTGGCAAGCCGCACAAGGTGCTCGACACCGCGGGATGGATTTGGGGTATCCCCGACAAGATCTTGCTGTGGGACCACCGTGTCGACAATCACCACATCACGGCGCCCACCGTCGAGGCGGTTGCGGATTACTTGCAGGCGAATAACCTGCCACATGTCAAAGTCCGAGTGAACCAGTACGCTCCGATCGATGATTTCCATCGACTGCGCAAGAACAAGACTGTTGCGTGGCCCTATCGTTACACGCTTGGGTTGTTGTCGGTTGGCGGCGAGACGATTTTGCCAGGACGTTTCTTTGGTGGGGATCACTTCAACCCATTCACGCAAACGGTCCACTTGTACAGCGATATCCCCGCGGTTGCGCTGCATGAATTGGCACACGCCAAGGACTTCACCCGTCGTAAATATCAAGGCACCTACGCCCTGGCCTATGCCTTCATTCCCACCTGGCACGAAACGATCGCATCGCGCGATGTGATGGCCCATCTTTATGATCGGCGGGATCGATCGGGAATCATTGAGGCCAATCGAGTATTGTACCCAGCCTACGGAACCTATGTCGCGGGAACTGCGAGCTGGTTCATTCCCAATGGTGGCAGTGCGTTGTATTACGGTTGTGTGATCGCGGGGCACATCAATGGTCGGATGTTGTCTCGCGACATCGATCAGCACTTGGCGGACTATCACCAAACATTCCGCAGCCGACCCGTTTCGACTCCGGCGCCCGTCGTTCCACACCAGATTCCGGATGTTCCCGTGCCATCGTCTTTGCCAATGCCACACGAACCCGCCTCGGTTGAACCGTCGTAGTTGACCGCCCCAAGTCTCAGCCAGCGGGAGCCAGAGAACGCACAGGTTTTGACTCGCTGACGGAAGCAACACGCCCGGTGTCGCGAGCAGTTATGATTTGGAGCCTCACCCAATCATTCCCACCCTGTTTGCGAACCCACCGATGAAGACCAGCCCTTCAATTGTCACCGCCCTGCTCTTTCTGTTGGTCGTGTCGATGATCAACTTCTCCCCAATGCATGCTGCCGAGCCTGAAACGCTATCGCTTTGGACAGACGAAGAGTTGGGCTCGACCGAGGCTGAAAACACGGAGGTCCGCAAGGATCGCGGTGATCAAAACGCTTGGGTGGGCAACATCAATCGGCCAACTCTGACGGTCTATCAAGCGGACCCTGAAAAGCGAAGCGGCACCGCGATGGTTGTTTGTCCGGGCGGAGGTTACGGTGGTTTGGCGATCGACAAAGAAGGCCATGTGGTCGCACAATGGCTGGCGGAGCAAGGCGTCACCGCCGGCGTCTTGAAGTACCGTTGCGGCGGCGGTGCCAACAAGCATCCGATTCCAATGGGTGACGCTCGCAAAGCCGTTCAAGTGATGCGAGAACATGCCGATGAGTGGAATATCAAAACGGACCAAGTCGGCATCATGGGTTTCTCCGCTGGCGGCCATTTGGCATCGACGATCGCCACGGATCCAGAAACCGGCGTGAACTTCGCCGCATTGATCTACCCCGTCGTGTCCTTTCGCGATGGTGTCACCCATGGTGGGTCCAAGAAGAACCTGTTGGGCGATTCACCTAGCGACGAGATGGTGCGTTTGATGTCGCGAGATGAACAGGTGACACCCGAGACCTGCCCCACTTTCCTGGTTCACTCGGGCGACGACGGTGCCGTGCCGGTGCAGAACAGCATTCGTTTTTATGAGGCGTGCCTGAAACACAACGTTCAAGCCGAAATGCACCTCTTCCCCACCGGCGGCCATGGCTGCGGCATGTTCCGCGGCGATCGTCCTGTTGATCACTGGCCAAACCAATTCAAAGCTTGGCTCCAGTCGAACGGTTGGTGTGAGTGAGCTTTCGAAAATCACCTTTCTGCGAAGGTGATGACCGGAAAGATTTCTGGGATATGCGAGTCCCAAACCGTGTGTTTGCCCAAGCCCCAGCCGCTGGAATCGGTGGCGGGTTTGGGTGCTTTGGTTTTGTTGAAACGAAACAGGTCGATTCGCCATTGGTCACCGACGTTGGGTGGAAGTGACCGGTTATCGGCTTGGGCGAGCCAGTGCATTTCTTTCCATGGAAACGCGAGTTCGACCGTCCAACCTTCATCAATGTCGGAATCGTCGTTGAGCGTCCCGTTGATATGGACGGCTGACTGAAAGTTGGGAAAGTCGTAACCGAGAAACGCGATTCGCTCGCCACGCGGATGGTCGGTGAATCCGACTCCATTGAACGTTTGTCGGTTGGGTGCGTTGGGGCTGAGTTGTGGGTCCGACGCGAAATCGCCCGCCTCATAGGCGTCTTTCCAAACGAAGAACGCTTCATAGACCGTTCCAAACGCGTTGATTTCAAACTCGTAATACGCGTCCTGCCCAGCAATGAAGACTTCGACATCGTTGTCGTAGTAAATTGGATCATCACGTTCTTTGTATTCTGCATCCACGTTGGGTTCGTCGATCCAGAAACCGATGTAAAGGAACTCATCGTCCCAAAGAATTGCCGAACGCGTGTCGTAGCGAGTGGGTTCGCCGCTGATCAGATCGACAAACGGCGTCGTCTTACGTGTCATCCGCCAGGCTTCCTCGTTCAATTCGCCATCGATCAGCAACATCTGATCGGTCTTCGCAGCGACATAACGCGGTAAGTCTTCTTCTGGTACCAACGACTGAGGAAAGGGTTTTGGCAAAGTCACGGTGACACGGCTTGGGAAAGCCAACTCCGTATCGGATCGCTGTTCGAGCGATTGAACCAACGTCGCGATCGTCCGATGCACGTGGCCCTCGAACACGGTTTGCCCATTGCCGACGATTTTGATCGGTTGATCGAGGTCGATGAAACGATCATCAAGGAAGACTTCCACCTCGCTGACATCATTGGATTCGAGCTCAATGGTTTGATCGCTCACGGAAGCACGCAGCACATCACCCGCCGTTGCGTTGGCTTTGTCCACGCCCAGCCAGTACGAGTGGGAGTGCAGCACATCGTCTTGGACCCACACGATCTTGGACGGGGTCACGTTTCGCGTGTGCTTGGCCATCCAGGGAACCGCGACTGCATCCTCGCGGTCCATCCAGTGACCTTTGTTTGGATAGATTTTGACGAAGTGTTCGTAGCCATCCGGATCTTCCTCTCGTAGTTTCGCGAGTTGATCTTTCCAGTCCGCAGCAATTTGATTGCGTTTGTATGCCGCATCTCGCCCGCCCATTTGCAAGGCAAAGGGAACGTTGCGCAGACCCAACGGCGACGTTTCGTTGGGATGCCCCGCCATCATCGCGGCGGCGGCCCAACGATCCGACATGCGGGGTGCGAGTTGATAGACACCATCGCCGCCGGCGGAGTATCCCATCACATAAACACGGTTTGGATCGACATCCTCCAGGGCCACCATGTTTTGAATTAAACGAACGAACATCGGATCGATGTGTCCTTGGTGCCACAGATTCCAGGTGTCCGTGGGAGCACGCGGCGCGACGTAGACGCCTTCCTGGGGTCGATAAAGACGTTTCTGGTTTTCCCATTGCTGATCGTTGACCGTTTTGGGTGCACCGCCACCACCGTGAAGAGAAAGAAACAGGCTGCGACCGTTGTCCGGCTTCTCGCCAAACACTTGGTACTCAAACGGCATCCGCTGATCACCCAACGTCAGCACTCGGTCTTTCATTTCCCCGGCGCGAGTCCGACGCAACACCTTCTTTCGAGCTTCCACCAACAGGTCTCTTGCACGAGCGACATCGGCTCGCGTCAGATGGGTCGAACTCCATGGTTTTTGCGCAACCGCTTGAAAACTTTCGGTTTGGTGGTCATCCAAAAATTTGTGCAGTGCTTGAACCGCTTCGGAGGAGTCCGTTGTACTCGCGGCTGTCGTTTCGGCCGCGAAAGGTCGTGAGCTCGCTGGCACAGCAAGGAATACCGCAATCAGGATCCACATCGCGTGGATTCGAGTGACCAAAGACCAGTTCATGGTGTGTCTCAGCGAGCAAGTGTTGGCAAACCGTCAGCAGGTCGATCTCGACAGAATTGCCCGTCGACCGGATCACCATGATGACTGACGTAGCGAGTCCCAACCACTGACGATGACTGAATCGGTGGGATCGCAAACAGAGGCATCGAGACGACGCAATTAAACGAGAGACAGAAACTCCCGGATCGCTTTCAACGCGCGAACCTGTTTCCCAGATCCAAACGCCGCCACCGAGGTCACCGAAACCTCGTCGTCATTGGTTCTTAGTTCCACCACCCCGGCATGAGCGTGACCGCCGCGTCCCATGCTGCGATGAACAGATCGAATCTGATTCAATGGGATTTGGGTCTCATTGCGATGAAACAATCGAACTGACCGGATCAGCACATTCGGGTCGCCACTTCGAAAGATGGCGACTTTGTATTCCAAAACAGCTGCCGCGACGCATACCACAAAGATTGGAATGGCAGCATCGATCCAAGCCAGCCGACCACGAACCCATTGAACGATCACGGCAATGAGCACAACCAAACAGAACCCCGCAATCCAGGTGGGATAGCTGCGGATCACCAACGATCCGTTGTCCTCTTCGATTCGATTGAACATGGGGTGGGGCGATGCATGGTCGTGATTGGAAATGGACTCATGAGAAGTCAGTCTCGAATCCGGAGCGAGCGGGGCGCGCCAACAGAGAATTCGTTTCGTCGTCGCCGAGAATTTGTTCGGTTTCCGCATCCCAGCGAAGTGAACGGCCGAAACGAGCAGACAAGTTGGCGAGGTGACAAATGTCAATTGCGCGTAAATGGCTGGTGACGTCCGAGATCGGTTCGATGCGTTCTCGCGTGCAATGGAAGAAGTTCGCCCAGTGGTTGCGATGTTGGTTGTAGGGCGTCGGTAGGTTGCGATAGACCTTTGCGATGGCGCCTTCGGGCAGAGGGTTGTCTTTCAACTGCTCCACCGGGGCACCAGTCAAGTCGCCGCGACTGACAAAGATGCGGCCGCGGTCGCCCTCCAGAAGAACACCGTTTCTGCCTTCACTGTTGATTTGCAGTTCGGTGCCGTCTTTCATCTTGGCCAGCATCGCGAAGGAGTGCGCCGTGTTGTACTGGTCGCTCTTGGTTGGGTAGCCATCTGCGAAAGGCACTGGTGTCTTTGCATCGCCTTCGATGGAGACCAATTCGTCGGATTGTCCCGCTTCTCGAATTGCCCAACATGCGATGTCGACGTGGTGGGCACCCCAATCGGTCATCTTGCCGCCGGAGTAGTCGTACCACCAACGAAAGTTTTGATGAGCATTGGTTTTGCCGAGATTCCATTCGTCCGCTTTCGGATCAGCGACCAATCGAAAAGGGGATTGCGGTGCGGGACCCAACCACTGATTCCAATCCAACCAAGTGGGAACTTTGGCTGTTGGGATCGGGCCCGAGACCGAGCTGCCTCCGATCGAAACCGTGGTACGATGAATCCGTCCCAGCCTTCCCGCTCCGGCAATGGCGACGGCTTTGACGAACAGATCCAAGTAACTCCGTTGCATGGTTCCGACTTGAACCACACGATCGGTTTGTTGCTGAACCTTGCGAACCTGCTTGCCTTCGTCAACGGTCAATGTGAGTGGCTTTTCGCAATAGACGTCTTTGCCCGCCAACATCGCCTCGATCAAGATCTTCGCATGCCAATGATCAGGCGTGGCGATGTAGACGACGTCCACGTTCTTTTGGTTCAGTACTTCGCGATAGTCGTTGACTCCGCGAGCTTTGCCACCGCTGAGGTTTTGCACGGCTTTGTCGCGATGATTTTGATCCACATCACAAACTGCGACGACGTCGCACATGCCTTTGGCAAAACGCATGTGGTTGTGTCCCATTCGGCCTGCGCCAACCAGCGCTAAACCGGGACGGTCGTTCGCCGATTCGGTTTCCGCCGCAACCGTGGATCGAAGATGAGCTGGGGCCAATGTTGCAGCTGAAAGGGCAACGGATTGACCAAGGAACCGGCGACGATGGGTACGGAACGTCATGACGGGTGGGAGTAAGTACGAGGTAAATGAGAAGGATCAATTGCAGACATGTTGCCGTGTCGGCTTCAATCGATTGGTTTGCCGGACTGATACGCGAATTGAATCTCGTCCGCCGTCAACGCGCGGGCGAAAACCGCGAATTCATCGATGCGGCCGTTCAAATTTCGAACCAGCCATTCATCGTAGTCCTCCGCTGGGCTCCAGTTCCCCAGTTCAGCTTTTCCAATTCGAAGAGGCCATGGTCCACTGCCAAGAGCGTCGATGCGGTTCGGTTCGCTTCCGGTATCCATCGGCAAACGCGTCGCGATTTCTCCATTGAGGTAGTGAGTCATGGTGCCATCATCTTGGTCGACCACCAGAGCCAGATGGACCCATCGACCCAAGTCTTCGTACCCTAACAATCGCGGCGTGTTGTAAATCAAACGGAGCGTTGTCGGCGGTTTGATGCCGGAACCGATGCTGCCGTTGGATTTCAGTTGCCAGTGCAAATGATGATTGTCAAAGAAATCGCTGGACATGATGGAGCTGAACACTCGATCAAATCCGTCGACACGCAACCACGTCGACATGGTCAAATTTCGATACGTGCCCGGCAGGTTGAACCTGACTCGGTTGTTGGGCCGTTTGAAATCCAATGCGAGCTTGCCTGACCAACGACCCGGCGCCCATTCGCATCCCAAAATCGTTCCATGAATCGAATTGGATTTGCGGTTAGTCAAACGTCCCGGTTCATTCGGGTCCGGTTCAAAGTCGTAAAGCACCAGCAAGTCCGGATCTTCCAAAAGGTTCTCCATCCTTGATTGCCATTGTTCGACACGGCGGCGATCGGATTGTTCTTTCAGTCCCTGCATCTTGGCGATGCTGGTGAAACGTGTGGGCTGGGTTTCAACCGAGGACCACTGAATGTCGTTCATACCACGAGCAATCGCATTGCCACCCAAAATCCGCTGGGGTTCGCTGGTTTCTTCCAACGATTGCAGTTCGACTTCGCCGTTGAAAACATGCAATTCTTGCAGCCCATCACGACCGACATCCAAACCGAACTCCGTTCCCAAGTCCACGAATCGGTTGGTTGCGGTTTCGATCGTAAATCCCTGGGCGCTGTCGGGAACGAAACAATGAATTTTGCCAAAATGAAGCACGCCACGTTGGTTGGAAATCAGATCCAGTCGTGCGGGGCCTTCCAAAATTGCAGTGGCTCCATTGAAGAACGCCAAATGAACAATCCCCGCGTCCAGCTCCAAAGTCTGGGAGGCCAGTTCGTCGCCAATTCGAGGGACGTTTGTACCATCGACCCAGACCGGTTCCACCGCTTGTTGCAAGATGGCCAGGCTGTCCTTGCGTCGCGAACCTGTTGCCGTGGGGACGACGATCGAATCGGGAGCTTGCACAACTCGAACGGTTGGCGTGCTGTTGACTTCGGGTGGAGTCACTTTCAGTTGAACTTGTCGATCCAGCGTCACTGATTGTTGCCAAACCACCACTGCCAGGAACGTCGCGGCAATGGATGAGAGAGACGCCACCGCCATCCATGCTTGCGGAGCGATATTGCGGATCCAAGGTGTCGCTGAATGGTTCGCATCGCCGGTGGTATGACGAGATAACTGCTCGCCAAATGATTGCGTTGGATTGGGAATGCCATCGTCACCATTCGATTGGGTATCAATGCACTCATGCAAATCGGCATGAACCGACAATATTTCGTGATAGTGCCGTCTGTATTCCGCGCTACTGCGCAGTAAATCCTGGAGCGTTTCCAATTCCTCTTTGGAAATGCACCCGGCACAGTATTGATCGATCAGTTCGTCCAGTTGTCGATTCATGTTCCCCGCTCAATGTCCTTTGGACCGGTGGCGAAAAAAGTGGCGATTGACGAGTTGGGTGTCACGTTGTTGCCACCAATTTGCTTCGAACGCAATCCTTCAAACGTCTGCGCAGACGTCCAAGAGACTTGTAAAGTGCGTTGGAGCTGGTTCCGAGTTGTTCCGCCATGTCGATGATGGTGGTCTTGGAACCATAAGCCGTCATCAACAGCCGTTGGTCGTTCTCGCGAAGATGCGTCATGCATTCCTTCAAGTAAGACTGCCGAAGATCCACAGCTTCCGAAGTGATGTGCGATTCATATTCGTTGGCAAGTTGTTCGATCAGTCCTTCATCGAACACCAGTCGATCCCGAGCGAGTTTGCGGCGGTACATCAACGTTTCGTAGCGGCAGATGACGTAGGCCCAAGGCAGAAAGCCGTCGTCGTTTTCGAGTTGTGAGAATTTCTTCCAGAGCGACGTGCATGCGTCCTGCATGATCTCGTCGACCGCATCACGATCGACGACCAAATGGAAGAGGAAAGCGCGAAGCTTTCGTTCGTGGGTCGTCAACAAACGGACGAATCGTTCGACATCCGCGTGATTGATTGAAGAGTCCTGTGATTCCATCTCGCAGTCATTCGTGAAAAGAGCCATTGGGTGGCAGGGCCACATCTTCGGCCTACCAGAGCTACTGCCGCTCGTACGAGAATCAGCCTCGAAAGAATTTAATTCGATAGATTTTTTGACGAATCGTTGAGATCGGTCCGTTGATCAAAATCTATAGCCACCGAACTCCAAGCGTTGCCACCACTTCCGATTTATCTATAGATGAGCGGCGGGTCGAAACTCTCGCGAAAGTTACAAAAACCTTTGCAATTTCCCAAGAAAAGTTGGCTAGATGAGAATCGAGAGGCAGTAATCCTCCAAGGCGGTATCTGAACCGCCATTGTACGGATTTTGGAGCGATCATCTGTCGTGTTGTGACGTCTTCGTTCTATAGAGATCCGCTTTGGCTAAGTCAACTTTTTGAGGAATCATTTGATGAACGAACGAGGGCGAATTCGTCACGCCGGTTTCACGTTGGTGGAACTGTTGGTCGTGATCGCAATCATTGGTGTGTTGGTGGGCTTGTTGTTGCCCGCCGTCCAAGCGGCTCGCGAAGCAGCACGCCGCATGAGCTGCAGCAACAATTTCAAGCAACTTGGCTTGGGCATTCACAACTACCACTCCGCCTACAACCAAATGCCAATTCAAGGCACGGGTCCGTATGGCGACGAGAGCCGTGGTCCCAACAACAATGGCAACGAAGGATCCGAGAACCGTCGATCCACCAAAGCTCAAGGCAGCGCTTTGATTGGAATGATGCCATTCATGGAGCAACAAGGTTTGTGGGAGCAGATGACCGTCAAAACGGTCAGTGACGATGGAGTGATCTTGTACTGGCCGTTTGGATCCAATCACACCTACGGAGGATCCGACGTCGCTCGCTATAACCCAGCTCGAACTGAAATCCCAACGCTTCGCTGCCCCAGCGATCCGGGGACCGGATTGCCAGCTTTGGGTCGTACCAACTACGCCATGTGTCTGGGCGATGGGATCTGGAACAATCACCGCGGAATCAAGAGCCGTTTCAACAACTCCACGGTGGTGGGTGCTTCGGCCGAACCACGTTGCCGCGGCATGTTTGTTGCGCACGCCAGCATGAAGTTTCGTGATGTCTTGGATGGATTGAGCAACACCATCGCGATGGGCGAAATCGCCACCGATCTTGGTGACAATTTCGCGACCACGACGATCGGGACTAACTCGTCCAACAACGAGATTCTGTGCAATCCAAACGCGTGCGCCGCGTTGGTGGATCCAGAGCGGCCCACTTACTGGGATATCAACAATGGAAGCTACGTCCCGTTGATCAATGGCAACGTGAAACGTGGTTTTCGTTGGACCGCCGCGGGTGCCGCTTTCACCGGTATGAACACCATGCTGGCTCCCAACAAACCAACCTGCACGCGTAACTCCGGCAATGCCAATTCCTACGAACATGTCGGAACCTTCACCGCCAGCAGCCGTCACCAGGGCGGTGCTCACGTGTTGATGGGCGATGGAGCCGTCAAATTCATCACGGATTCGATTGACTCTGGAAACTCAGACGCTCCTCCGGTCGATCCCGGCCGCAGTGGTTGTGATCCAACGGCTGGTCGAGCAAGCCCCTATGGGTTGTGGGGAGCCCTGGGCACACGTGCCAGCAAAGAAGTCATCGATCAAGAGTTCTGATCGAACGGTCCAGTCGGGTCAGCATGAACCAACCAGTGTGGTCTCGATTGGAAACACCATGGCGAAACGCGAGCAAGTAGAACATTTCAATCACTTGCTTGCGTCAGCGGTCTTTTGCTTGCGTCACCGGCTCGCCGAGTTGTGGCCGGCGGAAACCGAACATACCAAAGTTCAGCACAACCGCGAGCGAGTGCATCAAACAGCGAGTGCGGCAAACAATGACTCCCCGTTCACGCGACGGGCTGTTGTTTCCATGCCACCGACATTTCTTCATTCACCTACGAAACAAAATCTATGTTGAAAACGATTCTTGCCCTGACGGTCTGTTTTGGATCCGTTGGATTGTTGACCGGATGCTCCTCCAATGAACCTGTCCTGCTGGATTACAGCGAAGATGATTTCAAGGCGATGGATGAAGCTGCCGGCATCGGAGCCGACGGAGAAGCTGTTGAGGAAGCTGAATTCGAAAAGTTCTGATCAACAACAGAGGCTTCTCGAAACAACATGAAATAGGCGGGGGGAGACACGGTTCTCTTCTCGTCTTTCCTTTTTGTAGGGCATCCGTGTTTTGTTACACACTGTTTGACGGAACTCTTTATCAC
Source organism: Rhodopirellula halodulae (assembly GCF_020966775.1). Lineage (NCBI taxonomy): Bacteria > Pseudomonadati > Planctomycetota > Planctomycetia > Pirellulales > Pirellulaceae > Rhodopirellula > Rhodopirellula halodulae. Next base: position 543,507 of record NZ_JAJKFV010000002.1, on the reverse strand, counting down.
CGCACACCAGGAGCTACGCTCCAAACTGCTGCCGACTTCTTTTGCGCACCCCACGAACTGCCTCCCTCCGCTGAGTCGAATCAGCAACCTTTCCCACCTGCCTACCCACCTTCTCGATGAACATCCTGACCACTTGCAAGGCCACCGGTGTGGTCTTTGCGTTTCTACTTTTGTCGTGCGAAGCGGCGGATCGTTGCAATGCGAACGAAGCCTTGCCGACACCCGCTTATGCGGAGATCGAGTATCACGATCGGTACTTGGACCCGCAATGGCGTCCCAGCATCGAACCTGGAATGACTCTTTATGTGTCCCCGGAACGTGAACCGGGGAATGAGACGCCGGCCGATGGATCGAAGCAGAACCCGTTCACTGACTTGAACAAAGTGCGCGATCACCTTCGTGATTATCGAAAGGCGAGCGGACTTCCCCCTGGCGGTGTGGAAGTCGTCTTGAGGCCGGGACGATACAAGTTCGAGCAGCCTGTCGTGTTTGGAAAGATCGACTCCGGGACTGCCAAATCACCGGTAATCTTTCGTGCCGAACGAAAAGGCTCAGTGGTTTTCACCGCAGGCGAATCGGTCGATCTAAAAGCGGCGAAGGTCGCTTCGGGAGCGGACCTGGATCGCTTGAAACCATCCGCCCACGGTGCCGTCATGGTGTTGTCGATCCCGGCGTCGCAGCAATCTTTGTTGAGCGAGTATCGACGACCTCGACAGATCTCTTTAGATGGCAATTTGTTGACACTGGCTCAGTGGCCGAATCTCGGGTACTGCCACATTGATGATATTTTTGACCAAGGCCCGACGACCCGATGGCTGAAACCCGGGGAAAAACCAGTCCCCGGAAGTTTGGATGCACCCAACGGTGCGAGGTTCGACACGGTAGAAACACTCTCGCCACTGGTGCAAAAAGAGTTTGCTCGAACCCGAAGCATGCAAGTGGAAGGCTACTTTCACAACGATTGGTATTTTCAACGCGAACCAGTTGGAATGATCCGCGACGGAGTCGTGCAACTGATGCAGCACACACGCTACGGAGTTGCCAACAAAATCAAGTCCATTCCTCGTCGCGTACGCCTGGTCAATGTTTTGGCCGAATTGGATGAACCCGGTGAGTGGTACTACGACGCCGACGACGCACGTCTGTATTTCTGGCCGACGGAAGGATTTGATCGGCGAAGTTCCACACTCGCTTTGTTGTGGTCGGAGCATCCCGCGATTCTGCAGCTGAAAGATGTTTCATACACCGTTTTTCGTGACATTGTTTTCGAAGACACCGGACGCGCGGCGGTAACGATTCAATCCGGTGAAGCGTGTTTGCTTTCGGGATGCACGTTCCGCAACGGAGCCCAACGTGGCGTGTCGATTGACGGCGGTTTGCGTCATGGGATCACCGGATGCGAATTCCATGATTTGGAAAGTGCCTTTTCAATGCGTGGTGGCGATTTCAAAACGCTGGAACGTTGTTATCACCATGCCACCAACAACGAAGTTCACTCGTGTCGTCGTCGCGGATACGGCGTGATGGGGATGAACGGCGTCGGGATGTACTTTGCCCACAACCTCGTTCATGACATGAATGGAGCGCTGAGTTTCAACGCGGTCGACACGCTGATGGAATTCAATGAGTTTTACAACATTGGTTACGAAATGGGTGACTTCAACGTTGCCTATTGCGGGGCTAATTGGCACATGATGAACAACGTGTTGCGTTTCAATTTCGTGCATCACTTGTTCGAGCCCGGCGGGCATCCCATCTTTGGCTTTCGCAACGACGATGGTGGCATGGGATTGCAGATGTTTGGCAATGTCTTCTATCGGTCGGGTCGGGGTGCGGCTCAGTTCCAAGGACCGTTGAACTCATTTCGCAACAACATCACGATGAAGTCCGGTCACATGTGGTGGACGAACAAATCAGCCATTACGGCGGACGAAGTTGCTGCCGAGTGGAAAGGTTTGGAACGGTTTGGTCGCGATCTGCCCCATGGTGACAAAGGCGACAACATCTATCTGCTGGAGCAGATGCTGGGGAAGAACGGATGGAACCGTCCGCCGTGGAGCGAGGAGTTCCCAAAGCTTGGACAAGCCATCGCCCTGAATCCATTCGCCCAAACCTTCTGCGTTGTGGCAGACAATTATGTGAACGAAGTTCGCGTTCCGTTCCACGTCCACGGCGGTTCGGGAACGGTGGAAGGCATGGAGAGTCGGAAAACGGGACGCGTCACTGACCTACCAAAAAGCGGTCATTTCGAACTGCCTGAGAAGATCGGTTGGGAGGCATTTGTCGACGTCAAAAAATTGGACTTCACATTCCGCGAAGATTTCCCGACGCCCAAGGGCTTTCAACCCATCCCGTTTGATCAGATCGGATTGAAAACGGATGCTTCTCGTCCAGAACCAGTCGACCGATCCTACCGAGCTCGGGTGTATCAGCGTTTTAAAGACGAACGCGGCGGTCGCTACGACGCGGAGTCGATCAACGCGAGATACCGTTTGATGGCGAACTAGGATTCACCAAAAAAGCGAAGTCAAAAAAAGCAACGAGCCGTCTGTTGGTGGGCCCGTTGCTTCGGCGGATGTTGAATGCTCTCAACTCCGAGTGATTCGACGCTGCTTTAAAGCGCGACCGTCACGGTTTTGCTTTCCAAATAAGGCTTCAGGCCTTCGGTTCCGAGTTCGCGGCCTTGCCCACTCATCTTGAATCCGCCGAACGGTGCGGCGGCGTCAAAGACATCGTAGCAGTTGACCCACACGGTTCCTGCGCGAACGTTGGCCGCGAAATGGTGCGCTTTCTTGATGTCTTGTGTCCACACAGCGGCGGCCAAGCCAAACATCGTGTCATTGGCTCGTTTCAAAATGTCTTCGCTGTCCTTGAACGACAACACGCTCATCACCGGACCAAAGATCTCATCACGCGCGATCGCCATGTCGTCCTGAACGTCGGTGAAGACGGTTGGTTCAATGAAGTAACCACGATCACCGGAACGTTTGCCACCACTGACGCAGGACGCACCTTGCTGGTTGCCTTTGTCGATGTAGCTCATGATTTTGTCGAATTGGGCTTGGTCGATCTGGGGACCTTGTTCGGTGGCCTGTTCGAACGGGTTACCAACGACGCGTTTGTTCGTGAGCTCAGTGAGCTTTTCAACGAAGGCTTCGTGAATGGATTCTTCGACGAAGACGCGACTGCCGGCACAGCAACATTGGCCTTGGTTTAGATACAGACCCACGAAACTGCCTTGCACAGCAGCGTCCAAATCCGCGTCGCTGAAAATCACGTTGGGACTCTTACCACCCAGTTCAAACGTCAACCGTTTGAGTGACTGAGCCGAGTTCTTCATGATCAACTGAGCCGTGCGGTGCTCGCCCGTGAACGCGATTTTGTCGACGCCGGGATGGTCGACCAAGGCACCTCCCGCGGTCGGACCAAAGCCGGGAACGACATTGATGACGCCATCGGGAAAGCCAACTTCTTTGGCGAGCTGAGCCATCCGCAGGCAAGTCAACGGTGTTTGTTCGGCTGGCTTCATCACGATGGTGCAGCCGGCGGCGAGTGCCGGTCCCCACTTCCAGGCGACCATCAACATGGGAAAGTTCCACGGGATGATTTGACCGACCACCCCGACTGGTTCTTTCCGTGTGTAGCACAGGTAGTTGCCACGAATAGGAACCGTTTCGCCCTGGATCTTGTCGGCATAGCCGGCGTAGTAACGCAGCGCGTCGATTACCAAGGGCAAATCCGCATGCCGTGATTCGCGAAGGGGTTTGCCGTTGTCGAGCGTTTCGAGTTGAGCCAGTTCATCGATCTCATTTTCGATCGCATCGGCAAGCTTCATCATCAACCGACCGCGATCCCGAGCGTCCATCGTTCGCCAAGGTCCGGAATCGAACGCTTTGCGAGCCGCCTTCACCGCCGCGTCGATGTCTTCCTTGTCACCTTCGGCGACTTGGACGATCTCTTCTTCGGTTGCCGGGTTGATCGTGGCAAAGGTCTTTCCGCTGGCCGAATCACGCCACTGGCCGTCGATAAAAAGCTGGGTGTGGCGGACTTTCGGGGGTGCTATTTCCGGAAGCATTGTCGACATCAGAGATCCTTGTCAGCTGCGTTGGGGATGGAAACCAAGTTTCAGCTTAAGGCTTCTGTGCGGCGGATGCCAACATTTGAGTCGCGGGCGAATTCCTCTTCCAAACCCCCGTGTTTGTTGCGGCACGGGACGCGAGGAAGTGGATGCTGTCGACAGGCTGATCGGCCGGCAAAGCGGTGATGAGCTTGTCCAGAAGGCTGGATGGTATTACCGCCGCGTGGGTGCTTTTTGAAAAGACGCTGGGCGGGTGCCGGAGCTCCGCTTCGCTTCGGTACGGCCTACGATGATGTTGGAACGAGTCACGAAATTTGTGCGAATCGGTACCAGGCGGCTTGCGCCGCACCGCTAACAATGCGATGGCTAAACCTCAGCCCTCAGCCCTCAGCCCTCAGCCCTCAGCCCTCAGCCCTCAGCCCTCAGCCCTCGTTAGCATTCGGGGTCGGGGGTGGTGGTCAGCGGGTGCCCGTTGATTTGGTTGATCAACATTCGCAAGCGGCCCAGACTGCGGCGATTGAAATGGAACACCAATCGTGGCAGCTCGGCCAATTCGGGTTCGCTGGCTTCTTGCGGCAGCGGTCCCGTTTGCTCGAACGTGCCGCTCTTCACGATGTCCGCGAATTCGTCCTGGATTTGCGCGAGCTGTTCGTCCGTCAGCTTGCGTTTCATCCGCAACACCAACTGTTCGCGAACGTAACGTTGAGAGTGATAGACGTCGTAGAACGTCAACAGTTCCTCGACCGCGTCGTCGACTGAGTTCGTGATTTTGTAGAGTGCCACATCCTCGGGACTGATCATCCCGTTGCACATCAGTTGTTTGTCAAAGAACTTGCCCAAGTCCTTCCAATAACTGCCGCCGGGGTGATCCAAAAAGATCAACGGCATCATGGTTTGTTTGCCGGTTTGCAGCAGCGTCAGAACTTCCAAGCCTTCATCCAGCGTGCCGAACCCGCCAGGCAGGCAGACGATGCCGCTGCACTCTTTCAAAAACATCAACTTGCGAGTGAAGAAGTACTTCAGCGTGACCAGTTTGGGATCGTTTTCGATGAACTCGTTCGCGCCTTGTTCGAACGGCAGCATGATGTTCAGACCCATCGACGCGTCGCGTCCCGCGCCTTTGTGACCGGCTTCCATGATGCCGCCACCGGCTCCGGTGATCACCATCCAACCGTGAGCCGCCATGCGACGACCCAGGTCCACGGCCGCTTGATAGTCGGGACGATCGGGAGCCGTCCGGGCAGATCCAAAGATGGTGACTTTGCGTCGACGGCGATAAGGCCGAAAGACTTTGAACGCGTAACGCAATTCGCGAAGGGTTCGTGAAAGAATCTTCACATCGCCGCGAGCGGTCTGGTCTTTCTCGAGACGCTCGATGGTGTGTCGCATGACTTGAAACAGGTCCTGCGATTGATTGTCCGAAATCGGATCATCGATCGGTTGAGGACGTTGCAGTTCATCTTCCCCAATGGCTTCGGCGGGCAAATTCTTTGGGTCGTCAGTCATGAAAAGCGTCCAGAAAAGAAGATCAGCAGGTTGCGACGGGCGGACAGGGTACCACGAATCGGGTGTTCACCGGAACGCGATTGTAGAACGACGACCAGCGACGTTTGGTTCGTGGGTGGCTTGGTGAAACGGCTCCGTTTTGCTCCACTGGCGGCATGAACAAAACACTTCATTTTGATTGTCTGTCGGGAATCAGCGGTGACATGACGTTGGGAGCCCTGATCGATTTGGGCGTGCCCGCCGATCAGATCCAGCAGGGACTTCAATCGCTGAAATTGCCGGAGCTGAAGCTACGCACCGAGGAAGTCAAAAAGTGCGGTTTCCGCGCGATCCAAATCTATGTGGACCATCCGGAGGAAAAGGCTCACCGCCACCTGCACCACATTGACGAGATGATCGACCAAGCCGCCGACATCAACGATTCGGCGAAGGCTTTGGCGAAGAAGATCTTTCTGTGTGTCGGCGAAGCCGAAGCCAAAGTGCACGGTTGCACGCTTCGCAAAGTCCACTTTCACGAGGTGGGCGCGATTGACTCGATCGCGGACATCGTGGGTGTCGCGATCGCCATCGACGCATTGGACATTTCGCGAGTCACCTCGTCTCACATTCCGACCGGCACCGGTGCGATCACCATCGACCACGGACGTGTCGCGGTACCGGCACCCGCGACCGCAGAGATTCTGACCGGTGTCCCGATCATGGCTTGTGATATCGAATCCGAGCTGACGACTCCCACCGGAGCCGCGATCATCAAGACTCTCGCGAGTTCCTTTGGACCGGCCCCAGCGATGACTCCGCTGCGAGTCGGCTACGGTTCGGGAACGCGAGACTTGGAAGGCCAAGCCAACATCTTGCGAGTGACGCTGGGTGAGTCAGTCAAAGGAGCGTCGTCGAGCAAATTGGAAACGGATCGAGTGACATTGCTCGAAAGCAACATCGACGATGCTTCGCCGGAGCAACTGGCAAACGTTTCCGAAGCCCTGATGCAGCAAGGTGCGTTGGATGTGTGGCAAACGCCGATCGTGATGAAGAAGGGACGTTTGGCAAGCACGGTCGCGGTGCTTTGCGAACCGGCCAAGATCGATGCGTTGCAAACGTTGCTGTTCACGCACACCAGCACGATTGGCATTCGCCGCACGGAGATGGATCGATCGAAGTTGCCTCGCGAACAACAAACCGTGCAAACGCCGGATGGGCCGGCGACGGGAAAGACCGTGCGCCTACCGGATGGTTCGTTGAGATTCTCGTTGGAAAACGATGAGGTTCAACGATTGTGCCGCGAAACGAACAAGACCGCCGACCAGATTCGTCAGGAAGCACAGTCGGCGTTCGACGCAACGAAGTGAGTTCGCTCGTTGCCAATGAAAAAAGCTCGGCCGTGAATAGCCGAGCCTTGGTTGGGCTCAGTCGGCCAAGAGTGGCCAATCTACATCAATGAGTTGAGCTGAATTACTTTCGGCGAGTTTGGTTTTCGCCGTCTGCAATTTGGGCTGGTCCGGTGTAGTTGTCGCGGAAGACCTTCCAGTCCGAAGGTGGTTCTTGATCGATGAAGTTTTGCAAGAACAACTTACGCAGGCTGGCGTTGATCGAGTTGCGTTTCACGTTGGTGAACTCGTAGTGGTCCCACTTGGGTTGATTCTTTTGATCGAAGTTGGGGGCGTACATGATCAACGCTTGCGGTAGGAACGTCTTTGCGTCCAAAGCAATTTGCACGACCTTGTATTGAGCTCGGTCGGCTTGGTGTTTCGGGTAAGCCGCGATCAAAATCAATTCGGGTTTGGGTGACTGCATCGGTTGGACCCAGTACCGTTCTTTGATCTGTTGCGCGTTGGCATTGAAGACAAACGGCAGCGGGCTCTCGATGATGTTCTGTCCCTGCATGTGTGGCGGCAGTTGCTGGATCTTGCACTGCTTGGTCGCGTGGTCGAATTCCTTCAACTCGGTTCCGGTGCAAACCCAGTGTTCTCCATAGAGACCTGGTTTGGCCGAATATTTGGGTTTGCCGTTCTCGTCCTTGCCGTCGTAACTGACGACCGCTTTGACTTGGAACAAGCCTTTGTCGGGATTGGCGTACTTGATCACGCCTTCGGCTTTGTTGGCGTAGATACCCGCGGGTGCAGCGAACAAATCGAAGTGCCAACGTTTGAATTCGCACTCAAGTGTCTTGGTGCCTTGGCTCTGTTGTTCCCAAGCCGACAAGATTTGGTCGAGTCGTTGCTGCTCGGCGGCACTGAGCGGTGGAAACGGAGCCGCGTTGGGATTGGTCGCCGCTTGGGTGGATTGCGATTGAGCGGGGGCCGCACCGCGGGTTTGAGCCATCAGGGGAAGGCTCGTCATCACCACACTCGCGACACCGCACGCGGCGGCGAGCAAAGCGGGGCGTGAGGAAAACGGGCGGCGAAACACCGAGAAATTCAAACGCATCATCCTTGACGCTCGTATCAAATGTGGAGGCGGACCATCGGGCCAATCGGATTGGCCGGCCAATTGAATGGGGACTCACTGGATCAGCGGAAGCCGATTTGCCGAGCCTATCGAATGGGGCAAATCGGTCGAAAGCCCGAAATGGGTCAAAAACGTCCAGGATGGAAGGTTACGCGGTCCCCCAAACGACCCTGTCTGGGGGTGCGTCAGCTCGAAATCGAGGTTTTCGGGGTGTCTTTGCCGCCTAGGTTGCCTAAAATGGACAATCCCACCCGAGCTGAATCCCGCCAGCTTTCTGGTTCCCACCTTTCGGATTCACAAACATTCCTGCCCAGATTCCCATGCGTTGCATCCCTCGATCGGTACGCGCATCGATCGCTGCTCTTGCCGAAACGTTCTTCCTACGAGTCCCGGTCTTCTTGACCGTGGTTGCGATGAGTCTGTCTTTGCCGCTTTCCGCTGCGGAGTCGAATTCGGCGGACGAATTGATCGCGGCGGATCCCGTGCTGTCTTCTGGAAAGAAGATTTACGCCGAACAGTGTTTGCAGTGTCACGGCGAACAAGGCATCGGCACCGAAGACTACTATCCCGATCCGTTGGTCGGTGATGGCTCCATCGGTGAGTTGACCGAGATCATTGTCGACACGATGCCGGAAGAAGACCCCGATCTGTGCGTTGGTGAAGACGCCGCGGCGGTTGCGGCTTACATCCATCACGCGTTCTACAGCGAAGCGGCTCAGATTCGGAACCGTCCACCACGACAATCATTGCAACGTTTGACGGGAGTTCAGTTCCGTCAAAGTTTGGCAGATCTCTATGCACACTTTGCTGGACTGCAGAACACTCGTTGGGAAACCCACCGCAACGAAGCTGGGTTGAAGGTATCGATCTACGAAGGCAAAGGTTGGAAGAAAGAAAATCGAAAGATCGAACGCGTTGATCCCGTGATCGATTTTGACTTCGGCAAAGAAGGCCCCGGTGAAGGTGTGGCTTGGGACGAGTTCCATGCTCATTGGGAAGGCGGTCTGCGAATCGAGCAAACGGGACGCTATGAATTGATTGTCCGCAGCAAGACTTCGTTCACGATGGACTTCGGCCACGGCGGCCGACAGTTGATCGACAACCATGTCCAGTCCGAAGGCCGTGAAGAGTTTCGTCGCACGTTGTTGCTGACGGCCGGGCGTGTGTACCCGTTTAAAATTGATTTGAACCAACGGAAACGAAAGGGCGAAACGCCTCCGGCAACCATTTCGCTTTCTTGGGTGCCACCCGGCGGGGTTGAAACCATCATTCCCGCATCGGCGATGATGCCCGGTTGGAATCCGCCCGTGCTGCAGATGGCGACCACGATGCCGCCGGATGACAGCAGCTATGGTTTTGAACGAGGCATCTCGGTCGATACCGCTTGGGACTCCGCCGTCACCGAAGGGGCCATCGAATTGGCCGAAGCGATGCGGGATGAGCTGTGGAAAGAGTACCTGCGTCGTCACAAGAAAGACGAAGGCTCTCGCCAGGACAAAATGAAGAACTTCTTGACGGATTTCGTCACGGTGGCGCATCGCGGCGATGAATCGGAGACTGAACCGCAACGTATTGTCAGACCGGCAATGGACGCATTCGAAGACGAGTCGGACATCATCAAATCAGTGGTGTTGATGACATTGAAGTCACCTCGTTTTTTGTATCCCACCTTGGATCAGGACCGCAGCGTTTCACAAAGAGCCGCGAATCGTTTGGCACTCGTGTTGCATGATTCGTTGCCATCCGAAAGCTGGATGTTGACTCAGATTGAAAAGGGGCAACTCAGCAACGAGGCCGTCATCCGTCGTTCTGCGGAACGAATGCTGGACGACGCTCGAACTCGGGCGAAGCTCAAACAAATGCTCTATCACTGGATGGAGCTTGGCCCGGAAGACGATCTTCGCAAAGACGATGAGAAGTATCCGGGTTTCACTCCTGAACTGATTGCTGATTTGCGTGAGTCGTTGGACCGATTCCTTGACGACACCATTTGGAGCGAGACCAGCGATTTTCGACAGCTATTGGCAGCCGATTGGACGTACACGAACCCACGTCTGACCGAGTTTTATGGTGATGCGTGGAAGCCAGCCGAATCGGACGAAACATGGACCCGCACGGTGGGCGATCCGCGGACTCACGTCGGTGTGCTGACGCATCCCTTGGTGATGGCTCGGTTGTCGTATCACTCGGCGACTTCGCCGATTCATCGCGGTGTGTTTTTGCTGCGTCATGTGATGGGACGTACACTGCGTCCGCCGAACGAAGCCTTTGCACCGCTCAGTCCTGACCTGCATCCGGATCTGACAACCAGAGAACGCGTTGAATTGCAAACCAGTCCCGAGAGTTGCCAAATATGTCACTCGCGGATCAACCCGCTTGGGTTTTCGTTGGAGCAATTCGACGCCGTGGGACGTTTTCGCGAACAAGACATGAAGAAACCCGTCGATGCGTCGGGAAGTTACCTGACTCGCGACGATGAACGCATCGAATTCACCGGAGCACGCGGTTTGGCGGAGGTGGCAATTGCCAATCCCGACACGCACCGAGCTTTTGTGACTCGAATGTTCCAGTACTTTGTAAAGCAACCGGTGGCGTCCTATGGCGCCCATCGGTTGGATGAATTGACCGAAACCTTCCGGCAATCTGATTACAACATTCAGAAGTTGTTGATCGAGATTGCGGTGATTGCGGCGAGCGATGTGCTTCCCGAATCAAACGACGAGAAGAAACCAGCCAAGAATCAATCAACGGTGGGAGCTTGAGAACGATGGAAAAAATTGCTAAACGCCAACAGTCCAAACGTCTGTCTCGACGTCGATTCTTGCAGCGTACCGGCATCAGCGCCGCCGCGCTGAACTTCACGATGAATCTGCCGAGTCTGGCACTCGCCGCCGATGCGACTCCGCGTCAACGATTGATCATCGTCTTCAGTCCCAATGGTGTGATTCCAAAACACTTCTGGCCCACGGCGGGCGAGGAAAAGCTGGAATTCAAACGCATTCTGAAGCCGCTGGAACCTTTCGCGAACCAAACGCTGACCATCAAAGGTTTGTGCAACCAAATTCAAGGTGATGGCGATGGTCACATGCGAGGCATGGGATGTCTGTTGACCGGAATCGAATTGTTCCCCGGCGATATCCAAGGCGGCAGTGATACGCCCGCCGGGTGGTCGATGGGCATCAGCATCGATCAATTCCTGAAGAACCAATTGCAAGCTGATCCGTCCACGCGAACTCGGTTTGGATCGTTGGAGTTTGGCGTGATGGTTCCGGATCGGGCCGACACATGGACGCGGATGTCGTACGCGGGAGCGAACCAACCGGTCGCTCCGATCGATGATCCCTACAAGATGTTTGACAAGCTTTACGGCCAAGCGAAGAACCGAGAATTGCTGGCCAGCGTGCTGGATGATTTGACCGGCGATTTCAAGAAAATCGAATCCATGGTCAGTTCAGAAGATCGTCACCTGCTTCAACAGCATGTAGAGTTGGTGCGAAAAGTCGAGAAAGACTTGAAGATCGAATTGGAAGCCAGCACCAACAACGTGGGGCATGCGGTTCCGGAATTGACGCCGAACGTGGAAGTGCAAAACGACAACATGCCCGAGATCACTCGGATGCAAACCGAGTTGTTGGTGAGCGCCATGGCGGCCGACTTCGCTCGCGTAGCAACGTTCCAAATCACCAACAGTGTCGGCCAGCCTCGAATGCGATGGTTGGACATTGATGAAGGACACCACGGTCTGTCACACGAACCGGATTCGAACGAAGACGCTTACGAAAAACTGATTCGAATCAATACTTGGTACTGCGAGCAAATCGCTCATTTGGCGAAACGTTTGCAGGACACGCCGGAACCCGGTGGCGAGGGATCGATGTTGGATCACACCACGATTGTTTGGACCAACGAACTGGGCAAAGGCAACTCGCACACCCGCAACGACATCCCGTTTGTTTGCGTCGGTGGCGGATTGGGCCTGCAAACCGGGCGTGCGAAAGACTACGGCAAGGTTCCCCACAACCGATTCTTGTTGACGATCGCCGAGCAAATGGGCTTCGGCCAAAAGACATTCGGAAACCCCGATTTCTGCGGCGATGGTGCCCTGACCGGTCTCGTGTAAGCACGTCTGGGTAAGTTGTCTTGCACCACTCCTCCAGCCGGTTCTGGCTCGTTGTCCGTGACAACGAAATGTTCAGGTAGCGAAACTCGTCAAGAGTTTCGACCTGCTTGGCGAGACCTCGAAAGTCTTGACGACTTTCGCTACGGCGAGAACTTCCACGGGATATCCGTGTGGCCTTGGAGCTGAAATTCGACAATCGATTCTCGTGAGATTTGCTGACTGGCTCGTGTAAGCACGTCTGGGTAAGTTGTCTTGCACCACTCCCCTAGCCGGTTCTCGCTCGTTGTTCGTGACAGCGAAATGTTCAGGTAGCGAAACTCGTCAAGAGTTTCGACCTGCTTGGCGAGAGCTCGAAAGTCTCGACGACTTTCGCTACGGCGAGAACTTCCACGAGATTTTCGCGTGACCTTTGATCTGAAATTTGACAATCGATTCACGCGAGATTTGCCCGCGGACTCTGAGTCTCGCAACTTCGTTCGGCAAGTTCATCAAGCGGGTTACTCTCGGGTCGACCCGACACACGTGTCCAATCCCAGTTGGGTCGCGGGATCCAAAGAGGTCGCGAATCTGATTGGATTGGACCAAAAGTGGTTGGGTTCGGACGAGCTGACTCAGGCGATGGCCGGCAACGTATTGGTCGATGGCATGGAGCCGTTTGCGATGTGCTACGGCGGTCACCAATTCGGGAACTGGGCCGGTCAACTGGGCGACGGACGGGCAATCAACCTGGGCGAAGTCCAAACCGCTGACAATCATCATTGGACGTTGCAGCTCAAAGGCGCGGGACGCACGCCCTATTCACGCACGGCGGATGGATTGGCCGTGTTGCGATCCAGCGTCCGAGAATTTCTATGCAGTGAAGCGATGCACCATCTCGGCGTGCCCACGACGCGCGCATTGAGTTTGGTACTGACGGGTGAGAAGGTGCTTCGCGACATGTTCTATGACGGGCATCCGGAACATGAACTGGGGGCCATCGTTTGCCGTGTGGCTCCATCATTCATTCGCTTTGGCAACTTCGAGATCTTCGCCTCGCGAGAGGATCTGGAGACGCTACGCACGCTGGTGGATCACACGATTCGATCGGAGTTCCCGCATTTGGTCGAAGGCGAATCAAAGATCACTCCCGACACGATTGCGGCGATGTTTGAAGAAGTCTGCCGCACGACTGCCACCATGGTTGTGCACTGGATGCGAGTCGGCTTTGTGCATGGGGTGATGAACACCGACAACATGTCGATCCTTGGGCTGACTATTGATTACGGTCCGTATGGTTGGTTGGAAGATTACGATCCCGATTGGACGCCCAACACCACGGACGCGCAAGGCCGTCGCTATCGCTACGCGCACCAACCGCAGATCGCCCAGTGGAATTTGGTCGCTTTGGCCAATGCACTGGTTCCCTTGGTGAAAGAGGCCGAACCGTTGCAACGCGGCATCGCGACTTATGTCAGCGCGTTCCAAGACGAATGGCACGCGATGATGGCTGCGAAACTGGGATGGTCGACCTACGAAAGTGAAACCGATGACGAGTTGGTGGATTCGTTGTTGACGCTGCTGCAACTGGCCGAGACCGACATGACAATCTTTTATCGTCAACTTGCCGACATCGAACTCGGCACACGTTCGCAGCCGAAGGAGTTGGTCTTGAAAGACGTCCTCGCGATTCTGTCGCCAGCGTTGTACGTCGCGGATGAAGTCACCGAGGAATATCGGCAAGCCCTGATGGATTGGATGCGGGCCTATCAACAGCGAGTGTTGTCAGATGCGGGTCACGAACCAAATGATGCGGAACGTCGTCAGCGAATGAACTTGGTGAACCCGAAGTATGTGCTTCGTAACTATCTGGCTCAGCTAGCGATTGATGCGTCGGAAAAAGGCGACCACTCGGTTGTCCATGAATTGCTCGATGTGTTGCGACGCCCGTACGACGAACAACCCGGCAAAGAACGATTCGCGGAAAAGCGACCGGAATGGGCACGTCATCGTCCGGGTTGTTCGATGTTGTCGTGCAGTTCATAACCTAACGCTTCGGACCGAATCGACGGATCGGTATGAGCCGCACTCTTTGATGGACAATCACTTCTGATGCGAATCTTGTTAACAAACGATGATGGTGTGCACGCTCCGGGGTTGGCTGCGCTACGTCAGCAGCTTCGGCATTTGGGCGAAGTGATCACGGTGGCTCCGGCGACGGAGCAAAGTGGCGTGGGGCACTCGATCACGTACCTGACGCCCTTGGTGCCGAAATCCATTCACCGCGACGGTGTGCATTGGGCTTGGGCCGTGGAAGGTTCGCCGGCGGATTGTGTGAAGCTGTCTTTGGCGGAGTTGTTTGTCGATGAGCCCATTGATTTGGTCGTCAGCGGAATCAACAACGGCTTGAATGCCGGAATCAATGTGCTGTATTCCGGCACGGTGGCGGCCGCGATCGAGGGGGCTTTCTTTGGTGTCACCAGCGTCGCTGTGTCGCTTGAAAATTCGGACGACAATGATTTCGATGCCGCGGCGGTGATCGCTCGCAATGTGATCGGCGAGATCGTTCGGCATGAGGAAAGTCGCGGTGGTTTGTTCAATCTGAACGTGCCGACGGCGGCAACTGAATCCGCCAGCGAGGTAAAGGTGGTCCCCATGGGGTTGGCCCAGTACGGACGTCGTTATGAGAAACGACAAGATCCCGGTGGACGTGATTACTATTGGGCGTTGTGGACCGAGCCTGCCAAGCCGCCCGAGGAAATGACGGACGTGACCCAGTTGCGTCAGGGGCATGTGACGCTGACGCCGCTGCATTTCAACTTGACGCGTGAAGGGCTTTTATCAGAGATGAAGGAATGGAACTTGCGCCCTTAGTTCGCTGCGAAGTTTCACTCCGTGGTTCCACTCAATTGAGTTGAAGCCGCTCGAATCGAGTTTGCTCACTCGTAAAATGTTTGTGCGAGCTGGGAATGAGGGATTCCAACCGCAGCAATTCTTGTCGAGCCGGATGAATGAAGAACTCTTCCCGACGCCTTCGCGTTGAAAATTTGGAAACCCGTCGACTGCTGGCGGGTGATTTCGCGATGGGACCGTCACTGCCGGACGATTGGTTGGAGAGTCATCCAGCCGATGCGGTCACCAGCTCGGCCGTTTTCGCTTCGGCGGAAGGTTCGGATCAGGCGGCCGAGGGCGAAAGTGTCCTCAAAGTCCGTTTGGATTTTTCTCTCGACCAGAGCAACTTCTTCACCTCTCGTTATCCGCAGGCGAGAGCCGCGATGCAGGAGGCGGTGGACGAAGTCGTCGCGCGTTTCAACGACACGTTGTCGGCGATCAACCCACCCAGTCGTTCCGAGATTCAGTGGCAACCCGCGGTGTTGGATCCGCGGACAGGGGCACTCAGTGCGTTGCCGCAATCGTTTCGCGCCGCAGCGAACGAGATTGTGGTTTACGTTCGCGGAAACAACCTGACCGGGCTGACGCGAGGCCTGGGTGGGTACAACTCCTTCGGAGTGGGATACAACTGCCCCGATCAGGCCTGCGTCAATCAAGCGAACGCGTTCATTCAGAATTTGACCACTCGTGGGGAAACGGGCGCGGCGGGATCGAACCCCACCGACTTCGCACCCGTGGTCGGTGCGATCACCATCGACACCCGAACCGGTGTGGATTGGTACTTCGGATCGATTGGGTCGGAGGATCTCGGTCAAACGAACTTCCGTGCACTGGTGTCTCACGAATTCGCGCACGTGTTGGGTTTTGGAACCGCTCCGTCTTTCACTCGTTACCTATCGGGTTCGCGATTCACGGGACCACAAACCAACGCGGTTTATCCCGGCTCGGCCAACGTTCCCATGAACGGTTCGAGCCACTTCGCGGATTCAGTCCGTGACGTCGTGCCGACCACCATGACTCAGTACTTTGATGGCTTTTTGAGCGACCTGGATTTCGCGGCGTTGGATGACACTGGCTGGGAAGTGGCCGCGGATGACCGACCGACGGTGCAACTGACATCCGGTGAGCAAACCGTGCCGGAGTCGGCTGGCGAAGTGACCCTGACGGCTTCTTTGTCTGCCACTCGCACCCAAAGCATTTCCGTTCCATTCACCGTGACGGGAAACGCGTCGGCGAATTCGGATTACACGTTGTCGCCGTCGGCTTTCAATTTTTCGCCCGGTCAACGCAATGCGACGGTGACCGTGAACATCGTAGACGATGCGACGAACGAGTCGCTGGAATCCGTGACGGTGACGTTGCGGGATTCGACCGATGCAAAACTGGGTGACTCCGTCGCCACAACGGTTCACATTTTGGACAACGATGGTGCTCCGGTCTCCGAAACTCAACTGAGCAACCCGGAGTTCAGCGGCACATCCATCACCGTTCCCGGCAATGGTCAGCCGCTCGCCTTTCTATTTCGAGCATCCGCCAACACGACGTTCCAAGTGACGAAGGTTGGTGGCAATCCGCCATCGGAAGCGTTCTTTGTTCTCGATGAGAACTTGCAACCGATCGGACAGTACGACGGTTCGGGCGAGTTGACGGTTTCGTTGGCGGCAAACCGTGACTATGTCCTTCGCTTTGACGCTCGATCCACGGCCGAGCAATATCAGGTCAGCTCCAGTGCTGGGTACCAAGCGATCAATAACCCGGTGGCGTTGAACTTGCTCCAACCCGCTGACGTGACGGGTGACGGAATGGTTTCGGCGCTGGATGCCCTTCGCGTCATCAATCTTCTGAACGAGTTTGGTCAGAACGCAGTGAATGTTGGCGAGGGTATCGTTGGCAATGGCAACTACTACGATGTGACCGGTGACGGAACGGTGTCGTCGCTGGACGCTCTTCGCGTGATCAACACGTTATCAGGACCACCCGCCGCGAGTTCAGAAAGTGACTCGGTGAACGCAGTTTCCGCCGCGGCGCTGGAACTCACATCTGCCGAAGAACACGAAGGCGATGTCCACGTTCACGAACACGATCACGTCCACGAACATGACGATGATCATGCACACGAAGAAGACCACGGAGATGAAACATCCTCCGAGAATTCGTTGAGTGGGCACGTGGATCCCATCATCTCGGTGTTCCTGCATGACCACGACCATGGTGATCACGACCACGAGGATCATCACCATGACGATCCGGATCACGATCATGATTCGGAACTTCATGGAGAGGATGATGAAACTTCATCGAACGCTCTCGATGCGGTGTTGGTGGATCAGGTGTGGGTCGAAGTGGGCGCAAGCTGTTTCGCGTGAACGTGAAGTTGGGGCCTATCCGCGACACGGTTAGATTTGCGGATCGTGGGCACGATGTCCGCGGTCACAATGTTTTGGTTGCATCCAATTCGGTAGACTCGTGCCTAGCCCCGTTTGCGTTTCAGGATGGATCTCCCATCACGCTCGCGGGATTCACTCGATTCTATGACAAGGTTCTGTCGTGCAAGCAAAAGACGCGATTCGGTCGGCGATGAATTTCAGCGACATGGTGTTCCGAGGGTACCTCGGTGATTTGGACGACAAAGAGCTGATGCTGCGGCCAAATCCTGACTGCAATCACTTGGCGTGGCAGATCGGGCACTTGATCGTCTCCGAAGTCATGATGGTCAGCGGGATGTTCCCGGATAAAAAGACTGAGTTACCCGAAGGGTTCGAGGAAGCTCACCACAAAGACAACGCGGGCTGCGACGATGCGTCGAAGTTCAACACCCGCGAAGAATACTTTGACCTGATGACCAAGGTTCGGGCCAATACGCTGGCGGCCTTAACCGAAATGGACGACTCCACCTTGGACGACCCATCACCCGAACACATGCGTGCGTTTTGTCCGACCATCGGCGACATGTTCATCCTGATTGGAACCCACCCGATGATGCACGCTGGGCAGGTGGTTCCCGTGCGGCGGTCGTGTGGCAAACCTGTCTTGTTCTGAACGACTGCCGTTCCACAAAAAAAACGGAGCAGCCTGAGACTGCTCCGGTGAGGCATTCGATGCGGGACGTGTTCACTTCTTTTTACGTGGCTTCTTGGGATCCAAATTCAGGTCCAATTCGTCTTGGGTCACGGTGGACTCGATGCCATTCGAAGGGACATCACCTTTGGCTGTCCAAACGAGAGTGTTGAGCACCACTTTGCGATAGTCGTCATTTCCCCAGTTGTCGTGGAAGTGACCACCGGTGAAACCAAAGCCGCGGCCCCCGTCGGTTCGTTCCACCACCCACATCATCGCTTCCGCACGGCCCTTGGATGCTTGGATGTGATCGTAGGGTCCGCGAGGGTAAACGTAGGGACCATCGCGAACATCATCCGATGGTTTCGCGAGCAGGATCGGTTGGAACTTCATGCCGTCCACCGTCTCGGCTTCGTTACCGGCCGATCCTGACAAAAAACGCATGTTGAAATACCACTCGTCGTTGATTTGGAACGGCTTCACGCCTTGCGTTACCGGATGGTCGGGGAAAACGGTGAACGAGGGTTCCCAGATTGGATTGCAGGAAAAAGCGTTCTCGTAATGACCGCCGATCCAACGCATCATTTCTTCGCCAGCTTGGTCCGCGACGACTTCCACGCCGTAGTGCATGAACCCGAGCCCGACGCCTTGTTTGGCCCACTGGTCAATTATCTTCAGACGACGACCCTCCTCTTGAACGATTTCGTGGCGGCCACCGCCGTCCATGTAGAAAACAACCGCGTCGGCATCTTCAAAGACGGATTCATCGGTCGGCCAGCCGTTGAGCACGACTTCCACGTCCAAGTCCTCGACATCCTGCAGTGATTTCGCGAGGAGTTGGACGCCCGCATTGAATTCATGCATGCGAGGCGGGTGTGAAGGCTTGCCGGCAACCAATACCAATTTTTGAGACTCCGCTGTGCTGATGTTCGGCACCAACAAGGAGGCCAAAAGTGCGAGTGCGGTGACCAATTGCAAACGGAGGAATTTCAAGGTGTTCACTTAGAATGCGGGTGGGAAATCTGATTGCGACGCGCTCGAGAATCACAGTTCCCGACGCGGATGCAGAGGGTGCAGGTAGGAATCCAAAGTATAACTCAAGCGACAAAAAAATGCCGCCGGATCAGAGCATCATTCCCGCGACGGCGCCCGTCATGCAGCACGCCAACAGGCCACCGAACATCGCCCGCAGACCGAGCGACGCCAAATCGGATTTGCGCTCGGGAACCAAGCCACCAATGCCTCCGACCTGGATTCCAATCGCGGCAAAGTTGCTGAATCCGGCTAGGGCGTAGGTCAGCACGGTCGCCGTGCGGGGGTTGATCGGTGAGTCTTCCGCCGCGGCAATTTGCCCAAGTTGTTGGTAGGCGATGAATTCGTTGGCCACGGTTTTCAAACCGATCAGCTCCCCGGCTGCGAAGCATTCCGATGCCGGAATTCCCAACAACCAAGCCAGCGGCCAACAGGCGTAGCCCAAGATCACGCCCAGGCTCAAAATTGGATCGCCATCGGTGGATTGCCAACCAAACGCGTGACAGATGCCACCCAGCAGCAAATCAATGAGTGCGATCAACGATAGAAAAGCAATCAGCATCGCACCCACGTTGAGCGCCAGTTTGAGACCCTCGCTGGCACCTTCCACCGCGGCGCCGATCACATTGACGCTGGTTCTCTGGATGTTCAACTGCATGGAATCGTCCGCCGCGTCATCTGCGTCCGTTGGATCCGTTGCCGGCACCATGACTTTCGCAATCAAAAGTGCCGCGGGAGCGCTGATGATGGACGCCGTGAGCAAGTGACTGATGTCGACGCCCATTTTTGCGTACGCACCCAACAAACCGCCGGTCACCGTCGCGAAGCCTCCCGTCATCATCGCGCAAAGTTCGCTGCGACTCATCTTGGAAAGGTAAGGACGCACGACGAGAGGAGCCTCGGTGTGACCAACAAAGACATTCGCGGCAGCCGCCAACGTTTCAGGGCCGCTCGTTTTTAGTGAGAACTTCATCACCCAAGCCATCACCCACACAATTCGCTGCATCACGCCAAGGTGATACAGAATGCTCATCAGAGCGGAAAAGAAGATGACCGTCGGCAGAACACCAAACGCAAACGTTCCCAGCAAGGAATCCTGCAGCGTCGATGACGGACCGGTGGAAAAGAGGAAGCCGGATCCGGAGTCCACCGTTCCCATCATCGTTTGAAAGCCATCACCGATCCATTTAAAAGCCGTCCGTCCCGGTCGAGTTCGCAAGACCAGCAAAGCCAAGGTGAACTGCAGCAGCAGGCCGCCGATCACAATCCGCCAAGGAAAGTTTTTGCGATCGGAGCTGATGCACCACGCCAGTGCCACAAACACGACGATCCCCAGTCCGCATATCAAACGTGGAAACAATTCGTTCAACTGAGGCACCCGAGCGTGAAAACCATGGATCGTGCGAAAGTGTGTCGCCGATCATATCATTGACCGGCCGAAGACACGGAAGCCGACGACAATTTGAGCATCTCGCGAGTCGAAACCGCACACCATCTCTGACCCGACCAAGTTGATGAGCAACTACGACGAAGTCCCCTATCCCGATTTCATTCACCCGGTCACCCATCCGGGAAACATGGCGGCGATCGCTCGTTTGAATGGCTTGGACGCGGTGCCGCCGGAGTCTTGTCGCGTGTTGGAACTTGCCTGCGGTCCAGGCGGCAACTTGATCTCGCTGGCGAGTTTGCTTCCGAACAGCCAGTTCGAAGGTGTGGACTTGGCGGCCGGTCACATCAAAACAGGCAATGCGGTCATCGCCAAGTTGGGTCTGAACAACATTCAATTGAAGCATGGCAACATCGAGGATTGGGCTGTCGAACCCCAAGCCGATGATGAACGCTTTGACTACATCATCGCGCACGGAGTGTATTCCTGGGTGCCCGATGCGGTCCGGCAATCCATTTTGGCGATCTGTCAGATGCGACTGTCGGAGCGTGGCGTGGCATTGATCAGCTACAACACGTATCCCGGATGGCACCAACGCGAGATGGCACGGGACATCATGCGCTATCACGCGGAAGGCATCGATGATCCGTTGACTCGGTTGCGTCATGGCAAAGCTCTGTTGAGTTCCGTCATGCAAAACGTGCCCCAAGGGTCCGCTTACCGTTTGAGTCTGGAAGAAGAACTGAAAGCATTGGAACAAGCCAACCAAGCCTACGTTTTTCACGAGCAGTTCGAAGACACCAACGAACCGCGGTACTTCCACCAGTTTGCCGCGGAGGCATCGTCGCACTTGTTGCAGTACATTGCCGAGGCGGAATGGGGCGACACAACTTACGAGTACGTGCGACCGGATGTTGCTCGTGCGCTCGCGTCTTTGCCGAAGACGCGACGTGCTCAAACCCTCGATTACTTTCGACGCCGCACTTTTCGGCAGACGTTGGTGTGTCATGAATCCGTGACATTGAGTGAAACGTTGCAATCATCCGAAATCGAGACCATGCATTTGGCTTCCACGTCGACGATGCAGGATGGGCAGCTAACGGGCAGCAATGGATTGAGCGGATCGGTTGGCTACCCCGTCACACAAATCGCGATGCAGCGATTGATCGAACTCTATCCTCGCACGATTTCTTTCGAGGAGTTGTGTCGCGAAGTCAAATCAACATCGCCGGACTCCGACACACCCGAGGCCATGGAAGATTTGAAGGCGGATCTGTTCGAATTGGTTTGCGTTGGTCTGGTCACGGTCAGTGCCTCCAGCGTTCAACCGTGTTGCACCGTGTCGACTCACCCCCATGTCGCGGAACTGGCCCGAGAGCAAGCACGGACGGGCGAGACCGTGACCAACCTATGGCATCAACCCATTCGGCTGGACGATGTGACGGCGCACCTCGTCCGTTGCTGCGACGGCAAGACTGACCACGCCGGGTTGATCGAGCAGATGACTCAGTACGCGATGTCCAACGGCGGTTTGGTCGAAGGCGATCAAGTCGTCACGGGCGAGGAACGTCTGCGTCCGCTGGTGAGCATCAAAATGCAAGCCAACCTGCAGCGATTGGCCGGCATGGCTCTACTCATTGCTTAGATCTGCTAGTCGGCTCAGTCGATCGGTGCGACGGGCAACGTTTCCACCGACGTGCGTTCCAGTGAAGGCCGATAGAAAATCGCAACGGGCAGGAACAGAACCGCCATCGCGCCGAACACGGTGCTGCGTGGCAAATCCGCCTTTGTCAGGATGGTGTTCAGGACTTGATAGAGCACGCCTGACATCACGATCGCGAAAAAGTTGGCTTGGTTCATGACCGCGATCATTCGTCCTTTGAGTGCCTCGGGCGGACGAGCTTGCAGAAAAACCTGAATGGGAATTGCGAAGAAGGCTGCGGAAGCACCGAGCAACATCAACACGGGAATGGAGCCTCCAAAACCCAGCAGGTGGCGACCGCCGGGCAGCGAGATCGCCATCAGGGCACAGAAGGCAACGACGCCCCACATCCCAATTTGAATCACGACTCGGTCGGTCAATCGTTTGCTCAGCACACCCGCCGCGGCACCACCGGCGGCAATCCCGACGCTGATCAACGACACCATCAAACTGGTCTTGGTGT
Source organism: Rhodopirellula halodulae (assembly GCF_020966775.1). Classification (NCBI taxonomy): domain Bacteria; kingdom Pseudomonadati; phylum Planctomycetota; class Planctomycetia; order Pirellulales; family Pirellulaceae; genus Rhodopirellula; species Rhodopirellula halodulae. The sequence continues at coordinate 520,849 of NZ_JAJKFV010000002.1, read as the reverse complement.
CGGAGACCAACAACTGCGTTTTGCCGAGCGAATTGACGGCTTGGATGGTCAGTCCGGCGATCAACCAGAACACACAGGATGCGAGCAAAGCGATCAGCAACGGTGTATCCGTTTTCAGCAACGTTCGCATTGGTTTCGGGACGGCCAAGTATTCGGCCTTCAATTTCAATTGTGGATCCGCGGCCGGCAATCGGATGATCAGCAGGCTGGTGATCGTTCCCACCACGGCGATGCCGACGCAAACCAACGATCCAATCCACAAACCCGACGCGGCTTCCAACTGTGGAACACCCTCCGGGATGATCGAATCTTTGAGTGGTCCCGCCACCGCCGTGCCGATGATGATCGCGATGAACGTCGTCATCAGCACCAACCCGTTGCCTCGGTTCAGTTGGTTGCCCGAAAGCATCTCTGGCATGATGCCGTACTTGCCGGGTCCAAAGAACGTGCTTTGAAGTCCCATCAGAAACAGCACGATCCACAATCCCGCGAATCCGATCATGGGCGTTGCTAGGAATGCGAGCAGACCCAATCCCATGACCACGATCTCGGCAACCTTGCTGGTCACGATGATCGTGCGTTTGCTGTATCGATCGGCCAAGTATCCGGCCAAGCCGCCAAAGAGAACAAACGGCAAACCAAACACCACCGTCGCGATGCCCTGCAAGTCGCCTCCGCCGGACGGTTTGGCGGTTTCACTGTTGGCGTTGTCGTTGGCGGTATCACTGGCGCTTGATTCAGTCGATGGGGCGTTGGTTGGATCCGTCTCGGGTTCGCTGTCGACTGGCGCGACCACTGCTTGATTGGTTGCTGGGTCCGGTGCTGAATCGAGGGAGCCGTTTTCGGACATGGTCGCGACCGCGGCGGTTGGGATGGCCAACAGCAGCAGCAGTTGCTTGAAAAGATTGTCGTTGAACGCGCCAAAGAACTGTGTCGCGATGAATCCAACGAACGATGGATGGCTGAGCGAATCAATTGGCCCGCTGGAGGTGGAGGGTTCAGCGGTGGCGGAGGAGGAATCTGGCATGGAGATTCGGCTACAGTGGGAAGCGAGTTGAGCAAGGACCCGGCGTGGGGGTGGGACCGTTCGTAAGATGAGCAGCGTCGATGTTGCCACCTGACAAGGACCAAGTGCCCGTTGGACCGCGGGTGGTTTGCCCATTCTTCGAGGTTTGTCCGTTCACTTCCAGATGAATCCCATCCAGAGCCAACGAAAGCGAGAGATGATTCGAGCCGCAAGGTTACCATCATGCCGATGACGCCGGGGTATCACACCAGCGGCTTGTTGCTGCACGATCCGATCGCGTTGGTGGAGCCGCTGGCGTCGATGGGATATCGCTGCGTGGCCGTGCGCCCCCGACAGGGAATGTTGGCAAGCATTTCATCTTCACCCGGTGCATTGGGCAACGGTTCGCGTTTCGAAGCGGATGAATCGTCTTGGGAACGATTGCTGCAAGAAGCTCGGCTGCATCGTTGTCAGTTGGTCATCGATACCGAATCGTCTTTTCTGTTGGACGACGAATCAGCGTCGATGCCGTGTTTGGCGGATTCCGATGAAGAACGTGTTCAGAAAACGTTGGATTGGATCCAAGGTTGGATCCGATTGGCCGAACAGAAACCCGGCACGATGGTGACGTTTGGGTCCGGCGTTCACTCCCGCGAAGAATTCTCGCTGGGACCGAGCGAATCCGATCTCGAACATGTGGCGTCTCGGATTGAGCAGATTGGCGAGTACGCTCGGCGACGCGGCGTCGTGATCGCTCTGCGTCCCGCGTCGGGGCATGCTGTCGCCAGCGTGGCGGAGTTTGAACGCATCTGCCAGTGGTTGCCTGAGTCGGTGGAGCTCGGATTGGCCGCCGATTTGGGCGAGATGGTGTCGGCGGGTGAAATGCCGCTGGGACCCCGTCTGCAGCGAAACGCCGAGCGACTGAAAATTGTCTATCTGTGCGATCATCGTTGGCCGGGCCAGCCACCTCGTGATTTGCCACCGTCCACCATTGGTCGGGACGACACGCCGATCGGAAAAGGCGAACTGAGTGTGCGACGGGTGACCGAGACCCTGGGGAAAATCGGTTTTGAGGGGCCCGCGGTGGTTCGGGTCGAGGGGCATTGCGAACAAGGGCTGCAGATTCCGCGTCTAGGAATGCAGCATTTGATGCAGTGTCATTGGTGGCAGCGGGCGTGCCAGCAGAAAGACGGCGACGAGAGCGGTTGAATCAAATGTGAAGGCGGGAGGTGGATGCCAGACGCGAATGCCAGGACGTCACAGGCGGCCGCGACGATGGAAGGCGGTTCGTCCCGGCGAGTGAAACATCCTGTCATGAAACCCAAAAGCGTTGTTTTTTCAGAGTTTTGAAAGTGGACCGGCCCACCGGGACACTCCTATGATCAAGGTGCAGCGGCAAGACCTCCTTCGCGAGATTGTCTGCGGCGTCGAACTTCCCAGTTAGCCATCATGAACGAAGTCTCGGTTGTGACAGATGTGATTGCAAAGCCGGCCGTGCAGGCTGGCATTGCTCTAGTGGTTCTAGCCATCTTGATTGCACTCGCATTTTGGGTGTTGGCAAGGTTGCGCGACTACACCACTGACGACCAGCTCGAGGCTCCAGAACTGCTAGCAAACCTGGAAGAAATGCGTCGCAAAGGTGACATTAGCGAGGAGGAATTCCGAACAATACAAGCAGCGACGCGGTCAACTTCCGCTTCGACGACTCATCTCCCGGTTCCTTCTGCCTCCCAGGCTGATTCCGGTCACGGTTCTTCCCTCTCTCCTCGTTCTGACGAGAAGAGTGAGAACGAATCGCGAACCTGAACCAACAAGGCGCCGAGACAACGGTGAGGAGTCGAAATCGACCGATCCCGTTGCTAACCAACGCCGTCGATGGTTTGCCCTCCCAATTCATGGGCATACCGATCATCGACACCCCGATGAAACCCATTACCAAACCACGAATGGCTCGAGCTTCGAGGACAAGGATGTTCCTTCGGCACGGGTCGGCCTGGATTCGCTCCAGGTCGCACTGAGCTGAAAAGCATTCGAGTCGTGGCCGATCCGTTCGATGTGTCGAGTTCTTCTGCGAGAACGCGCTTTGAATGTTCGGTGGATGCGAGGAATCGCGTACAATACAGCGTGGGCACCAAGTTTGGTGCCGGCTCTGGACGGTCCGCGAAAACCTCAATGATCGTCATCCACCGGCAACAAAAGCTCGCGCCCGTCAGCTTGGACTCATAATAGTAAGGAGTCGTGTATGCCCACCAAGGAAACTTCGAACTCTCGCCGCGGCGGCGCAGCGACGAAGAAGAATGCTTTTTGCAGCTTCTGTCGTAAGAGTTATCGTGACGTCGGGCCTCTCGTTGAGGGACCTGGTGACGTTTATATCTGCGCCGAGTGCATTGACTTGTGCCAATCCATCTTGGATCAGGAACAACGTCGACGTGGCCCGTCCAAGTCTTTGTTCAATGACATCCCGTCACCGCGGACGATCGTCGAACACTTGGACAATTATGTGATCGGTCAAACCGCCGCCAAACGCGTGTTGGCTGTCGCGGTTCACAATCACTACAAACGACTCAGCAATGGTGCCGACGGCAGCAACGGCGAAGTCGAAATTGAAAAGAGCAACATCCTGCTCGCTGGTCCCACTGGTAGCGGAAAGACCTTGCTCGCACGTTCGCTGGCCCGCATGTTGAACGTGCCTTTCGCGATCGGCGACGCGACCACGCTGACCGAAGCCGGGTACGTCGGTGAAGACGTCGAAAACCTGCTGTTGAAGTTGTTGCACGCTGCGGACTTCGATGTGGAGGCCGCACAACGTGGCATCCTGTACATCGACGAAGTGGACAAGATCGGCAGCACCAACAGCAACGTCTCGATCACCCGCGACGTTTCTGGTGAAGGTGTTCAGCAGAGTTTGCTGAAGATGTTGGAAGGCACCGTGGCCAACGTGCCACCTCAGGGCGGACGCAAACACCCCGAGCAGCAATACATCCAGCTCGACACCAGCAACATTCTGTTCATCTGCGGCGGAACGTTCGTTGGAATCGAAGAGATCATTCGTCGCCGTCTGGGGCATCGCACGCTGGGCTTCGGCGAAGGTGCCAATGTTCGCAACGAGCAATCAGCCGGCGAATTGGTTGCCCAGGTCCAAACCGAAGACATCCTGAAATTCGGTTTGATCCCCGAGTTGGTCGGGCGGATGCCGGTCATCAGTTACCTGCAACCGTTGGACTTGGACGGGTTGATCCAAGTGCTGACCGAGCCAAAGAATTCGTTGGTCAAACAGTACCAAGCTCTGTTCGCGATGGAAAATTGCGAGTTGGAGTTCACCGAAGAAGCGTTGCACGCGATTGCTCAGAAGGCGATCGACAAAGGCGTCGGTGCTCGTGGCTTGCGTGGCATCATGGAAGACGTGATGCTTGACATCATGTACGACTTGCCCGAACAAGAAGACGGCAAGGTCTACACGATCGACGAAGCCATCGTCACGGGAAAGCAAGATCTCTTCCAGATGCCCACGACCAAGAGCGCCTGAGCTCGATGAATCGCTGATGAAACGGACATCTCCGTTGGTAACTTTCACGCGTCGCCAAACCCGCCAGTTTCTGGTTGGTTTGGCGATTGTCGTTTGCGCGGAGCTGCTCGGCGGTGGTGGACTCGCATCGCCTGCACGATTGGCGGCTCAGCAGCTGGCGGCTCAACAACCGATCGCCAAAGCGGCATGGGGAGTCGACTCCGGTGTGGTCCGTTTGCCACCGGGTTTGGTTGCCAAGTCACTCCCTCGTGACCGGTTCAACCAACTGTTGTTTCTGGGAACACCCAAGCTGACCCACGGGGATGTTGACGCGGTCACGGATCTGGTTCGCGACAACAGCAGTTTGTTCAAGCTGACCATCATGGCCACCGTTCAGCCGGAGAATGGCAAGCACCGATTGCGCGAGGTCGGATTGGGCTTGGCCTATCAGATCGGTGACCGACCGACGATTGTCACGTCCGCGAAAGCGGAATCGCTGGGGGCGGATTTGGGGATGGTCGCCAGTCGCGTGTTGGCCAAGAACGAGGCCATGCTCGACCCGCCGATGGTGATCTTGAAAACCACCAATCTGGTCATCTTTGACGTGATCGCCTTGGTGTCCATCGGTGGCAAGCATGTTGACCGGCGGATGCGACATCTGGTTTGGACGCACCCGGACACCGGGCGGACCGCCACCGCGGTTTGGTTGCTGAACGAAGAAACGACGCCGGCGCGGTCGGAACACTGGAGTGTGGAGACCGCGATGCCGATTCATCTAATTCCTGCGGATACGGTCGAAGATCGGGCAATCCATGTGGACGGAAACGAGATTTCGATCCTGATGATCCCGAAAGACCGAGCATTTGCCTTGCAGCGGATGCCCGGGCCAGTCCAAATTCCTTGGTCGTCGGAGCTGAAGACGCACTTGGGGTATCGAGCCTTTGACGAGGAGTCGATGTCCCGGATGCTTCAAGTTCTCAACGAAGCGATCGCGGATGCGACTGGATCGGAGACGCAAAACAGGTAGTTTTGGCCTTGCAGGCAGACCGGAAATCGGCATACTGCCGTGCTTCGAAAAATTGCTCCGCCAGGAATCCCGCGCCCCGTCGGTCGCTGCCCGCTGTCAGAAGCGGTGAGATCGAGTCGACGATGATGGCAGCGAACACGATTTTGAGGCGGTTTTCCCCATCCACACCCACTTTTATTTGTCCAGGTCGGTCCCGTTATGACGGACGTCATTCAAGTCACGAAACGTGAATCCACCGGCACGGCCGCCACTCGCCGATTGCGTCGCGACGGTCATGTCCCCGCAGTCCTGTACGGTCACGGCGAAGAAAATCAGCACTTGGCGATTCCTGAAGTTCAGGTCAAAGGGCTGCTTCGTCACCACAGCAAAACCGTCCAATTGTCAGGCGACGTGGATGAGACCGCTCTCGTCAGCGACATGCAGTGGGATCCATTGGGCATCGAAGTCCTGCACATGGACCTGATTCGCGTCAACCTGAAGGAAAAGGTTGAATTGGCTGTGCCCGTCGAATTGCACGGTGAAGCCGTCGGCGTTCGCGAAGGCGGACTGTTGCTGGAAAACGCGCACGAAGTCGAAATCCGTTGCTCGGCCGGCTCCATTCCTGACAGCTTGGTCTTGGACGTGAACGATCTGGGTGTTGGACAACACAAAACCGCCAGCGACCTGACTTTGCCAGAAGGCGTTGAGTTGGTGACCGATGGCGACATGGTCATCGCTCACGTGGAAGCCAAACGCGATGAAGAGATCGCAGAAGCTGGCGACGCTTTGGCGGAACCAGAAGTGATCAGCAAAGGCTCGGGCGAAGCAGAAGAGTGAAGCTGGTCGTTGGCTTGGGGAACCCTGGTCGCAAGTACGATCAAACCCGCCACAACATAGGATTCATGGTCGCCGACGCCTTGGTGCGTCGGTATGTCGGCTCTCCCCCGACGACCAAATTTGAGGGAGAAATCAGCGAGTGTCGCATTGAGAACGAAAAGGTCTTGGTGCTTTGCCCGCACACTTACATGAACGCCAGTGGGCAAAGTGTCCGCAAGGCAATTGAATTTTACAAACTTTCCCTGGAAGACATCCTCGTCATTTGTGATGACCTGAACCTCGATACCGGTCGCGTTCGATTGCGACGATCCGGATCCGCGGGAGGTCAAAAAGGCCTGGTGGACATCATTCGCCACCTGGGCAGCGATCAATGGGCGAGACTGAAGATTGGAATTGGACGACCGCCGGCAAAGTGGCAAGTGTCCGATTATGTTTTGGGAAAGTTTGACAAAACTGAACAACAAGAAATGGAACATGCCATTGTTCGCTCTTGTGACGCCACCGCCAGTTGGGTGGCCGACGGAGTGACCGAGGCCATGAACCGTTTCAACGCCGCCAAAGGCGCTTAGTCACTTTTTTTCCCATTCCCGCACCTCCCGCGATCTGTCCCGTGGCAAAAGTCAACACTTACGAAACGCTGTTCATCCTCGATAGCAACCATTACGCCCGCGATCCCGGTGGCGTTGCCAAACAACTCGAAGAGTTGATCGCCGAGAATGGCGGTGAAGTGCAGGTCAGCCGGATGTGGATGGAGCAGAAACTCGCTTATCCCATCGACAAGCACCAAAAAGGCACCTACTACCTGATCTACTTCAGCATGGAAGGTCCCAACCTGCAAAAGTTGGCTCGTGCCTTCGCGTTGGCTGAACCCGTGATTCGTGAATTGACCATTAAATTGGATCCACGATTGGTGGAACCCATCTTGGCCAACGCTCGCGGCGAACACTTCGCTGGTCCTTCCGGCGCGGAAGGTGGCGAAGACGCACCAGCCGAGGGCGAAGAAGCGGTTGCCGAAACCGCCGACGCCTGATCGCACGTTCGCAATTCCGGAGGGCTAAGTCATGGCAAGTTACAACCGCGTGATGTTGATGGGCAATTTGACCCGCGACATTGATCTGCGTTACTTGCCCAGTGGCATGGCCGTCGCCGAATTCGCAATCGCGGTCAACGAAAAACGCAAAGCCTCCGATGGCCAATGGGTCGAAGACGTTTCGTTCTTTGACATCACGCTGTTTGGACGCACCGCGGAAGTTGCCGGAGAATACCTTTCCAAGGGTTCGCCAATCTTTGTCGAAGGCCGCCTGAAACAGGACACATGGGAAAAAGACGGCCAGAAACGTTCCAAGGTCAAAGTGATCGGTGAACGGATGCAAATGATCGGTGGTCGAGGAAACGACTCCGGTGGCGGACGACCCGCACCCGCCCGCTCCAGTTCGGGCGGTGGTTCCCAGGTGGAATCGCAACGATCTAACTACGTCAATTCCAATACTCCTTCCCCCAACGATTCTCAACCGACCGGAGACGGACCCGGCTACGACGAACCGGACATTCCGTTCTAACAGCCAGCAAACGTTGTGATGCATCGCAGTGTGTGACGCTGCGTCTCCGATCCTGAATCAAAATCCTTTTTCCTTCGACCAGTACCATGTCAAAATCAGCGACCCGGCGTGCGAATAGCCACTTCAAACGTCTTCCAAAAGGAAAGAACGGCGGCATCGAACTGCTGTTGATCCACAACGTTGAGCACCTCGGCCGCCAAGGCGACTTGGTCGAAGTCAAACCCGGCTATGCGTTGAACTACCTGTTGCCGCAAGGCTTGGCGACGATCGCCACCGACCACCACAAACGAATGGTCGAGAAGCACCGTGAGAAGTTGCGTGCGATCGAATTGGAAAAGCTGAAAAGCTACCGCGAGCAAGCCGACGAGTTGGCCAAGCAGTCGATCACAATCGAAGCCAACGCCAACGACGAAGGTCACCTGTACGGCAGCGTTGGGCCTCACGAAATCGTCGACGCTCTCAAAGCCAACGGCATCACCCTGGCTCAAGACCAAATCCGCTTGGAAGGTCCTTTGAAAGAGCTGGGTCTGTACACGGTCAAAGTTCACCTGCACAGCGAAGTCGATGCCAGCCTGAAAGTCTGGGTTGTGCCAACCGTCGCTGCAGAAGGTGGCGAACCAGGCGCCAGCTGAGTTCGACGCGAAATAATTGGAGTTGCACCCTGCAACGATGTTTGACTTCACTGTCAATGTTCGTCGCCGGTGCTCTCAACATTCCGACCAGACATCCGGTCTGGTCGCCACGGGGCTGTGGCGGAACTGGCAGACGCGCTAGATTTAGGATCTAGTTCCTTCGGGAGTGCAGGTTCGATTCCTGTCAGCCCTATTTCATTTGGACGAGTGAAACCTCATGGATGAGGACACGCGACATCGGCCTGACGCCGCTTGGCGTTTCAGGAGCCTGCTTCTTTCGCGAAGACTCGTTGCTATCTGCGTGGGTTTCTGGTGTTTTCCAGCAACCATCCACGGTCAGACGCTTCTTTCGGAACCGTCTGTTTTGCTGGCCGAACCTGATCCGCGATTGGTCGGGCCGCCACCCGAAATTGAGTTGGAAAATTTTCGTCGAGGGTTCTTCCAAGGTGGTGAACTGTTGGGTGGCTTTCTAACCGACGGAAGTGATGGCTCGCTGGGGCCCGGACAGCGGGGAGGATTGGAGGAGACCTTTTGGGAACTCCGGCTGAGTACGGGAATCCCGCTTGGCAGTCTTGATCATTTGCTCGGCGTTCGTCCCTTCTTCCGAGCGGAACACTTCGACGGCCCGACAGGAACGGATGTGCCGGAAATGCTCTACAGCACCGGTGTCAGTCTTTTCCATCGCAAGCGGTGGAACGAGCGAGTCTCCAGCATCGTGATTGCGACTCCGGCGGTTCGCAGCGATTTCACGACCAGCAAAAACGCGTTTCGGCTGTTCGGGCTGGGACTGGTCAATTGGCAATGTCGCGACGATCTGAGTCTGGCTCTCGGGGCGGTCTATTTCGATCGCAGCGACCTCGGCGTTTTGCCGGCGTTCGGACTGACTTGGACACCATCTCCGCAATGGAAGGTGGATCTGATGATGCCACGTCCGCAGATCAACCGACGTTTGTGGGTGCAACCAGGACAGGCCGAGGGTTGGGCGTTTGTCGGTGGTTCGATCGGCGGCAACACCTGGGCGGTCACACGAGAAGGCGGCGCGCGAGATGGTCAGAAAGACGAGTTGACCGTCAATGGATTGCGAGTGTTTGGCGGCTATGAAACTCTCGTGACCGGCAATCGAGGTTGGGGCATGGAGGTCGGCTACGTATTCAATCGTTCGCTCGAGTACGAGCGGGAAGCCGTAGAGTACGATCTCCACGATGCCGTGTTTCTCGAGGCCAGTTGGAAGTTCTGAGTGCCATCGATTTGCCTGAATCTTTGATCAGGTCGGTCTACAATCGGGCGCACGTGAGATCCCTCGGATCTCCATGTCCCGCACGATTCCTCTGGCCGTCGCACCATGCTCTCAATCAAAAGTGTTTCCCTCCTTGGCTCGTGCTTGGTGCTGTTGTTACTTGCGGCGGAGGTCCCTTCGCGATTAGCTGCTCAGGAGACGTTTCCCGGCGATCGGTTGAAAGACTTGGCTCCCCCAGATTTCGCGATCGGCGGAGTCATGGGTGGGTATGACACTCAGTCGCTCAACACGCCGGTCCTTGATTTGGCTCGATCGGAATTCAACGCCGTCACGGCCAAGGCTTTCATGCCGTTTGGTCCGTGGACCGACCCGACTCAGCCAATCGATACGTCTGGTTTGACGCGCAACGTGGCGTGGGCGGTCCAAAATGGAATGCAGGTTCACGCTCATGTGTTGGTCTATCCAACCGAAAACGTTCGCTTGCCCTGGTTTCAAAACTTACCGGACGAAGAGGTCGAGGAAGTTCTCCAGCAGTACACCTCCACGATGGCGGGCAGCGTATCCGGCGGGGTCTGGGTTTGGGACGTGGTCAATGAAGTCATCGGCGACAACGGCGATGTGATGGACGACGACGGGCTTCGCATCGGGCTGGGTACCGGTGAGAACTTCGTGCCATACAAGGAGTACGCGGCGATGGGCCCGGAATACATCGCAAAAGCGTTTGAGTGGGCTCATGATGCCGATCCAAACGCGTTGCTGATTCTCAATGAATATTCTGCCGAAACGGTCAACGATAAATCGGATCGGTTGTTGGCGCTGTGCAAACGGCTACGAGACCAAGGCGTCCCGATCGACGGAGTGGGCTTTCAAAACCACTGGCTGGACCTCCGCTACGAACCCAATTACGACAGCATCCGTGAAAACTTTCAGCGGTTTGCCAACGAGGGTTTTCAGGTCTTCATCACCGAGTGCGATGTGGCCGCCGTGCACACCCAAGACCCGGCGGGCAGTCCGCCGACATCGGAACAACTTCAACGACAAGCTCGCGTGTTTTCGAATTTGTTGCAGATTGCATTGGAGCAACCGGCTTGCAAGTCGTTCTTGATGTGGGACTACACCGATGAAACATCATGGCTGCAGAACACGGACTTCACTCTGACCTTGGCCGATCGTCGACCGGGTTTTTCAGACACGATCGTGCCACCCGGAACGTCCATGTTTGCAACGCCAATCGCAGGCGGTGATGGCGTGGTTCCGATCTCGCCAAAGTTGGCCTATTTGCAAATGCAAGCGACGTTGCTCGATCGATCATTCAACACCTACCGAGTGACCAGCGGTTGGGACTGGCAAACGTCCTACCTGGCTCGTTTTGGTCAACCCAATTCAGATGGCCAATACGTTCCGGGCACGGACGTCTATGCGGAGCGATTGGACGAACAGTCCGAGACTTGGTCCAGTTTGAAGTGGGAACTCGAACGGATCGACGCCAGTGCTTATCGAATCCGAAACCTGTGGGATGACGGAGCGGACTACCTGACTCGGCAACCCGCACCCAGAGACGATCCCAACCAAATTCTGCCTGGCGGTACCGTCGGGATGCAGGCTCTCAACGAGGCTTGGACGAGCCAGCAGTGGTTCTTCATTCCGGCCGGCAATGGTGGCTTTCAGTTGGTCAACGGATGGGCACCGGAAGACGGCGTTTTGACCCGCGAGGCTCAGGGTCAGAACTCAGCCGGCGACTATGTGCCAGGCCCCGAGGTTCGTTTGCATCCACCCGCGGATTGGTCCAGCCAAGTCTGGTACTTCAACCGCATTGGCCAATGAGCACGGCGTGGCTGGTCCATCAATTCGTATGATGCCAACGGAAGTTCTAGCGCTTGGAATCGCGAGCGGCTTCGAGTTGTTGGATCCATGGTCCGATATAAAAACCGTTGTCGCGGTAAGTGCGTCCGCTGACGAGGTTGCCATCAATGACGCATGGTTCGTCGACGAAGATCCCGCCGCAAACTTCTAGGTCGAATTGGCACTTCGCAACGGTGGCCATGCGGCGTCCGCGGACGCGATCGGCGTAGGCGGGGATCTCGACGCCGTGGCAAACGCTGGCGATGGGTTTGTTGGTGTCAAAGAAGTGTTGTGTGATTCGGACGAGGTCTTCGTCGTAGCGGATGTACTCCGGTGCTCGACCGCCGGAAAAGAAGATTCCCGCGTAGTCCTCTTCCTTCACTTTGGAAAAGGGCACGTCGCAATCCAGCGTGTAGCCTTCCCATTCTTTGGTGATCGTCCAGCCCGGTTTGATTTCGTGCAAAACCAGTTGGTAGAGACGCTTTTCAGGTGCGATCACGACCGGTTGAAATCCAGCTTCCTGCAGTCGGTAGTATGGATACATCGTGTCCAGCAGTTCGGTTGCGTCGCCGATGACGATCAGCACTTTTTCCATGTTGGGATTTTCCAAGTCGGACTCTGTGATCCCGGAGACGGACCCGGGAGATGGCTCGGCGGCGGACGGACACTCAGAAAGGACGATCCGACGCCCACCGCAAACCCAACAGCTTAGCCGCTGCGCAATCGAGAACACACCATCCTGAACGATTCGATGAGCGTCCATTCTGCATCGAGGGATGGCGGAGCAATCGCGGTGACTATCGAGGCCGTACCAGTTTGTCCAAGTAGTCATCCGTTTCGCGAGCCACCCATGCGTCGGAGTCCAACTCTTGGGTGGTGTTGGAATTGGTTTCTGGTCTGGCCGGAAACCAGCGTAGGCCACTGGCGTTCCAAACAAGCAGGTAACGCCCAAAACTTGCCACCAGAACTGCGGGGAGGCTGGCGACGAATGACGCCAGCAACGGGACCAGCGACATCTGCAGCAGCAAGCTCGAGCTGCCCACCATGGCGTCGTCTTCACCAAGCTGCAAACCGATCGATGACAGCATGCTGGTCAACGACGACACCAAACCCGCGACCACGGGAAGCCATGCCAGCGGTTGGAACGCTGCCAAAACTTGTGCGTTGCGGAAGCGAAGCAACAACGTCAACGCAAGCGTGAACAGGATGGCGGACAGTGTCCCCAAGACGACTGCCAGCGGCAGTCCGATGAGTTGGATCAAGAATGTCAAAACGCTGACTCCAGGTTGGATCTGAGAGCCCGCTAGAAAACGGTGGTATGAGGCGCTTGTCCAGACGCGAAGAACCTCTGAAGCAACAACCTCCTTGAAACTTCATTGAATTCCGATCTCGAATTCATGCAAGCGTTGCAGACTTCGACTCGGCAAGGTGCACACAGAACGTGACGCGTCCAATTCGAAGTTCGAAATTTCGGATGAAAAGCCAGATTTTTCAGACCCCATGCGAAAAAGTAACATAGGTTTTAGGTGACGTTTCGTGCGAAGCGTCGTGGAGCCGGGGGGTTCCTTCTTAGGTGAACTGAACAGCGTGCTGTTCGAAACCAAGTACCCCTACGATGACAATCAGCTCCAGCTCAACCGCCAGTTTCGCAGGCCGTTCTCTCTTGGTAGAGAACTTCAAGCTGAGTGCTCGCGCACCCAGTCAGACCGAAAGCGAAACACTCGTTCGACGCGTCGATACGACGTCGGATCGAATCAATTCATTGGTGGCCGGTATCAGTGAGAAGCTACTCGGCGCGGCACGTCAGGGTGCTTCGTTCGAGCAATTTCAAGGGTCGATTGACACCGCGCTTTCCGAAATCAGTGACTTGATAGGGCAGCCACTGACTTTGGGTGGGTCGAGCAATGCAGTGATTCGAGGTTTGGACGAGGGGCAAATTCAAAACCTCGAAATCCTGTCATTGCCACCCAACGCGTCCGCGAGATTCTCCGGTGGGTTGTCACAAGAGGCCAGCAAGGCATCTGTTTTGATCAACGATGCTGCGCGGCTGCAAAGTGGTGGTGCGTTGGACTTGAAAGTCGGCGAATCCGATCGTCGAATTCAATTCCAACCGGGACGATCCATCGTCGGAATGGCTCAGCAGATCAACTCGAAAAACTACGGCGTTGCGGCTCGTGAGGTGAATGGCAAGCTTCAGCTGACGTCGCGCGGTGGCGGTGCTTTGGAAGCGACGGTTCGTCCCATTCGCACCGGACGTTCGTATGGCGAGAACCAACTGGTCGGCGTCAACGCTTCTCAAATTGATTCGGTGGACATCAGCCGATTGCCCGAAGGCATCTCGGAGACTTTCGAAGGCCGTGTCGATACATCAGCATCCGTGGCTCGACTGACCTATCGCGGAACGACTGGCGGATTCGTGACGGGGTCGGCGTCTTTCGATTTGACAGGCGAACTCGGATCCAACAGCGTCGAAGTCACGCGTGGTGAATCCATTCTGTCGTTCGCGGAGAAAATCAACAACGTTTCGGCGTTCACCGGAGTCATAGCGGAAGTGCACGGAAACGAACTGCGGTTGGAATCGCAGCAACGTGGCGAAGACGCTCAGCTGAGACTTTCCAACGTCGTGCGTCAGTTCCGTCCGACCGTCGAAGGCGTCAATGCGGGCCAGATCCCTCGCTTCGATTTGCAAAGCATTGCAGACGGTGCCGAAGTTCAACTTTCGGGTTCGGTCACCACCGCGTCGGATACGGCCAAGCTGCAGTACACAGGCAACGCGGGAACGGTCGCTGACACGGCGGTTTTCACGTTGACCGGTGATTTGGGCAGTGAGCAATTCGCGATTGCTCAAGGAGAAGCCCTTTCGTCCGTACGTGATCGCATCAATGCAGAAACGGCATCGACCGGCGTCACCGCAACGCTCGATGGAAACACACTGCAGTTCAGTGGTCAAGAAGTCGGTTCGTCAGAAAGCATTCAGGTCCAGCTTGATGACATCACGCAGTACACCAGCGTCGATGGAGCCAATGCGTCTCAAGTCTCAAACTTCAACGTGGTGTCGTCCGAGCCACGCTCGACCAACACCATCAACGGGACAGTCGATCAGGCAGCGACCCAAGCCGAACTGGTTTACGAAGGCTTCTTGAATGCGGCACCAGCATCCGGAACGTTTGATTTGACTGGCGAGCTGGGCACGGCTCGTTTCAGTGTCAGCACCTTCCAGTCGTTGACATCAATCCGAGACGACATCAATTCGCGAACCGGCGATACGGGAGTGGTCGCTTCCGTGTCCAACGGGGATCTCACACTGCGAAGCGACGGCTACGGCTCCGATGCAATTGTCGAGATTGATGTCGTATCAGGAAGCTTCGATACCAACGGCGGCGATGGAAACGGCAACGCCGCGGGCACGGACGCCCAACTCACGCTGAATGGAACCAGCGTCACGGCCGACGGGAATGAAGTCGCCTACGCGGACGCATTGGGTTCCTACACGTTTGAATTGCAGCCCGGTTTCGCCGGAACGCTCGATCCAATCACCGTCACCACCTCCGATGGCAGTTTCGATCTGTCCGGGGGTGACGAAACGGGAACGGCATATGGCGTCGATGCTGAAGCAACGATCAACGGGCAAGCTTTTGTTGCTGACGGAAACGAGTTTGACCTCACGATTGAATCGGCTGAATTCTCGTTTGATGTCACCAGTGGATTCCAAGGTGCGTTGGACACGATTACGTTGTCATCCATCGAAGATGAATTCGCGGTATCGGGTGGTGATGAGGATGGTTACGCGTATGGCCAGGCCGGGCAAGCAACCATCAACGGGCAGCTTTACACCTCGAACGATGACACCTTTGAGGTGTCCGTCGGTGAACAGTCCATCGATGTCGCCTTCACCAACGGATACGTGGGAGCGTTCGACACGTTTGATGTCGACTCGCTTTCAACCCCGCATCGCCGCACCGGAACGCCCACCACCTATCGTGCGAACGCCAGCGAAGAACGATTGCAGATCAATGGGAAGGACGTTTTAAGAGTTGATGGGCGATATGAGTTTGAGCAAGACGGTGTCCGACTCGCGTTCGACTTGGCCAACAACTTTCGAGGCAGCTTCGATAACTTCACAATCTCGGCAAATGGATCAGCGGAGGCGTCCTACGAGTCCAATCGATACGCGGCGCTGACGGGCACCACCTTGGAAGCCACGAAGGTCGTGCTCAACGATCTGTTTCAACTGGCATCGGGAGGAGACTTCGATAGCCAGAATGTTCACGCCCTGGATGCCTACGGTGTGGCGAAAGAATCACTGAGCAAGCTGCAGTCGTTGTTCGGCGCTTCGCCTGCACGCGGTCGTTCACTGTCCGGTTTGTTGCTTGACCAGATCGTGTGAACCGGTGAATTGAGCAATCAGTAGCTATTGGGTTCCAGCCGAACTTTACCACGGAAAATCCAATAGATGATCACCGTGTAGCTCAGCACGCAAGGCATTCCCAATCCGGCGATGATCAGCATCGTTTGCAACGTGTTTTGACTGCTTCGAGCATTTTGCAGCGTGATGCTGAACTCGGGGTCGATCGTCGACAACAT
The DNA here is from genome assembly GCF_020966775.1 of Rhodopirellula halodulae. NCBI lineage: Bacteria > Pseudomonadati > Planctomycetota > Planctomycetia > Pirellulales > Pirellulaceae > Rhodopirellula > Rhodopirellula halodulae. The sequence continues at coordinate 504,641 of NZ_JAJKFV010000002.1, read as the reverse complement.
GAAATTGGGATAGATCGCCACGCTGAATAAAGACGCCAGCGCCAAAATCACCATCGTGGATGAAAAGAATGCGTAGCCAGGTTTGCCAAGGTGCATGGCTCGGGGAATGTTCAGCACGGCCAACGCGTTCAAGATCGGAACGATCCAAAGCAGCGGGTAGTTGGCGATGTTCTCGGTTGCGTGAGGAACATGCCACCAAGTTGCCAGCGTGACAATCGCATACAGCAACGCGAAGGCATAGAACAACGGCGTGATTGACGCTTTCGCCCTTCGCTGCAGTTCGTGCTCAGTTTTTAAGTACAAATAGATGCAGCCATGCAGTGCGAACAACGCCACTGTCAGCAGGCCAACCAGCAACGGGTACCAACTGAGTTGTTCCAGCAAGCTGCCTTGATATTCATACTTGGCACCCAGCTGCATCCCCTGCATCACATTGCCGCCCGCAATTCCTAGCAACAATGCGGCACACGTCGATGACAGAAAGAAGCCAGTGTCCCAAATCCGACGCCAAGCGTTGGAATGAACCTTCGAGCGAAACTCCAGACTCACCGCTCTTCCAATCAGACACGTGAGCAGCAGGAAGAACGCTGTGTAAAAACTGCTGAACACGGTCGCGTAAGCCACGGGGAATGCGGCGAACAAAGCACCACCGAACGTCACCAACCAGACTTCGTTTCCATCCCAAAGGGGACCGATGGAGTTCATCACCAACCGTCGTTCACGGTCATCTTTGGCGAGGAATGGGTGCAGGATCCCGACGCCAAGATCAAAGCCGTCCAAGATGGCGTAACCACAGAGCAGAACACCAAGCAGCACAAACCAGATGAACGTGAGCGTGTCGTAACTCATTGGGAGTCCTCCTCCAGAAAGTCACCGCCGTGGGATTTCCCCGTTTGTTCGAATTGCTCCGACATGCTTTGCGGACGCAGGCCCGCTTTATGTGCGAGCAACGCCTCCACCGATTCAGGACCGTGTTGAATTTTGTGATTCAGGACGAACACCCAAACCGCGAACAACATGGAATAGATGATTCCAAACAAGATGATCGAACTTAACACTTGTTCGGCGGTCACTGATTCGCTTAGGCCGTCCGCCGTTCTGAGGCCTATCATCTCCACCCCGTTCTGCACGGATGGGTACACGATCCAGGGCTGACGTCCCACCTCAGCCGTGATCCACCCGGCTTGGTTCGCCGTCATGGCGGCGATCGGCATGAACACCAAAACCCACAGCAACCAGCGTTTGGAATCAAGCGTTTGCCGAAACCAAAACCAACACGCCAACGCCGCGACTCCGATCATCATCGTTCCCAAACCGACCATCAAATGGAACGTTTGAAATGGCAACCAAACCGGTGGGCGTTCGTCTTTGGGAATTTGATCCATGCCCGGAACAGGCTTCGTCGGATCGTTGTAGACCATCAAGCTCAGCAAGTTGGGGACTTGGATCCCCATGTGAACGGTCTCTTGTTCCGCGTCGGGCCATCCGAAAAGGTAGAGCCCCGTTGGTTCATTACGGGTTTCGAAATGAGCTTCCAGCGCGGCCAGTTTGGCGGGCTGGGTTTCGACCAATTTTTGAGCGGAGTCGTGACCGGTGATCGCCGCCAAGAACGTGAACAGCAGTGAAGTCGGAAGAGCAATCGAAAGACACTTTCGTGCGATGTCTTCGTGTCGATTCTTCAACAGATAGAACGAACAAACCGACGCGACAAAGAACGCACCGAGTACCAACGCACCGATCAAGGTGTGTGTCAGACGATCGACCGAAGATGGATTGAACACCATCGCCCAAAAATCCGTGATCTCCGCGCGAGGCATGGACTCGCCTTGCACGTCGTGCCAAACGATGTGATAGCCCGCAGGTGTTTGCTGCCAACTATTCGCGACAACAATCCACACCGCGCTGAACATCGACCCCAAGAACACCATCAGCGTGCTGAAGAGATGCATGGTCGGACCGACCCGATCCCAACCAAACACCAACACCGCTAGGAAACCACTTTCAAGAAAGAACGCGAAGATCCCCTCCGCCGCCAAGGCAGAACCAAACACGTCGCCCACAAATCGCGAATAGGCCGCCCAGTTTGTGCCGAACTCGAACTCCATCACGATCCCGGTCGCCACGCCCATCGCGAAATTCACGGCGAAGATCCGCGTCCAGAACCTCGCGGCGGCTTCCCAAACTGGATTCCGGGTTCGGTAGTACGACAACTCGCAGAGAAATAACTGCAGCCCCAACCCGATGGACAATGGCGGGAACAGATAGTGGAACATGATCGTTCCAGCAAACTGCAAACGGCTCAGGATTTCGACGTCCATCATGGGGAAGTTCCTGGGGGAAACGTTGATGGGTACGTTGAGATGCGAGCCACACCAGGAGCCGAGTTTTCCCGGCAAATCGCGATGGCACTGCAAGCCAACTCATTGGATTATTGCAGGCCTTGGCAAACCGAACAGCTGTGGCGAAGCGTCACATTGCGGCGCGACGCTCTTAGCCTATCCAAACCTTCACCGAGCTAGCCATTGGCCAATCGATTCACTGAAGAGGTGCGGAAAGCAATCGCCCAGCGTTCGATTGGTGCCAACCAATCGTCGTCTCAAGCCAAGATGTTTTGAACCACGTGACCATGCACGTCGGTCAATCGGAATCGGCGACCCTGATACTTGTAGGTCAATCGTTCGTGATCGATGCCCATTAGATGCAGGATCGTCGCGTTGAAGTCATGCACGTGCACGCCATCTTCCACGACGTTGTAGCTGAATTCGTCCGTCGTTCCGTGGCTGACCCCCGGTCGAATCCCACCGCCGGCCATCCAAGTCGTGAAGCAACGTGGATGGTGGTCGCGACCGTAATTGCCAGGCGTCAGCGTGCCCTGCGAGTAAGACGTGCGACCAAATTCGCCGCCCCAAATCACAAGTGTGTCATCCAGCATGCCCAAGCGTTTCAGGTCCTTCACAAGTGCCGCTGATGCTTGATCGGTTTCCTTCGCTTGGCCGGTGATGCCTTTGGGAAGGTTCGAATGCTGGTCCCATCCTTGATGGTACAACTGAATGAATCGAACGTCACGCTGAGCCAACCGCCGTGCCAGCAAACAGTTGGCGGCGAAAGTTCCCGGTTGGCGAGCGTCTTCCCCGTACATTTCAAACGTCGATTCCGGTTCATCGGAAAAGTCGGTCGCGTCTGGAACACTCGATTGCATCTTGAACGCCATTTCATATTGCGCGATTCGAGATTCAATCTCCGGATCAAACTCACGTTGAAATTGATGCGCGTTCAGTTGGTTGATCACATCCAATTGTTGACGGCGGTGATCCCGAGAGATGCCGTTGGGGTTGGAGAGATACAAAACCGGATCTTCACCACCTCGGAATTGGACGCCTTGATATTTCGAATCCAAGAAACCGTTGCCCCACAACCGTGAGTACAGCGGTTGCCCGCCCTGCCCTTTGGTGACCAAAACCACAAACGCGGGAAGTTCATCGTTTTCGCTGCCCAAACCGTAAGAGATCCACGACCCCAAGGACGGCCGGCCGGCAATCTGCGAACCGGTTTGGAAGAACGTGATGGCCGGGTCGTGATTGATCGCCTCGGTGTGCATGGATTTGATGAAGCACACGTCGTCGACGATGTCGCGGTGGTATGGCAACAACTCACTGAGCCAAGCCCCGGATTCGCCGTGTTGTGAAAACTTGAACTTGGATGCCGCGACGGGAAGCGAACTTTGATTCACGGACATCCCCGTCAATCGTTGACCGCCGCGGACTTCGGGTGGCAATTCCTTCCCGTGCATCTGTTCCAGCATCGGCTTGTGGTCAAACAAGTCTTGTTGGGCGGGACCGCCGGATTGAAACAGGTAAATGATCCGCTTGGCCTTCGGAGCAAAGTGCAAACCATTGGTCGAAGGCGACGCGGTGGCTGCGGAAACGTTTTCTCGGCCGAGCAAGTGCGCCAGGGCCGCAGCACCCACGGTTGAGGTTGCTTGTTTCAAAAAAACGCGACGTTGCGATTGCAGGGCGAAATCAGGTGTCATGAGATGGCTCGCAGAATGGATGCGAAGTGTTGGGTGGGGATGAATGCGAAACGCGAATTTGACTTAGCGTTTCCAAATGGTGGCGTCGAGGTTGAGGATCACTTGGCAAAGCGAAGTGGTGGCGGCCAAATCCTTCAGCGTCACGTTTTTCGGTAGGTCTCTTTCGCCGATCGACAGAAATGCCTTGGCTGCATCCGGGTTCTCATCGAAGAACTTCTGCTCGCGTTCATACAGCGTCGTTAGCTGTTCCATTTCGGTCGCGTCAGGGTGGCGACCGGCCAACTGCAAAAAGGCAGCGTCAATGCGATCTGAAAGCGACGCCTGGTCCAGCACCGTCGAAGCGAGCACACGCGCGGCCTCGATGAACTGTTCGTCGTTCAGCAGCACCAAGGCTTGAAGCGGAGTGTTGGTCCGCGAACGTTTCACCGTGCAGACCTCACGTGAAGTCGCGTCAAACACCATCATGTTGGGTAGCGGCGAGGTTCGTTTCCAAACCGAATACAACGAACGTCGATACAGCGATTTGCCGACCGACTGTTGGTACGGTGGCGACATGCCGTTGGATTCACGCCACAAATCTTCGCCGGGTTGGTAGGGCGAGACCGGCGGTCCACCCATCTCTGGATTCAACAAGCCTGCCGCGGCGAGTGCAAGATCGCGAATTTGTTCGGCCGCGAGGCGGTACGAAGGACCGCGAGCCAGCAGTTGGTTGGTGGGGTCCGCGTCGTATTGCTCCTGAGTGCAGCGTGAGTCTTGGCGATAGGTCGACGACAATACGATGTTGCGACACAGTCGTTGCATGTCCCATCCATGGTCGACGAAGTCTCTGGCCAGCCAGTCAAGTAACTTCGGGTGTGTGGGCAGATCGCCCTGCAGGCCAAAGTTTTCAGGGGTGCGAACCAACGGTTCGGCAAAGAAGTTGCCCCACAAACGATTGACGGCCACGCGAGCGGTCAGCGGATGATCGGGGTGCGTGACCCAACGGGCCAAACCAAGCCGGTCTTGCGGTGCATCTTCCGGAAAGGGAATGGGCAAAGCACCCAAAACTTCCCGTTGAACACGAGTCGATTCATTGGTTTCCGCGTTGTATTCCCCTCGAGCCAGCAAGTGAGTTTCGCGTGGTTGCTGCATCTCTCGCATGATGGGGACCTCTTGGATCACCTCTTCGGCCATCACGAACGCATGCCGCGATTGACGCAGTTTGGCGAAGGCCTCTCGAGCCTTTTCATCGAATGCCGAAACGTATGTTGCCGCGTCCGCCGATTGAGGTTCGCCGGTTGCTAACACGCGGAGTTCGAGCGCGGTCAGGTCACGATCGTACAAACGGACGTCGTCGATCAAGCCTCCGGCAAAACCGCGAGCACGGAAACGCTGCCCGATCACAAACTCACCGCCGTGATCCACTTTGACGTTGGCGGATTTTTTGACTGCATCCCGTAACGTGATGGTCTCAAGCTCCTGGCCGTCGAGGTACAGCTTCAGTCCAGCGGCGGTGGAGGACCCATCGTAGGTCGCACACACTTGATGCCATTGATCGGCCGGAATGGGATTCACCGTTTTGACGCTGATTGCATTGCCGGGCCAAACGCGAGCCAATCGTGATTCGAGATGGCCATCTTGGATGGTCAGGTCGTAGCCGTTGTAGCCGCAGTCCGTTCCTCGGGTGTGGTGAACGATCAAGCTTCGTTCGGTCGAACGTTCAGTGTCCTTCAGAGTGACCACAATGCTGAACGGCATCCAGCGATCCAGTGGTTCGATTCCGTGAGTCGTCACACCGCGTTCGCCGTCAAGCTTCAACGCTCTACGAGTCGGTGAGGAGTCAACCTGGTCGTCCTGAGTGCCCTTCGCTGTCAAAGCTTTGTCGTCATCGGCGATGGAAGCATCGAGCCGGGGGATGTCCGAGTCATTGACTTCCACCAAATCGACCATCGCGGCCCAGGCCCGATCCGACTCCGATGGATGGTAAAGATCTTTGATCGAGTTGTTGAATTTGCGATCAAACGACAAAGCAAGCCGCAAATCCGGAATGGAGTTTGGAACGACTGTTTGGGGCGTCACCAACTGGAAACGTTCTTTTGCTTGGTCGACTTCGTCGGCGTAGCGTTCTTCTTGTTTGGTCAGTTCGACGCGAGCGGCGGCCAACTCAGCGGACTGTTCCTCGGTGGGAAGCAATAGAGACGGGCACGGGACTTTTTCCGTGCGGTCGTAAACGCCGCTTTCATCAATCGAATTGAAGAATGCCGACAACGAATAAAATTCGCGAGCTGAGATCGGATCGTATTTATGGTCGTGGCACCGTGCACACTCCAACGTCAAACCCATGACCGCCGTGCTGAACGTGTGGACTCGGTCCGCCACATTCTCAATGCGCCACTCTTCAAAAACCGCGCCGCCTTCGTTATTCAAACGGTGGATCCGATTGAAGGCGGTGGCCAGTTGCTGTTCCCGTGTGGGATTTTCGAGCAGGTCCCCGGCGATTTGCCAGGTCAGAAAATCGTCATAGGGAAGGTTCTCGTTGAAGGCTCGCACGACCCAATCACGATAAGGCCACTGCGTGTTCAGTTTGTCACTTTGGTAACCGTATGAATCGGCGTACCGAGCGACATCCAACCATGCGATGGACATGTGCTCGCCAAACGAAGGCGATTGCAACAGCTCATCGACGGCTTCTTCGTAGGCATTCTCTTGGTCGATCCTGACTGCAGCCTCGAACTTCTCGATGGCTTCGATTGTTGGCGGCAAACCGGTCAGGTCCAACGTAACGCGGCGGTACCAACGCAGGGGATCCGCCTCGGCATTGGGCTTGGCACCGGCGTCTTCGATTTTGGCGAGCACGAAACGGTCCAACGTTTGACGTGACCACGTTTCATGGTTGACTTCGGGAACCTCGACTTCAGTAGGAAGTTTTTCGAACGACCAATGGGTCGCGTAGGGAGCCCCTTCGTTGATCCAGCGCCGCAGCAGAGCCTTTTGCTCCGCCGACAAATCTAAATTCGAATCCGGAGGTGGCATCTGCATGTACGGATCATCGCTGTCGATTCGGTCGAGCAGTTCTTCGGTTTCCAGCACATAAGCCGCTTCTTCGCGGTCATCCAGTCGTAGCCCCGCTTCGCGGTTGGCTTCGTCCGGTCCATGGCAGAAGTAACAACGGTCCGAAAGAATGGGGCGAATATCACGGTTGAAATCAATTTCGTCCGCCGCTCGACCTTGAACGGCCGCAACCGCCCAACAAGCCAGCAACAGAGGAATGGTTTTTCGATTCGAAACGAACATGGTTGATTGGCAGAGGTGGGGAGGGATTGCCGACGTGGGGACAGAATCCGAGGGACGGCTCGTGTCTGTATAGACTTGAACTCGCTTGTGGTCGTCCAAAGGCTGTCAATTCATCGGACATTCTTCTCACGTCCACCTCGATTGTCTTGCATGCAATGATTATTCTTGTGTAAAAAAACAGCATGAAAAAGACACTCGACAAAGAGGCTTTCTTTGACCGACTCGCACCCGGTCAACAGGTGCTAAAGTTGTTTGATTGGCTGCCGGACGTGTCGTTTTTTGTGAAAGACCGCCAAGGTCGATTCATGGCACTGAATCGTCGTGGATGTGAATATTGCGGCATCCACTCAGAGGACGAGGCCATCGGAAAGACGGACCACGACTTCTTTCCCAAGACGCGGGCGGACGAATACCGCGAGGATGATCTGCAGGTCATGCGGTCCAAAGAAGCGATCATCAACCGAATTGAAAGTGCACCGGAAGAGGCGGGTTCGCCACGCTTGGTGACCACCAGCAAGATCCCACTGAAAGATCGTCGCGGTCGGGTGATCGGTGTCGCTGGCTTTTCCCGCCAAGTCGAACGGATGCAATCCGGCAGTGCCGACTCGATGGAGCAAGTGATGCAGTACATTCACGAGCACTATCGCGAGGACATTCCCACCGGGCACTTGGCGGAGATGGCCAGCCTCTCGGCCAGCCACTTTGAACGCCGGTTCCGATTAGCGTTTGGTAGCTCACCACGCCAATACTTGATTCGCGTGCGGGTCGAAAACGCGGCTCGTAAGTTGCGGGAAACAGACGACCGAGTGACTTCCATCGCTCAGCGATGCGGCTTCTACGACCACGCCCACTTCAGCCGAAGCTTCCAACGCATCATGAACATGTCGCCGACGGAGTATCGCAAACGGAACCAGGGTTGAACGCCAATCCACCTGAGTCGAACAATTGTTCCGCCAGGCAACGTTCCCTGCCAAACTGATTTCCAACATCAACCAATGCTCTCACCCGTCATTCATCACAACAAGCAAGGACGTTGAGGACGACGGTTCACTCGGGCTCGGACAGCAGAGCGGTTGCGACGGTGTCCGCGAATAGGATGCCGCGTTGGGTGAGTCTGAGATGGTGATTGTGATACGTGACCAGTTCCATCGATTGAAGTTTGGTCAGCGTTTGGGAAAGCACCGTTTCCAAGTCGATCGAAGTGCGATCATGGACCATGGCAAGGTCGATCCCGTCGAGCTGACGCACTCCGAAGGCCGCCAGTTCTCTCGCGTATTGTTCCAACGTGATGGCTTCGATTTCGTCGGTTGCAACACCGTCGTTCAACATGCGTTTGATGTAAGTCGTGGTGCTGCGGTGATTGACTTCCCGCTTGCCATCCACAAACCGAGCCGCTCCCGGTCCCACCGCGAGCCAGCCGTTGCCCGCCCAGTAAGCCAAATTGTGCCGGCAACGATGCGGACCGTTCGCGAAACTGCTGATCTCGTATTGTTGCCAAGCGTTCTGGGAAAACTGATGTTGGGCGGCTTCGTACATTTGCAGTTCGAGAGATTCATCCACTTCGGACAAATCGCCTCGTGATCGTCGTGACCAGAACGAGGTGCCTTTTTCAAACGTCAACGCATAGGTGGACACGTGCGTGATTGGTGACTGCGACGCGATCGCTAGATCAGTCTTCCAGCTTTCCAAGGTTTCTCCCGGGGCACCAAAGATCAAATCGATCGACACGTTTCCAATTCGTTCGGCCGCCGCTTCGATTGCCGCCAACGCGGATTCGCGATTGTGGCCTCGTTCCAAACAACGCAATTTGTCCGCATCAAACGACTGGACGCCGAGGCTGATGCGATTGACGTCGATGTCTTGCAATGCATTCAGACACGCCTCATCGATGTCTTCGGGGTTGGCTTCCGCCGTGATCTCCGCGTCATCGGCAACGCTGAAGGTGTCGTCGATCGATTGACGCAAACGTTTCAAACGATCGGGCGACAATCGCGTGGGCGTGCCTCCGCCGAGAAAGATGGTTCGAAGCTGGGCCCGGGATGCACCGGGAGTCGACGTCAACTCCCGTTCAACCGCTTGCAAGAAACGATCCTGCAGATCATCTCGCCCGGAGATCACACTGAAATTGCAATAGCCACATCGATGCCTGCAAAACGGAACATGCACGTACAGCGACTGTGGTGTTGGCCAACCTCCCGGCGGAAGTGACGTCATCTCAGATCCAAAGCTTCAGCCGATCATCCAACATTCCGGGCAACGCCTTTTTGACAAACCGTTTGATCTGTGCGTCGGTGTAACGAGTGCTCGCGTGAGAACCGATCACCAATTCGTTTTGGAATTGATCCGCTCGTTCGCGGTAGTCATCCACGTGCATGTGACCATGTTTATGAATCTTGGCACGGCGATGCTCCGGTGCCGCGAAAGTCAATTCACTGATCAAGATTTTCGCATCGTAGAACTCGGGATTGTGGTCCAATCCTTTCGGCGAGGTGTCACCGGTGTAAGCGAACACGGGGACGCGTTGCTCGGTGGTGATCTCCGTGCCTGACATCTTCAGGTCGCGAATCTTCTCGCCGGGCAGATCCAGGTATTCCGGTTTGAGCTTGTGTCGACGTTGGTAAACGATGAATCCCAACGCATCGATCGTGTGATGGACCTTCATCGACTGAACAACGTATTCGCGACCAATCTTGGTTTCGTCGCCATCGAGCAGGCCAATCAACTCGCAGGGCATCGCACCGCGGTCCAGGCTGCGAAACGTTTGCAGCATCTTCCAAGCCATGTCCACGGCGGAATCCGGTAGGTAAATCACCGGAGGATCCATCTTCATCATCCGCCGCCGCGAAACGTAGGCGGGTAACGCGGCAATGTGATCCAAGTGCGCATGGGAGATGAACATGGTCGATGTACCCATGAAGTCCCACGGTTGCACTCCGACATCAAAGAGCAACTTCAGTTCGTTGACGCGCCAACAGGTTTGCACCGCTGCGCGGGAATAGCCCTCGATCGTCAGTCCGTTGTGGACGTGCGAGAGAAGCGGAATGTTGTCGACCATCAACGCATCCGGATCGGCATGTTGCTGTTGTCGATCGACTGGGTTCCGTAGTTGTCGACCTCGTTGACGTTCAAACTGTCCGAGTACTTTTCGGTTCGCACGACTTCAATTTCGCCTTGTTCGTTTTGATCCACCGCCGCGCCGTGGTGACGGGTGAGTTCCAACATGGCAAGGAACCAGCCGATGTAGGCCGATTTGTGTTGCCCCGGTGGAACCAGGTCCACCAACGGCACGCGAACGTGTTCCGCCAGTTGGTGGTGAATCTTCTGCATGTAAATGTGAATGGGAGTGTCGTCGTAGATGACTTCGGTGGCCGGTGGACCAGCCGATTCACGCATGATCCGTCCGAAGGCGCTGACCAAGTCCCAAATTTCGAGTTCGACGATGGGTTGGTCGGCGGGATCGTTTCGCCGGGTGGGCAAGTCATCTGCGACGCGTTCGAAACGAGTTTGCCAGCGAGTGGACATTTCATCCAGCACCGCCGCCGCGTCTCGAATCTCTTTGTATTGAAGCAGTCGTTCCACGAGTTGTTCGTGCGTGTCCTCGACGGCTTCCTCTTCGGTTTCTTCCTCGATCTTTGGCAAGACGGCTTGGCTCTTCATCTCGACCAAGGTCGCCGCCAGCTCGAGAAAGTCACCGACTTCGCCCAAATCCAGCTCTTGCAACACCTCCAGATGAGCGACGTATTGGTCGACGACTTTGGCCAGCGACATTTCAGTCAGCGACAATTCTTGGCGTCGAACCAGATACAGCAGCAGGTCGATCGGCCCGCGATAGACCGGCAAATCAATGCGAAAGCTCATCGGTTGGCCGTTCGAGTGTGGGGAGAAGGAAAATTGGATGAAGGAGTGACAATCGCCGGGGCGTCAGGTTCGAGTTTCAGATGCCCGAATTCTAAACGCCCGAATTCCAACGCCCGATTTCATAGGTGCCGGACTCACGCCACCGGAGCCAATGAACGCCCGAGGCCCGCAACGCCCAATCTGACCAGTGGTGCGACGGCCAACCTCCCGTTTGAGCTTGCCCGCCGCTTTCGCGATCTCAGAGAGGTTTTCAGGAGCATTTTGGAGCGAACATCGGCTGCCTGAATTGGGTCTGGACAGGTCGATCCGGCGACGATTTCGAGGCTTTGGAGCGTGGCCCTTGGCAGCGTCAACCTCCAAAATTATCATGCGTCGCTCTTGATCGCGACCCTTTCCACGTATTTGTCGCGTCTCAGACGCGATTGGCGATCTTTTTTCTCTTACATGGCGACTCACAGGCACTTTCATGGCCAGTCCCAACCAACGTCATTTGCTCTCGGCACTCGTTCAAAACGTGCCCGGAGTGCTAGCTCACATCTCGGGAATGCTCGCTTCGCGCGGCTACAACATTGATTCGTTGGCAGTCGGTGAAACCGAAGACCCGACGCTTTCGCGAATGACGTTTGTTGTCGTCGGCGACGACCAAGTTCTCGATCAAGTCCGCAAACAACTCGAGAAAATCGTCACCGTCGTCCGTGTATTGGATATCAGCGCCAACGACTACGTCGAACGCGATCTGTTGCTGGTCAAAGTCACGGCTCCCGCAGGCGGAGTCCGCAGTGAAATCCGTGAATTGGTCGATATCTTCCGCGGACAAATCGTCGACGTCGGCGAAGGGGAAGTGATGATCGAAATCAGCGGTCGAGCCAACAAGGTCCAGGCTTTCATCGAACGAATCGATCGCTACGGAATCGTCGAATTGGTCCGCACGGGCCGCATCGCGATGGTTCGCAGCGGTTCGCAAATCACTTCCAGCGAACCCGCCGCGGAACCCGTCCAAGCTTGAGCCGGGCACCGTTTCGATCTCCCCTTCCGAATCTCTTTCCCCCACACCCTGAGTGACTTTCTCATGGCAGCCACCATTTACTACGAAAACGACGCCGACCTGTCCCACTTGAAGGGCAAAAAGGTCGCGATTCTTGGCTACGGCTCACAAGGCCACGCCCAAGCTCAAAACCTCCGCGACAGCGGATGCGACGTCATCATTGGTCAGCGTCCCGGCAGTGCCAACTACGACCTCGCCGTTTCGCACGACTTCAAACCCATGTCGATCGCGGAAGCCACCAAAGCAGCCGACGTCGTCAACGTGTTGCTTCCCGATGAAGTTCAAGCTGACATCTACAACGAGTCGATTCGCGACAACCTGTCCGAAGGCAACGTGTTGATGTGTTCGCACGGTTTCAACATTCACTTCGGTCAAATTTCGCCTCCCAAAGGCATCGACACCCTGCTCGTCGCTCCCAAGGGCCCCGGCCACTTGGTTCGCAGCGAATACGAAAAGGGCGGCGGCGTTCCCGCATTGATCGCCTTGGGCGACGGTGCATCGGAAACCACCAAGCAAATCGGTTTGGCCTACGCTAAAGGCATCGGCGGCACCCGCGGTGGTGTCATCGAAACCACCTTCGCGGAAGAAACCGAAACCGACTTGTTCGGCGAACAAGTTGTCTTGTGCGGTGGCGTCAGCGAATTGGTCAAAGCTGGTTTCGACACGCTCGTGGAAGCCGGCTACCAACCTGAAATGGCTTACTTCGAGTGCATGCACGAACTGAAGCTGATCGTCGATTTGTTGTACGAAGGTGGTTTGAGCTACATGCGTTACAGCATCAGCAACACCGCTGAATACGGCGACTACGTCACCGGTCCTCGCATCATCACCGAGGAAACCAAAGCCGAGATGAAACGCGTTTTGGAAGAGATCCAAAAAGGCGAATTCGCTCGCAAGTGGATCAGCGAGAACCGTGCCGGTGCACCATTCTTCAAGACCACACGTCGCAACGAGCGTCAGCACGGTGTCGAGCAAATCGGTCTCGGCCTGCGTCGCATGATGAACTGGATCGACGAAAAAGAAGTTTGATCCGGTGAGCGGCCCCGCGAATCAAACAGGCCGCCTTCCCACGGTCACCGGCCAAGTTGAAGACTGGACGCGATTGCAAATCGATTGCGTCCGCCGGTGGCATGACGAACCCATCGCCAACCCGAACTCGGGTTGGCTCGCTTGGGTTTGCCAGCAGCACGCTTTTAATTTTCAGCTCTGGCACGAAGAAGACGTCGCACGCAATCCCAACGTGACCGACGCTCGTATCGCCCAGGTCAAACGATCGATCGATCGTTTGAACCAACAGCGAAACGATTGGATCGAAAAGCTGGACGACGCGATCACCGAGTCGATCCATCAGTCCGGTGTGGCTGTCTCAGAAGACGCTCCCATCAACACCGAGACCCCCGGCAGTGCGATCGACCGTTTGTCGATCATGTCGCTGCGCATGTACCACTACGCGGAACACCTGCAGCGAAAAGATGTGGACGCGGAACATCGAACGAAGGTCGAAACGCGTTGGTTGCTTTGCCAAGTCCAACACGCAGATTTGTCTGCCTCGTTGCAAACGCTGATGGATGATCTCTTTGCCGGCCGCAAACGCCACAAGACCTACCGGCAGATGAAGATGTACAATGACCCCAGCCTCAACCCCGAGATGACCGGCTGAGTTTTTGCCTACTGTCGGCCAGGCCCCGCCGGACGACGAACTCGCAAACAAAACCTGTAGCACGGCGGTCTCCGCCGTGACCTCACGTTCAACAATTGCATCCGGCAATCGCACCCATCACGCTCCGAATCCTCGCCAATCCGCACGCATCTTCAGGCATCCAGCCCGTAGGCCTTGATCGCGTTGCCGGCGAAGAAGTCCGCTTGTTCATCGGCACTCAACTCCGATGCCAAATCGCGAACGGTGTCGAGCCATTGCTTGTGACCCGTTCGCAGCAGGCACACGGGCCAATCGCTGCCAAACATCAAACGCTTTGGCCCGAACGCTTCCAAAGCCACGTCCCAATACGGCCGCACGGTGTCGATGTTCCATTCGGCGTCTCGGACTTCGGTCGCCACGCCCGAGAACTTGCAGGTCAGGTGCGGACGGCGCGCCAATTCGCGGAAACCGGCTTCCCAACCGGCGTCCATGATGCCGCCTTGGATGGTGGGTTTGGCAATGTGATCCACCACCATCGGCAGGCTTTCGTGACGGTCGGCAAAATCAATCGCAGCGGGAAGCTGTTTGGCAAAGATCAGAATGTCATACACCAGGTTGTGTTGGGCTAGCATCGCAACACCGCGATTGAATGCTTCGCCGTCCAAGAAACGATCGTTGGGTTCGTCCTGGACCACGTGCCGCATGCCGACCAACTTTTCTCGCCCCGAAACGCTTTCCAGTTGTGCTTCCACGTCGGAATCGGCCAATCCAATCCATCCCACCACGCCTCGAATCAACGGTTCGTCGTGGGCGATTTTCAGCAGAGCCTCGGTTTCCCGCATCGACTGACGCGCCTGCACGCTGACGAATCCGTCCACACCACTTTCGGCGGCGATCTCGCGGAGTTGTGGTGCCAGGAAGTCCTGACGCAGCACGCTCATTTGGTCGTTGATCCAACCGTATTCTTCCGAATCGTAGGCCCAGAGGTGGTGGTGGGAATCAATCAACATGCTGGTTTTCTCTATAGAAGAAATGGGCGTGGGGAAGCTCCGCGGGGCGTGAATCCGCCGCGAGCCCCATCCTATCGAGCGACGCCAACATGGGAACCTGTTGGGTGTTTGTCGTGTCGAGAGAAAGCACCCTCCGTGCCCGCGATGAACTCGCAAGCCCGACGAAACCGTGCTCGTTATCGCCGTGCACGAACGCTTCGGTTTTAAGGTGCGATCGCTCCCGAAAAAAGCGGTGGTTTCCGCCGTTCGGGTTGCCCGTTTGTTGGCATGCGACGAAGATATCGGTTCAAAGATGCCGGAAAAGATCGTCTTTTGCGGAGCCTTTTGAAGAATTCCCCGTCTCTCCCTTTGGGTTGTCGATGTTACAAGCCTCCTCCACCGATCAAGTCCTCGCTGAACTCATCCGCGAACGCATTTTGATGCTCGACGGTGCGATGGGGACCATGATCCAACGTCTGAAATTGGAAGAAGCGGACGTGCGGGGGGATCGTTTTGCCGACCACCACAAAGACCTCAAGAACTTTTCGGACATCCTTTGTCTGACGCATCCCGACAAGATTACCGGGATTCACTCGCAGTACTTCGAGGCTGGCGCCGACATCGTCGAAACCAACTCGTTTGGCGCGTCGCCCATCGGGATGGTCGAATTTGATCTGCCGCTTGAACTGGTCAACGAGATCAACGTTGCCGCCGTCGCCTGCGCTCGCAAAGCCGCTGATCAGTGGTCGGAAAAGACACCGGACAAGCCGCGCTTTGTCGCGGGTTCGATCGGACCGACGACGATGCAGTTGGCGATCAGCACCGATGTGGAAGACGCCGCCTTTCGAGCCACCACGTTCGACAAGCTGGCCGACAGCTATTACGCCCAAGTCAAATCACTGTGCGAAGCCGGCGTCGACATCTTGCTGCCGGAAACCGCGATCGACACGCTGAACTTGAAGTCCTGCTTGTTCGCGATTCAGCGTTACTTTGATGAAGGCGGACGGCGAGTTCCGGTGATGGTGTCCGGCACGTTCGACAAAGGTGGCCGCACCTTCGTCAGTGGACAAAGTGTGGAAGCGTTCGTCACCGCATTGTCACACTTCCCGTTGCTGTCGGTCGGGATGAACTGTGCCCTCGGTCCGGACATCATGCGTCCGCACGTGGAAGAGATGAGCAAAGCCACTGGGCTGCCGATTTCGTGTCACCCCAACGCGGGTCTGCCCAACGAAATGGGTGCGTTCGACCTCGATCCAAAACCGATGGCCGAGATCGTGGGCGAGTACGCCGACAACGGTTGGATCAACATCCTGGGCGGCTGTTGCGGCACGACACCGGATCACATCCGCGCGATGACCGAACGGGTCAACAAGTGCAAACCCAAACAAGAAGACACCGGCGGTCCCGTGTGGACTCGACTGTCCGGTCAGTTGCCGATGGTGATGCGTCCCGAGATCCCATTCACGATGGTGGGGGAACGCACCAACGTCACCGGTAGCCGCAAATTCGCTCGTTTGATTCGCAACGAAGAATACGACGAAGCCGTCGAGGTGGCGCGAGAACAAGTTGAAAACGGTGCGACCATCATCGACGTGAACTTCGATGATGCTTTGCTTGATGGTGTCGAAGCCATGACGAGATTCCTGCGTTTGATTGCGGGCGACTCGGTGGTGGCTGCTGTTCCGGTGATGATCGACAGCAGTCGCTGGGAAGTCATCGAAGCCGGTTTGCAAAACGTGCAAGGCAAAGCAATCGTCAACTCGATCTCGCTGAAAGACGGGGAGGAAGAATTCCTGCGTCGAGCCAAACTGGTTCGCCAGTACGGTGCCGCGACAGTGGTGATGGCCTTTGATGAAGAGGGCCAGGCAGCCGACGAGGACAACAAGGTTCGGATCTGTAAACGTGCCTATGACTTGCTGGTCAACAAGATCAACTTCCCACCGGAAGACATCATCTTTGATCCCAATATCCTGACCGTCGCGACGGGGATGGAAGAGCACAACAACTACGCCGTCGACTTCGTCAACGCGGTGGAGCGGATCAAGAAGGAATGCCCCGGTGCGAAAACCAGCGGTGGTGTCAGCAACATCAGCTTCAGCTTCCGTGGCAACGACGTCGTTCGCGAAGCCATCCACAGCGCGTTCTTGTACCGTGCGGTGAAAGCCGGGTTGGACATGGGCATCGTCAACGCGGGACAACTGGAAGTCTACGAGGAGATCCCAAAGGACTTGCTGGAATACGTCGAAGACGTGCTTTGGAATCGTCGTGAAGACGCGACCGATCGCATGTTGGAATTCGCTGAAACCGTCAAAGGGTCAGGCAAGAAGAAATCCGGCGAGGATCTGGCATGGCGTGAATTGTCCATCGAAGACCGGATGAAACACGCGCTCATCAAAGGCATCGACAAGTTCATCGTCGAGGACACCGAAGAAGCACGCCAGCACTACGACAAGTGTTTGCAAGTCATCGAAGGTCCGCTCATGGCCGGCATGAGCGTCGTTGGTGACTTGTTCGGGCAAGGCAAAATGTTTTTGCCGCAGGTCGTGAAGTCGGCTCGTGTGATGAAGAAAGCCGTTGCCTACCTTGAACCGTTCATGGAACAGGAAAAGGTCGAGGCGGGAACGCAAGACGAGAAGGCTCGCGGGAAGTTCTTGATCGCCACGGTCAAGGGCGATGTCCATGACATTGGCAAAAACATCGTGGGCGTGGTGCTGCAGTGCAACAACTACGAGGTGATCGACCTCGGTGTGATGGTCAGCAGCGAAGTCATTTTGGAAGAAGCAGTCAAACACAACGCTGACATGATTGGCTTGTCGGGTTTGATCACACCCAGCCTCGATGAGATGGTTCACGTAGCTCGCGAAATGAAACGCAGCGGGATGAAGATGCCTTTGTTGGTCGGTGGAGCCACTACCAGCGCCAAGCACACGGCGGTGCGAATCGCACCGGCGTACGACGGGCCCGTTCTGCACGTGCTGGACGCCAGTCGCAGTGTTGGCGTCGTCGAAAAATTGCTCAGCAAAGATTCGCGAGAATCGTTCTTGGAAGCCAACGTCGTCGAGCAAGAAAAACTCGTTCAAAGTTTCCGCGAACGAAAGCAAACGTTGGTGTCCTACGAAGAAGCGATGCAGAAACGCTTTGCAACCGATTGGGACTCGGTTCGGATCGATGAGCCAGAGTTCACGGGCACGCGAGTGCTGGAGGATTTCCCATTGGAAACACTGCGGGACTACATCGATTGGTCGCCTTACTTCATGACTTGGGAATTGAAAGGCAAGTACCCAAAGATCTTCCAGGACGAAACGGTTGGCTCGATCGCGAAAGAGGTTTATGAGAAGGCCAACAAGATGCTCGACCGCGTGATCGCCGAAAAGCTGATCACGGCCAAGGGCGTCTACGGTTTTTGGCCCGCAGCGACCGACGGCGATGACATCATCGTTTACACCGACGAATCCCGAACGGAAGAACGCACGCGATTCCATTGTTTGCGTCAACAATGGGAACGTCGCGGCCAGAAAGACTTCCGTTCGTTGGCCGACTACATCGCTCCGGTTGATAGTGGACGCAAGGACTACTTGGGCGGATTCGCGGTGACGGCGGGTTTGGGTGCCGAAGCCTTGTCGATGCAGTTCAAGAAAGATCTCGATGACGAAAGCTCCATCATCGTTTCGGCCGTTGCGGATCGATGTGCCGAAGCATTCGCGGAATATCTGCACCAACAAGTCCGCCAGCAGTGGCAATACGGCAAAGAAGAGGACCTGTCCAACGAAGATCTGATTGCTGAGAAGTACCGCGGCATTCGTCCGGCGGCCGGTTATCCAGCGTGCCCCGACCACACCGAAAAGCGAACGTTGTTTGACTTGTTGGAGGTCGAGAAGAACACCGGCATCGAGCTGACCGAAAGCTTCGCTATGTCGCCGGGTGCCAGTGTGAGCGGTTTGTACTTCTCACACCCCGATGCCAAGTACTTCACCGTGGATCGCATGACGAAGGATCAGATCGAATCTTACGCTCAGCGGAAGGGTTGGCCGGTTTCGGAAGTCGAACGTTGGCTCTCACCGAACTTGGCTTACGACCCAAGCTGACCAAATGCACGCGTAAGTCCGCCAACGCAGGGAACAAATGCTGGCAACCGAACGCGAACACCTGTTCGGTTGCGGTTGCTGAGCGGGGCTTAGCTTCGAATCGGCTTTGCATTCATCCAAATTCAAACCCACCAACTTCATGACGCGATCACCGCACCGGCGACTTTGGATGCAACTGCTGGTCGTGATCGTCTCGGCGATTGTGATTCGTGGTGTCGTGGTTTGGTTGCGGTTTGACTCGTTGCAAGCGGATCCGGATGCCTATCGGGTGATCGCGGAATCGCTGGCTAAAACCGGGACATATGGATTGATGGGCGAGAGTGGCGAAGCAACGCCCACCGCGTTTCGCCCGCCGCTTTATCCTTGGCTGTTGTCGTGGCTGGTGACACCCGAAGGGATGCTCTCTTTAGGGGCCGTGGCATGTTTGCATGTGCTACTCGGTACACTCACGACCGCGATGACTTGGGACATCGCTCGGCGATGGTGGTCCGGTCGAGTCGCTTGGTTCGCGGCGGGGTTGGTTGCGGTCGATCCAATGTTGCTATGGCAATCGACCCTAATCATGACGGAAACCCTGGCGACCGCGCTAGCAGTGATGGTTTGGTGGTGGTGGGTGGCGCGACTGAATCCCAAACCGATCGATCAGTGCTTTGACGATGGGACGCCCGCCAATGCGTGCGATGTGTCGGCCGGTCGACCGATGATGGATGCGGTGGTGTTCGGTTGTTTGTTGTCCGCGACCATTCTTTGCCGACCCACGTTTTTGGTTTGGGCGGTCATGCTGCTGCCAGCGATGTTGCTGGTTGGACCGACATGTGTGATTCGTCGTACGGTTCGTGTCGGAGTGGCGGCACTGATCGTCGTCGCAGCGGTTGGAATGTGGACGCTTCGCAATTGGAACGAATTGGGCCATCCGGTTTGGGCGACCACGCATGGTGGTTACACGTTGTTGCTTGCGAACAACGATTCGTTTTACGACTACTTGGAAACCGATTCGAACGTGATGCCGTGGAATCGAAAGCCATGGGATCCGTCCGAATTCTTTGCCACCTATGAAGCTCGCCAACGCGGCGACGATGAAGTGTCCGACGACCGTGTGGCATATGAAATGGCGAAGGAGACGATCGCTGGTCGTCCGGCTCTGTTCGTATGGTCGAGCTTGGTTCGGGCGGCTCGACTGTGGCATCCGTTCCCCGCGAGAACGTCGGATCGGTCCGCGAAGGTGGTGTACACCGTTGGGTTTTATCAGACCGCGATGTTGTTGCTGGCCTTGATCGGTGTGGGAAAGCACTGGCGGAAATGGCTTCAGGCCAACGCGTGGCCGGCGATTGCTTTGGTGATCGCTCTCACCGGCGTGCACAGTGTCTATTGGAGCAACGCTCGGATGCGATCACCCGCCATCCCGTTGCTTGCCATCGCCGCAGCCTGCGTGGCAGCTCAAGCGACTTCCAACTGTCGTCGCCTGCGTTCGTACTGATATCCCGGAACGAAGAAACAACCGGCGGCGACGACGCCAAAAATCAGGTGGGCTGCTGATGGATACACTGCCATCGCGACCGAAGTGATCAACAACAGGATCGCTTGCACATAGAACGCACCGCTGAGCATGCCGGCTTTGATCAAGAACATAGTGCCACTGATCACACCCAACATCGGTGCCAAACTCAGCGGCTCGAGTCCCAACCACCATTCCAAAGGGAATAGCATGGCGGTCCCGATCAAACTGGATCCCCAAACATGGGCGACTTGGCGTTCGATGAACGTGACGGGGCCCATGCGTTGTCGCATTTTCCAAAATACCGCTGCCCAAGCTCCCAAGCCGATGACCCACACCGCGACGTAGATCCATCGCTCTTGGATTCCAGCCAGTGCCATTTGCCAAGTCATCACGCTGGCAACCAACAGAACCAACGAGTGCCACATCCAAAGCAGTCCCCACTTTTCCAACACCGCCGCATGGTGCGTTTCGCGAAAAACGCGAGCGAGTACTTGGTTGAAATGACCGCTGCGAGCTGACACACGTTCATCGGCCAAGTAGGCTTCGATGTCTTGCGCCAAAGCATTCGCCGTCGGGTAGCGAAGGTCGGCTGGTTTTTGCAAGCAACGGATCGTGATCATTTCCAAATCACGGTCCAGGCTGGGACGCAACGCACGCGGCGGTGTGGGATCCTGCTCCGTGACCAACATCACCAACTTCATTGGCGTCTCGGCCACAAACGGAGCTCGTCCGGTCAATGCAAAGTACAGAACACAACCCAGCGAGTAGACATCGCTCGCCGGGCCAACGTCGCCGCGTCGACCCCCGGCTTGTTCGGGTGACATGTAAGCCGGCGTTCCCACCAACATGCCCGTTCGCGTCAGATCCAACTTCGCCCCGACTTGTTTGGCCAAACCAAAGTCCGTGATCATCGGACGGCCGTCGTTGGCGATCAGGATGTTGCTGGGTTTGATATCGCGATGCAAAATCCCAGCGTCGTGGGCCACGGCTACCGCACGAGCGATCTCCGCGACCAGTTTGGCGGCTTCCCGCGGTGCCATCGGTCCGGAAGCGACTTTCTGAGCAAGGGTTTGTCCCTCGATGTACTTCATGCTGAAGAACGGCCGACCTTCGATGTCGCCGACTTCATAGACCGGAACGATGCTGGGATGTTCGAGAGAGGCGGTCGCGGAAGCTTCCGCCAGAAACCGCTGCAGATCCGCATCGCTGGCCAATCGGCCTCGCAAGATCATCTTGATCGCAACGACTCGGTCCAAAGATCTCTGGCGAGCGCGGAAGACGACGCCCATGCCACCGCGTCCGACTTCTTCGAGCAAATCAAAGTCGCCCATCGTCGTTGGCAAACGCAACGTCCGCCAATGAGTCGAAGAATCGGATTCGGCCGCCGCGTTTTTCTCAGGCGATGCCGGGATCTCGTCATGAGCAACCCCGGCGGTGTCCGTCACCAGCACCGCACCCCAAAGCTTTCGCAGTTCACCTGCCAGTGTCGGGTGTTCCTCGCAAGTCGCCTCGAAATCAACCGCCTGGCCACGACAAATGCGGTCGGTCAAATCGGCCAGCACATCCGCCAAGTACTGATCGTGTTCCGAACCAGACGATCGATCAGCTCCGGCCGGACCGGCGCCGGAGGACTGTGACTCAGAGGCCATTCGGCATCAATCCTGATCGTCATCGACGGGGTGGAAATCATTTTGTTCATCCTCCAGCACCTGTTTCAAACGACGAACCGCGCGGAGATAACGCATGCTGGCCGCGGGAGGATTCAGATTCAATACCTCGGCAATTTCCAAATTGGACAAGTGTTCGTAGTGACGCATCAAAATCACTTCGCGGTCGCCCTCGTCCAACTTTTGGATGGCGGCTTCGACCTGCGATGCGATCTCGCGCTGCGTCGCAATGGCGGCCGGTGTCATCGCTGGATCGCAAAGCTGGATAGCCAGATCGACAGACGATTCATCGACCGCTCCGCCGCCTCCCGCGATGGGCTGCTCGCGATCCATGTTGCGTTTCGCGCTGACACGGTGACGACGATACGTGTCGATGATGTGATCCCAAGCGATCTGGCGCAACCACAGATGGAACGCCATGACGGGATCGTCCAGGTACTTCTGCAAGCGACCGCTGGCTTCGGTCAAAACATCTTGCACGACATCGCTGACGTCCACTCGACGTTGGACTTTACGATCCAGACGGACCTCCACCAATCGTCGGATGGGGCCGCGATGTCGGTCGAGCAGTTGATTGACGGCGTCGGCGTCACCTTTGCGTGCGGCTTCGATCAGCACGTCGGTGTTTTCGCCCGTAGGCCATAGGGATTTGGTCATGTTTACACTCCAACCCCATGGTAGCGTCTCGGAAATGGGCCGACCCGCTCGGCGTCATTTCCATTCGCGAATTTGGATGTTCTTGAACCAAACTTTCATGGCGGGACCACGATGCAGTTGCAACGCGATGATGCCCGAGTCGGCCTTTTTACCGGGTTCTTGATCGACCAGACGAACCATCAGCGTCTCGTTGATGAAGTGTTCCAGTTGATTATCTCGAACGAGAATCCGATAGTCGTTCCACTCGCCCAGGTGGATGCTATTGGCCAATTCGTCGGCCGATGCAAATTCTTCCGTAGTTTTCTCACCAGTCGCCCAAATGGTCGTTTGTTGACCTCGCGTCGCCAGAATGCCGCGGCCTTTTTCTTCGTACAGAATGCCCGCGAAGCGATTGGTTGCGTCGATGTCGGCTTGGTAACCACTGACCACAAACTTCTCTTCGTCGACCACTTTACTGCGGTACTGAATGCCTGAGTTGCCGCCAATCATCTTGAACTGCAACGTCAACTCGAAGCTGCCGGTGACCGGGCGATCGAGAATCAGAAACGTGTTCTGCTGGATCGGATCTTCGTCGGTGGTTTGGCCGAAGATCGCACCTTGGTCGACCGACCACAAATCTTCGCGTCCACGCCAACCGTCGAGTGTTTTGCCATCGAACAAGGTGACGGTTTTTGCGCCTTGAATGGTTTTGGCCAACTTCGTTTTGCCCTCATCGGCTCGAGCGGAAGCGGCGGTGCAGGATACGACGAGTGTCAGCAGGCAAAGGATGCGATTCATGGTTTCGGTGAACTCTGGGAGGGATGCGAGGGGCGGGCAAAACGGCAGTTTAACCGGAGGAATCTATGGATGTTGTGGCCGTGCAGAAATGCGACCGAACTTCCACGACTTCTCTGGTAGGTCCGTTTCCGCCGGAAGCCGAACCGACAATTACCCATTCGATCCGGGATCGATCGTCAGGCGTCTTCGCCCAGATTGAACAGGTGACGGAGCGCTTCCAACAAGCCTCGCGAGTGCCCATCCGCGGCGTCGTCTCGCAGGGAAGCCATCGGCGGGTGCAGCAGCTTGTTGGTCAGACGGTCAAATGATTTTTCGATCTCTTTCTGCATCGCGGCATCGGTGGAGCCATTTAGTTTTCCGAACAACCTTTGAAGCTCTTCGGTTTTGACTTTGTCCGCACGCTCGCGAAGTCGACGAATGACCGGCCCGGTTGCCCGTTGCTGCAGTGACTGAAAGAAACCATCCACCTCTTCGTCGATGATCTTCTTCGCTTTGGGCCACTGCTTTTCGCGTTCGCGACGGTTGCGATTGCAAGCGGCTTGCAGATCGTCGATTTGATACAGATAGACGCCGGGCTCTTCCCCAATGACCGGATCGAAATCGCGGGGCACGGCCAGGTCGAGGACTAGCATGATGCGGCCCTCGCGTTTGGCATTCAGCTTTGCAAACGTTGCGGCGTCCACCAAAGGCTCCTCCGCCGACGTCGTGCCGATCAGCAGATCCGCTTGGACGATTTGTTCCGGCAAGCTTTCGATGGCGTCCGATTCGGCACCGAACTCAGCCGCCAAGGCTTGGCCACGTTCCTGACTTCGGTTCACCACACAAAGGTTGTCGGCGCCGCCGTTCTTCAGGTATCGCAGTGTTTCCTCGGCCATTTCGCCGGCACCGCACAAGACCACTCGTTTGCCTTGCAGTCGGTTGAAGACTTCCGGAACCACTTCGCCAATGGCGACGCTGGGCACGCTGAGCCGTCGACGATGAATGGTCGTTTCTGTTTGCACTCTTTTGGCTGTTCGGTTCGCAGCCTGAAACACGCTGTGCGTGATCGGTCCGGTGCGATCGGCATCGTTCGCCAAGTCATAAGACTGTTTGACCTGAGACAGAATCTGCGCCTCACCCACGATCATGCTGTCCAAGCTAGCGGCAACCAAGAACAGATGCTCCACCGCCTCGCGGCCTTCGCGCAAAATCATGTGATTCGCAACGAAGTCTCGCGATTGGTTCAAACAATCGGCGACGAGGTCAATCAAATCGTCCGGCTGCACGGCAGGTGATTCTCCGCCCGCCGCATACAGTTCGACCCGGTTGCAGGTGCTCAGCACAACCAACTCCGCTCCCGCGAAACGTTGGCCGAACAAATCAAACGAACGACTCACCTCACCATCAGTGAATGAGAGCTGTTCGCGAATTTCGACCGCAGCATCGTGGTGGCTGCATCCAATCATCTTCAGCGTCATGATTCGCCTCGCGGCGTCATCAATTCACCGGCATCATTGGAATCGCTGTTTGTCGCGGGCTTGCCGAGTTCTGTCTCAACCACGGGTTCAGAAGCCTCGGACCGGTCGGCTCCATGGGAGGTCGACAACACTCCGGTCATCGCCAGCACCAAGAAACCGAAACTGGCGAGCGTCAGGTAAGCCACCTTCCGACCACGGCTGGCGGGTGCGTAGAAGTATTCAATCAGGGTGGCTGATGCCAACCATAGGAACAGCACGCCGGACAGAACAATGCCACCATCGGTCCATGGAATCACGCCCAAACGATTCCAGTTCATGACCACACCGGAAACCAATCCCAGCCCAACCGCTGCGGTGCTGATCACCAAACAATTTCGGTTGAGATTTTGAAGTGTTTCCAGGGTGGGCAGTCGCAATGCCGAACCGGCCTGCTTGCGTTTCAATCTTCGCGACTGGACCAAGTACATGATCCCCGCCAAAAAACCAACCAACACCGCGGCGGAACCCAGCATCATCGAGGCACCGTGCACGCCTCGCCAAACCTCCACGGCTTCGCTGCGTTCGAACGCCGGCATATGGCTGACCATTTGCGACAGCGCGATCATCGCCAAGATGGCCGGCAAGAAGAACAGCCCAATCACGGTGTCTGGACGACGCAGATAGAAAGCGAAAAAAGCGATGGCCAATCCCAACGCCACCATCAGGGACCAATCGGTCCAAGTCGCCAATCGTCCGATGTTGTCTTCGCTACTGATCGCGGCGGCCCGCAGCATCAGATAGGTCACATGGGTGAAAATCCCCAGACACATCATCACGATCACCGCCAAACCCCGACCGGGAACCCGACCGAGGAAACGCAGTGCTTCTAATACCAGCACCACGAGATAGCTGGTCGAGAAGCAAGTGACCGAAATTTGACGCAAAATGTCCATGATGGCTGTATCGTACACCGACGAGAAAAATTGTCAGCCTGCAGCGGTTCGCTTACCACGGCTGGGTCGAGAAAGCCTGGATTTGAAGGTCTCCGTCGATGCTCATGCGAACGCGGATGGCTCCTTCGAGGGAGGTCACATGGACGCCGCCTCCCGCCGCCGAAAGCATTTCGGTGACTTCGGGTTGGGCCGCTCGTCGACCGCCGCTGACAACGGTTTCTAATGGTCGAGCCCACCGCAGAACCGCCTCGGCGTCCATTCTTAGACTGCCGTGGTGCGGTGCCATCATCACGCCGCCTGGTCGCGGACGTGGCGTGTTGGTCAGCACCGCCGTCCCCGGTGGTTCCAAATCACCCGGCAGCAATAGGTCGCGGTCGGGAGTCCGGATCTTCAGCACCATCGAATTCGCGTTGTCATTGCCATCGACTCGCTTCTCAGGCGGATGCAGCACCTCGATCTGGTCCAACCAGCTTGGGTCGGGATGACTCAGCCGCTGCCCGCGACAAACGGTGTGAACGGAGATTTTGTGCCGACGAATCGTTTGGCGGACTTGTTCGAGAGCGTATCCCTCGCCATTCAAGAATTCCGGTGGCACCACCACGCACCCAATCGAAAATCGATTGGCCAACCCAGGTAGTGCATTGAAATGATCCGCGTCCGCGTGCGACAGAAAGATGCCGTCGACATGTGTCACGCCCAGCTCCCACAACGCGTCTTCGATGCCTCGGCTGGTCGCATTGGCATTTCCCATCCAGCCGCAGTCGTACAACCATGTTTCGTCCTGATTGGGCCGCAGAATGGTCGCGGTTCCATGTCCGACGTCAACGAAGGTCGCCTCCAGCGTTCCACTGGGCAGCGCCGCCGGATTGGTTGCCAAGGCGTAGGCGACCCCGATCCATCCGATCAGTAAACCGGTCTCCGTGATTCGCCGCGGGATCATTCGTAATGACAACGATGGTCGGATAGCCGTCCAGATCAGCAGCCCAACATAGAAAGCCAGTACCCAAGCCGTGGGAGGTGACGGCAACCAAACGTGCCCACCTGGTATCCATGCTGCCGTGTCAATCATCTCTTGCATGATGGACAACAATTGGCCGCAGAGTTGGCCGGGCAACCATGCGAGCGATGGCAACCACCATCCCGCCAGAACCGTGGCGACTCCTGCCGAAAGAGCCAACGCCATCAAGGGTGATAGCAACACGTTGATGATCACGCTGACAGGCGACACCACGTGGAACTGAGACCAGACCAACGGCAAGGCCATGATCGTGACCGCTCCGCTGTACCACAGCACCCGTCCGACGTAGGCACCGGTGACCAACAGCACGCGTCGCCAACGGGCATGCGAGTCTCGGGCCAACTCATCAAAACGTTCTTCCACACGAATGGTTTCCGCCGCCGGTGTCAAAGCCTTCGCGAAGGGTTGGCCGCACATCAACAACGTGGCCACCGCTAAGAACGACAACTGGACGCCAATGCCGAAGATCTCAGAAGGCATCCACCACATCAACAAAATCGCGGCCAACGAAAGGGAGTTGAGAGGATGATGAGGGCGAGCCAGCAACCGAGCCAAGATCACCGTGGACAGCAAGATTGCCGCGCGAGTCACCGGCGGTCGCGCGCCCGTGATTGTAACGTAGAACAACATCACAACCACGATCAGTGTCACAGACGCTCCGGTGGGCAATCGCAGCAACCCGGCCACCGCCGCCGCGAGCAACACCACAATTCCCAGATGCAGACCACTGACTGACAAGAGGTGAGCCGTGCCGGTGACCAGCAAGCGTTCATTGGTGGTCCGGTCCAAACCGTCGCGCTGGCCCAGGGTCAACGCCAATGCCAAGCCTCTTTGGGAGGAATCAACCTGGTGCAATATTGTCTGCCGCGCCGAAGCAGCACGTTCCGCCATCCAACGTTCCAACCGTGTCACCAGTGAGAACGAAGACGCGCCGCCCTCCGCCCCAATTCGTTCGACTTGGCCAGCCGAATCCACTCGCATCCTGGCGTGAACGTTTTGACGACGAGCGGCCACTCTGGGATCGCGTTCGCCAGGATTGGTCGGCGGCGGAATCGCCTGAATCCGTCCATAGAGCTTGACACGATCTCCCGGTAACAAGTCTTCGCGTTCGCCGTCCACCATGACCATCACGCGTCCGGTGAATGGGACCTGTTCAGTCCCTCGACGCAGACTTTCTGTACGAACAATCAACCGTGTTTGAAAGGGTGGCAGATTGCCGCTTGTATCTGAATTTGCATTGACCCCGACGCGCGCGATGGCGTTCTCCAGTGCATCGCGTTGCAACCGAACCGGTTCGTCCACGATCGCCACCATGACCGTTGGCTCTTCCGCCGTTGTCAGAACATCGTCAATCGTCGCCCCGCGGTACCGAGCCTCGTCCGACGCATGTCGAGCGGCAAATACAAAACACACGATGCCCAACCAACACGCGGTCCGCAGCAGCTGATGTCTTGGCGACTCGTTTTTCGACGTTCGCCAACACATGAGCAACCACGCCAGTGTTGTGACTGCGGTGGCGACCATCCATACCGAGATGCTTTGGGCGAGTTGATGGTCGAGGGCGAGACCCACCAAAGCGACCATGGCCACGATGGTCAGCGGTTGGCGGCTGGGGAATTCCGCCAAGTGCCGAGTCGTGAGCCTGCCTTGCCGCATTCTGAAGTCAAATCCTTGAAAAAGTTGCGAGCCCACGACAATTGCCGGCATAATCCGCACATCCGGCATGTTTTCGGCCGGAAGAGTCTCGCTGATCGGCAAACTTCACGGAACGCTCAACCCGAGCCTCACCCGCGTGCTACTCATTGTACGGCCAAGAACTCTCGGTCACACGCTTCAAGATTTTCATGAGAGACAGAGTCTTTCGTCTCTGATGACTTTTCGTACTGGTTCTTATCGCACGAGGATATCCATGCCAACGACCGCCAAGACATCGTCCAAAGCATCCGCCGCAACGAAGAAAGCCGGTGATGAGGTCGTGACCATCGACCGACGTCGAAGCGAACGACGTGCAGGTGATGCCACCGCTAGCGATGCGGGCATGATGGATCAACCTCGCCGCAAGAAACAACGTCGTCGTCATATCGACCCCACCACCTGCGAGCGAGACTACAGCGAACAAGAAGTCGAGTTCATGAAGGCCATGGACGATTACAAACGTGACTCGGGTCGCATGTTCCCAACCTGCAGCGAAGTCCTCGAAGTGCTCCGCTCACTCAACTACGTCCAACTAAGCGACGACCAATTCGAAGAGTTGGGATTGGTCGATGCACCTGAAAGCGAAGAAAGCTGGAGCGACGAAGAAGCCGACGAGCTCGCCGAAGTCTGATCGGCTTCCACGAAATCCAAATCAAACGACACAGGGGACTCCATCCAAGGAGTCCCCTGTTTTCGTATGCACACGCCTGTCACCTCGTAGCCAAATTCGGAACCAGTGTAGAACCGTTGTCCCCAACTGTTACGGAATAAACGTCACCCGAGCAAGCAAACGCCACAACGTTTGGGGGCAAACGTTCAACTCACAATCCATCCAGCAACTCGCTCATTCCACCAAGTAGCCGATCGGCCTTAGCCGCGGTTGGCCGGTGCCTACCGATCCTTCATCGCACCACTGACCGACCCGACGCTCCTGAGCAACACCCGCGCACGCCCCGCCGTAGCTCGCTTCGCTCGGTACGGCCTACAAACTCGCCAACGACAACATCGATCCAATGCAGTCCCGGACAACCGGTGCTAACGCACAACGGCTAAGAGGTCTCTCGAGTGCACATCCCTGCATCGCCAAAACGCCCTGCCACCCCGTAGCCGAATTCGTCAAGAATTCGGGCCCCAGAGTAGAACAGTTGTCCTCAACTGTTCCGGAGCCAACAACAAAACCGCAGACAAACACCAAAACGTTTGGGACAAACGTTCAACTCACAATCCATCCAGCAACTCGCTCATTCCACCGAGTAGCCGATCGGCGTTAGCCGCGGTTGGCCGGTGCCTACCGAGCCTTCATCGCACCACTGACCGACCCGACGCTCCACAGCGACACCCCAAGCGAACCTGTGCCGTAGCTCGCTCCGCTCGGTACGGCCTACAAACTCGCCGATGACAACGTCGACGTAATGCGGCTCTGACAACCGGTGCTAACGCACAACGGCTAAGAGGTCTCTCGAGTGCACATCCCTGCATCGCCAAAACGCCCTGCCACCCCGTAGCCGAATTCGCCAAGAATTCGGACTCAGAGTAGAACCGTTGTCCCCAACTGTTCCGGAGCCAACAACAATACTGCAGACAAACACCACAACGTTTTGGACAAACGTTCAACTCTCGATCCATCACCCGCGCGGCATCCAAACCTCGCCGCGTCCATCGATATTCCGATCCCCACGGCAAACCTCCAACCGGTCCAGCAAATCCGCATGGAGCCAATTCGTCGCCGCACCGCGTTCCAACAATCCTAGATACGCCGACCGAAACGGAATCGGTTTCGAGAATCGACGCTCATCCAGTGCCACCCGCGACCCAAAGATCAGCGTTCCCCGACGCATCCCGTACGCGATCTGCTCGCCGGCATCGCCCTTCACACCGATCGTCCCAGCGACCATCCATCCTGCCAGCTGATCGCCCACATCGCCGCCGATCCAGATTTCGCCACGACGCATTCGATGCCCAGCATCGTCTCCCGCCGAGCCTTCAACGATCAGTTGCCCGCCATTCATCCCAACGCCACGCGACCCAATCGGCCCACCCAGGTGATCTCCCGCGTCACCGCGAACGATCATTCGGCCACCTAACAAACAACTCCCCGCGTAATCACCAACATTGGACTCGCAAACGATCTCGCCAACCTTGTGTTGAAAGCCGATCCCGGTCACCGACTTCAGACAGCCCTCCAGCACCAACCGTGGCATCTCCGATCCCGATTGAACCGAGACGCTGAAACAATCGCCCACCGTCACCGAACCCGTTGAACTTGGTAGCGACACACGCTCAATTTCCTTCGCCGACTTCGAAGCCCATTCATCTAAACGAATGGAGGCAGCATCCACCTTGGCCGACAACTCGGATCGCAACCGCAAATGAATTTGACTCATGGCGAACCCTCCGGTTGACCAAGGCTTTCACCGGAGAAGAGGTCCTTCAGCTTGAAATGATGTCGGCCCAGTTTGCCGCCGTAGTTCCCCGCGGTCACGCGAAGCAATCCTTCGGAAGCTGCCGCTTCGCAAGCCGCTGTGATGCCGACTCGCATCGACTCCGCGATCTCGCTAAACGACATTCCATCGATCACAATTTCGATCGCTGCATTGGCTTCGGCGGGCAGCTCAGACGAGGCCACCTCACGCAATGTTGGGCAAAACGCATCGTTGGTCGACGCGAACAGTGCCGCGTACTTCGATCCCACCTTCGAACCGCTGCGTGTCGCGCCGCCGGGGAATGGCGTGATGATGCCAGGCAACTCTCTCATCGCGTCGATCGCCGCACGGCAAGCCACCGTGACGGAGTTCATCGATCGCCCGACCAAAATGAAGTTGCCACCACCGATGGCATCCACCCGCCCCACGTCATGTTGGCACACAAACTCACCGTCCATCACTGGAATTCGCCAGTACCGAACGGGCCGCGTTTTGCCATCGGGATCCAATTGCTGCACCTGTTTGCTGATTTGGTGCCCATCGCCAAAGTAACGCAGTGACTTTCCGATGGGCACCCGTTTGGGATGCACGTCGCGGCCGCCCGGAATTCCCGCATACAGCGCGGTCGTTGGGCAAGTCAAAACACACTGGCCTGCGCGACGCGGGATTTGTTTCTCCAGTTCTTTACCTGAAACCGCAAACGCCAAAATCGCTACGCCCGGACGACCATCCGGAGTCTGCTCTGGCGACAACGTTTGTTCGACCGCGGTTTCGATCCCACACGCGATCACACTGGTTCCAAACCCGCACATTGCCGCGGCAGATTCGTCGCACCATCGACGATCATCCGCGG
Organism: Rhodopirellula halodulae; assembly: GCF_020966775.1. Lineage (NCBI taxonomy): Bacteria > Pseudomonadati > Planctomycetota > Planctomycetia > Pirellulales > Pirellulaceae > Rhodopirellula > Rhodopirellula halodulae. The sequence goes on along the minus strand of NZ_JAJKFV010000002.1, from coordinate 472,745 downwards.
TCAAAATTAACCGCGTTGCCTTCATATCAAACGCTTCGGCAAACGTGTCTTCGATGGTCACACCGTGCAGTTGCATCACAGCATCCGAATCAGAGGTGGCATTCAATTCAGACATGCTGGCCGCCTCCTTTGACCATTTCCACTAGCTCACTTCCGATCACATCATCCATCTCACCTTTGGAAATCTGCAAACGATCCATCGCGTAAGTGCCTGTCCGAGCGTGCAGGTCGCGGAACTTGGAAACGTACCGCGAGTCGACTTCGACCCGCGCCGCCAACGTTTGGTCTCGCGGCATCGGTTGGCTCGAGTCGATCACTTTGCCTCGCGAGCGAATTCGCCGGCCTTGTTTGAAAACATCGCGAGGCGTTTGGAACATGGCTTCGACGTTGTCGCTCTCTTCGTAAACCACCACATCGGCAATGCAGCCCGGTTGCAAGCTTCCTCGATCGGACAAACCCAGGATCGACGCCGGCGCCGTTCGCGTCATCACGGCAATGTCATGCAATGAATACTCTCGATCGATGCCACCCAATGAACTGGCTGCGGACGCATCGGAATGAATCTCCGAAAGTGCCGTTTCGCGAAGTGACTTGTTGGTCAGCAAAGCGATCAGGTGAGGATAGGCCGTGAACGGTCCGCCGTTGGGATGATCCGTCGTGAGGAAAACTCGCGAGGGATCGTCCACCATCAAGAACAACTCCAACCCGATCGCCCACTGCAAACTGTGAACAAACTCGCGACGTGCGTATCGGAACGGCACGACGCCGCAGCCGGCTTCGCACTCGATGTCCAAAATCACCGACTTGCGAGGCTTGGCATGGTTGCGGTTTTCGAACTGATGCATGGCATCCGCACTGATCGTGACGGTTCGACCAAATTGAATTTGACCGACATCCAACGTCGCATTCGGATTGGCACGCAAAGCATCGGCAAGCTTCGCCGCAGCGGAAGAAAACTTGTAAGGGCCTTCGGTGCCGTAGCTGTGGAATTGTGCGTGTGTCAAATGAATCGGATATCCATTGGCGGCTTGGATGGTGGCCAACGTCGATTCAATGTTGCCTGGGACTCCCAAGTTGCTGCAGTGGACATGCAGTGGATGACGCAATCCGATCTCCGACACGGCTCGGCAAAGCGTGCGAATGATCTGTCCCGGTGTCACGCCGTACTTGGGATGCTGTGTGTCGACATCCATTTCACGTTCGTTGAACTTGAACGCATTAATGCCGCCTGGGTTCACCACCTTCACCGCAATGCAACGAGTCGCCTGAACCATCCATGCCACGTAAGCGTTGATGACTTCTTGCGGTTCGCCACTTGCGATCAGACTCAGCAGCACATCGTCGTTGCCGAGCAAGCAGTAACCGCCGGTGTCCAATCCTCGAACGTCCGCCATTTCCGCATGAGCCGACCGAGCGTTGCACGGGATCACCGCGGGCTCAAAACAGGTCGTGTAGCCCATGTCCAAATAACGAGACGCGGTGACCGAGGCCGATGGCAAAAATTCGCAAGACGCAGGGTCGTCGCCGTCGAATCGTCTGGCTTCACGCCACGGCGGCATTTGATCGCCCAACAACATTCGGGCCAGCGTGACTTTGCCGCCGCCGATATGGGTGTGCAAATCGATCCCACCCGCCATCGTTAGACAACCACTGCCGTCGATGGTTTCATCCGCGACGACGCCCGGTTCAGGTGCCTCGACGATCCGGCCGTCTTTCCACCACAGATCCGCGATCTCGCCGCTCGACTTGGTTCCCGGAACCGACGGGTCGATCAGTCGGCTTCCTCGCAGAACAGTCAGCATGGCAAACGGAGAAGAAGAGTTGGAAAGAAAAAAGCAGCGAAATCTCACATCACGGCGAGCTCGTCGTGAAAGTTTCTCGAGTGAATATACGCCAATTCCGACCTTGCTGGTACGATGCGGCCCATCATCGCAATTCAGGCTTTCCAACCCACACCCGATTCAGTTTCCGCCCCCATCGTAGAACAGTTGTCCCCCACTGTTCCGAAGCCAACGCCACTCCGCAAACCAACACTCCAATTCAAAACCGGCTCACCCCGTTCCAAACCCACCCACGCCACATCGACCAACGGAACGTTTGAGACAAACGTTCGACTCTCCACCATTCCGCAACTCACTCGTTCCACCCAGTAGCCGATCGGCGTTAGCCGCGGTTGGCCGGTGCCTACCGAACCTTCACCGCACCACCGACCGACCCGATGCTCCCGAGCAACAACCAGCACCCATGCCGTAGCTCGCCTCGCTCTGTACGGCCTACAAACTACGCCGCAAGCAAACGACGCACCACCAAACGGCCGCAACAACCGATGCTCATGCACAATGGATACGTGAACTCACGAGCACACATCGCTGCCCGACCACAACGCCCCTGCCAGCATGTGGCATCAGCCAGTGACCACCTTTCGCAACCCAACGAAACACTTCACGCCTAACTTCGTCCCCTCAAAAAGCCTCAACTCCGACCATCCTCATGAGTGAATTGATCATCAGCGTCAGCGGTCTCCGCGGCATCATCGGCGAAACACTGACCCCCGAAGTCGCCCTGCGATTCGCCGCCGCTTTCTCCGCTTCCATGCCAGAAGGCAAGATCATCGTCGGACGTGATGGTCGAACCACCGGGCCCATGCTGCGCAGCGCCATCGTTGCTGCATTGACCGCTTCTGGCCGAGAAGTTCTCGACGCGGATGTCGCCGCAACGCCGACCATTGGTGTTCTCGTTCGAGACCTTGGTGCCGCCGGAGCAATCGCGATCTCCGCGTCGCACAATCCACCCGAATACAACGGCATCAAACTGTTTGGTTCCGATGGACGAGTGCTCGACGCCAAGTCAGGTGCCAAAATCCGCGAGGCCTATTTTGCGGGCACCAATCGTTGGTCAACGTATGATCAAGTCGCTTCCGTCCAACGCGTCAACGATCCCCACGAAGCCCACCTGCAAAAGGTCTTGGCAACCGTGGAGGTGGAAGCCATCCGAGCCAAACAGTTTCGCGTGTTGCTCGACAGCAACCATGGCGCGGGTGGGCTGCTCGGCGTGCGTTTGTTGGAATCACTCGGTTGCACCGTCGAAGCCATGGGGGCCGAACCAACCGGCAAGTTCGCACACACTCCGGAGCCAACAGCCGAAAACCTGCAAGGGATCTCTGCGGATGTTACTGGCCGAAACTGTGTGGTCGGATTCTGCCAAGATCCCGACGCGGATCGACTAGCACTGATTGATGAAACCGGTCGTTACATTGGCGAGGAATGCACGTTGGCGTTGTGCGTTCGGCAAGCGATGGAAACGGGGCGCACGTCGGGACCGATCGTGATCAACGGAGCCACCAGTTCCATGAGCACATTGGTGGCCAAACAACATGGCGTTGAAACGTTCCGAAGCGCGGTCGGGGAAGCCAACGTGTGCGATTTGATGATCGCCAAAGAGGCGGCTTACGGGGGCGAGGGAAACGGCGGACCGATCGATCCCAAGGTCGGCTATGTTCGCGACAGTTTCGTCGGCATGGCACAAACATTGGCCCTGCTCGCACGAACCGACCAACCACTCAGCGCACTGGCCGATGAGCTTCCTCAACTCAGCATTCACAAGAGCAAGGCGGGTGTCTCGGCCGATCAATTGCCCAAGGTGTTTGAAAAACTTCAGTCGCAATTCTCGGATGCCGAAGCCGCAACCGGAGACGGGCTGCGTCTGCAGTGGTCCGATCGATGGTTGCTCGTCCGCGGCAGCAACACCGAACCAATTGTGCGTCTGATCGCCGAAGCCCCCACCGAACAAGAAGCCGCCGATCTCTGCACCCAAGCCGCCAAGCTCCTGCCGCAATAACCCACCAGCAAGGCACTCCCGCACGTCCCGCAAGACAGCGCCTCACCCCGTAGTCGAATTCGTCAAGAATTCGATCGATGTTCGTAATAGCCCGTAGCTGAATTCGTCAAGAATTCAGTCCCAGAGTAGAACCGTTGTCCCCAACTGTTCCGGAACCAACATCGCTCCGCCGCCGAACGTCCCAACCCAAAACGGGTTTTGCCTCTGAGACACCTCGCTCACCAACGCCACATCCACTCACGAAACGTTTGGGGACAAACGTTCCACTCTCAATCCATCCAACGCTTGCTCGTTCCTCCGAGTAGCCGATCGGCCTTAGCCGCGGTTGGCCGGTTCAAACAAAACCTTCCCGGCATGATCGACCGACACGACGCTCCCGAGCGACACCCCAAGCGAACCTGCGCCGTAGCTCGCTTCGCTCGGTACGGCCTACAAACTCGCCAACGACAACATCGATCCAATGCAGTCCCGGACAACCGGTGCTAACGCACATCGGCTACGTAATCTCTCGAGCTCATATTCCTACATCACCAAAACGCCCTGCCACTCCGTAGCCGAATTCGTCAAGAATTCGATCGATGTTCGTAATAGCCCGTAGCTGAATTCGTCAAGAATTCAGACCCCAGAGTAGAACAGTTGTCCCCAACTGTTCCGGAACCAACATCGCCCCGCCGCCGAACATCCCAACCCAAAACGGGCTCTACCTCCGAGACACCTCGCTCACCAACGCCACATCCACTCACGAAACGTTTGGGGACAAACGTTCGACACTGGTTTCAGCCACTGGCTCTCATCAACACTCGCGCAAACTCAAACACCGTTCCTTCGCCACCACGATGTGATCCAACACCGTGATCCCGATCAACTTGCCCGCTTCCGTCAAACGTTTCGTTACTGCGTGATCCTCGCGGCTCGGCGTTGGATCCCCTGACGGATGATTGTGCACCAGCAACATCGCTGCGGCCGCATCACGAATCGCCGGTCGAAACACCTCCCGCGGATGCACCAACGAACTGTCCAGCGTCCCCACTGTGATCCGGTGCGTGCGAATTGGTTTGTGCTTTGTATCCAGCGTCACAATGTGGAACTCTTCTTGAACCGCATCTCCCGCCAAGTACGCAAACTTCTGCGCGCAATACTCGACCGCTTCCGTCGTGCTGGTGATCTTTACGATTGGAACCGGACGCTCGCGAGCCGCCTCGGTCGCGCGACGTCCCAGTTCGATGCCCGCCATGATTTGGCAATAGCTCGCCTTCGTCACCGCTTTCGTGATGTGCCTCAACTCAGCGACACCCTGTTCGCGCAGCGCGTCCAACTCCGCATCAAAATGATTGGCCAGTTTGGTTCCGCCCGTCGTTGCTGACTCACCCACCACACCCACGCGGATCAAGATCGCCAACAGGTCCGCATTGGAAAGCGACGCGGCCCCCTCACGCAGCAACCGTTCACGCGGTCGTTCTTCTTCCGGCCGTTCCTTCACTTGATCACCATGAATGTGATCTTGGATCCAACGGTCGATCTGTTCGATCGGCTGGGTGGAGGTCCACATGTAGTGAAGATCGTCTTCGTCCTGGACCTTTTCCAACACACCCGCTCGCACCACCGCGTTGATCGTTCGAGTCACAAACGCTGGCTGAGTCTCCTCGACCAGATCCGCCAATTCGCTTTGACAGAATCGCGAGTGATACGCCAAGGGATACAACAAGGCTTGCAAACGTTGTCGTCTGGCTTGGCTCATCGGTGGTGCTCGCTTGCGGTCGTGCTAGAAATCCAAACACTGCGAAGATACCCTAAGCCAACCTTTCTTTCGTTCCTGGGCCGCAAAATGATGCCCAGGGAAACTCATCCGGCGAAGTATCATGCCCTCGATCTTTTCCAAAATCATTGCCAAAGAAATTCCCGCGGACATCGTCCACGAAGACGACCTGTGCCTGGCCTTTCGTGACATCGCACCGAAAGCCCCCACGCACATTTTGGTAATTCCCAAACGCGAGATCGTCTCGCTCGCGGATCTGACGGACGAGGACGAACATGTCATGGGGCACTGCGTCGTGGTGGCCTCGAAAGTCGCCGCGGCGGAGGGGCTCAGCGACGGATACCGGCTCGTCGTCAACACCGGATCCGATGGCGGCCAAGAAGTCCCCCACGTCCACTTTCACCTCCTGGGCGGCCGCAAAATGACCTGGCCACCAGGCTGATCTCGCTGCTGCTCTCTGCACGTCCCCATCAGCAAGCGACTTACCTATGCTCCGAATAGCCGACCGGCGTTAGCCGCGGTTGGCCGATGCTTACGGAACCTTCAACGCACCACCGCCCGACACGACGCTCCCGAGCGACACGCAGCACCCATGTCGTAGCTCGCTCCTCTCGGTTTGGCCGACAGACTCATCGGTCCCCGACAACCGGTGCTAACGCACATCGGCTAAGTAATCTCTCGAGCTCTCATCCCTACAACGCCAAACCGCCCCGTAGCTGGATTCGTCAAGAATCCGGACCATGGTCGCAAAGCCCGTAGCCAAATTCGTCAAGAATTCGGCCCCCAAAGTAGAACAGTTGTCCCCAACTGTTCCGCAACCAACCCCACCCCGCCTCTGAACGCTCCCACTCAAAACGGGCTCCGCCCAAGTAGCCGATCGGCCTTAGCCGCGGTTGGCCGGTACTTACCAAACCTCCACCGCACCACCGAGCGACCTGACGCTCCCGAACACCACCCCGCGTCCACACAAATCGCCGCCCACTGACTCCAGCCCGCAACTCATTTCTCGAACCCATGTCAAATTAGGTGGAGTTTTCCGGCTGAGATGTCGATGACGAAACCAGGCAAATCATTCAAGTCCTTTGATTGCCTCATTTTTGGTCCCCCACCTGTTCGAGACACGGATTGTCCCGATGAAAACCTCCTGTGCTGTCGTGTTGACCCTGGTCTGTTTGTTTGCGACCACTGGTTGTGTAGGCCCCATGTGGAATGCCTGTCGACCATGCGGTCCTGGCGTCGGATGCGATGGAGGTTGCGGGGACGGATGCGGAGCCTGCGACGGTTGCGGCGAACTGTACATCGACCCCTGGATCAACGAACCCGCCGATTGCTACGACCCGTGTGATTCGTGCGGCAACTTCAACGGCCAATCCTGCGGGAAGTGTCGAGCCGTCTTCACGGGCATCAAGAGCATCTGGGGATACAAATGCGACGATGGTTGCAGCACCGGATGTGACAGCTGTGCGGGTGGACGGCCACTGTTTCCGCCAGCCGACTTGGGCGGATGCGATTCTTGCGGCGGATGTGACTCCTGCTCCGGTGCAACGATGGGGCATTCGACCGACGGTGTGATCTTGCACGAAGGCGAATCCATCATCAGTCAAAACGTTCACGGCCAAACCAACACCGTCGCCGCTCGCACAGTTAAGAACCGACGTTCGGCACCCGCTCGCCAGATCTACCAAACCAGGTCGCTTAAAGGCCCCCAGCCAACCCTGGCCTACTAACGCGTCGCCGCACCAAGCCTGCCCAACCCCGTAGCCGAACGGCCTTAGCCGCGGTTGGCCGGTGCCTACCAAACCTTCGCGACATGATTGACCGACACAACGCTCCCGAGCGACACGCAGCACCCATGTCGTAGCTCGCTCCTCTCGGTTTGGCCGACAGACTCGCCAGTCCCCGACAACCGGTGCTAACGCACATCGGCTAAGTAGTCTCTCGAGCTCTCATTCCTACATTGCCAAACCGCCCCGTAGCCGAACGGCCTTAGCCGCGGTTGGCCGGTGCCTACCAAACCTTCGCGACATGATTGACCGACACGACGCTCCCGAGCGACACGCAGCACCCATGTCGTAGCTCACTCCTCTCGGTTTGGCCGACAGACTCGCCAGTCCCCGACAACCGGTGCTAACGCACATCGGCTAAGTAGTCTCTCGAGCTCATCTCCCTACATCGCCAAACCCCGTAGCCGGATTCGTCAAGCATCCGGACCATGGTCGCAAAAGCCCGTAGCCGAATTCGCTAAGAATTCGGACCTCAGAGTAGAACAGTTGTCCCCAACTGTTCCACAACCAACGCCACCCCGCCGCCGAATGTTCCTACTCAAAACGGACTCCGCCTCCAAGGCACCTCGCTCACCAACGGAACCTTCAACTCTCAATCCCAGCTACTGCCGCAGCATCCCGCTCACAAAAATCACCTGCCAATCGCACCCATTCACGGCAGCGATCTTTGCCGCCTCGCGCTCACTCCGCACAAACACTCGCACGTCTGCCGGATCGACTGACGCAAGATCCAAATCACCCAGCCCGCGCCACTCCTTTTCAGATTGCCATTCGCCATCTCGGCCGGCGGACTGAAACAAAAACCGATCTTCTTCGGCCATCGCATCTCTTTCAAAAGCCCTTCCGTAAACCACCGGCTTCAATCCGCAATCGATCGCAGCACGCCGCCGGATCGCGATTCCATACGGCTCGTAATCCCAACGAGACACATGCGATCGAAACGTTCGCCGACGCAGCAACTCCGGCAACGGCACCGCCGAAAAGCAAACCACGCGGTGCGTCTGTTTCGACGTTGTCGCTCCCGAGATCAGACGACGCATCCTCACAATCCGTCGCAGCGTATCCAACGGCTCACGCGAAGCCGCCTCATCCGAACCCAGCAACATCTCATCGCGGTATTGCGACCACGACTGTCCCGGCCAAGGCCCATCGCAACGCCGAGTGCAATGCACCAACCATTCCTCGTCGTTCCAATTCAACGAGTTAGCCTCCAACCCACTCTCACGCTTGCCAGCCTGCTCTCGCTCGCGTTCAAGGTCCTCCGTTGACCGAGGCAGAAAACGTCCCAACGCACCGGCGGCCAACAATCGTTTGGCTGCTTTCGCATCCTCCATCGCCACTCGCACACCGAACGGGTCCACCTCCAATCGCTTCAGCACGGCCCGTTCAATCTTGCCACCTCGGCGCAGGTGCAACACATCCATTCGGTCGGCCAACGCGACGATCCATTCGTCTCGTTCCATGCAAAGCCGCATTCGGTCGTTCGGTGGAAGCAACCGCTCCAACGACGTGTCATCCGGATTTATCCGAACCAGCGGCACATCGAACGTGCTCGCCGCATGAGTCACCCAAGGGTCGGCAGCCGACTTCACCACGGTGGCCACCGATTGTCGTCGCTGCCGAGCATCCATCATGGACGCCGCCAATTGCCGGGCCATCGCCCGATGTCGAACCGGACGATTGCCCAATCGGCTGCTGACCGGAGCCAACACAGGTTCGTTGCCGAAACCCATGCCCCGCCAAAATTCGCCCACGGTCTCCGGCGTCCAACGCTCGGCCACTTCGGGCAACAACTGGTGCAGACGATTCCAACGCCGGGTCGCCAAGTCAGTCAGAGTCGCCAATTCAACTCGTTCGGCGGCCCTGCATGCACCGGAAGCCGGTGACTGCATCGCGGGCGAATGATTCGTTGGAACCGAATCGCTGCGATGGGCCAAATCACGCCGAGGGGAGGGAACGTCAGGTCGCATGGCGAATTCAGTTCGAGAGAAGCCGAGCGTACACGTCAGCCCGCAAGCAGGCGTACACATGTCCACGTTAGCAGTTTTCCGGTTCCGAATCCGCAAGCGTCGTCAAAACGAATCCTCAAGGAATGAAAATCCAGAGAAAACCCGCCTTGAATCGCCGCCGAGCAGTAGCTAACATTCGCCCCACACGAGTCGAAACCGGCTCGCAATCCCCTGTAGCTCAGTTGGTAGAGCAGGCGGCTGTTAACCGCCTTGTCACAGGTTCGAGTCCTGTCGGGGGAGCTTTTTGAAAAACTACGGAACTTCAACCGTATAGTTAACGCCCGCAGAGCCGAGAAATGGCCGGTGGGCGTTGTTCGTTTTGGCCCCGATTTTCGCGGCACGACGCGATAATCGTCCTCGCTCTCAAGTTCTCGCGCGTCCGCGATCGAACTTCTCTCGGGCGGGCGGGAAACCCAAGATTACGCCGGAACCCCTGCAAATACCGGTGTGAGATCTCATTCTCTCTGTTTCACTGAGCCACCAGGGTTAACGCCTGATCTCTCTTTGATGCTGCCCAACGGACTCCGCGAAGAGTCGCCCTTATAACCTCTCTTGAATCGGCAGAGAGGTTCGCGCGCGAACTTTTGCACCTACGCGCGAACCGCTCCTCAGCGGGGATCTCTCTCCAAAAACCCTTGGCTCGCGCGCGAACTCTCTGTTGGCCAAATCTCACGCCGAATATGCCACGTTCGCACCGTTAAGAAACGTCGACGTCGGGTAGGTCAAAAGCGTCCGGACGGAACGTCATCTGGATCTTGCATTCATCGTGCTTGTAGACGATCTGCTCGAAGACCTTGGGCAAAGTCTCGAGCTGTTCTTTCTCCGGCATCTGTGCAAAGTGCTCGCGGAATCGATGCGGTATCTGGCCATCCATACCGTCAATGTCTGCCAACGATTGAACAAGCATTTGTTCGAGGTCGTGCACTTTGACACTCACACCAGGACACGGAGGCCGACCGCCCGATTCGCTGCGGCAGCGGTAGTAGCGATACAGCACTTTTCCAGTAGCGTCGAGCTTGCGCTGCGAAGTGCTGGTCGACATCGGACGGTTGCAAGATCCACAGATCACAACACCCGTCAAATACACAGGCGGCAACGCGTTGCGGCTTGCACTCGTTTGTGTGCGTCGCTTCTTCAGATGTCGCTGCGCAGCTTCAAAGGTATCCTTCGAAACCATTGCTTGATGCGAACCGGGCAGCGTCGAGTCTCCGTTACGTATCTCACCGGCGTACACCGGGTTGTTGAGTAAGTCGCGAATCCTCCCGCTGTTCCAACTCCCAATCTTGCCTTTTCCGTCTGGCCAACGCCTCAAGTTCGCAAGCGCCGCGATCGAGCTCGGTGTTGCGCCGTCAGCCGCCAATTGAAAGATCTCGCGAACAATCACTGCCTCTTCAATATCCTGAACCAACTGCTTCGTTGATGGATCGGCGCGGTATCCAAACGGTGCCGGTCCCGCCACGCGTTTGCCCTTCGACTTCAGCACCGCGCGTGAATCGGCCATGCGTTCCCGAGTCATCTCGAGTTGAAACTCGCTGGCCGCTGCCACGATATTGCTGGACAGTCGACTCGCCGCCGACAAACCAAAGTTCGGATCGGTGACGACAATCAAATCCACTTCATAGCGATCAAACAGTTCCATCAGTTGGGCAGTCACGTGGAGTTTGCGTGACAATCGATCTGCACGATCCACGATCAGTCGTCGAATCACGCCCAGCTCAATCTGCTCGATCAGTCGAGACATCGCAGGCCGATCCAGCGTTTCGCTCGAACCACCATCATCGGCGAAGACTTCTTTGATCTCCCAGCTGAACGCCTCGGCGGTGTCACGACAGATGGCTGCTTGCACTTCACAGGAACCAAGCACACTCTCGTTCGGACGAGACTTCCGCGCATAGATGGCCGTGACCGCGGGCGAATGCATAAGGAATGGTTCCAGAAACAGTGTGGATGCAATCGAGTCGCATGTAATGAGAATCGTATTTTAGCGGAGGCTGTTTCAGATCACAGAGCGTGACGTAGATCGCCGTTTTGCTTCCTATAAAATCAGCTTGCCTTGTACGGAATTCTGCCGTACACTTAAGAGGCTGTAACAATCCGATTTCGGGAAATAGCGATGGAAACCAAATCCGCCCGCATTGAGACACGACTCTCCACTGAGCAGAAGGCGCTTATTGAGCGCGCTGCAGCCTATCTTGGGCGCAGTGTGTCCGATTTTGTGCTGGGCAACGCGGAACAAGCTGCCAAGGCGGTTATTGAAGAGCACGAGCGGGTTCAGCTTGACCGAACCCAGAGCCGTATGCTTGTCGATGCACTTCTATCACCACCGTCACCAAACAAAGAGCTGCGAGCTGCCGCGAAGGAACATCGCAAGAAGGTGACAAGTCGGTGAGCGAATACGTTTGCGAGGCACTCACCAAAAAGCACAATCGAAAAGACTTTGATTGCGGCGTCGATGTTCTCAACGACTACTTGGTGCGATTCGCTAGCCAAGACGTCAACCGGAAAGTGGCCGCAGTTATCGTTTTCACGGCGTCGGGGGAACCCAATCGTGTCGTCGGCTACTACACACTTTGCGCAACATCGGTGGAACTGAGGGGCCTGCCCGAGGAAGCAGTTAAGAGTTTACCTCGCTATCCACAGGTACCCGGAATTTTGATCGGGCGTTTAGCCCGCGATGTAGGGCATCCAGGACTTGGGCGATTGCTCCTCGCAGACGCCTTATCACGTTGTGCCCGATCGGCGAAAGAGATCGCCGCCGCGGTTGTCGTCGTTGATGCGAAAGACAAATCGGCCGCGGATTTCTATTCGAGATTCGGATTCATCTCGCTACTGAAGATGAAGTCCCATCTATTCCTGCCGATGGAAACCGTGCAAAAACTCTATTCATCTTGAATTGTGAAGTGATGCCCATCACCTTGCAGTCGATTGAGCGTCCGCAATGCAACGGAGTCACGAACAATGAGTGAGTATCAGTACATCCACTTCGCCGCGGTGGATAAGCCGTTGAACGACAAGCAACTCGAATACATGCAGGACCAGTCGACGCGGGCAGAGGTCACACGTTGGAGCTTTCAGAACGAGTACCACTACGGTGACTTTCGCGGCGATGCACTTGAGATGATGCGGCGTGGGTACGACGTGCACCTGCACTACGCAAACTTCGGGATTCGCAAGCTGATGTTCCGGCTGCCATTTGGATTGCCGATGCAACAGAAACAATTCAACGAGTACGCGATGAAGTATCGCATTGAATGGAAGAAAGACAAACGCGGAAAGGGAGGCGTGCTGTCAATCCAGCCCGATGGTGACGCTGGAACCTACGCCGAAGACTATTTCGAATTCGACCATCTTACGGAGCAGCTACCGAGAATTCGCGAAGCCTTGATGGCTGGCGATATCCGGGCGTTCTATCTAGGTTGGCTTGCTTTCAACTGGGATGAAGATGACCTCGAACCACCCGTACCTGCTGGACTGAAAAGCTTACCGGCTGAGCTCGCTGAGTTTGCCGACTTCTATCAAATTGATCGTGATTTACTTGCCGCGGCCAGCACCCAATCTTCTGATGCGACCAACCGCCCTAGTGACGGAGAAGCGAGTTTCGACGCGTGGCTGACCGAGCAATCTCGTGGCGATCTTCAAAAGCTCATGCGGCGAGTCCTTGAAGGAGATGCAGTCGCTGTTCGAGCCGAGTCGTTAGCCGCCATTCGAAACGCTTCCGGCATGGAGACGTGGCCAACAACGGAGGGCACTCGAACGCTTGCCGAGCTTCGAGAACAAGCCTCTGCAGAATCCGACCAAAGAAAGAAACGAGAGCTGGCCGCTGAGCAACGCAAACTGAAGAAACGCCTTGCGAAAATACGCGAAGATCCATCTGCAGCGATATCGGAAGCGGAAAAGCTGATCCAAAAGCGGTCGACAACCAGTTACCAGCAAGCAGCAAAGTTGCTGTCAGAACTCCGAGTTGCGATCGGTGGTGAAAAAGGTGAACGCCTTGCGAACGACGCGGCCGAGAGAATCGTGAAGAAGCATCCCACGCTTCATCACGTCAAACGAGCCTTTAAAGATGAAGGCTTGAACTACAAGTAAATCCAATTCAAGCGGGGATCGTGACCGAGTCACATTCGGGCCGATCGGATCGCCGATTGAAGTCTCAAACGTACCCCATCGAAAAAACTAACTCGCGGCTTTAGTGGACCGGGGCCTTCTCTTGATCGCTGATAACACTGCTTCAATGCGGGAATGGTGCTTCCGCTGTAAACTTGGCTGTCAGAAACAGGCCCAGGCGGTTTTGAGAAATCTGAGTTATCAGTGAATGCGGGACCAGGCGAAGATTGCCAAAGGGATGCTCGGCAGACTAGACCAATTCAGTCAGTCTGCTTGGTGCAACGTGCCTGGAATTGCCTCAGTAGGTCAGCGTTCGTCAGGACCTTCCAGACGGGATGCTCGGCGGTGAGAACAGAGGACAACGCTGACGGCTCAATCATGCTTGCGGTCACGTTCCGCTGTTCGAGACGCACTTCATTGACAACATTGTCACCGGTTTGGATGAGCTTGTCGTTTGGAATACGAATGGCGGTAGCTGGTTCACTCACGACAATTCGGTTGCGATGAATGCGGACTGGTCCACTGAGTTGATTGGATCCTGATGAGTCGCGAGGGTGGATGATCCGGATGGCGGATGCGGTTCCTTTGGCGATGAGGATGTTGCCATCAATGTCCAGATTTCCGACCACCGCTTGCTGGTGATTTCGGCTGTAAAGACAGTGCCCTTCGTTCGCAATCCAGTTGCCGCGGACCACGCAGTCAGCAGCGACTTGCATGGCACTGTCATTCGTGCTCCAAATCACATTCTCTTCGACTCGATTCACCGTCCGTCCTGACGCACCATAGACGGTGATTGCGGGATAGTTGGTGTTATGGATCACATTGCGTGCGACCAAATTGCCGTAGCTGCCTTGCTTGATCTCGATCCCATCTCCTTGACTGATTTCGGGAGCGTCCAAGTGATGAATGTAATTCTCGCTCACCTCGGAATCATGGAAGATGGCCGATCCATTGTTGCCGCCCAGATAGAACGCCTCGCCGTGTCCCGCGGTGTGATGAATGTGGTTCCGGCGAAAGATCATCCCGGAATAGTCGTCGCCTGGATGGTTGCAGGTGACCGCAACACCATTGATGTGGTGGATGTGCATCTCCTCCACTGTGATCGCTTTGGCCGGATGGTTTGTTGTGCCGCGGATTCTGATCCCAGCCGCACCAGCGGTGATCGACAAACCTCGAAGGGTTAGATATTGAGCTCCTTCGAGGTTGAATGTGTTCTGCCGGGCATCGGGTCGGCGAAACACCACCTCAGCACCCCCCATTGCTTGGATGACAATTGGACTGGCTGGTGTGCCGCGGTGCGAAAGCACCAGCCGCCTTGAATCGCTGTAGATACCAGATTGCAGCGACACAGTGTCACCGGGTTGCAGAGCGTCTCCGTTGAGTAGCGAGAACCAGTCATCATCTGGTCCCACGTTGAAACGTTCGGCGCGCAAGTCTGCTGCCAAACCGCCTGCAGCCAGACAACCAAGTAGCAGCGTCTGAAGCAAAACTTTCATCACGAAACCAACTTCCAAGCCAGCATGAACCAATTGACATCTTTGGCGTTGTCGCTGAGATCAGCGGACTGAACGCAATGAAAAATCGAACATTGTCATTGCCGAATCAAAACGCTTTGTGGCAATGCATTCTCGTATTGCATACAACGCAACGTTCATGGAGTGCTCCTCGAATTGGAATCGACGACCCTATAGAAAATGTAGGACTCAAGGTTTCTCTCTGTGGTACCGAGCGGTCGATGGACGCGATCGGCGAGGCATTTCGAGAAGCGTCCTTGCTCGTGATGCGTCTACCACGAAGAGATCCGCTCAGCTTCCCAGGTCGTAGCAAAGCACTTGTTTGTCATTGCGAACATAGATCCGTGAGCCGACGTAAGCGGGAGCACTCCAGACAACTTTTCGTCCAAAAGCGACTCCCGCCGGCTCGATCAAATGCGTTCGATCGATCTCACGAAACCCTTTCGGACTGAGGTCCGCCAATACCAGGTCGCCTTGTTCTGTAAAGAGAGCGTAGCGGTCATCGCCCTGCGGTGAGATAAGAAACGCCGTGCCCGTTTGCACCGGTCGCTCGGCGAGTGGCAACGCCGTTTCCCAGAGGCGTTCCCCCGAAGGCAGTTCTGCTCCGATGAAGGTTCCTTTTTGGTCGAATCCGTAGAGCATGTTGCCTTCAACCATGGGCTGGACATTCACGGGAGCGATTGCTTGACGATGAAGGTCTTGCCAAACGACTTTGACGGTTGGTTGATCCATTGCCAATTCCAACAGCAAATTCTTGTTCGAGTAGCCTGCCAGGTACAGGTAGTGCTTGCCTTCAATGGTGGTCGTCACGGGTGACATGATGATCGAACCGTTGGTTGCCTCGTATGGCACCGACCAGTACTCGTCCCCGGTGTCAGGATTCAGACTAGAAACCCAATCCTTGCTTGCCGTGATCAACTGCCGAGTGCCGCCCGTCTGGATCAACGTGGGCGGGACGTATCCTTGTTCGCTTGCGGAGCCGTATCGCCAGATCTCTTCGCCGGTCGATTTGTTAAAGGCAACGGTGTGAGTCCCGTCTCCGCCGACCACACAGACCAATTTGTCACCGTCAATCAATGGATGGCTTGCATAGCCCCACAAAGCAGCCTTGGTCTTGTATTCCTGGGGAAGCTTTTTGTTCCATCGAATGTCTCCCGACTGGACATCGAAACAATACAAGTCGCCTTCTGCACCAAGCGTATAAACACGATCCTCTTCAACGGTCGGTGTCACACGCGGGCCGGCGGGATAGGAGATGGTGTAGGAGACCGGATAGCTGAAGCTCCATTTTTCGGTTCCGGTGGCTGCGTCCAGACACCGAACTCTTTCGACACCCGTCACATTTTTGCGTTCGAAGTTGGTGACCGTGTTGTCATCATTCGTTTGATAGTCTGTCAGGAACAGGGATTCGCCAACCACTGCCGGTCCGGAGTATCCACCGGCAGCATCAGCTTCCCAGACGAGTTTGGGCTTCGTCGATTGAAAGTCTTCGGGCAGTTGGACGTTTGAGGGGCGGTTATCACGTGAGTCGCCCATCCATCCTGACCACTGAGCTGAAACGTTGGCACCTGGTAGCCACGCGGCAGCCAAGAGCCAACTTGCAACAAGCGTTGCTGATGAACGCCAACAACAAGATTTCGAATGCGACATGGGTTTCATTTCTGGTGAGTAGTATCGAGCTTCAACGTGTGCGAACCTCGAGCTTTTGATCTCTTCGGTGAAGACGATTCTAACTGCTCGGCCAATGCGTCGGGTCTCGCCTTGTGCTTGCGATGTGACTCTTCGGCTGCAATTCGTTGATGGCGGTGAGAAGGCAATCGTCAATCGATGCCGTCGATCGGGTCTTTGTTGGACGTTGAGGTGCCAGCACTGGCATCGGCAGAGTCACGTTCGGCAGCTACGATTCTGGCTCAAGGTTTTGTGCTGGATCAAAGGGATGCGATAGATGCTCGATTGGATCAAAGTTGCTGGAAAGCTGGCGTACGATCGACCGACTCGTGAACGCTTGTTGGGATACCGGCCGGTCGCGATCTGCTTGATCCAATCTTTGGAGCGGGATGCGTATCTGTTCGTTCAACCGGCGGCTGGGCGAAACGTTTGGATGCCACCGCAGGAAGGCATCGCACCCAATGTGTCGGTCGAAGAAGCCACGGAACGGTGTTTGGACATCGAATTGGGGATTAGTCGCAAACAAATGCACTTCCGGCGTTCGACGTGGTTGGGACGCAAATCTATCCCCGAGAGAGAAGGCAGTCGGGATGTGGAGTTTTCTATCCGTCCGATGCAGGGCAAAGCTTACTACGGTACGCTCAGCAAGGTTGCCGAGGACACGCCTGTCACCTGCAACCCCGCTGAGGTGTCTGCGCACCAGTGGATGACGGTTGATCAGGTTCGCAATTGCTTGGCAGACAATTCAGCTCGAAAGCAGGAGCTTTTGCGAGTGTTGTTTGCCAAGCTCGTTCAGGTCGAGCTATGAGAACGCGTGAAGCTCTCTGGAAATGAGATCTGCGTGATTGAGCCGATCACTCAAAGAGCCGGGCCTGTGGCTCATCCATCGACCGCAAACGATCGGGTCGAGCACCGGCTTTCAGTGTTTCGACGAATTCTCGAATTTCGCCTTCGTAAGAAAACCACTTGGGCGTGAACTGTAAGGGAGCTTCTGTTTTCGTTGACGGAAGCTGCAAGTCTGGTAGGCGTGCACGTTGGAACTGCCGGTTCCACTCACGCTCCTTCTCACGGGCTTCCTCTTCGGGCAGCGGTTCCGCATGTTCGATACGAAGGCGAAACGGGCATCCGGATTGAAGTTGAGTGCGTCGCCGACGAATGTTGGTGGACCGTCCAATCTTGACGTACTTTCTGCCGTCGATTTCGCACGTGAAGAAATAGACGCCAGCGTTGCTCAAGACGGTTCTCTCGCAGATGGAAAAAGCAGTACGTGCATCACTGTGCCAGTAAATTCGGCGTCGCGAAAGTCCCACCCGGGAGGAAGCTCCATGGGATGGTCTTGAGGTCAGACATTGCCTCTGGTGAATCTCTGGTATGCGAGACTCGTGACGTGCCGGATGGAGGATGTTCCAATTTCGGTGCTGCTGGAAAGCTTTTGGTACTCCACTCGATTGCTGGTTCTTGAGTCGAATATGAATCGAACGCGGCTGTTCCGAACCAACCTACGTGTCCCGCGCTGGAACAAGGGCAATCGTCCGAACGAAACCAATCTCATGAGTGTCCGTGTTTTTCACCGCGTTTCCGATCAGCATCCAAAGAGCATTTGATGGCCAAAAGAATCAACGTCTTGTTCGTTTGCAGCAAAAATCAGTGGCGAAGCCCGACGGCCGAAGCGGTCTATCGTGACGATCCGCGAGTGGCGGTTCGGTCTCGAGGCACCGCGAGGTCCGCCAAGCAGACGATTCACGCCGCCGATCTCGCTTGGGCGGATCTCGTGCTGGTGATGGAATACAAGCATCGCCGTCGTTTGCTCGCGGACTTCCCCGGTGAGACCAAGTTCCTACCAATCGAAGTCCTGCACATTCCAGACGACTACCAGTTCATGGACCCGGAGTTGATGGAGCTAATCCGTTCCTCCGCCGATCCATTCATTGACGCGGCGATTACGAAGGCTTGAACACAACCAGCGTGTGGTCTTCTCCCACAAGCTCTTCATTGATGATCGAACTGATTGTATCCCAATCACCACCAGCCAAACCGGCACCGAGCATTGGGTATCCGATTCGTTTACGCTTGAAGTCAGATCTCACTTTGCGAAACACGTTTCGGATCGCGTCGTAGTCGGCTTTTACGCCGGCGCCACGATAGTTGAACTGCGTGTACGCGTTTACGACGGTGAGTCGATGATCGTCGATCGATACATCGGCTGATGAATAAGAGCCCAACTTCTCACGGCTCCCTTTCTCGGTTGCCAAATCTGCTTCATACGCTGCTGGAAATCGGTCGCGGATAGCCTTTGCGATGCCTGCCCCCATCGTGCAAAAACAATTGCATCCGTGAATGATCAGGTCGAAACGGCCCTCGCCAGCAAATCTCAGTAGGTCACCTTCGATTCTGTTCACGATTTAATACTCCGAATGGCATGATCGGACACAGCTTTCACGATGGCTTGGGGGTCGCAATCGTACAAGTCGGCTCCTCCAAACGGATTCAGCTCAAGTAGACGGCACTTATCGTCCACCTCGCAAATGTCCAGGACGTAGACCGGCGATGGCGGTTCCATGGAGGATGCGATCTCCTCAGCCAAGTCGAGAGCATTCGAGTCCTCGCCTGCCGATGATGCACGCCGTGTTTCCGCGTCGTAGCTGCTGCCAGCAATCACTTGTCCATCAACGATAACAAACCGCCACTCGCGTCCAATGTTGGCGACCGGCGCGACAATAACCGGAAGCGTTTCGTCTTCGTAGTAGAACCCATGGTCGAGTGCCTTGAGGGAAATCGAATCTACATCCAGCACGCGACCGCTGAAAGGTTTGAGGGGGCTGTCTGGTCGAACAAAGACACGATCAGTGCAACCAATCGAGCTAGCGACGTCGGCAGCACTGGCGACCAAGTCATTCGCCGGCACACAACGCCAATCGCGATGAAGCAACCAGTTGCTTGCTCTCGGATACCAAGCTGTGCAGCAGAAGGCGTTCACTGGGCAAAACGAGCCGGGAGACCAACTCGTTTTCATCTCAATGACAGCCGCATTGCCAAGCGACCCATGGAAAACAACCGGCGTCTGCGTATCGAACTTGGGTGGTTCATCCAGCCACCAATCATCCCGTGACTCAACGATGCGATGCCCAGCATCATTGATCGCCCGGCGCAGCCTTGAGTGGGAAATAGGGAACACTTCGGATTCAAGAATCCAGACTATCGATGTCACAGTTAGTCTCGCCACGGAACGAATACTTCAGAAAAACTCGAAACGCCCGCGACGGATCTCTCCGCCGCGAGCGTTGTGCAATGCTACCCAATTGTCGCCGATCTAGCCGACGACGCGTGTCACCACGCCCGATCCGACGGTCTTGCCGCCTTCTCGGATGGCGAAGCGGTCACCGTCAGCGACCGCGATCGGTTGCTTCAGCGTGACTTTCAACTGCACGCCGTCGCCGGGCATCGCCATGTCGACTCCGCCCATCACGTTTGCGCTGCCGGTCACGTTCGTGGTTCGGAAGAAGAACTGAGGAGCATAGCCGTCAAAAAACGGCGTGTGCCGGCCTCCTTCCTCTTTCTTCAACACGTACACTTCGGCCTCGAATTCGTGATGCGGTGTCAATGTCCCCGCCTCCGCCAAGACTTGGCCTTTGGTGATCTCGTTGTGAGCCGTCTTGCGAAGCAACACGCCAACGTTGTCACCGGCATTCCCGACCTCCAAGACTTCGCCGAACGATTCCACTTGCGTGATCACATCCGTCGCGGTTGCGGATCTCAGTCCGAGGATCTCGACGCTGTCACCGGCGCGAACGATTCCCTGCTCAATCTTGCCAGTCACGACGGTACCGCGGCCGGCAATCGAGTAAACGTTCTCAATTGGCATCAAGAACGGCTTGTCGATCAAACGAACAGGATCAGGAATCCATCGGTCCAGAGCATCCAGCAACTGCTCAATGCACTCGATTGCCTTCGGATTCGTGGGGTCGTCATGAGCTTGCTTGGCCGAGCCGCGAATGACCGGAGTCTTTTCGCCGTCGTAACCGTACTCGCTGAGCAACTCACGCAAATCCAGTTCGACCAGCTCGAGCAATTCGGCGTCTTCGACCAGGTCGCACTTATTCATGAACACAACCAAGTGCGGCACGCCAACTTGTCGTGCCAGCAACAAGTGTTCGCGAGTCTGTGGCATCGGACCATCAGCTGCAGATACCAACAACACCGCGTCGTCCATTTGAGCCGCACCAGTGATCATGTTCTTGATATAGTCGGCGTGACCGGGACAGTCGATGTGGGCGTAGTTGCGAAGAGCCGTTTCGTACTTCACGTGCGAAGCGATCACGGTAACGGTCTTGTTCTTGTCACGAACAATGCCGCCCTTGGCGATCGATTCGTAAGACTTGTACTTGGCCAGTCCCTTCTCGGATTGAACGCGCAACAGGGCAGAAGTCAGTGTTGTTTTGCCGTGGTCGATGTGACCGATCGTGCCGACGTTGACCGACACCTTGCCATTTCGCGTCATTTCGTTCTGAACCATAGCTCGCAAACTCCTTGGTAAAGGAAACGTTTCGCACCGATCGCCAGCGGCCGAGGTGAGCAGCCTCGGCAACCTTTTTGCCCTGCGTGAGCGCCAGATGAACGGAAACGAAGAAACAGGAAAACGCCGTCAATCACGAACCGGCAATCCACAAAAAAAGCCCGCCAAGTGAATCACCAGGCGGGCTTTGCGAATCGTTTTGAACTTAGACTTCAACCACGACGCACCATCCCCGCCTCGCCGTCGAATGACGAGTCGGTCATTGATGATGTTGATGTTGTGGTGAAATTAGTCATTGGTTTTCCAGAATTGACGGACCGAAGCAGAGACACCTATGGGTGAGACTGGTTCGCTTTTTTTCGTAGTGGACGAGGCGACGAGTCCTAGCGTACGGGATTCGTCGCCTCATCCACTACCATTTCATCGCAGTCGCAATCGAACGAGCAGATCATTGAGTTCACCACGAGCCGACGGCATCTCGGGAAGCTTGCTGGCTTCAAAGGCCGCCTCAAGTTCGGTGGTGAGTCGCTCGTATTCTCGGGTGTGGAATTCCAGATCGGCAGCTTCAAGCGTTCCTTTCTCGGGGCCAGAACGCTTGCGGTCCACGAGTTCGTCGATGTACGAGAGCTTGGCCGACTCGTTTAGCGTGATCAGGTTGGCTTCCACCTCGCCAGTGCGCATCAGGTGGGTTCCCGTCAGCAGCACGCGATACACGTATAGCAGCGGCTTGACGCGCGGCGGCGACTCCTTGGCGAAAAGCTTCCACTGGGTCGCGGCAAACCCGAGGTAGTGATGTGCGTGGTGACGCGTGATGCAATTCTTGGCGATCGACTTGAGCTCCTCGTGCTCGGGCGTGCTGTACACCACCAGCGGCGAGAAGATTTGCTCAAGCACGTACCCGTTTCGCTTCAGCATCAATCGAAAGAACTTCTCCACGTCGTGCGTGACGAGATCGATTTCGAGGCCGTCGTAGATGCCCTCTTTCTCAACAGTCTGATCTCCTTCATCGAGTCCGACAACGGTCTCCAGTGGCAACATGTGAACGCCACGCAGATCGAAGTCGGAATCGGGTGAAGGGAAACCATAAAGATGGGCTCCACTAATGGTCGCGAAAAGCAGCGGGTATGGATGCGACTCGACGTGCTGCATCATCTTCGCGTGGTCAGTCGTGCTGGCATCGGTCATGGCAATGACTCTCCCATCGCTCGCCGGCGTGCGTCGACTAGGAATGCGTTGGCACGCTCGTAGTCGGGACGCTCTGGGAGCTTGGTTGTTTTGAACGCAGACTCAAAATCGTTTTGCAGTTCCTTCCGCCACGAGTCTGCTTCGGCGAACGGCATCTCACCTCGTTTGATCGTCAACAATTGACCTCGATACTGGCCAACGTCCACCATCATCTCGCCTGAACGCAAGACATGGGTTCCCGACAGCAGCAACCGAACCAAGTGCATCACGTGCTTCCACTTCACTCGCCCCTGATTGCGGATGTCGGTTTGCATCTTTTTGAACTGCGATGCAACGTACCCAGAGAACGTCTGGAAGATGAGCTTCGAGAGGAATGCAGATCGCATTTCGAGCAGTTCTTCGCCCAGCGAAGTCGCCGACTCAACGATTGGGGAATAGAGGCACTCGAGCACATTCGGGTTCGCCTTCAGTGCGAGAACGATAAACTTCTGCAGCTCCCAGTAAACCTCTTGCGTCTCATCGTTTTCTAGTTGCTCCGGAACCCCGAACAGCGACCAGTGCAGGTCAGCCGCCGGCAAGTAGATTCCACGGCGATCGGTATCCGACGCTTCGTCTTCCAAGCCGTAAGCCCGCGATCCGATCACACAGCGATAGATCACGCGATCGTACAAGCCCGAACTCATCAGCGGTGCGTCGTTATCACGGATGCTGTTGGATTTGAATTCCGCCAGTCGAACAAGTTGGTCGTGATGGATCGGAGCCTCGAAACCGTCACTGAACTTCACGCGGTACGCATGGGTGCGATCGACTGGCGACCGGACGATCACACCGACAGCGCCCGCCGGGTGCGCAATACGATCACCCGCCGCCATGACCTCTTTTTGAGCGACCACCTGCGTGCCGACACTGTAGATAAGCGAATGTTCCGTCACTGAAAGCTTCCCTATGGAGCGTGACACCTTGGAGTTGATTGGACGACACGAGAGAGACAAATTTTAGCTAGATGGGTTCTGCTGGAGCGAATCTCATTCGTCGGCCCGGGCGTGAACCGGGTAGGTAAGTCTCATCGGCTGTTAACTTCTTCTCCGTAGGCTTTGGCTGGGCGAGTATCGCAGGCACTTGGCTCGGATTGTTTCCAATTGAGGAGCATTCTGTGTCATCGCTTTATCTCACCGAAGACCTATCTGCTGGCGAGCTTTCCGCTGAGCAGCGTGAACAACGTGTCGTCGAAATCCTGGCGGTCGGACTGACGCGTCTGAATCGTCGAGCCGGACTGTCCCAAGCAACTGAGCGGGATGGTTCCACTTCTTTGCCAATCTCTGGCGACTCCGCCGCATCTCGGCTTGAGTCTCTTTCGGATTCTGGGCTGACTGTTCCCAACCGTTAACCCGTTTCAGATTTCCGCAAACGAGACTACTGATGCAACGAGGCACCGAACCCGATCCTGCCATCCACCGACACTCTGTCCACCAAATGCGTCAACAACTCGATGAAGCAGGCGAAGAGATTGAACAACCGATCGATCAAAACACCGCCGATCAGCATCAACGCCGCGTTGTCGAACTTCTCGGGATCGCACTGGCCCGATTGAACGGCCGCGGCGGATTGAGCAAAACGACCGAACAAGACGGCACCGAACCCTCGGAAACCTCTGGCGACTCAGCCGCATCTCGGCTTGAGTCTTCTCCCGACTCTGGGCTGACTGTCCACAACGGTTAACGCACCCGAGATTCTCGAGAAGGAGACCCAACCGATGGCACTGAACGTGACCAGGGAGGTTCGGAAGATGGAGAAATGCTCCGTCCGCGACCTTCGCAAGCAGTACGCCGAAGTTTTCGGCGAAGCGACCAATGCGTCGAACAAGGATTGGCTGATCAAGCGAATCGCATGGCGGATGCAATCGAACAAAGAAGGCGACATTTCCAAACGGGCTCGTCAGCGAGCGTTGGAGATCGCATGCGATTCTGACGTCCGCATGTCGCCTCCGCCGGAAACGCCCAAACCGAAGCCGCCGCCGGACCGCAAATTGACGGAGTCATTCCGGCCATCGATCGACAAGCGGCTTCCTCCACCCGGAAACCTCATCACCCGCAAATACAAGGGACAACTCCATATCTGCAAAGTCCGCCAAGACGGCTTTGAGTACGACGGCGAATTTTACAAGTCACTGACCGCGGTGGCGAAAGCGATCACCGGCCAGCACTGCAGCGGCTACGCATTCTTCAACATTCAAAAGGCGGATCCATGAAAAAGACCGAAACCGAGAAAACGATCCGCTGCGCGATCTACACGCGGAAGTCGACCGAAGAAGGACTCGACCAGGAGTTCAACTCGCTTGATGCCCAACGTTCATCGGCCGAGAACTTCATTGCCAGTCAAGCTAGTGAAGGTTGGGTCGCACTGCCGACACATTACGACGACGGTGGTTTCACCGGCGGGAACATGGACCGGCCGGCGCTCAAACAAATGATGGCGGACATCGACAAGGGAAAGATCGACTGTGTGGTCGTCTACAAAGTTGACCGTCTGAGTCGATCGTTGCTCGACTTCTCTCGCATGATGGATGAGTTCGAACAAAAGAAGGTGTCATTCGTTTCGGTTACCCAGCAGTTCAACACGACTTGCAGTATGGGACGGCTAACGCTGAACATTCTGCTCTCCTTTGCCCAGTTCGAACGCGAAATCATCTCGGAGCGAACACGAGACAAGATCGCCGCTGCACGACGTCGAGGCAAATGGTCGGGTGGGATGCCGGTGCTCGGGTATACGGTTCCGGAGGGAACATCCAAGTTGGTCGTCGATCCGATGGAGGCCGATCGCGTTCGGGCCATCTTCGATTTGTACCTCGAACGCAAGTCATTGTTGGGAGTCGTCGCAGAATTGGATCGCCGCTGCTGGGTTGCCAAACAATGGACAACGCGGAAGGGTACCCAGCGTGGCGGCCGGCCGTTCTGCAAAACCAGCCTACACCGCCTGCTGACGAACGTGACCTACCTTGGGAAGCTGAGGTACAAGGATGAAATCCACGAGGGCGAACACGAAGCGATCGTCGACGAGGAAGTCTGGAAGAAGGTGCAAGCTCTCATGAACCGCAACGGACGATCCGGCGGCGGCGAGGTGAAAAACAAGTTCGGCGCATTGCTTCGAGGACTGCTTCGCTGCAAACCCTGCGATTGCACCATGATTCCTTCGCATTCGACGAAGCCGAACGGCAAGCGTTATCGGTACTACGTATGCGCCATGGCACAAAAACGAGGCTGGGCAAACTGTCCAACCAAGTCGGTGCCGGCTGGCGAGATCGAACGCTTCGTCGTCGACCAGATTCGTTGCATCGGCCGCGATTCGGACCTTGCCAAGAAGGTGATGGAACAAGCCGAAGTTCAATCTCGCACCCAAATCGCAGCGTTCGCCGATGAGGAACATCTGCTACTGAAGAATCTCAGCCTATGGCAAACGCAACTCGGTGAAGTGCTTCGCAAGTTGCCGGCGATGGGCGAAGACTCGGTGATGCTGGGAATCCTGGCCGACCTGCAAGACCGGATCCGTGAAGGCGAGAAACGCTTGGCCACCATTCGGATCGAATCCGATCAACTCGCCCGATCCAAAGTCGATCCGGACTCGGCGACCGAGACGTTAGCCCACTTCGATGATCTCTGGCAATCGCTTGTCCCCAGAGAACAAACCGAGTTGATTCAGATGCTGATTCAAACGATCGAGTACGACGGCGAGGCCGGAAAGATCTCGATCGCGTTTCATCCTTCAGGAATTGGTGTGATTGAACAACGATTGCTTGCGGGGGCTACCGAATGAACTCACCAATTGTCTTCGAAGCTGACCTGACCTTTGAACGTCGTGGGGCCGGATCGCGACGAGTCGCGACCGACGAGAAGCCGGACGAAGATGATCTGCCAGACGGGCGTCTGATGAAAGTGACCAGGCTGATGGCGTTGGCGATTCGGTTCGAGGAACTGATCGCCGACGGTGTCGTGACGGACTACGCCGAGCTCGCGCGGCTCAGCCTGGTTTCCCGAGCACGTGTGACCCAAATCATGAACCTGCGATTGCTCGCTCCGGACATCCAAGAAGCCATCCTGTTCGCCCCGGAAATTCGCAAGGGCCGCGATCCAATTTCCGTTCGCGACATGCAGCCGATCACCCTCACCGCGAATTGGAAACACCAGCGAGACAGGTGGCGGGAACTTTCCTCGCGGCTGGGACCAAACGTGTCCACCGACGCCCAATAATCGCCGGCATCGCTGCTTTCGTTAATGCCAGCAATTTCACTGGCTGGCCGCAAATCGTTTCCCGCTTCCAGGATGGAGTGACAGATGACCCCACGAACGTTTGGTGCTCAAATTCGCATTCGACGCCTTGAAAAACACCTCGAACAGGCACAACTCGCCCAGCAACTTTGGATCTCTCCGCAGCACCTGGCCTCGTTGGAACATGGTGAGTTCGAGGAAGGCGATGACGATCTGATCGAGAAACTGGACGTCATTCTTGATTCGCCGCTATGGGACCGCCTGGCCTTCGATGGCTTCCGACAACTTTTCCCCAAACGATCAACGCTTCCGGATCCCGCATTCGTCCCTGCATTTGGAACTTTATCCAAGTATTCACCGGTTTTCTTTTCGCCGTGTGACCAAACGTGTCCACCACTATCGCAATGCTAGCAATTCTCAGTGACGGGGCTGGGTGAATCGGCAGGATGCCCAATCAGATCGCTCGAACAGCAGGCCACGGACGAGCGGAACGGAGACCCAATTGGAACGGTGGTGGAATCCGCCATCGCCCAGCCTCGTCGCACTTTATCAGCCATTCGGAATGGAACTGACCTTTTTCCCCATGGACGCTTTATGACCTGTTCGTGATCCGCTTTGGACAATCGATGCACACCCTTAACTATCAACGATTCACCAACTTGCCATTCTTGCTATCGATCAAACCACAACGGCTTCGGGAATTCCTGGAGCCGTTTCATGATTACCTTTCTGCGAGGCAATTGCATCTGGACCAGAACGATCTTTCCCACGAGGAATACGTTCAAAGGCTCTCTGAAGTATTTGCTTCTCCCGATGCGGATACGCCATCGCCCCTTCTGGATGCATTGCATGTCGTGAACGGCCTCACCGGCCGAGCGACAATCGATCTCCTGTTTGATCAAATCGACGGACTGATCGACACATTTCAAAACGAAGACGATCCATTCCCCGGAGACGTGGCCATCGAAGCGTTTCTCCGCGATCGCGATCGAGCAGAACGAATGCTCAGCCATCATTCCGCGCAATCGCGACGAGCGTTTGCATCGTTTCAGTCACAATCGTCATCGCCGCCGAAACTAGTGACGGATCTCGCGATGGGGACTCGCACATTGACCCGAGACCTCGACCAATGGTTCTATCGACGCGGTTGTGGCCGAGGGGCCGCAGCGCAGTGCAATCAGAACGACGGTTCGCTGTATGTCTTCGTCAGCCATGGCACACCAATGCGTCGATTGGATGTACTCGAGCAGGGATTGCCGGAATCGCTCATCTGTCGGCCTCTGAAGCATGATGTCGCGGTGTTCGACAAACTGATTGGCGAGTTGCGAATCAACGCTGAAACTATCCCGCAACGCGAGATCTACCGACGCTTGATTGGCAAGCATTTGTTCGGCAACGAAGAGATGTTTCCGCCGGGCGAAAAGTTCACGCTGGGTCCGCTGCTGGAATACGGCGAGGCTGCATTATCGGTCGCGATGATCGAAGAGCTGACGAGTGTCGAATGTCACTCGGTCAAGATGTTGCTACCAGGGCACAAACCCGAGGAACTGACCTCCAGACGACAGGATGTACTCGAAGTCTTGGAGCAAAGAATGCAGTGGCTTGCACGCCAAGGCTACGAGGACATTCGTTTGACGGAAGCGAAGTTCAATCTGCTTTTCGCATCCAGCCGACGATCCCGAGTCGTGACAATCAAACCTCCCAACGTCGCAATCTACAGTCGCGATGGCGATAGCGAAATCGTCGAACGATTCCTTCGTGACCGAGGCTTCATCACCGAGCAAGACTGGCAGCCCTATGCGATCGATGGAGCCGTTCTGGCGGGCAGCTAGGCGTTGCAGAAATGAGACGACGCTTGCTCATTGGCGTCAGATGCTCGGCGAGCAATTGCCATTCTTCGAGCATCTCTTGCTGGCGACGGACCAGCTCGGCAGTCACATCCCGGGTTCAACCTGCGAATGGACTTGGTGGGATGTCGAGGTCCGCGATCAGCAGTCCATCTACGCAACGGATGCGACGACGATGGAAACTCAAACGTTGCCTCGACGCGACGCCGTTGTCTTCCGTGTCAATGTGCCGCTGATCTTTCGCAGTATCTGCCGGGCGGCTGACTGGCGATGGGACTATCACGAGGTTCGAGAGGCTGAAGGACTTTCTCGGATCGCGGTCGATTCACACTCTCCAAGTGTCCAGCTTTCAATCTTCTATGCGAGCGGTGACTTGGACGCTTCGCTGGTTTATCTCGCAGCTGTCAGCAATAAACCATGCGTGATCTTTCGGAGCAGCGGTGGGGATCTCGATGCAAACTCGCAATTGATGTTGCAACGGATGCAATCGATTGAATTAGCGTTGCCGCAATGCACCGAACTCGGCGATCGAGGCATCGTCACGCTCAACGATTCTGCGATGCAGCGTTTAACGGACTTCCGCCGACAACACATTCCGCCACCGGAGCCCAAGCCGCAAAACCAATGTCTCGACGTTCCGGCCGGAACAACTTGGAACTCCGTCCAGATTCACTTTGTTGATTACGAGACCATTCGCGTCAGCGTCCCAGGATCGTCCGGCATCTACCACTACACGCAACTTGGAATGGCCAACAGTAGAAACGCCAAGCCCGTGAAGCAGTGGCAATTGCTTCGCACCTACGCCGACAACCACGGGGTCTTAACTTGGCGCGACAGCGGCGCCGCTCAGAATGTCAAAAAGCAAACTCAGGAGCTGAACAAAAAGCTGATCGCATCGCTGGGCATCGAGGGAACATCGATCGAATACGACAGGTCCATCAAGGGATACCGCACCGTCTTCAGAATTGAGGCCGACGGTTAGTGACCGTGAAATTTCGTCGAGTCGATTCCAAAATCTCGCAGAAAAATCACGGTTCATTCCGTTCGGCGATTCGCTTTCAAATCACCATTTGTTCGTCGCATTCAGAGCGAAATTTCAACCCGCCAACGAGATTTCGCCAGTAAGGGACGACAGGTTCAGTTGATCCAAACATCGACGCAACATCGGACAAGTCCCGGTGAGCCAACTCTTACTGCCTGTCGTTGGTCGCCGCGGATCAATCCGTTAAGGAGATCCCACGATGGAACTCGTTCACAAATCGTCCCTTTCACTTCAACGCCAGCTTCTGGTCGAAACGCTTCAGCGAGTCAATTTCGGCCGGCTGGAGCACATCCGATTTCGCAGCGGCCAGCCGGAACTGCATGACGAGTCCAAGATCGTCCGCGAACACAAGTTTTCGGCGGAGAACGGTCCACGACCCGAATCGGACAAGTCCGACTTCACGCTGAAGCGTCCGCTCGTCGAGCTGTTCCAGTACTTCGATCAACGGGGCGACGGCGAAATCGATGTCCTCGAAGTGAAACACGGCTTGCCCTTTCGCATGATTGTCGTCGAGCCGGCGGCTTAACGCAGACCTCAGCGTCAACCGTTCTTACAACACAAACCTGACATTCAGCCGGCCGCAAAGCGGAGGCGATTGTGGGCGACACCAATTCAATTTGGTGCGACGCAATTGCTCCGATTTTTTTTGGCCTGCATCGCTTGGTCGCCTACGCCTCGGCTTGTCTCCGGCAAGGAGATATTCCGTGACTCAGTCCATTTCAAACTTCAATCCGCTCGAAGACACGTTCACACGCAGGCTGGTCCAACGCAAAGCCAATCAATTGATCGGCAAGTATGGCTACACCGAAATCGACCGCGACGATCTTCAGCAGAACATGTACCTGCGAGTGCTTCAGAGCCTGCGGTCGTACGACCCTAATGAAGGTCACCAAAACAAGTTTATTACCGCGGTGGTCGAGCGATACGTCGCGAACATCGTTCGCGATCGCTGTGCCGAGAAACGATGCGATGCGGACACTGTCTTGCTGAGCACGCCACTTTCTGAAGCTGACGGGGAGTCGATCCGCGTCACTCACACACTCTCTGGTTCATCGAATGATCGTCACACCGGTCGATCGCGCCGAACCGACACCGAAATCTCGCAATTGCGATTGGACATCCAAGCTGTCATCGACGAATTGCCGGCCGATTGGCAACAGATTGTCGAGCTACGTAGATCATTTTCGATTACCGAGATCGCAGAACAGATAGGCGTGGCACGAACAACGATTTCAGCACGTTTCCAAAAGATCCGGAAGCGTTTCGCAGAGGCCGGGCTGGCCGATTATTTCCAAGCCACTTCGTCGGCTCGAACGTGAACCGGGTAGGTCTATTCCCGGCGGCGGCCCGGTGTTCGTGTCGACCGGCAATAAGCAGCACGCATTCATCAGGAGGCTATATGCCGGAACAAGCACTCGACATCGATCGCCGCGTCCGTCTTTCGATTGCGGTCGGTCGGTACGTTCGATCAGCGAACCGTTTCAACGAAGCGTCACGCGAATTCACCGAAGCGTGCGACTCGCTGCGGAAACAACTCGGACCCAGTCAACGGTTCGTCACGCAAGCCGACTTCAAGCACTACCTCGTGTCCAGTGATCGAGCGGGGAACCTCGACGTCGAAACCATCGAATCTCTCTAACCATCCATTCAAACACTTGTCCAAGGAATCCTTCAACTAGTGACCAATTTACTCGAAACCATACAATCCGGCCGGCAAGCCAAACCGCCTCGTGTTTTGCTCTATGGCGTCGAAGGGATTGGCAAATCAACCTTCGGCAGCCAAGCCCCCAAGCCGATCTTCATTCAAACCGAAGACGGGCTCGACGAGATCGACTGCGATCGATTCCCTTTGGCCACCAAGTTCGATGACGTGATCGCAGCGTTGAAATCGCTCGTCAGTGAAAAGCATGATTACGAAACCGTCGTGATCGATTCGCTTGATTGGCTCGAACGTCTCGTCTGGGACAAGCTCTGCCAGCAGTATGGTGTTGAATCGATCGAGAAGGTCGATGGCGGATACGCTCGCGGCTACACCCACGCAGTGACGCTTTGGCGAGAAGTCCTCGATTTGCTGAACGTCCTTCGTTCTCGCGGGATGGTGATCGTGCTGATCGCCCACTCCAAGGTCGAACGCTTCGAGGATCCAGAAAGTTCTCCCTACGACCGGTATTCGCCGCGACTCCACAAACACGCCGCGGCCCTCATCAAGGAATGGTGCGACGCGGTCTTGTTTGCGACACGCAAGATGCGAACACAGACCGAGGAAGCCGGTTTCAATCGCAAACGTACGGTGGCTCACGCGATCGGTAAGGACGGTGGCGAACGAGTGATGCGTGCCTATGGTTCGCCGAGTTGCGTGGCCAAGAACCGTTACGGCATCTCCGAGGAGCTCTCGCTTTCCTGGCCCGCGTTCATGTCTGCCATGACCGTCAACTAACCCAATTCCCTTTCTCGATCTTCCCTTCCACTCAACCAAGGATCCAACCATGGCAAACCTCCAAGGCTTTGATGCCAGCACCGTCGAACCAGCCGATGATCTTGAACCGATCCCCGCCGGCAAGTACGTCGCCGTCGTCACCGA
The DNA here is from genome assembly GCF_020966775.1 of Rhodopirellula halodulae. Lineage (NCBI taxonomy): Bacteria > Pseudomonadati > Planctomycetota > Planctomycetia > Pirellulales > Pirellulaceae > Rhodopirellula > Rhodopirellula halodulae. Next base: position 440,643 of record NZ_JAJKFV010000002.1, on the reverse strand, counting down.
TAGCGAAGTGAAGCCGACCAAAGCGGGGACGGGATCGTATCTTCAGCTGACCTTCCAAATCATCGAAGGCGAATATGCCAATCGGCTGCTGTGGGTGCGAATCAATCTCGACAACCCCAATGGAACCGCCGTCGAGATTGCTCGGCGAGAACTGTCTTCGATCTGTCGATCTGTTGGCGTGCTGACTCCGAATGATTCCACCGATCTCCACAATCTGCCTTGTTTCATTCACGTTCGTGTCAAGCGCCGATCGGATACCGGCGAGTTGCAGAACGAAGTGAAGGGGTATTCGCGGCGCGACGCCTCTGCTCAGCCGGTTGCGGCGAGCCAAGTCGCCTCTTCAACGCCGGATGCTACCGGTGCCGATGCCCCGCCTTGGAAACGATAGCCGCGGCTTCTCTTGAAATCGTTCCAAGGCAATCAGACGCCCGGCTGGCAAGGGAATGCCGGCCGGGCGTTTTCTTTTTGAAGACGCGGAAACACCACGAAGCAATGCACCAACTGACTCTACCTTATCCGCCTTCGGTCAATACTTATTGGCGACATGTCGGCCCGCGAGTCCTAATCAGCAAGCACGGCCGGCAATACCGCACCGCGGTCTGCAATCAACTGCGGAGCAAACGCATCAAGCCGATCGAGGGCGATTTGATCGTCGACATCAAGGTCAATCCGCCAGACCGCCGGCGACGCGATGTTGATAACGTTTTGAAAGCACTGCTCGATTCACTCCAGTTCGGAGGTGCGTTCGAGGACGACAGCCAAATCGTGCGGCTGACAATCGAAAAGCACGAACCGTTGCCGAAAGCCGGCAAAGCAACCGTTCGCATCCAAGCATTGCCGGCGGACATGGAGTTGATCAATGCGCGGACGTGTCTGCGTTGCGGATACCTTTTCGATTCAGAAGGTCCTCATAACCGCATCTGCAATGTCTGTACGATGATCAACCGTGGGCTTCCGGAATACACGCCCGTCGTCCGCGGACTCAAGCGTCACAACGGCAAGGTGATCCGATGAAGCTGCGCGGCTACCAACAAGCCGCGGTGGATGCGGTCTACGATCACTTGCGAAATCGAAATGACAATCCTGTCGCAGTACTGCCGACCGGAGCGGGCAAATCGCTGGTCCTGGCGAAGATCGCTTCCGACGCCGTCTCGCGATGGAGTGGCCGCGTTCTGATCCTCGCCCACGTGAAAGAACTACTCGAGCAGAACGCCGACAAGGTCCGCCGTCTGTGTCCCGAGATCAAGGTTGGGCTGTATTCAGCTGGCCTGAAAAAGCGAGACACCAATACGCCGATACTCGTCGCTGGCATTCAGAGTATCTACAAGCGTGCCTGCGACCTCGATCCCTTTGATCTGATCGTTGTCGATGAAGCCCATCTGATCAGCAAGAAGGGTGATGGGATGTATCGGCAGTTTCTCGCGGATTGCAAAGTCATCAATCCTCACGTGCGCGTGATCGGTTTGACGGCTACTCCGTTTCGGCTCGACTCCGGCATGATCTGTTCGCCGGACCATTTTCTCAATCATGTCTGCTACGAGATTGGCATCAAAGAGCTGATCCGCGACGGATTCCTTTGCCCGTTGATCTCAAAGGCCGGCGTCAATCGTGCTGACTTCTCTGGCGTCCATGTCCGAGCCGGCGAATTCGTGTCCGACGAAGTCGATCGGCTTGCCGGCGAAGACGCGCTCGTCTCGGCTGCCTGCGCCGAAATCGTGGAATTCTCGTCCGATCGTCGAGCGGTTTTGATCTTCGCCACTAGCGTTGCACACGGTCAGCAAGTCGTCGAAACGCTAGGGAAGAATCACGGGATCGAATGTGGATTCGTCACTGGGCAAACGCCGGCGGCGGAACGCGATGAAGTGCTGGCCCGCTTCCGAGGTGATGAATGCAATTCACTCTTCGGCCGGGAACCGCTGCGATATCTCTGCAACGTCAACGTACTGACCACGGGCTTCGATGCACCTCGTGTGGATTGCGTGGTGATGCTGCGACCAACCATGTCGGCCGGTCTGCTTTATCAATGCGTGGGCCGCGGCTTTCGCCTGCATCCAAACAAACAGAATTGCCTGGTCCTCGACTTCGGTGGCAATATCGAACGCCACGGGCCGATCGACCAAATCAAGCCGAAGGAAAAGCAAACGCGAACAGGCCAGTTGCCTCCGGCGAAAGAGTGCGAGAAGTGTCACACACTGGTCGCATGTGGATACGCGAACTGTCCTGAATGCGGTCATCCCTTCCCACCGCCTGATCGCGAATCGCACGAAGCACAAGCGAGCGAGGCCGGCGTGCTTTCGGGCGAAGTCACCGACACAGAATACGACGTCCATGATGTGGTCTATCGCATTCACCGAAAGCGGGACGCCGAAGACGACGCACCTCGGTGCCTGCGAGTCGACTACATGATCGGCCTCGATCACTGGCAAAGCGAATTCATTTGTATCGAGCATTCTGGCTTCGCGAGACGCAAAGCCGAAACCTGGTGGCGCGAGCGATGCCTCGATCCCTGTCCAGAGAATGCAGACGAGGCTCTTGAACTGGCCGACGCCGGATTGCTTGCCGCCACTGAAGCTATCACTGTCCGCTCGATCGCTGGCGAACGTTACGATCGCATCATCAAGTATCGCTTGTCCGAGATACCGAACACCGCTCTTGAAGAGGTGCCTTTCTAGTGTCGAGCGTTCGGGAACAGGTCGCCATCTATCGCCAGCGAGGCTGGTACTGTGTGCCGCTGCGCCCAAGGTCTAAATCGCCACCGCGGCGTGACTGGACCAACCTGCGATTGCAACCCGAAGTCTTTCCCGAGAATTCCAACATTGGCATCATCCTCGGCGAACCCTCGGGCTGGCTCGTCGATGTCGACCTAGATTGCCCTGAGGCGATTGAACTTGCCGACCAGTATCTACCGCCAACCCCAGCGATCACCGGCCGGCCATCATCACCGAGATCACACCGTTGGTACATCGCCATGGGAGCGAGCACCGAAAAGCACACCGACGCCGGCGGGGCGATGATCGTCGAGCTTCGGTCAACCGGTGCGCAGACGGTGGTCGGCCCCAGCATCCATCCCAGCGGTGAAGAATATGACCGGCTCGATGCCGAACCCGTGACCGTTCCCGCTCCAATGCTGGCTGCCTGCGTGAAAGCTCTCGCTGATGCGGTGATCGTGCGACGTGGAGGAAGCGTTACCGCGGATAAGCCAACGTCGCCGCCAGTCTCGCCAACTGACGCGACCGACGTCGAAACCCGGGCCATCGCCTACCTGGCCGCGATGCCGCCGGCAGTCTCCGGCAGCGGCGGGCATTCGCAAACCTACGCCGCGGCGACAGCGCTCGTTCACGGCTTCGGCATCGACCCAGATCGCGCGCTGGCAATCCTCGCCGCCGAATACAACCCTCGGTGCAATCCGCCCTGGTCCGAGAAAGAACTGCGGCACAAAGTCAACCAAGCGGCGACCAAACCGCATGACCGACCATTCGGCTGGCTGCGGGATGAATCATTGACAGATCCGTCGGTTGACCGAGTCGACCTCAGCAGATTCATGACAAAGCCAATGGTGGTTGCGTCGCTCGATGAGAAACCTGAACCGAAGCTCACGACGACGCTCGATCCAGGACATCTTCCCGAGCGACTGTTCGAAGTGCCTGGATTCGTTCGTCGCGTCATGGATTTCACGCTTGCCAACGCACCGTATCCAAATGTCGGCCTGGCGTTCTGCGGTGCGATGGCGTTGCAGTCCTTCCTAGCCGGGCGAAAGGTTGCAACAACCGGCGACCTACGAAGCAACATCTATCTGCTCGCCCTCGCCGGCAGTGGAACAGGCAAGGAGTTTCCTCGAAAGGTCAACTCGCAAGTACTATTTCAGATCGGCGAATCCAAATCGATCGGCGACAAGTTCGCTTCCGGGGAAGGCGTCCAGGACGCCTTGGCACGGTCCGGCAAAATGCTGTTTCAGAACGATGAGATGGACGGCGTGCTGCGTCAGATCAATCTGGACCGCGAGAACAGTCGTGAATCCATCCCCAACATTCTGCTCACGCTCTACACATCAGCCGGCGACGTGTATCCGCTCCGCGTGAAGGCAAACCAGAAGGATGCCATTCATGTCGATCAACCGCACTTGACGCTATTCGGCACCGCGACGCCGCAGCATTTCTACGAATCGCTCTCGAAGCGGATGCTGACCAACGGATTCTTCGCTCGACTGAACATCATCGATGTCGGAAAACGCGGCAAGGGTCAGACACCCGGATCCGCCCGCAACCTACCCGATGCGATCCTCGACATCGCAAAATGGTGGGCCGACTTCGAGCCCGGCGGCGGCAACTTCATGAGTGTGCATCCGAAGCCGAGCAGCGTACCATTCACCGGCGATGCCGAGGCCGCCATCACCGAACTTCGTGAGCAAACCGAAGTCGAATATGACAAGGCAGATGACGCTGGTGACGAGGTCGCAAGAACGGCGTGGAGCCGCACCTGCGAGCATGCCAAGAAGCTGGCTCTGATCTACGCCTGCAGCGAGAACCACGTCGAACCAAAGATCACGCTTGCTGCGGTACGTTGGGCCAGCGAGTTCGCGCTGCATCAAACCCGCCGGCAACTCTACCTCGCATCAGTCCACGTCGCCGAGAACCCGTTTCATAAAGAGTGTTTGAAGCTGCTCAACAAGCTCGCCGAAGCGAAGAACAAAACGGTCGCTCGACGTGACTTGATGCGAACAATGAAACTTAAATCTGCCGAGTTTGACCAGGTCGTGTTGACGCTTGTGCAACAAGGGGAGATCGAACCCACCGAAATTAAAACCTCCGCCCGAACGACGCAGGGATACACCGCCGTTGGTGCGTGAGAAAGCGTCACCGAAGTGTCACCAAGTGTCACGGATTCGGGACACGTCGACGTCTTGAAACCGTATTTGAGGACTCGTCCAATCGCATCTGTCCCGAAGTGTCGCCGTTCACGGTGACACTTCAGTGACACTTGGCAGAGGGAAAAACGCTCTCATTTGTTGATAAAAGTCTCTCTCTTCCTAATCGTCAACCTGTCATGCCCACACTCCCGCGATGCGTGTTTGCGCGTCCGCGGGGGAAAGAGTGACAGGTTCCGGTGATACTTTTAGATGTGAGTACGAATCCGCCTTCTCAAAGGTCAGAAATGCGTCTGCACATTGCTTCCGTATACGAGCAACCAACTTCGCGCGCATTGCCTCGGACAAGTTGGGCTCTGGAACGTTGAAGCCTATCCGCACAACGCCCTGTTACTGAAAGTCACGAGTTCCTATGTTTGTTCCGCCAATCGTCATCTATATCGTCGCCGCGTCGTTTCTTACTGGGATTCTGTTGCCGTTGGTCTTGGGCGCATGGGGGCAACGAGGTCGGTCTGGTGCAATGCTCGGAGTTTTTGGTGGGAGTCTGTTAAGTGTGCCAGCTGGGCTGCTCAGCGGTTCAATCCTCTGGAGCCTTCTGGAGGAGACGAGTTCAATGCCTGAAGTCGTTGCGATGTTTGTCGGCCCCCTGCTCGGTTGTTTCGTTGGGACATTCGTCGTCACGCTGATCGTGCGAGAGTCGGCGGTGTGGATCGCGGCAAATCGAGAGCAAAGTCGTGTTGTTCCGGGCCATCATCCGACTAGAACCGTCGGTCAATCAAACTAAGCGAACTGACCGCGGAAAGTCGCAAGGCAAGGTTCACCATACATGGAACACTCGCCATGGGACACGGTCGAACAGTGTTCGGCGATTGTCGTCGGCCTGCGGATGGGTCCTTCCAGGGCGAGCAAGTTCGTCCCAGGGCCGCGGGAACAGCCGCGCTATTAGGCACAGTTTGTTTTGCTTGTCCGAATAGCCTTGCGAACCTGATTTTGCCGTAAAGTGTCTTCGTCGAAACTACTCGCAGACGCGGAAATCAAGATGGACCAGCCAATCAAGTTTTACAGTACGGGCGATGAATACGGCGAGTTTTCGAACTTCGCTGCGTATCCCATACGAATCGGCAATCGTATCTGGCCGACGAGTGAGCACTACTTCCAGGCGATGAAGTTCAAGGACAAAAAAGACCAAGAGCAGATTCGAAAAGCGAACTCGCCGATGCTCGCGGCAAGGATGGGGCGTGATCGCAAGCGTACCTTGCGCAAGGATTGGGAATCCGCCAAAGTGAACGTCATGCGTGAAGCACTGCTCGCGAAATTCACGCAACACGAAGAACTCCGAGAGTTGCTGCTCGGCACCGGCGACGCCAAAATCATCGAACACACAACGAATGACGATTACTGGGGCGACGGTGGCGATGGCCGAGGGAAGAATATGCTCGGCAGGCTTCTCGTCGACGTCCGTTCTACGTTGAGGGAAGACTTGTCGAAACCGAAGCTCGAGTAGGACGAAACAACGTGACACAGCCAACGATCCATGTCATTGCTGGGCCGAACGGAGCTGGCAAAACGACGTTCGCAATGCGCTACCTACCAAAATGTGTTGGATGTCGCGATTTTCTCAATGCTGACTTGATCGCCGTAGGTCTGTCCCCTTTTGATCCCGATTCGCAGGCGGTGCAGGCTGGACGATTGATGCTTTCAAGAATGGAGGAATTGTCCAACCGTGCCGAGACGTTCGCCATTGAAACCACGCTTGCTGGCCGCACCCATTTTCGGCGATTGCAGCGCATGAAATCGGAGTTGGGATATCTCGTTGAGTTGGTGTTTGTTTGGTTGCCCAACGCTGATTTTGCGATTCAGCGAGTAGCCAACCGGGTTCGCCAGGGCGGGCACAACATTCCAACTCCAACAATCCAAAGGCGGTTTGAGCAAGGCATTGCAAACTTCAAGAATCACTTCGTCAGCCTCGCTGACCGCTGGGGCGTCCTCGATGGAAGTTCGTATCCAGCATCGCCTATAGTATTCGGGGAAACCGAGAAATTGCGTTTGATTGACAAGACCGCATACGCAACGCTCAAAAGCCAAACGCCAGCGTTGTTAGGTGAGTTTGACTTTGATTCACCCGCGGAAGCGAGCGAATTCATCTCAAATCTTGAATCAGCTGCTAACGAGACAACCAGGACGATCATCGATGCCGCTAGCCGTGTCCCCGCACAAATCCTGACTTGGCGTAACGGGCAAGTCGTCTTAGTTGATCCTGTTACAGAACGTTTCACTACAAGCCAGCCACCCAACTAAACAACCAACCACCGACCGAACCCTTCCGTTTCTCTCCTCGCCTTGGAAGGGCTTTTGCACATGCAGGTCGAAATGTGGTCGCTTGATCGGATCAAGCCTTACGAAAAGAATCCTCGCATCAACGATGACGCGGTTGCTCCGGTCGTCCAATCCATTAATGAATTCGGTTTTCGGCAACCGATCGTCGTGGATCCCGACGGTGTCATCATCGTCGGCCACACGCGTTGGAAAGCCGCCAAGCAGCTGAATCTTGCCGAGGTGCCGGTCCATGTGGCCACGGACCTCGAACCCGAAGCGGTAAAGGCCTACCGCATTGCCGACAACCGCACCGGCGAGAACGCCGAGTGGGATTTCGATCTGCTGCCGCTGGAAATCGGCGAACTGCAAAACGTCGGATTTAATTGTGAATTGCTGGGATTCAACAGCGACGAGTTGGCCAAGCTGCTCGATCCAGGTGTTGAACCGGGACTGACCGATCCTGATGATGTGCCAGAACCGCCCGACGATGCTGTCACGCAACCGGGTGACCTTTGGATTCTCGGAGACCACCGGCTTTTGTGCGGCGACTCGACCAGCGTCGAAGACCTCGATCGATTGCTCGCCGGCGCGAAGATTCAACTTTGCAATACGGATCCGCCGTACAACGTGAAGGTCGAACCGCGCAGCAAGAACGCGATCGCTGCCGGAAACAGCTCATTTGAGGCCGGCAAGGGCAAGTCCAAAGACGGACCGAAGAAGATGCGAGCCAAGGACCGGCCGCTGACCAATGACTTCGTTTCGGACGAAGAGTTCAACCGATTGCTCGAAGCCTGGTTCGGAAACATTGCTCGCGTTCTCGAACCCGGCCGCAGCTTCTACATTTGGGGAGGCTTCTCCAACATCGCAAACTATCCACCCGTGTTGGCCAAGGCGGGCCTGTATTTCTCGCAGGCCATCATCTGGGACAAGATGCACCCCGTGATGACGCGCAAAGACTTCATGGGCGCACACGAATGGGCATTCTACGGATGGAAAGAAGGGGCGGGCCACAAGTTCTTCGGGCCGAACAACGCGACGGATCTGTGGCATGTGAAGAAGATTCCGCCACAGCAGTTGGAACACCTCACCGGCAAACCGGCAGAACTCGCCGTCATGGCAATGCAGTACTCGTCACGGCGAGGTGAAAACGTCCTCGATCTCTTCGGCGGCAGCGGTTCGACGTTGATCGGGGCCGAACAGACCGGCCGCAATGCGTTCTTGATGGAACTCGACCCTCCGTACTGCGACGTCATTGTCGATCGCTATCAACGGTTCACCGGCAAAGCCGCCGTGCTCGAGCGGACCGGCGAGTCACCGATCCCCGTCGGCACGCGCGAGGAGAACATGCGATGAACGCAGCGATCAAGCCTTTCGGTGTCGCCACATATCATCGTAGAAGTAAATGTGCTCTGCGTTCAGGTACCGGGCAAGCCGATCGAGTTCCGATTCGTCTTTCAACACTTCGGTTTGCCGACTGGTCGCGAAATACTCAGGCTCAGCGGGGCGAGGTTGAAGCGATCGCAGTTCGCCGCCTTCAATCAACTCGATGGCTTCGTCGGGATCCAGGTAACCATCGACGAGAATTGGTAAGACGTGTTCTGGGTAGCCATCAAAGTGCAAGTACGTGGCGAGGATTCCCCGATCGAAAGTCTGCGTGGCAATTATTGCTCGTGTGGACATGGTTCAGTTTCCTTGGCTTGAAGAATTGGATTTGGAAGTGCCGCCGGAAAGCCGTTCGACGCGATCCGGCGGAATGGAAAGCATCAGCGACCGGCCGTTGTCCCAGTCGACATCGAGTTGCAGCCAATCGTGTTGCGGATAGACGCCGGCCACCGTTCCTGGCGTGCCGGCTGGGATCGGATCGGGGTCATCGCCCATCTCGATCAGGCGGACGCGATCGCCCGCCTTAAAGTCGCATTTGGTTTTCATCAATTTCGAACTCCGTTGGTTTCGTCGAGTAGCGTGGCGACCTCCGATAGCTGAGCGTTGATGAGATTGACCGCTCGAACGTGATGCCATCGCAGGTCTTTGCAGTCCGGCCGCATCATGCGATCGAGTTGCAATTCAATGTGTCGCAGCAAGTCACGAGCGATCTGATGACCGTTCTCATAAGCCGGGGCCGGCTCGATCGGCCGAGGTTTGAGGGTTTGAACTTTGTTCATCGTTGTCGTCCTTTTTCGTTGAGGAAGATTTCGGTTCCGTTCTCGAGTTCGACCTTGGTGGCACCGGCGCGTTTTGCATCGGCGACAATGGTTTGAACTGGCAGCAGTTCGTCGACTTCAATTCGCCGGCCGTTGGCGAAGACAACAGTCGATCGCCAGCGTTGCGGTTGCAGGTTCTGCATTTGGTTCTCCGTGTTCGTAGAAAGAGATGGCGTTTGCGTTAACACACATGAGCCATGCGTTCGCCAACACAGCAAGCGAACATTGGAAAACAGGCGGAGAGATTCGCCATGTTTTTCGGCTTCAAGAAATCGCGGCCGTCGTTGCCGCGTGTGGGCTCGTGAAGTCGCGGACCAAGTAGCCGACCCACGAAAAAACGCCCGACCGTGGCCAACGTCGGGCGTGTGTGGCGAAGTGTTCGCCGAGGGGTGAAATGCTGGCGGTTACAAGCCGCGCGGTACCAAAACGTACGAGCCCTCGCCGGTCACCGGATACGTTTCACCGGCGGCCGTTCGGGCGAACAAGGTTTCGCCATCACGAAAGACACATTCAACCTCCGTATCCACCGTGCTGTTCTCAATCGTCCGCAAGGCATACGCGACGCCGGGCTCGGGCAATGCTTGCTCACCGTCGGCCAAGTCTTCGACCTCTCGCAAATCATAGAAGTGCTTTTGCATCAAATCGCTCCCTTTCGTTTAGCTTCGCACCGTGAACCGGCCACGCTCGGTCTTGACGAATCGGCTTTCTTCGCCCTTGGCCAAGTCGCGAAGAATCGCCGAGTACAGCGTGGCGTGCGGCGTCTTTCCGCCGGGGCTTTCCCAAAGATTCTGGTCGACCATCGCGACGATCATCTCCTGCGTGTTCATGGGTTCGCCGGCGGATTCCAAAACCTGCAAAGCGGCTTTCACACAGGAAAGCTTTTTCTCGCCGGCGGTGTTGGTATCGGACTTCTTCTTGGTTACTCGCTTCTTTGCTCGCGCGGCGGGCTCTGCAGTCGACTCGGTCGTCCGCGCCAGTCCTTGCAACCGGCCGGCCGTCTTGATGCGGACCTTCTTGTTTGTCGTAAGGTTGGTTGCGTCCCAACCGCCCGAGGCGTTCTCCGCGTCGATCCGCACAACGACCTTCTTGTTCGTCACCTTGGCGTAGTACTCGCCGCCGATCTTTACATCTGCCTTTTTCATGTTTGCGTCTCCCAAATTGTGTTCATGGTTGGCTGCCATCGTCAGGCCGCGGGAACCACCCGCGACGACGCCGGCCCAATTCATTCGAGGAAAGAGGCCGGCGTTTCGGCTTTCGGTTCACACGACCCCGCCAAGGTTGCTCTTGCGAAGCAGGTCGTACATTTGGAGGAAGAGAAAGTGCTCGTCGAGCAGCGGTCCGGCGTGGCCGCCTTGGTCCGCGTCGGCCTTTTCCAAAGCGTCGGCCAGCGGCTTCAGGTTGTCGGCGATGCGGTAGTAGCTTTCGCGAATCTCTTGGTAGGTCGTCGGGTCGAGTTGTTGCATTGCGCTGCGAAGGTCGGCGGTCTTGTTTTCTTTGGCCATGGTTCGTCTCCGGTAGGAAGGTCGTAGTTCTTGGTTCGCCCCGTCGGCGTTAACACACATGAGCCATGCGTTTCGCAGCACATCAAGCGAAGTCCGGCAGCAATTCGCAGTCTTTTGAAAGGTTCTTCAAAGACTGCGAAGAATGCCGTTACTAGGGCGAAATCACTCGGCCGTGTTGCGGCGAAGTTTTGCGGCCAGCCCGTCGATGGTGTCGTGCAGGTCATCGAGTTCACCAAAGACTCGTTCGAAGTTGGCGTTGTCAGACGCCGCGGCAAGCGGTATGTCTTTGACCGCTGCGTGCAAATCCTCGATCAGTTCGAGCGTTTGCGTGTGCAGGTAAAGAAGGTCTGCGGAAGTTGGGCGGGCAGTTGCGTTGGCCATGTGTCTGTCTCCGTAGGCGGGAAGCGTGAAAACCGTTTCGGTGACACACATGAGCCATGCGTTTTCAAACACAGCAAGCGAAGTCCGGAAGGAATCTGCAGTCTTTTTGCAGCTTTGGGTTGGTCAGCGACGTTCGGCCGAGACGCCGTTCTATGGGCATGCGGCAAAGAACCCGCAAACAAGAAAACGCCGCGACAGGTTGCGAACGTCGCGGCGTGTTGGGCAAGGAAGCGTCTGCCGATCAGTCTTCATCCGACGCGAAGTGCTTTTTCAATTCTGCCAGTTGTTCACAAAGATAATTCAAGGAGCCGACGTGGCCCCAATCAATCGGGTGTTCGTCGTTTCCCGTCGCTGGCAAGTCCTCGACCGTTTCGTGTAGTTTTTCCAACAAGGTCAAAGCTCGAATGTGCGCAGCCGCGTACGCGTCTTCAATCTTCTCTCGGTTCTTCATTGGTTCATTCATGTGTTGTTGAATAGAAAGGCCGGCGGCGATCTTTCTCGCCGCCGGCATGTTGGTTCGCGTTTAGCAATCGCGGCAGGTTTCCCATGCCCGTTTGCTGCCATAGCAAAGCTGCCCGCCTTCGACGATGTAGACCATCGCGTCTTCGGCGACGTCCTGGTCGTCCGCAAATTCGTGCGGGTCGTCATGCTCCGCTTCGTTCATCTCCGCGCCGCTCGTGACGCCAGCGATGAGGTTTTCAAAGGGCCAGTTCTGTTGCGTCATCAAACGCACTTCGCAGTCTTCGCCGTGCTCGTCGCGATACTCTTCAAGCAATCCGATCAATTCGCCAAGGGTCATGTTTGTTTCTCCGTTTGGGTGAATGAAAAACTGTCTTCCGATGACACACATGAGCCATGCGTTCCCGAACACAGCAAGCGAATCCAGCCACTAATTCGCAGGGTTTTTCCATGTTTCAGCGGTCCGCCGACATCGCCCATAAACCGCCCCAGTCACGTCGGCGATATTGATGGCCACCTACGTTTGACCTACCCGACATCGCCCACAAACGGCGAGTGTTGCCGCCACAAAACAAAGAAACGCCGCGGGGGTAATTCGTGGCGTTTGGCGTGCGAGTGTTGTCTGGCAATCAGATTGCCTGGTCGTATTTGCGGGCCAAGTCGAGAAGCTTCTTTTTGACCGGGCGAAAGTCGCATCCGTTTTCGCCGGCGGTCAGTTCACCGAATCGCTTGTTGCGAAGGTCTCCCTTGTACCAACCCTTGGTCCAACCCAGCCGGTAGAAGAGCCGGTTCAATTCCGTTTCCCCGTGGCCGGCGTCAGGTCGGTCCCAGCAAGATTTCGTTCCCGGCTTCTTGGCGTAGTCCCAGCCCGCACATCGTTTTTGGTTCAAGGCGAGTTCAGCCAAGCCCAAAATCATTTGGATGTAGCCGATCAATTTGGTTTTGTTGAGCGTTCCGGCGAAGGCCCGAATCTCAATCCGTTGCCGGCCGCGGGCCAAGTGTGTCAGGTTCAAGAGGTGGTAGCGGTCTCGTTCGCATCGTGTCTTTGCTGCGTCCTTGTTGCCGTAGGTTTTGATTTGCTTCGCCCATTGGTTTCGTTCGCGGCGTCGTGTTCCGGTCGATGCGTAGATGGCCTTTTCATGGTTGGCGATCAGGGAAATCAGTCGGGCCAAGGCCGCCGCGTCGCCGTTCCAAGAAATGGTGATGTGCAGCCCGCAAGATTCGTTGACCCGCGCCCCGCGTTCTTTGATCGCGTCGACCGCGGTCCCGACGTTTTCCAAACCCTCGCGTCCGCGAAGGACCGGTGAAACAAACTCGCAAGGTTTGCGGCCGGCCGGCGTGCGGATGCTGCCGTCGCGTTCGGCTTTCCAACCCGCCGGCAGCCAGGAAACCGGAAGGCCGTTGTGATAACCGCCGATCGGCGTGCGGTCGTTTCCGGGCATGTGGGTTTCGATTTCGATACCGAAGGCGATGTCGTTGGCGTGCAAGTTTGTGTCTCCGAAAAGCATGGAATTCGTTTTGCGTTGACACACATGAGCCATGCGTTTTGAGACACCTCAAGCGAAGTTCGAAAGTAATGTTCCAGTAATCTGCAGCTTTCTTTTCTTGCCCACAGGCGGCCAGTTTTGGCCCCACATCGCCGCCGAAAACATGCGGCCACTGACCGCAAACATGCACATGCTCGCGACAGTCGCGAACTTGTTGGCGCAGTCGCTATTCAACCCACGGAGCCCGCCATGGAAGGCAGCCACGAAGAACTGAACCCGAATGCGATGACCGCCGAACAAACGGCCGCGCTGTTCTCCAAGTTGCGCAGGCGAAAGGTTCCCGTGGCCGAAATTGAAGCCGACATCGAGGACGGCTCGCCGACGACCGCCGCCGGCCGCTTGAACTTGTTGACCTACACCGCATGGATGTTGAAGGAGGCCGGCCGTGGCGAATGACCCACGCAAACTGAAACCGAGCGAGTGCTGTCGGCTACTCAACTCGACGCCCCTCGGCACCGTGATCAACGAACGGCAGTTGCATCGGCACCGAGTCGAAGCAGGCAATCGCATTGGAGACGGCCGGCACGTTGACCTGCTAGCGTACGCCGATTGGCTGCATGAGAAACGACACACACCGAAACCGGTTTCCGATGTCGATCCGTACGCAAAGCTCAAAGAGAGTGCCCGCGCGCGAAACGCCGCCATCGCTCTCGCCGGTCGCGACATCGGAGAATTGCCGGCGGTCGAGAATCCTGAACGCAAAGCGATGGCTGCCGGTTCATTCCGAGCGTTCTGCGAAGCGTACTTCCGGTTGACGTTTCATCTCGAATGGTCGCCGGACCACTTGAAGGTGATCAACAAAATCGAAGAAGCCGTCATCCGCGGCGGTCTCTTCTCGCTCGCCATGGCTCGTGGCTCCGGCAAGAGCTCACTCGCAGAAGTCGCTTGCATTTGGGCGGTGCTGAACGGTTATCGAGACTTCGTTTGTTTGATCGGTAGCGACGAAGGCCACGCCTGCGACATGCTCGACTCGATCAAAACCGAACTCGATAGCAACGATCTGCTTGCCGCCGACTATCCCGAGGTCTGTTTCCCAATCCAAGCCCTCGACGGAATTGCTAATCGCGCCAATGGCCAGCTATTCGAAGGCAAGCGAACACAAATTGGATGGACGGCGAAGGAAATCGTCTTGCCAACCATCGCCAGCAGTAAAGCCAGCGGCGCGATCATCAAGGTTGCTGGCCTGACCGGTCGCATCCGCGGCATGAAGTTCAAACGCCCCGACGGGAAAACGGTCCGGCCGTCGCTCGTAGTCCTGGATGACCCACAAACCGACGAGTCCGCTCGATCGCTATCCCAATGCGCCAATCGCGAAGCCATCCTCGCAGGCGCGGTCCTCGGACTGGCCGGCCCCGGCAAGAAGATCTCAGGCATCATGCCCTGCACGGTGATTCGACCCGGAGACATGGCCGACAACATACTCAGCCGCGACCTGCATCCGGAATGGAACGGAGAACGGACTCGCATGGTCAACGCGTTTCCAACCAACGAAACGCTCTGGCAACGCTACGCGGAGGTCCGCGCGGAAGGATTGCGGTCCGGCGATGGTGGAGCCGCCGGCACCGAGTTCTATCGCCAAAACCGTCAGGCGATGGATGCCGGCGCGGATGTCTCGTGGAAGGAACGCTTCAACCACGATGAACTATCAGCGATCCAACATGCGATGAACTTGAAGCTTCAGGACGAAGCCGCCTTCTTCGCCGAATACCAAAACGAACCGCTGCCGGAAGAAACCGTCGGTGCCGATCAACTGACCGCCGACCAAGTCGCTGCCAAGATTAACAACCTGCCTCGTCATCGAGTCCCGATCGCCGGCAATCATTTGACCGCATTCATCGACGTCCAAGGCAAGCTACTTTTCTACGTCGTCGCCGCCTGGGAGGACGATTTCACCGGCTACGTTGTCGACTATGGTACCTACCCCGATCAACAACGAACCTACTTCACGCTCCGCGACGCTCGGCACACATTGGCTACCGCCGCTGAGGGAACCGGACTCGAAGGCAGTATCTATGCCGGCCTCGAGGCATTAACGAGCGAGCTCCTCGGCCGCGAGTGGCAACGTGACGACGGTGCGGCGATGAAGATCGGTCGATGCCTAATCGACGCCAACTGGGGGCACTCGACCAACGTCGTCTATCAATTCTGCAGGCAAAGTCCCCACGCCTCGATCCTGCTACCTTCGCATGGCCGGTTCGTCGGCGCGTCGTCCAACCCCTTCAGCGAATACAAACGCCGGCCGGGTGATCGCGTTGGACTGAACTGGCGAGTCCCAACCATCCATGGCAAACGCGCCATTCGCCACGTGATCTACGACACGAATTGGTGGAAGTCCTTCACGCACGCGAGGCTTGCCGTTGCCATGGGCGACCGAGGCTGCCTTTCCATCTTCGGCGATCGCGCTGATCAACACCGAATGTTCGCCGAGCAAGTCACCGCTGAGTACTACGTCCGAACCGAAGGCCGCGGCCGAACCGTTGACGAATGGAAATCCCGCCCCGAGCAACCCGACAACCACTGGCTCGACTGCCTCGTCGGCTCTGCTGTCGCTGCTTCCATGCAAGGTGCGCTGCTGTTCGGTACGGACATGGAACGAGCATCTAGAAGAAATCGTGTTAGTTTTAGAGAAATGCAGCATCGCAAACGCAGCTGAGTCACAGGAAAAAAAACATGCTACAAAACATAAACTTAAGGGATTTGCAGGCCGTAACCGGTGCCGAGCCTGAGCAGGAATGGACCATGTGAGCATCCGTTGCCGCAACATTTTCGCCGGCCGTCATCACTGCAACGACGGTTCCTACGTTGGTGGAGAAGACAGACGCCACCAACCGAATCAAGAACTTTCTACTACAAGAGGGCTGCAGGTCGGGTTCCGGCTGGGCGAATCGTTCCTCGACAAAGTAGGCGTGACCAAGCGAACCTCGCAATTGAGTTTCACGGCTTCGGCCAAAGTCCGCGTAGCAAAGCGGACGTGTCCCGTATTTGCCTGTTGATATTGGTCACCGAGATCTATTCTTCGATGGGTTACCGAACGCAACTAGCAAATCTATTCACCGTTGCCGCTGCATCTAAACTAGGCCCGCTTCCTTCAGATATCGTGATGGCTCAACTTTTGACTTTCCAATCCTTTCATTGACTAGTAACAGCAATCGCTCCTTAACGCGGGTGAAAGCAACGTAAAACACCCGTCGCTCGGCTTCCAGTTCGGCTTCGGTAGCAGCATTCTTGTTTGGCCAGATTCCTTCGTTCACGTCGAGCAAAATTACCGTATCAAACTCTTTGCCTTTCGCCCTAGGCGCGGTCATCAAGTGGATAGGGCGTCTCCATTCCTCGTGCATCGGATCCAACTCCTTAGGATCGGTCACCGGCGGCAGGTACGCTAACTTCTCTTTGGCTGATTCGATGTCGTCGATGAACTGGCCGTAGTCGTCGCCATATCGGGTTGCATACTCAGCAAGATGCATGAACGGCGGATCAACGTAAAAAACATCGTCTTCGGCTTTGCCGAGATCGGTCTGTAGTCCTTCAAACGAATGTGCTAGCGCATTCACGGAACTTGCCACGCAATCCGCGTTAACAAAAGAAGCGATCTTCTCGGCAAATTGAAGGCTCATTTCACTGCTCTTGTTTTTCCCCTTCAGCTGACCGGTGTATGCAGCCAACGCAGAAATCGCATCTTTGATCGTCTTGGACTTTCTTGTAATTAAATGACTCCTCAGGGCCGCTCGATCAGCTTTGCTCAAGGGGTATCGTTTCGCAAGATCGCACAGTGCCATGACGTCATCGTTCACCTGAGACGTGGTTCGCCGCGCATCAGCGTTACACTTAATCAAGATCAACTTCATCAGCCGATCAAACGCAGCGCTCATGAAAATCTGCAAGTCCTCGGCTGCGCAAAAGGGGATGTCGTTTGAGGCAAAGTACAACTGATACGGAATGATTTGACTCTTCTTCCGTCCAATCACCGCCACCCGCTTGGGGCCTTCCGTCGCGTCAATAGCTCGTTCACATTCAGCAATGACACAGCTCATCGAATCCGGCAGTCCGCTCGTTGTGACCACCTCGATGAAAGCATCCTCATCCATATTGGACGAAATCTCCTTGGTGACGCGGTTTTCATTGTTTGCAATGATTCGCTGTGAGATCTCAACGATGTTTCGGGGAGAACGGTAATTCGTGTCGAGCGTAAATGTTGCGAACCTTCGCTGGAAATAGTGATCCGGCTTGACGATGTACCTAGGGGTTGCGCCTCGCCACTCAAAGATTGCTTGGTCATCATCACCGACAATCGTGATAGTCGAACGACTGCGATCCGCGATCGCTCGCAGAAGCGCCAAGTCCAGTGGGTTGATGTCCTGGAATTCATCGACCAGCAGATGGTCGTACCTTGCGGCACCTGACAACAGCTTGCCTTCATCGATTTTGGCCTGCTCGTCCAAACATGCGACATACTTTTGGTCTTCAAGTGTGAACGTGTCGTTTTCAACGAGGTGCTGTGTCGCTGATCGCCAAAATTTGAAGAACGAGTCGTAAATTAGTCTCGGAGATCTTGAAGCCTCTTCGGAACCATACTGTGTGACCTTTGGAATAACTCCTTGCCGAGCCAATTCAACCAACAGCGTTTCCCACTTGTTCTGCAAACCGTCGGCAGCAAACGACTCTATGCGTTGCAGGAATTTTTCGAGATTTGTGTCACGCTGGTGATCGAATCCAATGGATTTGAACGAATCCATTAGGTCCATGATTTTCCGCGGTGCCGTATTCCTCTTTGCCTCAATCGCTTCTCGAACCGCTTTGTGCTTCTTCCAGATCGGTTGCAATTGATTCAGCATCGCGAAATGGTAGTCGTTCCGACTAGTAACGAGCTTGGGGCTAAATGCCTCATTCCGCACACGACGAAACCCCCACGAGTTTAGGGTCGACACTTCGACCACGCCTCTGAGTTCTGCGAACGCTTCGTCTTCGTGGATACGAGAATGAAATTCGTCGCGAGCCGCGACAGTGAACGTGACCACCAAAAAACGCGTCTTTGACTTTCCGGTGGCTTGTGCAAGGTGAAGACACCGGTGCGCTAAGGAAAGTGTTTTGCCACATCCAGCCGGTGCAAGCAGACGGATGTTTTTTGCGTCCGATTCACAGAAATTGCGTTGCGAGTTGTCGAGCCCGAGCAGAGTTTGAGTCGCCATGGAAAAGCCCTTCGTAAGGATGGATGCGTGGTCGCTTGCTCGGTTCCACTCTCGAGCGATTGAATCAGTCAATATCAAGTTCGGTCAATGTTGAACCGGCGGTTCAATCGTCTTAAGCTGCTGTTAGCTCGCCACCTCTAAGCCTGCGCCCAGCAGCCCAAGTAGTGTCGAACCGTTCTTCTTGAGCTGGGCCGGCAGGCGGTCGCTTTTCTGTGCTGCCTCGAGAACGACCGACAGAATCTGCTCCAGTTCTTCCCATTCAAGTGATGCCGAATAATCATGTGTCACACGTGGCTGGTTGAAATCTGCGATTCCGTAAATTGAAAATCTGACGGATTGCTTCTGTTCGTCCCACCAGATGCGAGACGGTTTCGAAGCGAAAATTTGCTGCCCACCGCGATAGCGGAAACTTGCTGAGCGTGACATTTTCATCGGACGGTTCCTTTTTGTCTGCGAATAACGGAGGTTGATCTCTGATAGTTATTGAGCGGAGTTTGACTAAGACGCGAGCATTCGCTGCGGCCCGAGGCTAAGCTCAGATTGGTAGGACTTCACTAAGCGGCACAGTTGTGAATCGATCAACCGAATGGCGGCCTCGGAACCGCCGAGGCTCTTCAAGAAAAGCTTAAGCGTCTGCCACTGACGCAGCGCTAACTCCACAGGGGTCGGACGGGAAGTTCGGTGGCACAGCTGATTTCGGATGGTCTTCAATTCCATCAGATAGTTGCGGGCCTCACGGTTGTCTCTATGCATTTCGCCCAAGCGTCCCCAGTTTGCATCGACTACCGCAAGCAACGACGCAAGGTCGAGGTCTTGAAGCGTAGGGTTCGTTTTCATTGAAACCAGATTCTTCTGGCGGTCATTCAGGTTGTTCCAAACCAGGTTGCGCCACCAATCGTTTGATTGGCTGGGCAGGAGTCGGCCAAGAATATTGGCGATCTCGCACGTTGCAATTTCAACAAAGTCCATTTCAAGCTCCTAACTAAGTTTCGAGGTCATCAGAATCGCCAAAGGGCAGTGTTCGTAGAAAATCGGAGAGACGTTTCGCCTCGCGAGGTGTCATATCGACGGGGAGAGTTAGCTTGACTCGGTACTCGGGTCGAAGGACGAAAGTGTGCGTGATCGAAGAATTGTCGGAATCATCAGCAAACTCACCATCTCCGTCTTGCTCATCTGCGTCATCATCCATTTGATTGACCTCATCGCTTCCGGAGGTTGCTGCCAAGCCAACGCTTCTTAACGAGACGCTCCACTCAAAACGACTAGGAGAGCCTCGCCTACCCACAACGAAGCGCCCACAGTTCGCCTCTTGAAGCCCCTTCATTAGTGAAACTATGTCCACTCTTGATGGGTTCCCTCCTTCACCTCTGATTAAGTCTTCAAGACGTTCCAATTTTGTTTCTTTTGAGTCCTTTTCCCTTTCTTTAAAAATTTTAAAAGCGATGCTGGAAGATTTATTAGAAACAAAAAGCCTTTTAAGGATTGATATATCGACGTTGTGAACTGAATCAGGCACTAAGACCACCTGTGATTAAAAGTATTTAAAGTAATTACAGAACAAACCCCCCTCGCAGGCCCCTCTATCGGGGTGTTTTGCGTGGGTTTGTCGGCCACCTGTTGATATTTTTATCCCGTAAAAGATTCTGTGTCAATGCTTTAGGGGATGAAAAAGTTGGGAAAGTGATAATGGCCCGGTTTTGTTGAGTTTTTTGGTGTTTTCCCGGCTTGTGGTGTCTCGCATGAAGACAGGTGACTCTCCTTTTGTCTGGTTCCGCTACAGGTGAAAAGCAAGGCGGGCGACTCGATTCTGCAGGTCTCTGGCCTAGTCTCGGCATCCGCAGGTGAAGAGCTAACGGCTTAGCGGAAGGCCATGCAGGCCGGAACAATTTCCCTGCTGGTGTTCAACCGACGTGCAGTCTGTTTGCAATCGCAATATGTCGCCGCAGGCGAAGGGCGCGGCCGAACGGTTCGCGAAACGCATGCACGGTCCGGACAACCCGACAATCACTGGCTCAGCGGCATCGTTTTGTATGCGGTCGATGCGCATAGTCAGGGTGTATTGCTACCTGGTACCGAAGCACGCGAGGCCTCGCAACGACAATGGGTGAGCTTCGACAAGATGCAGCGGCGCGATCGGGGCTAACACATGAATTCAGGAGATTGTGACGTTCGCCTTCGTCATCTCGTTGTCCGACGGGGTAGGTCTATTTCAGAAGGACAATGCAAATCGATTTCGCAGCACAAATGTCAGGCAACCTCGAAGATGAGATTCGTGAGAACGCTTCGGGGCCGGCGAAGGCTTCGGGTGATGCTGGGTCGGTGGAACAACACAAGCTGACCGAGCAAATCGCGGCTGACAAACATCTCGCCGGCAAGAATGCCGTTGCCAAGCCGCATCGTGGGCTCCGCTTTAACAAGATCGTGCCGCCATCGGCTGGCTGATCTTTCTTTCGCTCTCCAATCCACAAGGGCTGCCGGGGACGGCAACAGGAAACAGCACGGATGCTGAAACGTTTGTCAGGGATCATCGAGCAAATGCGGGGCGGGCCGGCACAATTGTCCGCCGCCTCTGGACGCTCGCCCCGGCAGCCCTTTTTCTCTCGCCTGCGTGCCAAATACGACGCGGCAAACACAACACTCGACAATATCAAACATTGGTCGCGAGCCGATGGGCTATCAGCCTCCGCGGCCAACAGCCCCGATGTCCGACGGACACTTCGCAACCGATCACGCTACGAAGTCGCCAACAACAGTTACGCTCGCGGTATCACGCTGACGCTCGCCAATGATGTCGTCGGTACTGGGCCTCGGCTACAGATGCTCACCGCGGATGATGCGGGCAACCGCTTTGTTGAAGCCGAGTTCTTCGCTTGGTGCGAAGCGGTTGGACTGGCGGAGAAGCTGCGAACCATGCGATTGGCTCGGGTCGCAGATGGAGAATCGTTCGGGTTGCTCACCAGCAATGGGCGACTCGAGACTCCGGTGAATCTGGATCTACGTCTGATTGAAGCCGAACAAGTTGCTTCGCCGACGCTCGCACCCGACGCACGTCGCTACCTCGATGGCATCCAATTTGATGCCGACGGCAATCCACTCACATACGACGTTTTGAAGAATCACCCCGGCGATGGCTTCTTTGTCCTTGATGATGAATACGACACGGTGCCGGCAGCCGACGTCGTTCATTACTTCCGCAGCGATCGCCCCGGACAGATCCGTGGCATCCCAGACATCACGCCGGCGTTGCCACTGTTCGCACAACTGAGGCGATTCACGCTCGCGGTCCTTGCCGCGGCGGAAACGGCCGCTGAGTTCGCTGGCATCCTTTACACCGATGCACCAGCCAATGGCGAAGCAGACGCGGCCGAACCGTTCGAGCCAATCGAGCTCGAGAAACGGATGCTGCTGACGATGCCCGGCGGCTGGAAGATGGCTCAGATGAAAAGCGAGCAGCCATCGACCACGTACGCGGAGTTCAAGAAAGAAATCCTCAACGAGATCGCTCGTTGCTTGAACATGCCGTTCAACGTCGCTGCTGGGAATTCGTCGGGCTACAACTATGCCAGCGGGCGACTGGACCACCAAACCTATTTTAAATCGATCCGTGTCGAGCAATCGCAACTCGCTCGCGTGGTGCTCGACCGCATCCTGCACGCTTGGCTTCGCGAAGCCATTCTCATCGAGGGCTATCTGCCTAACTCGCTTCGCACGCTCGATTCGACGTTCGAGCACCAATGGTTTTGGGACGGACACGAGCATGTCGATCCCGCCAAAGAAGCCAACGCCCAAAAGATCCGTCTCGCCAGTCATACGACAACTCTGGCTATCGAATTTGCGCGGCAGGGGCGTGACTGGGAGACGGAACTCAAACAACGTGCGAAAGAGATCGCCCTCATGCGTGACCTCGGTCTGACGATCGAGTCCGAAACTGATTCTTCATCCGAACCCGAAGTCACGGAAGACCATGCCGAAGACGCTGAACCCCAAACCGCTTGAAGCGGAAGCCGAGTCCGTCCCCAGTTCGCTACGTATCGTTTGCGATGACGCCGCGACAATAACACTCGCCGCCGCGGATCCGCCGCTCGAGGGCGACGACAAGCCGGCACTGCGGAAGTTTTCGATGGTGGCCTACACCGGCGGAGCGATGCGGCTTGGTGGTTGGCCATATCCGGTCGTGGTTGACCTGGCAGGTATGCGAGTCACTCGCAAGTCACGCCCAATCCTGAAGGACCACGATCGCGGATCGATTGTTGGACATACCGATGACATCAAGATCAGCGACCGATCGCTGGAGGTTGCTGGCGTCATTTCCGGAGTTGGAACAACGGCCCAGGAAGTGATCGCCACGAGCGAGAACGGATTTCCTTGGCAAGCGTCGCTCGGTGCGAGTGCCGAGAAGGTGGTCTTCATTCCCGAAGGTAAAACCGCGAAAGCCAACGGCCGCGACCACAAAGGTCCAGTCTACATCGCCCGCAAGTCCACGCTTGGCGAAGTCTCGTTCGTCGCATTGGGCGCGGATGACAACACGGAGGCTCGTGTCGCTGCTAATCAGCATGACGACGAAGATTACGGCGAGGGTGATGACAATCAGGGAGACACGACTCTTGAACCGGTCAACGCAAGTTTGAACATGAGCACGAAGCTTAAGACCAATCCGAAACCGCGTTCGCCGATCGACGACATGCGTGCCGAAGCCGCTGCGGAATCCAGACGAATCGCCAGCATTCGCAAGTTGTGTGCGGAGAATCATCCTGACATCGAAGCCGATGCGATCGAGCAAGGCTGGACCATCACCAAAACGGAACTCGCCGTGCTACGAAGCGAACGCCCGAAAGCTCCCGAACAGAATCAGCATTCGCCCCGTTACACCCGCGATGTCCTGGAAGCCGCTGCATGCTTGTCGGTTGGTATCGAAGAGAAAGCACTTCTGGCCAGCTACGGAGAGCAAACGCTCAACGCCGCCGATCCATTGAGGCATATCGGGTTGCGAGAACTCGTCGCCGAGTGTGCTCGCATGGAGGGCATCGAGGTTCCGCGTGTCTTTGGCGACGGCACGGCGACGATTCGAGCCGGTTTCTCTTCCATGAGCCTCCCCAGCATCATGGAAAACGTCATGAACAAGACGTTGCTGGCGGCCTATCAAAACACGCCCATCGCCGCGTTTGATCTTTGCAGTGTTGGCACCGTTACCGACTTCAAGGAAGTGGCCCGCTATCGCTTGCTAGGCACCGGCGGCTTTGAGCAAGTCGCACCTGATGGCGAACTCAAGCACGGCAAACTGTCGGAACAGAAATACAGCAACAAGGCCGACACCTACGGTCAGATCCTCACGCTGACTCGGCACGACATCATCAATGATGACCTGTCCGCGTTCATGGACATCCCGCGGCAAATGGGACGCAGCGGCGCCGAGTCGATCGACGATTTGTTCTTCACGCTGCTGCTGAAGAACTCGGGCTTCTTCTCCTCGGCCAACGCCAACTTTCTACAAGGTGCGGACACCAAGTTCGGTCCCGATGCGTTGACCGTTGCCAAAACGACGTTTCGCAAACAGAAGGCCGGTCCTGGCGGCAAAGCCAAAGATCAAAAGCCGATCAACATCCGGCCCGAGTACTTGGTCGTGCCGGTCGAACTCGAAACCGAAGCCGAACTCTTGATGGGTTCGTCACAATTGATGATCGACGCTCAAGGGTCACCGACCAAGATCCCGGTCGATAACCCGCACCGAAACAAGTACCGCATCATCTCAACGCCGCACCTGTCGGACAGCTACTACCCAGGTGCCAGCGCATCCGCGTGGTATCTGTTCGCAAATCCTCGAGTGTTGCCCGCTTTCGAGATCGTGTTCCTCAACGGCCGCCGCACTCCGATCATCGAACGAGTCGAGATGCCGCCGAACACACTTGGCATGGGTTTCCGGTCGTACATCGACTTCGGCGTCAATAGCCAAGACCACCGCGCCGCCGTCAAAGTCGCCGGCGAGTAGTCGCCGTGATGTTGCTCTGCCTGTTCCCTGTCACCTGATTCCTTTCACCTCCCTTCTCCCATGCAAGCACAATTCGTTCACGACGGTCGCCAAGTCGACTTCACACCCGACGTTGATGTCTCGGTTGGCAGCATCGTTATTCAAGGCGATCTGGTCGGCATCACCCGCCGCGATCTTCCGGCCGACACTCTTGGTTCGATTGCCGTCGAAGGTGTCTTTGACATTCCCAAAGATCCCTCCGACGCCGAGACCTATTCCGCCGGCCAAAAGATCTACGCCACCACCGACGGCATCGTCACCGAGGTCGCTGACGGCACCTTCTATCTCGGTAAAGTCGTCTCCGATGCCGAGGCGACCGACAACTTCGTTCGCGTTCGTTTGAGCCAGTGATGAACAGTGAGCAACGCAATTATCGCACCCGTCGGGGCAATCTACGTCCACGAGGGCGTGACGGTCCCGATCGTTACCGACGTTGAGATCACAGCCGGCGACGTCGTGGTCCTCGAAAAGCTCGTCGGTGTCGCCAAGTTCGGAATCTGTGCCGGATCACGTGGCAGCATCACGTTGTCGGGTGTCTTTGATGTCGTCAAAGACCCGACCACCAACATTCCCGCCGGCACGATTCTTTACTGGTCCAAGATCAGTCACCACGTCATCAAGAACCAATACCAGCACTCGATGATTGGTATCTCGGTCGAGGACGCTCCGCCAAGTACGCCGAGCGTCAAAGTCAAACTCGTTCAATAGTCTCATCACGAGGTCATCGCATGGAAGCGAAATGGCGGCACTTGGTTGCCGCATGCTTGCTGATCGCTTGCACCGGATGCTTACCCGAAGGCGACGTGCAAGTTCGTCCGGTGCCGGCTCCGCCGCCGGAGCAACCGGTCGCGAACCTTCCCACGCAACTCCATCAACGCAACTGGACAGGCCGGCTCAATCAAGGCAGCTGCGTTCACGCTTCGCTCGTCAATCATTTGCGTTGGCTCAACGAGTTTGAACTCGGTGAACGCTGGCGAGCGACCTACAGCGACGGCGAATGGGACACCCGGCTGCGAAATCGGCTCGATGCGGCCGGCATCGACTACAGCTACACCGTCAAAGCCGATCCGAGGTTTCTCGATTGGGCCAATGCAACCCGTCGCGGCGCGATCTTGTGGTGGAAGCCCGCCCACTGTTGCACGTTCGTCGGCTGGGTCGAGCGAAACGGACAGCAGTACGCCGCGATTCTCGACAACAACTATCCCGGCCGATTTGAACTCACGCCGCGCGAACAATTTGTTCGTCTCTGGGCGGGCTATGGCGGTTTTGCCCTGACCGTGATGGAAGACCCCGCCAGCTCTCTGCCCTATCGAAGTTATGAGGTCGTCAATGAAGGATGAAATTCGGATCCGGCTCAGCGTCGGCCTGATCGTCGTCGCTGTCTTGCATGCTGTGTTGCTTGGTGCCGTGTTCACCGCTCTGCATCGCAAACCCACTCCATCGCCGGAAAGCACCTGGCGACTGCCGCCAGCCCAGCCGGTCAGCGAGGTCGGCCAGCAGATTCAACAATTACCGCAGCCATCTCGCGTCAACTTGGAAGCCCAAAGCGAACTGAAGCAGCAGTCAGGTTATTGCCCGCCGCCTTGCCCGCCCAACATGAGCCCAACGGCGCAACCTTATCGGATCGTACCGAGCACACCCACCGCACCGGCACCGATCATTGTCACTCCGACCACGACCAACACGCGGCCGGCAACACCTCCCGAGCAAGCCAAAAAGCGATATCAAATCGCATTGTTTGTGGGTAGCGACGCCAAGAGCCAGCAACTGTTGCAGTGGTTTGAAAGTGATACGAACCTGGTTCGCTTGAAATCAAAGTGCGCGTTCCAGGTCTACACCGAAACCAACGCACTGTATCGCACTCGCTATGCCGAGATCGTTCCGGTCAACCAATTCCCGGTTGTCTTGTTCCAGGATTCAACCGGCGGTCACGTTCACGCCGCCGGTCACGCGATGCTGCCGTCGACGCCTCGTGAACTCTATGACGATCTGCGACACGGTTACGAACTGTATCAGCAAACGCGACAAGCCCAGCGAACCGGGGCATTGAAGACTCGCGGCTATTCCTGGGATGCCGCGATCAATCCCACGATGCAGCTATCGCCCGAGGATTGCCCGGACGGCTACTGCCCCATCGAACCGGTCGACAACACCTGGCGGCCGTTTGATCGCGACCGAGACGGCGACCGCGATCGACTCTTCGACCGCGACACTGGCGGACGCAACGCGTTGATTTGGGCGGGCTCCGGCGAACTCGCCACGCTCGCATTGATCTTCGTCGCCGTTCTGTTGCTTGGGTTCATTCTCATCAAACGAGGTCTTTGAAAGCTTATGATTCTTGGAATTGCCACCGTTGTCGTCTTGGTCCTCGTTGCCATCGCGATCCTGCCTGCAAAGAAACGAGACCGTGATGGTTCGCCGTCCGGGTTCGTGCAACCGTTTGCTCGTCAAGCCAATTTTCGCCAGCAACAGCTCAATGAAGAAGCCGAAGCGATCGCGGATGAATACCAACGTCGGGCCGACGAAGCCTGGCGTGATGAACTCGGTGAGAAGGCTGCGGCTCTCTTTCAATCAAAGCCCACCACGACACCGAAGTCACGCAAGTCGTGAGCGACATGCTGCAGCGTGGTCAGTCATGGCTGTCCGCCAAGCTGACCAAGCATGCGTCTCGGCCGGTCGTTTATCAACGTGATGAAGTCTCGGTCGAGATTCCGGCCACCATCGGCAAGTCCGAATACGAGCAGGACGACGGCGAAGGCGTCATCACGCGTGCTCAAGTCCGCGACTTCCTCATCAACACCAAAGACTTGCTGTCGTCTGAGATCGCTACATGGCCCCGCCGCGGTGATCGTATCCTCGAGACCGACGGTGACACCACGTTCGTCTACGAGCTGATGTCGATCGGCAACGAACCGCCGTGGCGATACAGCGATCCCTTTCGCATCAAACTCCGCATCCACACCAAACTGGTCGACACCATTTCATGACTGCCGCCTCCGCAAAACCAACGCCGGCCACCGTCATTCAAATCGCCGACAGCGTCGTCGCTGAGATCAACGCTGGCGACTTCAGCAAGAAGAACCTCGCAGCCCAACGACTTTACGTTCCGAACTTCGACCTCGAAGATATGAAGGAACTGCGCGTCACCGTGGTGCCTCGCGAAGTCGAATACTTGCCACTCGATCGAGTCAGCAACAAGTTCCAGGCAACCATCGACGTCGCCGTCCAAAAGAAGGTCAGCAAAGGGGACCCCAAAGAGATCGACCCGCTGGTGTTCTTCGTCGAAGAGATCGCCGACTATTTCCGACTCAAACGGCTCAACTCGTTTGTTGCCGCCCGCTGCGTCAAGGTCGAGAATGCGGTGCTGTACTCCGTCGAGCACTGGACGCAGTTCAATCAGTTCACAAGCCTACTGACACTTACGTTTGAACTGGCCAGGTGATCCATATCCGGACTCGTGTCCGATTCAACCAAGGCCACGTTCAGAAGAAGGTTCAGGCCGCCAACTTTCGATCGCTCGGTCATGCGGCCGGGACGATTCGACTGACCGCCAAACGGTCGATCCGCAAACGCAAGAAACCATCGAGTTCCGGGTCGCCGCCGCACACGCAGACCGGCATGCTTCGTCGCGTGATTCGCTACGAGGTGAGTCGCGAACGCGAAGAGGCCGTCATTGGTCCGGTCAACGAGATTGCTGGCCGACTGTGGAACCTGCATGAATTCGGCGGCGTTTCCACGAAACGTCGCAAACTCAAACGCCATCGCTTCCGGGTCGGCGAGTACGGTCCGATTCGAGTCATCCGGCCTGGCAAGTTCGCTCGAACGAAGCTACTGACCGGTGCCCAAGCCAACCGTGCTACCCGACTGATCGAAGCTGAAAACGAGCGGCGCGGCGCATCGAAGCCACGCCGCTATCCGAAACGCCCATTCATGCGACCGGCCCTCGAAGCCAATCAACCACGCTTGCCCAAGTTCTGGCGTGACAGTGTGAAGTAACTCGCGAGAAACCTTATGTCAGCAGAAGTAGTCCTCGGTCTCGACGCCGTTCTCACCATCGACGGCGCCGAGATCAAGAACGTCAAAGACCTGACGGTCAACTTAGAAAAGGCCGAGGCGGATGCGTCAACGCGGGCCAACAACGGCTGGCGAGCCACTGTCGGAACGCTGAAAGATGCGTCGATTGAGTTCACCGTCCTTAACAAGAATGGCGACACCTCGTTCGGCATGCTGCAAGGTCTCTGGAGCAGCGGCACGCCATGCGATGTTGGCATTTCAGACGCCGGCGGTGCGCTGACGCTGACCTGCGAGGTCATGAACTTCAACGTCAACCAGAACCTCGAAGAGGTCGTCTCCGCCGATGTCACACTTAAGCCGACACAGTCTTCATCCGGCGGCGGGATGAACGTGGGCAGCGGAGCTTAGAAGGTGCCGTCAGAGCAGCCCACGAATTGCAATGAACGAGCAGGCGACAATGCCCGCAGCGAGCGACATCCAATTGGCCAACCCAAAAACGCACGACCACCAAAGGCGAGGCAATAAAAAGATGATGGCTAAGACAATCGCACCAAACCAGGCGACTTGAAAATACATCGTCAGTGGAACCAGTGCGTACGTCAGCCAGGTTGGCCAGAAAGCAAAAGCGACATCAAACATCTCTTTGCGCTGCATTTGGTTAGATCAAACACCAGACGAGTGCGGGGCATTTCATCATTTCAGATTACCTTCTCTGTTGACTTACGATGTCACCATTGAACCAAGAAACGGATTTCCATGCAAAAATTCATTGATCGTCGTGGTCGGGTTTGGATCGTCGATATCGACAACACGACACTCCGCCGCGTGAAAACGCTGACCGACGTTCGCTTGCTCGATGCGATCGACGGTGATTTGATCAACCAACTAGCAACGGACCCACTTCTGTTGGGTGATGTGTTGTTCGCGATTTGCAAACCTCAAGCCGACCAGCAAGACGTTGACGACGAAGCATTCGCGGAAGGTTTGGCAGGCGATGCAATTGATGAAGCCTGCACGGCGGTCGTTGATGCGTTGGTGGCCTACTTCCCGGAGTCCCGTCGCCGTCTTCTGCGGAAGGCGGCCGACAAACAGCGGATGATCGAGACGCGGGGACTCGAAGCGATCGAGCGGAGGCTGGACGATCCGGGCCTAGTAGACTCGATCGTGAGCGACCTCGAACAGAAACTCGGGGTGCCGATGTCGAACGCATCGTCATCGAACTCGCTGGCGTCGTCGGAGTCGACCCAGGACCTCTCACCCTCCGCCAGCTGATGCAAATGGCGGACGCTCGGCGACGCCACGATTGGAATATCGCATCGAGCGTGATGGCACTGACGGCGGAGATCAACCGCGATCGCCGGCGTCGTCGCAAGCCGTTCAAGCCTGACGACTTCAATCCGTACACGGCCGCCAAGCCAGTGCCCGCCCAAGCAACCGTCGAGCAGGTTGCAATTCTTCTCGGTGCAGCGTTCAGGCCTTCTAGCCCATCGCTTCTAGCAAGTAGCCAATCCCAATGTCCCAAGTCAGAGCCGGAGCCGCCTACGTCGAACTGCTGACCAAGGATGCAGCGTTCGTGAAGGGGCTTCGATCTGCTCAGAAGCGACTGCAATCGTTCGGGCAATCAACTCGCTTGCTCGGTACCAAACTGATGGGACTCGGCACCGCTGCGGCAGCTCCTCTGGGAGGCAGCGTTGCCATCTTATCCAACTTCGACGATGCCATGCGTGGCGTCGCCGCAATCACCCAGGCGACGGAAACGCAGCTGAAATCGCTGCGCAATACCGCCAAGAAACTCGGCGCAACTACGAGCTACTCTGCCAGCGAAGTCGCCTCCCTGATGATGGAACTCGGTCGTGCCGGTTTCAAGCCGGAACAGATCGAGAGAATGACCGCCGCCGTGATGAACATGGCTCGCGCAACCGGAACCGACGCCACGCAGGCGTCCGGCATCATGGCCGCCACCATCCGGCAATTTGGCATGGAAGCGGGCGAAGCAACGCGTGTCGCCGACGGACTGACCGCCGCAGCCAATAAGTCGTTCAACACGGTGGAGTCGCTCGGCGAAGCCTTGTCCTATGCCGGTCCCGTTGCCGCCGATGCCAACATGAGTCTGGAAGAAACTCTGGCGGTGCTGGGAACCCTCGGCAACATGGGCATCCAAGGTTCATCGGCCGGTAACGCGATGCGTCGCCTGCTGACGATCAGCGCAGCGGAATCGGAGAAGTTTCAAGCCGTCTTCGGTGTGGCAACCAAGGATGCCAGGGGCAACGCTCGATCGCTGGTCGACATCCTGGGGGAAGTCGCCGCAGCCACCGCAAACATGGGCACTGCCGAGAAGGCGGAAAAGCTAAACGAAGTCTTTGGATTGCTGGGCATCACGGCTGCCAGTTCCATCGGCAAGTCCGTGGCGGACACTCGCGAGCTGTACCAAGAACTGCAAAAGGCCGGCGGAATTGCCGCCAAGACATCCGAAGAAATGGAGGGCGGTCTCGGTGGAGCGTTTCGGATCCTCAAATCTTCGATCGAGGGCGTCGCCATCGCAATCGGTGAATCGCTCGAAGGTAGCGTCACCAACATGGTCAATGCGTTTAGCCGGGCTGCTTCAGGGGTGATCGAATGGATCAATAAGAATCAAAAGATTGTCAAGATTGCGGCGGCAAGTGCGGTTGCCATCATCGGAATCGGCGCCGCACTGTTCACGCTTGGTTCGTTTGCCGCCGCGGCATCCTTCGCCGTTGGAGGCTTGGCCAGCATCTTTAGTTTCATTGGTGCCTCCATCGGCGTCATTGTCAGCGCCGTTGGCATGTTGTTCACACCGTTGGGTCTGGTCGTCGCTGCCATCGCAGCGCTCGGTGGATATTTCCTGTATTCAACCGGCATCGCTGGCAAGGCGATTGAGTATCTGGGCAGCGTCTTTGAAGTCCTCAAAGCTGAAACGTTGGCCGCCTTCGGTGCGATCGCAAACGCGCTGGCTGCCGGCGACATCACCGCAGCCACTGACGTGCTTTGGTCGTACCTGAAACTGCAATGGATCAAAGGCACAACTTTTCTGCAAACCAAATGGGCCGAGTTCACCCAGTACATTGCGGATGTCTGGGCGGACTCGGCCTATGCCATTGGTGATGTGCTGATCGGTGCTCTCTCTGGATTGGCGGGTGTGTGGAACGAAACGGTCGGATTCATGGCCGACGGCTGGACCATTCTGACGTCCGCGGTCCAGAAAGGCTGGAACAATACGATTGGCTTTCTGAAGAAGGGATTTCTCAAGCTTCATGAACTGGTCGATATCGCCGGTGACGTGGCCGTGCAAATTGGTGGCGTACTGATCAATGCCCTGGCTGGCGTTGAGAAAGCGTGGGTCGAAACAGTCGACTACTTGGCCGACACATGGACCGTGTTTGCCGGCCAAGTGAAGTCGATGTGGAATTCGACGGTCGGCTTCCTCAAGAAGGCATGGATCAAACTCAAAGCTTTGTTCGACGACGATATCAATGTCGACGTCGAAATGGCCAAGATCGACGCCGATACCCGCGCGGCCGAAGCGGCGGAGCAACAACGTCGCAACCAGGCAATCATTGAACGGCAACAGCGACGATCGAAACGGAAACAGCAGATCGAAGCCAACCGCATCGAGATGCAAAAGGGCATCGCGGCCCAACTCGAAGCACGTCGTAGAGCCCGTGAAGGTCGTGATCTCGATGCGGAAATGCAAGCCATCGACGCGGAGACCGATGCTAAGAATGCGGTCGTCGATCAGTCGAAACAGCAACAGTTTCGGGAAAACGATTCTGCTCAAACTCGACGACAGCAACTGATCGACGACACCACGGCCGGCGTCCAATCCACGCTCGACCAAATGCGGGCGGAGTCCAAGGCGGCGCGTGAGGCAGCACGTGCGAATGAGTTGGGCGATCGCCAAAAGGAACGCGAGGATAAGATCGCGGCAGCGCAGGCCGACTTCGAGGCCGCCATTGACCGAGCAAACAATGCAACCGCACCATCCGACCGCACCGATGAACCTGGTTCCCCACCAGAAACTGCCGAGCCACCGAAACCGCCGGAGTTGCCTGAACCGATCAATCCCGATGAAGTCGATATTCCCCCGGTCGATCTCCCCGGAATCGATGATCCCGAACTGCAACTTCCGAACTCGAAGGATCTGAAGCTTGGGATCGATCCTGATGCTCAAGCATCAATGGAACGCTTCGCGGATGGTCCCGACAGTACAACGCAAGTCGAGTCGGCAGGCAACTTCGATTCCCGGGGATTGGGGCTCGGCAGCAGTGCGAGAAAGCTGGAGCCTCTGAAACTCGATCCGATCGAACCATTGGACGAAGAGGTAATTTCAGCCCCGCTGCTGAACGTTCCCGAAGATGACAAACCGGTTGACGAGGCAATGGCTGAGGTCGAGCCGGAAGCTGAAGAACCGGCACTGGATGTTGTCGCCATCAATGAAGCTTTCGCCTCGGTCCGTCAGTCGCTCACCGAATTCGACATGGCACTCAGCGGCGCAACCTCTCGTTTGCAACTCCCCGCTTCGTCCAGCGATGGCATTACCGAAGACATGAAACGGGCGATCATCGCGACTGCGGAGAATACGCGTCGGCTGGTCGAACGATCGAAGTCCGGAGGTCTGGTGTTTAGCTGATGAGCTTTTCGGCCGGCGGATATAACTTCGAGACCGCGGCGCTCTCCGAAAAGGCATCGCGAGGAAAATCGCATTCGGACTTCGTTGCCTATGTTGCGACCAACGGTGGCGCAGTCGATCCGGCGGCGGCTGCCAGCGCCGCCTACGGCTATTACAAAGCCAACTTCCCGGACCTGATTCCGTATCTGCAGATCGACGCCGAGTTTATCAACGCCAAACACGCGTTGGTCAGCGTTACGATCAACAAGACCAAGCTCGATCCGGTCTCGTTCAACACAACCGGGGCAACCACACACCTCAATCAATCCCTCGGCACCCGCGGGATCTATCCCGCACCGGGCAAGATCGCTCCGGTTTACCAAGGCGCGATCGGGGTCAGTGACTCCGGTGTGGAAGGCGTCGATGTGACCGTGCCGGCATTCGAGTTCTCGGTGCGGAAGAAGTTCGAGTGGGTTTCGACAGCATATTTGTTGGCAGTCGTCGCGATGACGGGGCGAACGAACTCAACGGACTGGTCGATCTTTGCACCCGGCGAAGCATTGTTCCTCGGCAGCGAAGGTGGTGAAGACGAGCAGAATTGGGTCGACATCACTTATCACTTCGCTGCGCGGCCCAATCAGCCCGCATTGTCGGTAGGTGCGATCAACGGAATCAGCAAACGTGGCTGGGACTACTTGTGGGTCCGGCATGACGAAGAGGTCGTCGGCGATCGCGTTCTACGTCGTCCGGCCGCGGCCTACGTCGAGCAAGTTTATCCGGAGGGCAACTTTAACGCGCTGGGCATCAACTGATGACACGACGAGTTCGCCCCGGCGATCAATTCAATATCTCGGCCACCGAGTACAACCGGCTGTTGGCGGCGGCTGATGCCCTGCACAAGAATCGGTTGCCCGGTGGAGGAGGGCCACGGACCCACCTGCAGAACGCGGCGACAATTCGCGTTCACAACATCACAACGCAAACGATTCCGATCGGTGGCGTCGCTGGCTTTATTCAGCCACTGACCGACCCGCTCGATGGTCCGGTCGAACTCGCTCGATTCGTTCGCGATGCGACGATCAAAGTCGGCAAGCACGGGGTGAGCGCTTCCACGGGGCGAGTGGGCGTCGCCATCGAACCGATCGCAGAAGATAAGGTTGGTCGCGTCGTATTCGATGGCGTTGTCGCGGCTCAAGTCAATATCACCAAGACCTGGCATGACTTTGCCGACGCATCACTGTCGCCGAACTTCTATCTGGAATCCAAACCAGAGGGTTCGGCCCAGATCCTCTGGCGACGGAATCCGACGGAAACCGGTTTGCAGTGGGCGGTCGTCCGGGTTGGTCATCCGACCGACATCGCGCATTTGGTCAAGGTTCCGGTCGGCGGCATCAGCGCCCGCCAGGGAACGACGACCGGCAGCGGGACATGTGATCTCCACCGACTGGACCAAACCGGCAACATCGAACCGGTGTTGGATGTCGACGGCGAACAGGTCCGCATCGTTGCTCGGAATCACTCGGCGCAGCGGATCCGCGGGCCAATCGAGGGTTCCGGGGACCAGTATCTATCGGTCACCTTCGACGGCAACCAATCGTGGGTGCTTGATTCGCCCAAGCAAACGTTGCTTTGCAAGCCAACACATCGGATCAAAGCCCAGTCTTGGGGAACGGCTCGCGAACTGCGATTTGACGGAACACAGTGGCGACCGGTCGGCGTCAAAGTTTCGGTCTATAACGTCTGCGATTACGCGCTCTTGGCATCGCAGCAGATCGTTTGCCATTTCCACGAGGACACATCGGCCTACCTTACGATTGGGTGCCGTTGCTGCGATGGCAGTAGTTCGAGTTCGAGCAGTTCATCGTCGAGCTCCGGCAGTAGCTCTAGCAGCGCATCGTCCAGCCAAAGTTCATCGAGCAGCCTGGGATCATCCAGCTCGAGCAGTCTTTCGTCGAGTTCCAGTAGCTCGATTTCCAGCTCTTTAACAAGCTCGTTTTCGTCATCTCACAGCAGCTCATCATCTAGCGAATCTTCAGACTCATCGAGCCAGTCATCCAGCGACAGCTCGGCGTCATCCTCTACCTCGTCAGAATCATCTGATTCGTCCGATGCATCCAGCTCCGACTCCTCATCCAGTGATTCGGGCGAGTCATCGGCAAGTAGCAGTGACTCCGAATCAAGGGAGTCCCAGAGCGAAAGCGAATCGAGCCGCTCCTACAGCGAGCCGAGTTACTCAGGACCTTCGATTTCCAATAGTTCGTCTTCAACCTCATCAGATTCATCCTCGGAATCTCAGTCGGCGAGTTCATCGGGATCGGAATCGAGTGATTCGGACAGCTCAGCCTGTGAAAGCGAGCAATCGAGTGTTAGTGATTCGGTCTCTACGTCGTCCGAGTCCAAGTCTGAATCGAGCGATTCAGAAAGTGATTCGGGAAGCGACTCACAGAGCGCATCTGCAAGCGAATCGCATTCTCACCCCAGCCATTCACGTTCTTACTCCGATTCAGCAAGCAGTCACAGCGAATCGGAATCAAGCCAATCACAATCCGAGTCGAAATCCGAATCAGAGAGTGAATCGCATTCGCAATCGACAAGCGAATCGGTAAGCGAACCAAGCTACTCGCGAGAATCGTCCGCGAGCGAATCGCACTCCTACAGCCAGTCCGACTCGGGGAGCGGCTCGGCATCCGTCAGTGGATCTCAAAGCGAGTCCGGTTCACTAAGCGGTTCTGCCTCGCAATCAACGAGTGAATCCGAGTCAGGTAGTGATTCCAAATCAGCGTCCGACAGTCGTTCACAATCGCAATCGGATAGCAGATCGCAATCAACCTCCGATAGCGACCGCCCCAGCGACAGCATTGATAATCCCAGCGTCGGTGATTCATCGGCAAGCGATAGTGAACCACCGTCAGAAAGCCATCCGTCAACCTCCGACTCCGATCGACCAAGCCATAGCAGCGACCACAGTTCCGATCGCCCGAGCGAAAGCCGATCTGAATCCAGCGAAGGATCCGAACGACCGAGCCACAGCGACAGTGAACCGCCGTCCGAAGACAGCAGTGGATCGAGTGAACCGTGCAACAGTACTTGGATCTGGTCATGCGGTTGGGAATTAGTCGATAGCGACTGCGAAGATCCCGGCGAGCCACCGAGCAGTTCCGGAGCCTACGACGGTCAAGTTGCGGGGATGACAGCATGATCCACTGTCCTCACCTGACCCAAGACAACGCCTGCGAAGTCGCCGGGCAAATGGCTGGCTGCAAGGTCCGAACGACGCCTTCAGCGTGCAACGCCTGCCAAGCCAACGAAAACCCGAGAGCGATCAACTTGGTCACGATCGGCATGGCGGTGGTCAACAAGAAACGCCGCAAACAGGACACTCGCGAACTCGAGTCATTGCTTCGCAACTATCTACCGGAACGTGATGAACCCGAGACGATCAAGATCGATCGTTTCCGTCCTGGTCCTGGCAATGAACTGAAACGCATGTTGGCGTGGTTTGCCAAGCCAAGCGAAACGTGCAACTGCGAAACCCGTGTCGACACGATGAACGACTGGGGCGCGGAAGGCTGCCACCGCAACATCGACACCATCGTCGACTGGTTACTTGAAGAAGCCCAATTAAGAGGTCTGCCCCATGGAAGGTTTACGGCTCGAATCGCCCGTGGACTCGTCAACACCGCCATCCGCAAATTCGAACAAAAGTTCCCCGAAGGGCCATCCGAGCCGAACGATGATCTTGAAGACACAGTCGATCGTTGATCGCTGCTTTTTGATCAACCTTGACCGCCGGACGGATCGCTTGCGGGAATGGCTCGAACAGTTGCCCGATCCGTGGCCGTTACCCGAACCCGAGCGTTTTCCAGCAATCGATGGTCGGCACGTCGCCACACCGCCGCAATGGCGAGCCGGAAACGGAGCGTGGGGCTGCTATCGCTCGCACCTATTGATCTTGGAAAAGTGTCTGACCGAACACATCGATTCGTATGTTGTCTTCGAAGACGATGCCGGATTCACCGACGACTTTGCTGAACGCTTCACAGCATTCGTCGATGAATTGCCGGCGGATTGGGGACTGGTCTACCTCGGCGGCCAGCACCTGTACGCCGGCAAGCATCCCCCACAGAAGATCAGCGAACATGTCTATCGCCCCTACAACGTCAATCGCACTCATGCGTTCATGGTCCGCGGTCGCGAGAACATGAAGGCGTTGTACCGGCACCTGACCTGGAACGATTGGCATCACAAGCACCACATCGATCACCACCTCGGTCGTTTCATTCAACGCCGCTACGAAGCGCTGGTCCAAGGCAAGAACATTCAAAAGGAATCGATCGCGGTTTATACGCCGGACCGTTGGATGGTGGGACAACTGCCAACAAAATCCAATATTTGTGGTCGGAAATGGAATCAGACGCGGTTCTTCAACGACGCCCGCAATGCCGATCACTCGGACGCACCATTCTTTGCGGTTCTCGGGCCGCATCGCGCCGGAACGTCGTGCGTGGCGATGATCATGCATCACTTGGGCGTTCACATGGGCAACCAACTCGGTGGCTACGAGGCGACCGGCGGCGGCGAAGCGGTTGGACTTGCGCAGCTGTGCGAGAAAGCCATGCGGTTTCCAGCTACCGATCCGGTGATCAGTGACCAGCAACTCACACAGCAACTGAAATCTTGGGTTGTCACGAGAAAGTCAGAAGCAAACCGCGACAAAACGGTCGCCGGAGGAAAGTATCCGCATCTCTGCCGTTTCGCGGAGCATCTGCACATGGCACTCGGCGATTCACTACGAATCATCGCTGTGAACCGCGACATCGAAGCCTCCATCCGCAGTTTGCAAGATCGCTCTCGCAAGCACGCCGGTCAGTGGTTCGCTGCCGACGATGAGGAGTGCGAGCGATTGCAGCGGAGCCTCTTAGAACACCGCGATCGATTCATCGAATCACACCCAGAGGTTCCGGTCTTCAAGATCGAGTTCGCCGAGTTGACTGCTGAGCCAGATCGCACTATTGGCGAATTGATTGAATTCCTCGGCATTGAACCGACCGAAGACGAAATCGCCTCGGCCATCTCGCACGTCAATCCAGACCTTCGAAAGCATGGGTGATGCAGTGGCCGCAGCAAAACCATTCACGCTCGACGACATCACCTTTTGCATCAAGACGATTCATCGTCCCTGGGCATGCCATCGACTCGTACAGTCGTTACGCAAGCACTTTGAACAGCCCAAGATCGTGGTCGTCGATGATGGCCGGCCAGAATTGCGATTCTCGGAGAAATATCCCGACACGGCCAAGCACTGCCACGTGATCAACCTCGACCGGCACGACGTCGGAGTCGGCGTTGGTCGCAACACGGCGATCGACGCCGCAGAATCCGAGTTCATCTTCTTGCTCGACGACGATCACGTCATCACGCCCGATCTACACCTCGATCGAGTTTACGATCGCTTTCAGGAGCATGACATCGATATCCTCGGCGTCCGACAGGGCGGTGGCGGTCGGCCACTATTGTTCGCGCCCCTGATGGATGGCCTACGGATCTGGATGTTCCGAGGCGAACACCGGCGCATTGGCCAGCTGGCCTGGTGCGACATGTCTAGCAACGCATTCCTCGCCCGTCGGGACGCGATCGCGAAGCTGCGTTGGGATCCTGAGATCAAGACCTACGAACACTGGGAATTCTTCTACCGGGCCAGCCACATCGAAAAGTTGAAAGTCGCCGTCGCAGAGGACTGCATGGTCGTTCATGCCCAC
The DNA here is from genome assembly GCF_020966775.1 of Rhodopirellula halodulae. Taxonomy (NCBI): domain Bacteria; kingdom Pseudomonadati; phylum Planctomycetota; class Planctomycetia; order Pirellulales; family Pirellulaceae; genus Rhodopirellula; species Rhodopirellula halodulae. The sequence goes on along the minus strand of NZ_JAJKFV010000002.1, from coordinate 401,762 downwards.
GTTGGAGCGAAACCCTACGGCGATCTTCGCTGTCGGCCAAAGTTCAGGAAACTTGGCCTTCGAAAACATGGATTCCATTCAATGCGATATCCCGGAGGCGGCATCGTCCATGCGTGATCAAGTCACCTTCTGCATCAAGACGATCCATCGACCGCAGTGTTGTGCCGCGCTGGTGCGGAGCATCCACACACACTACGGAACGAATCGCCCGGCGATCCATGTGCTCGACGATGGCAAACCGGAACTTCGCTTCTCAACAAACTGTCCGACCGAAGCGGCAATGGTGGACCAATTGATCGAGACAGATTTCGACATTGGATTATCCGCCGGGCGCAATCGATTGCTCGACGCGGGCGAAACCCCGATCGTCGTCTTCACCGATGATGACCATTTGGTGACCCAACGGACAAAACTGCCGGAACTTGTCGCCAAGCTCAATAAGCACAACGACATCGATCTGCTCTCGACCCTAAGCAACGATGAAGAACGCCCTCGACTGTTGCAAAGCAACGGTCGTCGTCTCCGTATCCATCGCGGCGTTCTGAAACAACGCGGCTCGATTCGCTGGTGTCATTACGTCGGTAATTGCTTTGTCGCCTATCGCGACATTTTGCAAGCGATCCGTTGGGACGAATCGCTCAAGGTTGAAGAACACTGGGATTTCTTTTGGAGATGCAAGGTCGCCGGCGTCAATGTTGCCTGCGACGTCTCTCACTCGTTCAAACATGAACACATCGATCCGCCTGGCTACAAGCGACATCGCCCGCAATTCCTCAAACTCGGGCTGGAAAAATACGGTTTGAAAAAGGTGATCTGGCGATGATCGAACTGCCTGCCCTGGAATACCACGTCGCCCACGGTTGTAATCTCTCCTGCCAGCAGTGCAGCCACTACAGCAACTTTCACGTGGCAGGCAAATTGCCGACAGTTGATACTGCCGATGGCGAGTATTCGAACTGGTCGCATCGGTTGAAGCCAAAACGATTCGCGATGCTAGGCGGCGAGCCACTTTTGAACCCGCAGGTCATCGGGCACATTCAGCTTGCCAGACAGCATTGGTCTGATAGCCAACTGATGTTCGTCACGAACGGTTTCTTTTTGCACCGTTTTCCCGACTTGCCGGAAGTCCTGCTGGAAACGAATTGTCGCCTCGAAGTCAGTCAACACGGAACTCATGAAGCCTACGTGCAACGGTTCCGCGAGGTGAAGCGGCTCGTCTGGCGATGGCGTGAAAAGTACCCGGGCATCCAGATCAAGATCCGACAGTCGCATCGCGGGTGGATGCGGCAATACAACGTTGAGGATGGCAAGCTGATCCCATTTGATTCGAAACCCGCCGCAGCCTACCGAGTGTGCATGCAGAAGACCTGCACGCAGCTCTACCGCTCGATGCTTTGGAAATGCCCGGCGTTAGCCTACTTCAACCAAGTCGAAGCAAAGCTGAAGTTGCATCACCTGCCTGCGTGGCAACCGTTCCGCGATTACCAAGCCTGCTCAGCCGACGCGAGCGACGATGATGTTCGCCGGTTCTTGCAAACAAAAGCGATTCACCAGTGCGGCCTGTGTCCCTCGCACCGCACCAAGTTTGTTCATTCAAATCCATTGCAACGGAGTGCCTTGCGATGACCCCGCATGATTCGTTCGAACCCGAAATGCCGCCGCCTCCATTCATCCCGCCGTTCGATCCGCCAGGAAGCGAGTCGCCATCAATGCCCGCCGATCCCGATCCACCGGAAGGATCCAGCACCGATGACGAAACATTCAGTTCGGGATCGCGGCCCGACTGGTGGCCCGAGGATTGGCCGTGGCCGCCGGAGCCCGAAGAACCCGTCGTGATCGAAGCTCCTCCGACAATCCACACTTGGCCGCGACTGCCGCCCGACCATCCGTACCACGTCCCGCCCGGCTACTCAGCGCCGGACAACCTGCCGCCGGGTCATCCCGGCGAGTACTATCCCGACATGCCGCCGTATCCAGTCATTCACCCGGTACCGGATGAACCGGAAGGCTCGACCGGAGATGGAAGCTTCACCAGTCAATGACGTTTCTTACTCTTCCAGGTCCCGCCGTATTGGTAGTGTGGATTGCCAGGTTTGACTTTGCCGAGGCAGGTCGGGCAGACGAAAATCCAGTTACCGTCTTCCTCGACGCGAACCCGGTAGAGAACGTCGTTGGTTTCATTGCAACGACTGCAAGGCTTGGTCCTGACTCGTTTGATCTTCGCCAATGCCGTTACCCTCGCTGAGACGACGCTCGGAACCGTCGGAGCTCGTCGCCGTTCACGGTTTTGGCGAATTTGGCCTCGTGCTTGGTCACTCGCCCGTGGGTTCGTTTTCGCCAGAGCTTGAAGGAACTGGGCTTCATCTCTCGACGCATCAACTTAATGACGTCGCCTGGGGACAGGCCGTACTGATCTTGGATGGCGTCAAAGCTGGTGCGATCTTCCCAGGCCATCATGATGACGCGATCGATCTCGCCTCTCGATAGTTCCGGCTGGCCTTCATCCATCCCGCATTCTTCCTTCAGACTTTGAGTTCCAAACGACTTGCCCAATAGCAGGATTGGCAGCCGTCAATGGCGGCATGGGCGTTGCTAGCCGTGTGTCTACAGTAAGGCAGTCGAGAAAGTTCAACACGATGGAGTTGGGACGGATGAAACGTACAGAAATCTATCGAACGGGGATCTATATCGCGGGATTCGTCGGAGTCGCTCTGGTCGGCACGTTCGCCCTGGCCATGACCACTCGAGCGGGGTACGAGTCGGCCGAGTACAAAGTGATCAAGTCCAACGGAAGTTTTGAAGTCCGCGAATACCCGGACCTGATGCTGGTTGCGACCGATTCCAAGATGGACTCTCAAGGTCGGGACGGCAGCTTTATGCGGCTGTTTCAGTACATCAGTGGGGCCAACGAAGCCGAGCAGAAGATCGCGATGACGACGCCGGTATTCATGGAAGGCGAAATCGGCAAGTCGGATGTCTCGATGGGTTTTGTGATGCCCAAAGAAGTCGCGGCAAAGGGAGCTCCGGATCCGAAGGGTGAAAGCGTAAAACTGCGTGAGCGGAAGGGTGGTCAGTTCGCCGTGGTTCGCTTCCCCGGCAAGCTCGATTCTAAGCTGGCCAAAGAAAAGGAAACCGAGCTGCGAGAATGGATGAAGAGCCAAGGGCTGGAAGGTGAGGAGTCGGCCGAGGCGGCTGGCTACGATCCGCCGTTTACTCCGGCAGCACTTCGCCGGAACGAGATCCTGATCCGCTTGAAATCGTCGGTTGAGGAAACCGAAAAAGGCGATTCGGAATCTGGCATTGAGGCGGCGAAGGACTGATGAACGGCGAGGTGAGCAACGACTGGCAGGTGGAAGTTTTCTACGACGGCGAGTGTCCACTTTGCCTGCGCGAGATCAAACTGCTTCGTCGACTTGATCGAAAGCACCGAATCCGCTTTACCGACATCGCCGATCCTTCGTTTAGGCCGGCAAGCTACGGGATGACCATGAAAGACTTTATGGACGAGATCCAAGGTCGGTTGCCCAGTGGCGAGTGGATCACGGGCGTCGAGGTCTTTCGTCGACTGTATGCTGCCGTTGGTCTGAAGCCGATTGTCTCGCTCACTCGCTTGCCCGGCATCTCGCACGGTCTCGAGTTCGGCTATCGCGTCTTTGCTAAGAACCGCTTGCGATTGACGGGGCGCTGCGACGATGGAACTTGCAGGGTCAACTAGCTTCGGCTCAAACGGCTCGCTGCATTCGATAGTTGGTCATCCACACTCCGCGGCACTCGACGGATTGCTCGCGAACGACGCTAAAGCCCATTCGCTCGAAGAATGGTTTTGCGGTGATACTGGCGTCCGTCGTGATCTCTTCGATTGAATGATCGATCGAGTCTTTCAGAAGTCTTCTAACAAGTCCACGAGCGATACCGCGGCCCTGATGGTCCGCGGATACAAACAGGCGATCGAGATGTCCTTCCCGTGTCATATCGGTGAACCCAACGATGCAATCATCTTCCATTGCAACGTAAGCAAAGCGATCATCGAACCGTGCACGCCATATTTCAAGATCAATCGTTCGTGACGCCCACGCCGCGATCTGTTCGGGTGTGTAGTCGCGTGAGCTAATGCGATGGACGCAATCCATGAACAATGTCAAGCACGTTTCTGCGTCGTCTGGTCTGAACGGCCTCAGCTGTAGTGATGCAGCACCGTCCATCACTCGACCCAGTATTTTTGGTGGCTCAATGCTTCGCAGCATTTGACCGTGCCGTCGAACGACTTGGCCGCATCAGCTTCCAGTTCAAGAACCATCCAAGCGTCTGCGTTCTTCTCAGGTATTGGATAGGGAGCTTGTAAACCGCGAGCACCGGCAGGCACAAAACTAAATCGAGAATAGTAGCCTGGGTAACCGAGCACAAAAACAAGTTGCACGCTGTTTGCGGCAAGTTGTTGCAATGCCTCTTTAACGAGATGCGTGCCGATACCTTTGCCATGCAGCTCGCTGGGCACAGCCAAAGGCGCCAAAATTTGGGCAGTCACACCATCGGTAGAGACGCTGGCCGACTCGATCGTGACAGACGTGAAGAGCACGTGACCGACAATCTTGTCATTTGACTCGGCAACGAATGAATGCATCGGCTCTGCCGTCGGATCGTCGAGCATCTCTTGTAGCAAGCTCACTATCACAGGACCTTCGTCCCCGCCGAATGCATCCAGATGCACGGCAAGGATGCGATCGCGATCATCGCTGCGAGTCGCTCGGACTTGAATGGCGTCGGTTTTCATCGCTGGTGTCAATCTTCAGGCGTGTCGCCCATAATGTGCTTCCAAAGATTCAGATTCTACCGAGATGCCGCAGACACATGAGTGACCTCCGTCAATTGCAGTTCAACAATCTCGAAGCGGCCGTCGATGATGCTCGGCAATTGTTGGCTAGCGGCTATGTCCTGCACGGAAACTGGTCGCTCGGGCAGATCTGTCGGCACTTGGTTTTGGTTCAAGACTCCAGCGTCGATGGCTACCCGATTTGGATGTCGCTGTTTGCGCCATTGCGGCCTCTGGTGCGACGAATACTGTTGCCCAAGGTGCTGAGCGGTGATTCTCCTCGCGGGATACGAACGGCCCCGATCTTTGTTCCGCCGGATAACTTGGAAGACGCAACTGAAGTCGAAGCATTCGCGGCAAGTGTTGGACGACTGCTTGATCACTCCGGCAGCTTCGCTCCGCATCCAGGATTCGGCCGATTGCCACGCGAGAAGATTCTTGAGATTCACACAGCTCATGCGGCTCACCATCTCCGACATCTTCGAGCCCAAGGGGACTCTGATTGATTGGCCAGCGGAGAAAATCTCGCGAGTTGCGAGTACAAAAGCATGGACGAATCGTTTGACTTTCGTGCGAGAGATGGCAAATTTTTTCTTGCGAGCATGAAATAACTTCGCCTCGCAGCGCATCTAGTTTTGCGAAAGCGAGTTTTTTCGCGAACCATTCAGATCCGATAGCGTCTATTACCCCAGACCCGGCCAAGCCGGAACACAAAAGTCACACCCAGAGAAGCGAGTCGAGCTTTCTGATGTTTACCAAACAGCAATCAAATCAACTCGAACGAATACACGAAGGGATTGCCTTCGGCGGTAGCGATTGGTCCTTATCCAATACGTTCCTGCCCGGTAATAGCCCGGCGTATCGATTGCTCACGTGACACTCGCTTCAAGCGAACTGCTTTCTACATGAAGGCTCGGTGTCACGCAGACATCGAGCCTTTTTTCGTGTCCGTATCGGACGAACCCAACAAGCCAATATGGGCTGGTAGCTGAGACGGTCTAGCGGCGGTCTGAAGAACCGCAGACGAGGATTCGAGCGCCTCCCGGCCCACTGACAAGGAAGATATGCGCCGACGGAATCGGCAACACACATCGGATACAGGTGCAGATGGAAGCACGCCTGCTTTGGGAGCAGGAGGGTCTCGGTTCGACTCCGAGGTGTCCGACTTGAATGGGAACCACATGGTAGTCGAGGGCTGGTTGTCCAGGCCTTGCTGATAACGAGGTTGTGCCGAGTTCGATCCTCGGGGCTACCACTGACGACAACGAACACGAAGGAGAACCAAGCATGCTTCAGCGATTGAAACGCATACCCCAAATCGATCTTGGGGTTGTGGTGTAACTGGCAGCATGACGGACTTTTAATCCGTTCGGCGAGAGTTCGAATCTCTCCGGCCCCACTTGCTACGCATCGGCGTGTAGCTCAGGGGTGAGAGCGGCGTCCTTATAAGGCGACGGTCGCGGGTTCGATTCCCGCCACGCCGACTGAAACGAAACAACGACAACACAATTTGGGATTGTGGCAGACAAGGTAATGCATCGGTCTCTTAAACCGAACGATGTGAGTTCGATTCTCACCGGTCCCACTGAAACAAACAACAAGCACTGATCGTCTAGCGGGAAGATTCCTCCGTCGTAACGAGGAGACGTCGGTTCGATTCCGACTCGGTGCTCTTTGGATGCCTCGTGCATCTTTGATCTTTGACAATTTGGTTGTGATGCAATTTTGCGCCCATGATGTAGCGGTAGCCTGCTGCCTTGCCATGGCGGAAGTGTGGGTTCGACTCCCACTGGGCGCTCTTTCTGTATGAGGCTTTGTTATCAGGGTGTGGGAAAGCCTGGCAATCCGCGTGCTTCGGGTGCACGAGACCGCTGGTTCAAATCCAGCCATCCTGACTGTTGAGTTAAGAATCCGGTGTGGCCCAATCGGTAGGGCGGCTCCCTGTTAAGGAGACGATTGATGGTTCGAGCCCATCCACCGGAGCTTGCAGTATTGCAATTCTCTCCGGCGCGTAGACGCGACGTGGGCCTTTGAAGCCCGCTGATCGGGTGCGATTCCCGGACGGAGTGCTTCCTAAGAACTGAAACACCGAGGCGGCAACTGCTGGTCGTTGCACCTGGCTCTGAACCAGGCAAACACAGGTTCGATTCCTGTCCTCGGCGCTGTGGCCAGATCTGGTGCTGGTTTCCAGAGATTCACTGTGAATGAGTTTGTCGCCGGTTCAATTCCGGTTGGTCACCCTTTTCAAATGCCGCATTCGACTACTGGCTAGGTCGGCTGTTTTTCAGACAGCAGGAGGGAGATCGAAACTCCCATGCGGTACTCGCTTCGACAAGAAGCAATTTTATGGCGTGGTAGATTCTGATGGCAGAATCGCTTGGTTCTCAGCCAGGAGTCCGCGGGTTCGATTCCCGCTCACGTCACTGCGAGCAATCGCATCACTCGGAAGTCACCCGGCCGGATGAGGATACTGTCTTGAAAACAGCTGCGGGTAAAACCGTTGTGGGTTCGAGTCCCACGGCTTCCGCTTGAAAAAACTTGGGAGCGTTTCCACACGGGAGGTTGTAACCCTTCTGCCTTTAATTGTGTGGTAGCTGGCGAGAGGTGCGATTCCTTGCGTTCCCACTTCATTCACGTCCTTGGTGTAACGGTAGCACTGCTGATTCCAAACCAGTAAGTCAGGGTTCAAATCCTTGGGGACGTGCTCTCCGGATCGACAATCTAAAAAAGTCCTGTGGTCCAACGGCTACGACACCTGTCTTACAAACAGGAAACGATGGTTCGATTCCATCCAGGACTACTCACGCGTCGCGGTGACGCTGCTTCCTGCCCGCCTTGGAGAATGACGATGGCCAAACAAGTCAAATATGTGCAGTGTGCAATGAAACGCGCGGTCGCTGGTGGCTCGGTGCGGACAACGTCCTACATCCCTCAGCAGTTTGCGAAGTTGGGTCGTGTCTTGAAATTGAAAGACGACCTTGATCGCTGGGTTGATGGATGGGTGGTCGAGTGCGTCGGCCACGTGGTCGTCGATGCTGCGGATGCTCCCGATTATCGGAAAGCGATTCGGAACCATCGCAAATCGACAGGCGATAGTCAACCGCGACTGAAATGAGGAATCAAGGCTTGCCGGTCGGTGTGGTGACATCACATCGGTCGGTGAGCATCGGATGCCCAGATACGCCAATCGGCAGAGCGACTCGGCTTAAACCCGAGTGTTTGCAGGTTCGATCCCTGCTCTGGGTACTGAAAACTTATGAAAGAGGCGAACCACTAGCCAAGCATTGTCCTCTTCAAACACGAAACACATGGGGCGCTCGTCCAACGGGAAGACGTCTGTTTTGCAAGCAGAAAATCGGGGTTCGATTCCCCGGTGCTCCACTTGGTTGACTCAAACGGCTCGGTAGGCAACCGGAAGACCACTTTGGCTTAGAACCAGAGATGCTGTGGGTTCGAATCCCACTCGAGCTACTGCATACATCATACGGGTGTAGTGTCCAACGGCCAGCACGATTGGCTTCCAACCAATTAGTCTCGGTTCGAATCCGAGTGCCCGTACTTTCCAATTCAATCGTCCTCGTGGAGCAGCGGAGTGCTCGCTTGCCTGTCACGCAAGAGGTCGTCGGTTCAAATCCGATCGGGGACGCTTTCAAACAAACGGCGCGGTACGCAAACCGGAAAAGCGGCGGAGCTCAAACCTCCGTGACATGTCTGTGGGTTCGATTCCCTCCCGCGCTACTTTCATGACAGCCAAGTGGTGGAACTGGTAGACACGCGACACTCAGAATGTCGTGCCCATCGTGGCGTGCGAGTTCAACTCTCGCCTTGGCTACTTTTCGAAGACAACCTTGCAGGTGCGACAGGTGTCCAACTGATCGTCATAAGGTCGGTGTGCTCGGCTCGATACCGAGACCTGCAACTTCGGTGCAAACAACGACGCGGATGGGCCAGTGCTCAGCCAGGCCTCATAAGCCAGGACCGCCGGGTGCGACCCCCGGATCCGCTACTTCAAAGGTCGAGTACGCAAACAGGCAAAGCGGCAAGCATGAGAGGCTTGTGATTTTGCAGGTTCGACTCCTGTCTCGACTACTTGGCAAACACGATCGCGTGGTCCAGCGGCGAAGACGTCTGGGTGACAACCAGAAGATCGATGGTTCGATTCCATCCGCGATCACTGATTCACAAGGTCTGTAAGTGTTGCGGCAGCACGCGTCTGTGGTTTGGACGAAGACCGGGTTCAATTCCCGGACGGACCTCTGATATGGGCTGGCATGTTCCAAGGGGGCGACTGATCCTTGCAAGATCGGTGGGAGGGTTCGATTCCCTTCCGGTCCACTCATTAATGGAAGGGCAATCCGATGGGCGACGGTATCCGGTTGCTAGCCGGGCGAGCATCTTGATGGTGCCTTGAGGGTTCGACTCCCTCTCCTTCCGCTTGTTTGTAACGGCTCGATGGTGAAACGGACATCATCTCTGGCTTCTAACCAGAAGTTCCGGGTTCGATTCCTGGTCGGGCTACTGCCGAATTTCGCGGTCACGTTGGCTGCCGGCATCATTCCGCTTGTTTGACACTTTTGAAAGGCACTGTCATGAGCATGCAGAGTATCGAGCGTCAATTCACGCGGATTGGTGCTCGAGCAAAAGTCCACCCTCCGATCGCCAGACGCTGGGGAACGCCTCCTGAAGTCTCGATCGACATCGGCAACGACGCCGAGGGCGAATTCTTCGATCTTGCGATTCAGCCCAAGTTGGTCGCTGAAACGCAGGTCATCGACGTTCAGCCTTCAATGCGGCACTTGCTGTTGATGTCGCGTCAAGACGACGGAAAGCACAAGTTCCTGTGCGGACACGATGAACGTCACTGGTTCGTCGCGGCCGTTCCAGAGCGAGCCTCGGTTTCTTCGGTCAAGACAGCGTTCGACGCGCTCAAGCCAACTGCGGTGCGAGCACTCGAAAACCGTCTCGGCGTGAAGCCGCGAAAGCGAAATCGTCGACGAAACGAAGCGTTCATCCGTCAAGGTGAATGGTTCTTCGTTCCCGTCGAAAACTCGAGCTTTGTCGATAAACGACTGGCTTTACGAAACGAGCCGATTTCACGTGGCGGTGGAAAGCCGCACGTGTGCGAAGAGGTCGTTCGGCAGGGAGGACAACTGGTTTACGTCAGCAACCAATACCCAAACGGTGTGACCGAGATCCAGCGTCGACAAATGATAAGTCGTCGACCTGAACTTCGTCATCTGCATTGGGTGGCTCAACGACGAAACCCAAGTGTGTTCGTTCGCGGACGAGTGCGTCATCCGGATCACAAGACGATCATCTTGAACGGATGGCACCAAGTCATGATGAACACAGAAAACGAATCGCTTGCAATGCGACACGTCGCGTTCATCGATTAACCCGCGGCTCTCCACCACGGTGGCGAGCCGTTTCATACGGTGTCCGTGGTGTACTCGGTTTGTGCACACTTGCCTGTGAAGCAAGAGGTAAGGGTTCAAATCCCTTCGGTCACCCTGGAAATTGCCGACGTGGCTCGACTGAGAAAGGCACCGCTCTTGTAAAGCGGTTGATGCTGGTGCAAATCCAGTCGTCGGCTCTGAACTTTTTCGTCATTGGAGTGTGCCGGATTCGCACGCGACTTTGCGGAGGTCGTAGACCAGGTTCGATTCCTGGTGAGGACGCTTGATTACATGACTCGCGGGTGTGCTGGATAGCATGACAGTCTTCGAAACTGTCGGACCAGGTTCGATTCCTGGGCGGGTTACTTGCCTCGGCGGCGTTAGGAGCGAGCGAACAAATGGAGCCTGCGTTCACCATTCGAAATGATCGCTCAGATTTTCCTGATCTGACAGCTCGTACTTCACATCAACTCCGCTCCGAGGCTCCATTCACTTAACCATTTCCAATCATCAATCACGCAAACCGACAGGAGGTGCATCATGATGATTAGCGGTGCTCGACGAGAGTTCATCATTAAGGACACCCATCGCGGTTTGTACTACGAAGACGGTAAGCTGACGAAGATTCTCGAGGCGGGACACTACAAGATTCCGCCGCGAAAGCGATTCTTCAAGAAGCTACCGAGCGTCGAGTGCATGCTGGTCGACGTTCGTGAGCGAGAGCTGACGATCAAGGGCCAGGAAATCTTGACGGCTGACAAGGTGGCTATCCGAGTCAGCATTCTGGTGCAGTTCCGTGTCACCGATCCGAAGGCTGCGATCCACACGGTCGATAGCTTCGAGGACCGACTGTACAGCGATGTGCAGCTGGCCGCGCGACGTTCACTAGCGTCGATGACGCTGGAAGAAATCCTGACGAACCGAAATCGGCTGAGTGAGGATATCCTGTCCGACGTCACTGAATCGGCCGGCAGCTACGGTGTGACGATTAGGCGAGCCGACGTGAAGGACTTGATCTTCTCGGGAAACCTGCAGGAGATCATGAACCGCGTTCTGGCAGCGGAACGACACAGTCAAGCTCAACTGGTCGAAGCACGTACGCGTGCGGAAGTCGAGCAGATCGAGGCAGAGTCTCGAGCGGAAATCACACGCCGCGATGCCCAGGCGGATGCCGAAGCACGACGACTGCGTGAGCAAGCCGAAGCGGAAGCAACTCGCTCGAAGGCGGAAGCCGAAACGCAAGCGTACGCGGAACGTGTCAAGGCAGCCGAGGCACTGGAAGGCCACCCGGCTCTGCTGCGACTGGCTGAACTCGAAACGCTGCGTGAACTGGCCCAGAACGGCAACGCTCGACTGTACCTCGGTCTCGACCGAGTCAGTCTGAACGGAACGGATTCAGGAAAGCACGATTCGTAATTGAAGCGAATCGTGAATTCGATTTAGGCAGGACCGGTGACCAGTTCATCGGTCCTGCGATTTTTCGTCCTTGGAGTGTGCTGGATAGCAGCATCCGTTGGAACGGGTTCTGTGTCGGGTTCATTGAGATTCGACCAATGAATCCAAATCGCGTCAGGAAAAGGCATTTGAAATTGCCAATAAACGTTCCTCCTTCGATTCTAAAAATTTGAGACGACATGCATTCAGACTGCAAGGTCATCTCGCTTCCGAAATCCGTCCCAACCAGAAGCTAGTGCGAGACCAAAAGTAATGGGGCCTACCCGTCCAATGAACATCAATGCAATCACGACAATCTTACCCAATGGCGTCAGTTCTCCAGTCAACCCTCGCGAAAGCCCAACTGTTCCGAGTGCAGATGCAGCCTCGAAAACGACATCTTCGAACTTGTTGGTGTCTTGAAGCAATAGCAACAAGAACCCTCCTGTAAAAAATATCCCAACGTAGAACACGAGTGAAGCAAAAGCGAGTGACAGGCGATACGCGGGAACTTCACATCCCCAGAACGTTACCTTGTCTCGTCCCTTCAGCGTACTGATCGTAGTCGCAATCGCCGCAGAGACCGAGGTCGATTTCAGCCCTCCACCGGTTCCCGATGGCGAAGCGCCCATGATCATCAATAGCAACATCAAAAACGTTGGCCCCAAAGCCAATTCACCAATCGGCGACGTGTTAAAACCAACGGTTGTCAATGCTGTCATGGCTTGGAAGCCAGACGAGAGCAGCCGCTGCTCCGTTGGCAGTGATTGATAACTTGGCTCGGTCAAGAAAAGCAGTGCCCAACCCGCAGCAACGGAAATGAAGGTCGCTCTCAAGATGATGCGAGTAGTGAGTGTTCGTTGCGTTTCCGGCTTTACAAAAGAACGTGCAACGTCGCTAAAAACGAGAAATCCAATCGCGCCACAGAGACTTAAAGTCGCAACAATCGCATTCACCCAGAAGTCCGACTGAAACGATTCCAAGCCGTTTGGAAACAAACTGAATCCGGCGGTGCAAAAAGCACTGATGGAATGGAAAATCGCTTGCCATGCAGCGTTTTCTACGCCTTGACTTTGAAATACAGAATACAGAGCGATGGCACCCGCGATCTCGATTGCTGCGGTGAAGAAAATGACATTTCGGACGAGTTCCTTGACGCTGAATCCCTCCGGAAGGGAGAAAGCCACTTTGGCAATTTCTTCATTGGTCGACGGTAGAGTTTGTCGCTGCATCAGCAGGATGAATGAGCCCGTCGTCATGTAACCGACTCCGCCAAGTTGTATCATCACAAGGATAAACATCTCGCCGAAGAACGAATAAGAGTCTGGTGTTCCGACGGTGGCTAGACCGGTGGTGCTGACCGCGGAAGTAGCCGTGAATAGATTGTCGATTGCTGACACCCCGTCGCCCGCCTGAGCGAAGGGAAGCGACAAGCCAATCCAGCCCAACAGAATGTAAGAAGCGTATCCAATCAACAAGAGCTTGAGTGGGCTGATTCGAGAGAGGTAGTTGCGCATGGAGTCTGTTCAGCTGCACGGGATTGCTAACTTTTTTGCATCCTGCATTTTAGCGAGCAGGAGTTTTTTGGGAACTCGAAGTTGTGCAGCTTTTTGCTGGCTGCTGCGAACCAAATAAATTACAGAGAGTCTTAGTCATCAACAAAACGCTGGAGCCAGATGGCCAGGCAACCGGCTGCAACCCGGTCGAAGTGGGTTCGACTCCCACCAGCGTTTCTGACGAATCGACTGCAGGCTTGGATTACATATTGCTAATGTGAACCATCTGAGCTGTTACCTCGTCGATCCGTCGCAAACCAACACTGCTTGAACTGCCGTTTGGGTCTACATATGAGGAGCCTAAGGTAGCGATGTCGGGCGACCGGCTAGTGAACGTCACCGGAGTCTCTCGCAGACAAAGGTGCCAGTCAACGATCGGCGAAAGCCGAAAACGGACGCTCTTAAACGACTCAACAACCACTTCGTTCAAGCGTAAAACACGGCGACTGCCGGTTCGGAATACATGCTAACCAATGTGCCGTCCAGTGAGTCTGGCAACGACGTTCGCGTCGTTGGTGGGTTCGATTCCCACACGTTTGTGATCTGACCAATACCTCGTCGCCAACCCTACACAACTGACTGCCGATTCGGAGTACATAGGGTTCTGTGGTCGAAAGACCTTGCGGGTTCGAGTCCCGTCTGCGATCCACGATCGCAGTGGTGCAATTGGAAGACACGCGGAAAAAAGCCTCTGGTCAACACCTCGTCGGTTGCTTTTGAAACTTAACAACACACGGCGACTGCCGGTTCGGAGTACATGGTGAGAGCGCGCTGGAAACAGCGAGGTCGCGGGTTCGAGCCCCGCCGGCGAACGAGAGTTTGCCAGTAGCTCAGTAAAGAATTCTCTTGCCAGAACTTCGTCGCCACCCATACACGATTGACTGCCAGGTCGGACTACATCACGCGACGGTCGCGGGTTCGAATCCCGCCAAAGCGAACCTTTGGCTCGCTTTGTAGCTCAGTGGGTAGAGCATCGAATTGTCTGATCGATAACTTCGTTGATCGTTTTTGCAAGTCCATGAGCGAAGGCCCAATGTGGCTAGCTCAAACAAGACACGACTGACTGCCGAGTTGGAGTACATCGACTGTTAATCGAAGGATGCGGGTTCGAGTCCCGTCGGTTTGGCCAAGCCGAGCCGTAGCTCAATTGGGAGAGCTTATCTCTGACACATTACTTCGTCAGCCGTTTTCATTTTCATTTGCTCGTGAGAGTAACCATGCGTGTGCAATTTCACTTCTTCGCCATTACGAAATCCGGCGCCGAGTAATCGGACGCCGAGCGAAGACGATCTGCACATTCAAATTTACTTTCATCAAGCGAAATGAATCATGGATACCACAACCGACACCAACTTCGCGACGAACGTGGCAGCACGCGTCGCTGGAGAAGACATCAAGCCAGGAGACTACGTTACCGCTTTGACCGAGATCTACGAACTACCATCGTTCCTGTGGTGCTGCACGAGCAGCACGCTCGCGGCGGACGAACCGGTTCGATCGGTCTACAAAGCTCGTGACGCTGGCCAGCCCAGCAAAGTCATCGCCGTCTGCTTGCCGTTCGTTTACACCGAGCAAGCGAGAGGCGGTACCGCGATCTTCGACATCCGCAAACACCAGCTTGTCCGGCTCGACCGAGACACTGAGGTGGCCTGGGTTTTGGGGGCCATGCGAGTCCTTAAACTGAAAGGAACTTAAGGAGCCTACGATGCCACGGAAGACCCGACCCTCAGCGACGCCCGAGCGACGCACCTATACCGATGAATTTAAACGCGATGCTGTCGCCATGTTGCTCGATGGACACTCGGCAGCCTCGATTGTTCAGCGGCTGGGGATCTCGGGAACCAACCTGCTCTATCGTTGGAAGAAGCAGCAAGTCGAGTCGGCCGGGCCGGTTGGTGAAGTACTCGACAGCCGTGTCGCAGAGCTTGAAGCCGAGCTTCGACGCGTCCAGCGGGAACGGGATGTTTTAAAAAAAGCTTTGATCATTTTCGGCCGCGACGAGTAAGTCAGCTCTACAGCGCCGCGACCAGCATCGTCAACGATAGGATTGCCTCGGAGCGTGAAGTCAGTGAAATATTTGGCTTCTCACGGTCGGCCTTTCAGCGATTCCAAAATGAACCTTCAAGCCAAAGAGAGCAGAGCGACATGGATGTCCTGCCAATGGTGATTTCGACATTTCATCGACACCGAAGACGCTACGGTGCCCGACGTATTGCTGCGGACATGAAGCAGCAAGGGTTTGCGATCGGACGCCAAAGAGCTGCCAAACTGCTGCGAATCGCGGGACTTTCGGCAATTCAACCGAAGTCTTTCAAGCCGCGAACCACCGAAAGTAGGCACACTCTAGGCTACAACGAGAACTTGCTGCTTGATCAACCGGAACCCTCTGGCATCAACGAACTGTGGGTTGGCGACATCACCTACGTACCGATCGTTCGAGACGGATTTGCTTACATGTCGACGCTAATGGATCGCTTCTCTCGGCGGATCATCGGTTGGTCTTTGGCGGTGGATATGACCGAACGCTTGGTCGTCGAGACACTTCAAAAAGCGATCCGCAGTCGGCAACCACGTTGCGGTCTGATTCACCACACCGATCGCGGCGGCCAATACGCAAGCAAGAACTATCGGGCAATTATCAAACGTAGCTCAATGCGTCAAAGCATGAGCCGTGCTGGCGACTGCTACGACAATGCGTTTATTGAATCTTGTTTCGGAACGATCAAGACGGAGCTGCAGATGACCGAATACGAAAGCTACCGCGACGCGTTAAAAGAACTCACTGGGTTCATCGATTACTACAACACATCGCGACTTCACTCCTCGCTTGGCTATCTGTCGCCAAGCCGATTCGAGACAACCGTCCCCTGCTGAAATAAGAGGACGCATGGCCCCCAAAAACCAGGCCACCTCACACTGGCCGCAAGGTGTGGAAGCGATTGCGGAAGAATTTGAAGAAGAAACGGAAGTAACAAGCGCACACGATCGACTGCCGATTCGGAGTACATGCTTCAGGAGCCGGGTGTCGTGGGTTCGAGTCCCACCGGCCCAACTGTTTATCCAAGCAGGGCCGTAGCTCAGTGGTAGAGCACCGTAAATCCTCTGGTCACAACTTCGTCGATCGCGTTTTGTTTTCCAAAGCTGCATCACAACCAATAACCGAACACATTCGACTGCCGGAGTGGAGTACATGGCTACCCAGGTTCGACTCCCGGCCGGCCCCCTTCGCAAGAAACTTGATGCGGGGCCGGACCCTGTGTCATACGCGTGCGTCTGTCGCAGGGAAGAACTCTGCACCAACACCTCGTCGAGTGTTTGAAACAAATCGTGGGATAGGCGTTCAGTTGTCTTTGATGGACAGCTGGCTCTTATCCCTGAACAGTCATCCCGACTGTCGGAACGGAGTACATGAGAGTTCGATTCCCTCCGGCGCCTCTTTCGTCAGCCGAAACCTACGGCTGGAAACAACACGGCGCTGCGGCTCATTGGGAGCCACCTCTGAACCATACTTCGTCGGGACCTTTAACTTCGTCGCGAACGGGACTTCCGGTTGCGACTGTCCAAGCAGGTGCGTCACCTGCGATACGTAGGAGGCTGTAATGGCAAATAAGTCTTTGTTTTCGAGCATCACGAGCGTTCTACCACGAGCACTGGCTGTCAACGAAGCTGGCGGTCCGGCGTACAAGTTTCCGGCCAAGCATGCGCTCGCGCAGCTTGCGGCTACCGGTACGTTCGGAAACGTTTTCTACGCGACGGCTTCGGATCAGCTTGACCAACTGCGAAAGCTGATCGACGAAGTCGACGACAACGAGTTCCTGGCGAAGCTGGCGGTCTATTCACGTGAGCGTGCTTACATGAAGGACATGCCGGCAGCATTGCTGGTCACCCTGTCGACTCGCGACACGGCGTTGATGCACAAGGTCTTTGACCGAGTCGCTGACAACGGTCGCGTTCTGCGCACGGTGTTCCAGATGGTTCGCTCGGGCCAGTTCGGTCGCAAGGGTCTGTCGTCTTCGCTTCAGCGTGCGTTCCAGCGTTGGCTGAACGAGGCATCGACGGGCAAGTTGCTGTCGACTTCGATCGGTAACGATCCGAGCCTGCGCGACGTCCTGCGAATGGCACGTCCGACGCCGAAGGATGACGCTCGTCGAGCGTTGTTCGGTTGGCTGACCGTTAAGGAAGTCGAAAAGTGGGCTCCGGCGACGGAAGCTGACTTGCCGGCCGAGGTTCAGTCGCTGAAGGCGTTCCGTGCTGCGGAGACCGAAGAGGCTCAGGCGCAGATCGCCGGCGACCTGCAGGTCCGATGGGACTTGCTGGCCGACGCGGCCAAGGGTCCGATCGTCTGGAAGGCAATCGCTCGACAGATGGGTCCGCAGGCTCTGCGCATGAACCTGAACACGCTGTTGCGTCACGACGTTTTCAAGAACGGTAACAAGCCTGACAACGGAATGATCGATTACGTTGCCGGCCGCATCGCGGATCCGGAGGCGATTCGACGTTCACGTCAGTTCCCGTACCAGTTCTTGGCGGCGTACCTGAACGCTGCGGACGAGGTTCCACACAAGATCAAGTCTGCGTTGCATGACGCGGCCGAGATTGCGTGCGGAAACATCCCGCAGTTGCCGGCGCCGGTGATCATCGGTTTGGACACGTCTGGATCGATGGGATGCTCGGTTACAGGTTGGCAAGCTCGGGGCCGCGCATCAAAGATGCGTTGCGTTGACGTCGCCGCGTTGTTCGCCGCAGCGATCCTGCGTCGCAACCCGGACAGCGTCGTCATTCCGTTCGACACGCAAGCCTACTCGGCAAAGATCGATCCAAGCGATTCGATCCTAAGCCTGTCGGCGCGGCTGTCGAAGTACGGTGGCGGCGGAACGGATGTGTCGCTGCCGTTGGTCGAGGCCAACAAGCGTTACGCAAAGCGTGCGTTTGCTGGAATCGTCCTGGTCAGCGACAACGAAAGCTGGATCAACTCGGGACGTGTCTACGGGTACGGCCGAGGCGGTTCGACTGGCGTCATGACCGAATGGGAGAAGTTCAAGAAGACTCAGCGCGGACACGGCATCGCCGATCCGAAGTTGGTCTGCATCGACATCGCCCCATACGGCAACACGCAAGCACCCGATCGCCAGGACATCCTGAACATCGGAGGCTTCAGCGACGCCGTCTTCAACGTCGTCAGCAGCTTCCTCGAGTCCGACTCAGCCCGTTTCGTCCGCGAGGTCGAAGCCGTTGAGCTGTAGGACGAAAGGCTGAATATCGAAACGCCCGTGACGGAATTTCTGTCGCGGGCGTTTTTTCGTTTGCGGTACACTTTGAGTCATGAAATCAAATAACAAACTCGTCTCCACCAGCAAATTCCTTAGCTTGGTCCTTCGCCATCGTCCCGAGGTGATTGGTGTACAGCTAGACCCTGAAGGTTGGCTCTGCATCAACGAATTGATTGCCCAAGCAGGCGCTCACGGAAAGGCACTCACGCTCGAGCTGCTTCATGACGTGGTTGCGACGAACGACAAGAAGCGTTTCGCCTTGAGCGACGATGGATTGCGCATCCGTGCCAGCCAGGGTCACTCGGTCTCCGGTGTCGAACTCAATCTCGAACAGAAGACGCCTCCCGAGATTCTCTACCACGGAACGGTCGCGGCTTTCCTCGACAGCATTCGAGCGACCGGCCTGCAAAAGCGATCACGTCACCACGTCCATCTTTCGCCCGATGAAGAAACCGCGACCAAAGTCGGCTCGCGCCGAGGCAAGCCCATCATCTTGAGAATCGCCGCCGACACCATGCATCGTGACGGGCACAAGTTCTATCTCTCCGCCAACGGCGTCTGGCTCGTCGACGCCGTGCCACCAACCTACCTGACGTTCTCCGATTAAGCCGCCTCGACTAAAAGTCTGGGATCGATTTTCGTGTTCACCCGAACGTCTCTCCGCGTTCGAGCATAGCGATGAATTCGACCAGCTTGCGTGCTTTCGTTTCGGGTTTCTTTGCGTTGTGGAGTCGATAGTAGAACGCATACTTTCTGGATTTTGAAAGAGTCGCGTAGAAGTCTCTTGCCTTCTTAGACTTCTTCAAAGCAGCGAGAAACGCCTCCGATTCTTTGAATGTCGAACTTGATGCATAGGCGGCGTCCCAACGTCCATCCGCCTTTGCCAGCTCAACCGCCGAATGGCCCGCAGGCTTCATGCGTCCATCACGAGTGAGACGTTCAATATGCTTCTTATTGACCTGAGACCAAACACTTCGTTTCCCGCGCGGCGTGAATTTGTGAATCCAAGAGACTTCATGCCTTTTCGCACGGGGCCATCGATCCAGCCATAACATAATGCCACGTCGAGTGCCTCCGCATATGCGATGCTCTTGTGGCCACTGTCCTTTTTGAAGAACTGGATCCAAACACCGCCATGCTCGGCATGATGTTTGTTAAGCCATCTTTCAAGCTTGCCGGTGGTAGAAAACGCGATGACGGGCTTGCCGTCCGGAGATGCAATGGCGTTCGCAGGCTTCGTTGGTTGGGAGCGTTTTTTTGCCATATTGACTAAGGAGAGCGCATTTCACTTCGAGAAGAATTCAGGCGTCGCCTATGATAGACGTCTTCGGGTAGGAACAACACGGCGACGATCGGCGGATTCAGGCTTCTGCTCGCTCGATTTTATTTTCGGAATTATCGAAGCAGTTGGGATTAGATCAATGCAAGTTGAGATCAAAGTAGGCGATGTACTGCAATGTCCTGCTGACGTTTTGATCTCGACGGCGAACCCGTGGTTGAATCTTTCGGGGGGAGTCAACGGTGCCATCCTTTCATCCGCGGGGCCTACGATTCAAGATGAACTTCACAGCTACCTGAAGTCTCTAGGAATCTCTGCCGTTGCCGCCGGAACTGTCGTCAAAAGCGGAGCCGGCAATTTGCCGTTTCAGTGCATCCTTCACGCGGTGGCGATCGATCCGTTTTATGACTCATCGATCGATCTTGTTGGGCAAACGCTGCGTACCGCATTGGCAATGGTCATCGAACGAGGTGCACAGACTGTCGCGTCCCCAACCTTGGCTACCGGATATGGTCCTTTGACGATCCCGGATTTCGGTCGAGCCATCTCGCCGCTGCTGAGCGATTCAAAATTCGACGCGATCACACTCACGATCGTTGTCAGGTCCGAGGAACACCGTGGAGAACTTCAAAAAGCCATCGACTGCATGATTGACGCCCTCGGTAGTGGATCTTGTTAAAGATCCCGGCCATTCACCTTTCCGAAAGGATCTTTAACAAGATCCACTACATGGGCAATGAAAAACTCGAGTGTAAGGAAACTGCGTGAAGTACGGCCTGCTTTTATCATTTCTAGCAATCGCGATCGCAGGCGTTGCAGTGCGCACGGGTTCCTGGTCATGGATGCTATTGTACCCGGCGTTTTCGTTCGGCATGGTTGGAGCAAGTTACCTGCTTTCCAAACCGGAGATCTTTGGGAAGCAACCCGATGGTTCGCGTTCGACATTGGCACTCCTTCTATTGCTGCCGTATCTTGCCTATGTGGCGATTGTCTGGCACGTAGTGCGTCTCGTTTCGCGAGAATCGAAAGCCGACGCGCTGACGGACGAGCTTATGCTCTCGCGGCGGCTACTTGCCAATGAACTTCCCAGCGAGGTCGCGTCGGTGGTCGATCTGACCTGCGAGTTCACCGAGCCGATCACAGAATGGCCCGGTGTGTCGTATATCTGTTTTCCAATGCTCGACGGATCGGGTGCATCTCCGACGCAACTACGCACGCTCGCGGCTGAAATCATCGAGTTGCCAAGCCCAGTGCTGATTCATTGCGCCCAGGGTCACGGACGAACGGGCCTAGTCGCTGCGGCCGTCTTGCTTGTATCTGGAAAAGCACAAACGGCCGAAGAGGCAATCGCAATGATTCAGTCCGTTCGACCAGGAGTGGAACTCAACCGAATGCAACGATCACTATTGGAGCAAATCGAGTGAATCGCGATGCAATTGTTGGATGCATCCTAGGAACTGCGGTCGGGGATGCGCTGGGGCTGCCCTATGAAGGCGTTTCGCCAAGGCGAGCTGCCAGGCTGCTTGGCTCGCCCGATCGGTACCGATTCTTCTTTCGTCGGGGAATGATCTCCGACGACACCGAACACACCTGCATGGTCGCTCAGTCGTTGATTGACTCGGGTGGCGACGTTCCAAAATTCACGCGTACGTTTGCGAGACGTTTGCGTTGGTGGATTCTGGCTTTACCGGCGGGAGTTGGCAAAGCGACGGCGAGATCGGGAATCAAGTTGTGGCTCGGGGCAAGTCCCGAGAAGGCAGGTGTATTCTCAGCCGGGAACGGTCCCGCCATGCGTGCAGCGATCTTCGGAGCTGCCCTGAACGACATTCCGTCGATACTGGAATTTGTTCGGGCCTCCTCGCGGCTGACCCACAGTGATCCGAAAGCCGAATACGGTGCGGTCGCCGTGGCATTGGCAGCCAAACGCACACGCGACAATGAAACCGTCGACGCGAACCTTTGGCTCGACGAGGTTGTCGATGCGGTGGGAGAAGGTGGAGCGGAGTTGATCGACTTGCTTCGCAAAGCCACTCGAAGCGTTGACGCCGGCGAAACGACAAAGACCTTTGCCAACTCGCTTGGCCTGGATCGGGGCGTGACCGGATACACGTACCACACCATTCCGGTTGCTATTCACGCATGGCTGTCCAATCCCCATGACTTTCGCGATGCGGTGACAAGCATCATCGAGTGCGGAGGCGACGCGGATACGACGGCCGCGATTGTCGGTGGCATCGTGGGCGCTGGTGTCGGGGCGGAAGGTATCCCGGGCGAATGGCTTGACGGCATCTGGGAATGGCCACGTAGTGTTTCTTGGATGCGGCGTCTCGGTGAAACTCTGGCCAATTCGCTCGATGGTGATACATCAGTGAAGTCGCCCACCGTCAATCCAGTTGCAGTGCTTCTCCGCAATCTTCTGTTCCTGTTCGTCGTTCTCTTTCACGGCTTCCGCCGACTTGTTCCACCTTACTGATGTCAATCGACCGCGAAACGATCGAGAAGAACCTGCGACTGCATGTCGATCGGCTTGCGGGACTGATCGGTCCGCGCACCTTGAGCAAGCCGAAAACGATACAGGCCACGATCGGCTACATCGAAGGTCAATGGTCCGAGATGGGATTCAGTCATTCGCGGGAATGCTACGACGCCATGGGCGATGAGGCAACCAATCTGATCGTCGAGTGCCCCGGAACCAAAAGAGCCGATGAGATCGTTTTGCTCGGTGCCCACTACGACACCGTCTTCAGCACACCCGGCGCCGATGACAACGCGTCCGCCGTTGCCGTGTTGATCGAAGTCAGCCGCTTGCTGCGCGAGTACAGAGGGAAACGAACCGCCCGATTCGTCGCATTTGCTTGCGAAGAGCCGCCGTACTTCAACATGGATTCAATGGGCAGCCAGCACCACGCCCGTCTTTCACGACAGCGCGGCGACAACATCGTCGGGATGCTGTGCCTGGAGATGGTCGGCTATTACAGTCTGACGAAAGGCTCGCAGGCGGTTCCACCGGGCATTCCGAAATGGATGCACCGATTCTTCCCACAACGCGGCAACTTTCTGGCAGCCGTCGGCAACATGCCGTCCTGGAAATTGTGCTGGAGATTCCGGCGAGGATTCAAACGCGGCACACGACGCATGCCCCTGTTCTCGATCTGCTTGCCCGAAAAGATCAACGAAATCCGGCTCAGTGACAACAGCTCGTTCTGGGACCAAGACTATCCCGCCCTGATGCTCACCGACACCAGCTTCCTGCGCAATCCGAACTACCACCAGGCCACCGACACACCAGATACGCTCGACTATCCCAGGATGACCGAAGTCACCCTCGGCGTCGCATCCGCGATGCGCAAACTGCTCGGCTAAACCTCAACAACAAAACCGTTGTTCTTGAGTTTGCCGGCGAGATCGCAACATGCGCAGTTGATGAACTGTGTCGTACCACGGGTGAACATTCCGTAGTTGCTGATTCCTTTCTCGTCATGCAGATGTCCGAAAGCGTGAATCCTTGGCTGGATTCTTTCATCGACATGTCTGCGGAGGGCAGCACAACCGACTTGAACAATCGCGTGTGACTCGATGTCGTGCGTCAAGTCAAGGACGCCCTTGGGCGGCCCATGCGTAACGAGAACGTCAATCTCTTCAGGAATTGACTGCCAAACAAGATCCAGCTTGCCACGTTTCTTCATGTAAGCCCAATCATGAAACCGCGGGGTGTAGGGCGACCCGAAGATCTTCAAACCATTCCACTCCATCTGCTTATGGATCAGGAAGTGGACCGCCGGGTAGTCTTCGGCTCGGATCAGCCCCTGCTCAATCGCCGTTGAATGATTGCCTGGGACAAAGACCTTGGTAGGGATGTTGAGACTGGAGTACCAATCGAAAAACCGCCTGGATTCGGGTTCATTCATCCATGCATTGCCATGAGTCGCCTCGTCGCCACAATGGATCACTAAGAGCCTATCCGGAAACCGATTCAGGTTGTAAGTCGATATTTGAACGGAGGTTGGTCGCCAGCGGGTGCAAGTCTCCGAAGCATCCGTCCGATTGATGCGATGCGGACCACTGCCTCACTTGATTCTGTATGGTGTTCATAGTCACGACTCAAACGCCTCCAGCGTCCAAGCCAACTGAAGGTTCGTTCGACGACCCAGCGTTTGGGAAGCAACACGAATCCTTTGGCTCCCTTGGGGCGACGAACGACTTCCAGCTTCCAAGACAGGTTCCTTTGGCGACCAAGCCAAGAATTCAACGCGTGATTGTGGTACTTCGAATCGGCCCAAACGACCTGCAAACGAGGTTGTCGCGATTGCGAAAGCTGCTTCATCACCGGGCGAGCAGCGTAGGCATCGTCCACCGAGGCGATCGTCACCGTCACGGCGAGCAGCAATCCGAGCGCATCGACCGCAATATTTCGCTTTCGGCCCGTAATCTTCTTGCCGCCGTCGTATCCGCGGCTTCCACTTCGTTCGCTGGTTTTCACGCTTTGGCTATCGATGCTGCACGCGCTAGGCTCGAGTTCTTCGCTGGGCGCTTCAAGCATTCGGATCGCTCCGACAAGTCGATCGTTGATCTTTTGAAGCGTTCCATCGTCACGCCACTTCGCGAAGTAGTCGTACACCGTACTCTTGGGAAGCAGGTCGTGTGGAATCATGTCCCACTGACACCCGCTGCGACATTGGTAGAAGATCGTATTGAGAACCTCCCGCATATCAACGGTCCGAGGGCGACCACCTTTACGGCTCTTGCGAGGTTTTGGGATCAACTCGTTGATGATCTCCCACTGCTCGTCGGTCAAGTCGCTTGGGTATCGTTTTCGTTTGCCATCGGTCATCGCACACTCCGTTGCTTCGAGGAGCTCAAAGTATCGCGTTTATCAGGCTTTCAGCAAATACCAGTTTCCGGATAGGCTCTAAATCAACGTCCGGAACCTGGAGCCCAAGGTTCTCGTTGTGAGTGTCAGAAATGAACCAGATCTTCATTCTTCAGCATTCATTTCGTCGAGCTGGTAAAGGTACGCGTTGCCGACTTTCTTAAATCGAATTTGCCCGGCATCTCTCTGGTGAGCAAGTTCGCAAGTTGTCCATCCGAGACGTTTGCGGACCTCCTCACTGCGAAGCCATCTCTGCTGCGAATCGCGATTGAGCTGCGGCACTACGTGATTGTTCCAATAGCTTGCCCTTCCGATCAGGGACTTGTCGACGTTGGGCAATGCCATCCATTCGGCGGACCGTCGCTTGCTTTCTTCGACATTGAATCCCCGGTAATCATCGTCAACGAAAAGCCATTTGTGGTGATAGATGAACGGATCAGCTAAACCCGGACGCACGGTTACCGATCCATCGGATTTCACTACAGCGTAGCTGCCGGTCGATGGTTCCGGAGACTCATCGAAGTCAGGACAATGGATGAAGCTGAAATTGCCGTTCGTCTCATTGTGCTTGACGACGGTGTATTCGAATCCCGGTGGCAGGCGGCTCTTAGCCTCTGCCATGGCCTCGCCAAGCACATGCTCAAAATCACGGTGAACGTAAGCCGCTCCGCCAATTCGCTTGCCAACCCCATAATTGGAACAACGTTTCGGCAGAACAACGCTGGTCGACGTATTGTTTTTGCGTCGGACCAAACGGTGACCGCGGTGTTCAAATCCGAGCATCTGAAGATTGGCTTTCCACACCTCACGAGTCAGGAAATCATCTTCGTCGTGCAGAAGCCCATGCTTCAACTCCTGACTGCTTAAACGCTCAAATTTGCTGCGACGGTCGTCATTCGAGTCGAGCATGAGTTCTTTTCGGTCCAGCAGTGGAGGATTAATTCTGTCGGCGGTCTCATAAAACCCTACACGCAACGTTCGTAACCAAACCTTGGTTGTTTCGGTTGTGATCGGATGCGGATCCGACTCAAAATCTGGGCAGGCTAGGTAGGACACCTTTCCAGAGAATCGATGCAGCTTGATCAGGTTCGCATCTTCAATGGTTCCGATATAGGCGCGCGCACAACCTTCGTAGATTCGCAGGATTGGCTCGAGTTGATCTCGAATACCCTCATGAATCCAAAGCGAACTTGGACACAAACGCCCGATCTTGGATCGGATGCAGGCAGCATCGATCTCATCTGGATCACCTGCGCGAAACATTAAGCTATCCGCCTGGCTGCACGCACGTTTATAGCTTCCAAAGAACGAACGGACGTCTCGCTGGACCTTACGCGACAATTGAGACAGTTTTGGACGCTTACCGAAATTGGCCAAGGCAAGGTAGACAAGGAGATCCTCGCTCCGCTGCTGTCGAACTGTTTCCCAATCTTCTTCGGAGGTGACACGCCTGATCAGTGCGAATGCACGTTTCAGGGAGCCGAACGCCTCGATTACTTCCTCTACAAACGAAAACTCATCCGCCTCGGGAAGTCGCCCCAATTCCGTGATCGAATCAACCAGCGGATCGAGAATCAGCTGATGCTCCTCGTAACGGATCTCAGCAATTCGCTTGCGAGGAGCCGCAAGCCTTCGTCGATACTTGCCCGCTATGTAGGAGGTTTTGAGATCGGCATCTCGGAATACGTAGTACACACCAGGAGCAGCCGGAAAGCACTCTTCGCCTAGCGTCGACTCAATGTATTGACGAAGTTCTGCCTGCGCAAAGTACTTCTGAAATGTGCCTATTCGAGTCACGACACCGTCGCCGTAGGGAACGTCCGCCCCACCATCGTCGCTGACCATGATCCTCGCGGCGATGCAGAGCACCTGCTCGGCAAGCTTCCACGCTTCCTTCAGCGTCGCAAGCCGCTCGTTCGGATCCTCGATGACATTCAGGACAAAGCCGAGGTTCACCACGGCTGCGGGAGACTTTGGCGAATTGGGTCTGAACGCGGGATCGAATCCACTGCAGTCGAAGCCGTCCGAAATCAACCCTGAAAGATCGTCTCCGTGACCGCAGCCATAGTCAAAGAAGCAGCGTTCCGAGTTGAGCAGGTCATCACGGAGCAAGCATTTGACCGGCAATGAGTACTCGTGCCGACGAATCGCGGCTCGATGGCGTTTAATGCCGAATTCCATTGGACCTAGGGAAAATAGACCACCAGCAACATCCCGCGGCCTCGCTCTGCCTAGGAGAAAACGCACGATTTGGCATTTAAAACCAGGCTGCTTGTTTCACGAACCGCCCTTCGCAACAATCATTGTAAGCAAATCACGATTCGAGAGGGGCATTCCAGTAGCTCTAGGAGTTCGTACGCCAATGAAATAGTGTCTCGAGGTGTTTTGCCAATTGGTCATACGCGGGATCAGGAGATCACCCATGTCATTCGGGCAAACAATCGAGATGCTCTCGAAGGGATCTGCACAGGCAGTCACGACCCTTGGATCGGCGAGTAAAGAAGCAGCAAAGCTGAAAAAGTATCTCTACGTCCGCACGCCTGTTGAGAAGGCGCTGACCACAGCATTGGACGATTCAAACGCGAAGAGAATCCTGTTTCTATGCGGTTCTAGTGGAGATGGAAAATCAGAGGTTTTTCGGCGAATCCACAAGAAGTACGCCTCTGCTTTCGATTTTCACTTAGACGCAACCCACAGCTTCGATCCGGGTAAGAACGCTATCCAGACCTTGGACGATCGATTCCGAGAGTACAAGGCGGCTGAACGTCCACTGGTTGTAGGCATCAATATTGGGATGCTCGGCAACTACGAAGCTGACGGAGCGGAGGAGCATATCGATATCAAGAACGCTATCTCCAATTTCTTGAAGGGACACCCCTCAACAGAATCGCAATTCGTTTTCATCAACTTTGAATCCTATCCGAAATTTGCTTTGAATGGGAAGCAGATTGAGGCTCCGTTCATCGGGCCACTTCTTCGAAGGATCTGCGATGAATCAGAATCGAATCCAATCTACGCCGAATTCTTGAAGTCAGACCCTAATACGAGGCTGCACCAGAACTTCAAATTGCTTTGCGTGCCAGAAATTCAAGATCGAATATGCGCACTG
This sequence comes from Rhodopirellula halodulae, assembly GCF_020966775.1. Taxonomy (NCBI): domain Bacteria; kingdom Pseudomonadati; phylum Planctomycetota; class Planctomycetia; order Pirellulales; family Pirellulaceae; genus Rhodopirellula; species Rhodopirellula halodulae. The sequence continues at coordinate 374,038 of NZ_JAJKFV010000002.1, read as the reverse complement.
CTTTTCTACGCTCACCTCAAGTTCGATCAGTTTTTAACCGCTCGCACAATTCTTGACTTTGTCTTTCAAATACTCAGTGGTCCTGGAACACTATTTGACAACCTCTTTTGCGGGCACGGCTCGGAGTTGGTCGATTCGCTCAATAAACTCGACCCTTGCCACGCGAGATCGAAACGGCTTGACCTATTCCAGGTAAAAGCATCTCTAGGATTGTACGAGGAAGACTTCAACGAGTTTCGCACAGCAGCAGAGAAGGAGTTTGGCCTGACGGTCAAAGAACCCAGGACATGGGTTCGGTTGTTCTACATCATGCAGGAAGTCGAGTTCAGCAACAATTATCACCATCAATTTCGCGAAGACCTGAAACGGGATCTGTTCGATAAGTACCGAGAATTTTGGCAGCTGCATCGAGACTACGAGGGAAGTGACAAAGCGCAGAAAAACGCGTTGAGGTCGTTCTACAAAGACACACTTGTTTCTGCCGTCACCCGTTTTGCAAATCGCTTCGCGCCTGAGATACGACGGGACCGCTTCCTCCTGGGAAAGCCAAACGGCTATGCACTTTCTGCCACAGCGACGATGCAACCGGATCTAAGCAAGCTCGAAAATATTGCTCCATTACAACTTAGGTTTTTTGAAGCGTATTTAAGGGTTGGGCATGAACATCACATCAGAGCTGTTCCGATAACAGTGAACTTCCTGGAGTTGGCTTTTAGGATTAATGCTGGCTACCGACCGAACACGCATGACAAGACGACGGTAGTGCAGCTCGAAGAGGTGGTTGAGGATGTTCGGCGGATCGTTAAGCAGACACAGTGCCTTAGCGTTCAGAAGGGCGATATCGAGTGGGAGCTCATCGATGATGAGGTCGAAGACGAAATCATTGTGGAGCGTCGATAATGGAGCATTTGGTAGACCGTCTCTCGAATGTTGACGCTGAAAAAATCGGATCAAACAAGCTGACAGCATACCTCCCTTACCGGAAGGGCGCGAAGGAATTCGACTTTGAATCCGTCGCCTGCGTGGTCTTGTCTTGGCTGATGGGAAAGCAGGTCAAGAGAAATCTTTCGATGGATGCTTTCGAAGCAAAATGCTCCGAATATCTCGAAGATAGGCTAAGTGACACGTCGATCATTGAGGATCTGCGCAAGATGTATTTCTCTGGAGACGCGTTATCGAGAACAGCCCCAGAATTCATGCTCCTTCGAACGCATGCCAAGACAAACGCATCAACGAAACACTTAGTTGAACTGCTCAAGTCCTTCTTCGATAAATCGCTGCCCTCGGTCGAATTTGAAAGCGGAACGAACTTCTTGGAGAAGGGGTTTCTCGATCTGCTAAAGAATGAGTTGCGTGAAGCAGACATCGCGGCTGCTGAAGAGTGCTATCTGCCGTTTGTAGCCGAAAAATTTGTGAGAGATGTAACCTTCCTAGCTGGTCACTCCGAGTATCTTCTGGAGCAATTACCAAGTTGCATCGAACTATACAATTTCATTTACTGCACTCAGCTTGGACTGAATATCCGCAACTGGACCAGCGGTAGCCCTCCATCGAGCAAGCCGCTTTACTTCATACTTGACACCGAAAAGGCAAGCAGTGAGAGGGTACACGTAACCAAGGAAGGTTATCGGTCACTTGCTGGCCCGATGGCAGACGTCTTTCCCATTCTCAGCATGCTGGAGTATTTCAACTCTGACACTGATTATCCGAAAGCGCCTTTGTGGTCCTACGCAAAGGCAGTGCACGACTCAGACGATTCGAATAGGGCTCGTGTACATAAATCCCTGGTCGAATTCTCGGAACAATTTCGGTTGGATCGCAAACTGCCTGCCGTACCTGCGGCACCCATCGATGCAATCGAGGCGATGAAGCATTTGATGAGCTTGGGAGTCAAGCAATTTGCGAAGACGGTGAATGAAGGGCGGCACCGTGTCCAGCAACAATACATGGAGGTATTTGACAAGGAGGTCGCAAGGAACTTTCTCCAGTCTCGTGGGAGAGCGGGTCGCGTTTTGGTTATCAACCAAGACTTCGTCCTGCTGCTAACCAATCTTGCCATTGGTGATCGGCCGTCAGTTCGATTTCAAGAGCTGCTGAGAGCATTCAAGGAGCGGGGCTTCTACTTCGACAAGGGATCACAGCAAGCCTTGATCAGTTTTTATGAGCGTGTCGGGAATGTCGACCGCATGAGCGATAGTGGAGATGCGGTATATGTCCGAAACACAATTTGACGCGTTTCTAAAGGAGCTTCTTGTATCCTGGTTGGACACGCGAGTCGTTGCCGGAAAACGTTACCAGTTCCGATCGTCGGACAGCAGTAATACGGAAAGCCTGATCGGAGAGCTCCGTAGTGCAGCGACCGCTGTAGTTGAAGTTAACGGCACGGCGATACCATGCCTGGAAATCGGGGACGTTCGGCTCTTGTGCGTCGCACATTCAGATAACCCTGAATCCCCGAATGCGTTTAACGAGAATTACATTTCAATGCTTCGTGATCGCGTCGCGGAGCAATCTGACGAGTTTGGCAATACGAGCTTGCTGATAATTCACAATAGCTTGCTGGATACGCTGGTGAACAGCGCGATAGATCTCTCTAGCCGAGGAGGTCCCTGGTCCACAAAGCATGTCAGCAGTGAGCTGTTGAGGCTGGCTGATGCGATCGATAGGCCCAAAAAGGTCTACGAGTGTATCCTTGACTGGCAATCGGAAATCATTGCAGAAGAAGGTGGGAGCGCATTCGGCTTCCGGAAGATCTTCGATTCGATAGAGAACGATGATTGCCTCGACCTACGACCGCTCGGGCTGTTCAACGACAAAGGCTTACCAGAAATGGATAAGTCAAAGCAGATCCGACGTCGACTAGACGACAATCGCCGCTTGCATGAAGAGTTCGACCGAGTAACCCATCACTTTCCTGATGAAATCGCGGAACGACTCGGTATTAGTGAGTCATTTGAGAAGAAGCACTTCGGCGAATCTGCTCAGGCTCCGTGGCGAGATCTTGATCTGCAAGCGATCAAAGACGAGATCGCCGAACAGCAGAGTCACAGACTTGAATATCTGAGTGTGATCTCTGAATCTTGCGAAATCATTGGCCCACGCAACAAGTCCGAGACTGCTGCCGGTCGTCGCCGCAAGAGCATTATCTTGTCAGTTCCAGAAGAGGTCGAGAATGTCGATCTGACCATTGAGTTCATTGGCGACGACCTTGAAAAGTCGGATGTGAAACTGGAGCACAATCAAGAGATTGAAAGCACCGCAGGCATCGAGATCAAGAAAAGCAAGAATCGGCGGCGAATCGCGATGTCCATGCCAACGCCAGCTGTCGCAGAAATATTTCGCATTCGTCTAGATCGAAGCCAGACCACCGAAAGATTTGAATTCAACATTCTGGTAGTTAAGAAAGGCCTGTTCTGCACTGGAGCATTCGCCAACACGTTTCTTGTTAAGACGCACGCAGATCCTGAGCAGCGACTGATCCAGCTTCAGACTGATGAGCGTGAACTACTGATCAACGACAATATTTCTAAACGATGGCTCTTGAATGAAAGTGGCCAAAGAATTCCTGTCGATCAATACGGTGCGGTCGAATATGAGAAACTCTACGAAGAATCTGACATCGTAGAGTTCCTTCTTGAGAGCAGCGGAAGCACGCTTCGTTTTAACGTTGAAGGCGAAGCCAGCGACCAGTCGTTAAGTCTGCCGTTGCTCTTGGATGAGGGGAGGTTCAATCGGCTATTCGACGATCAGTACAACGGAGTTTTTCTCCGCGACAGGAATCGCGTTGTACTAGACAACAAAGAGTCGAACGTCGTTGCAATTCGACAGAAGATGCTCGAAGTAGAGCAAGTCTTCGTGGATGACAAGCTACTTAGCTTCTCTAGCGAAGGTAATTCACTGCCTCTGGCTAAGATCAGAAACACCGCTCCAGCGATTTATGACGCTTGGCAGGATCTACATAGCTATCTCTCAGAAAGATCAACAATCCCCAGTCTGGCATCTTGGGGACCGAACATGATTGACGTGGCAGGCGCATACATCGCGGCCTACCAAACGTTTCTTCGCGAGATTCAATATGGAAAGAGCCTTGACGATACCGTCCGGGACGTGATGAAGCTTGGCACAGCCACTTTTGATGGCCGCCAGTTTCTCACGCCCTTTCATCCGCTGGTACTGTCGTACTTCCGATATTTGGCGATTGAAATTACGCGAGATGGGGAGGAAAGATCCTTTAAGAGCGTCCCTAGTGTTACACGGAAGCGACTCAACGCTCGCGGCCTATTGCCTTACATTTATTCGGCCGAACACGAGTATTGTTACACCCAAGCAGTCGATGAGAATGCATTCTGGCTTGAGATCGTGCCTCAAGAGGAAAGCAGCTACGACTACGTCGAACGTCTAACCAAAGAAAAGATCGAAGAGTTTGTACAGACCTTCGATGAGCTATTCAAAGACGGCACTGATGCACCGTTGCTGATCAACTCGATCAACAATGCTGACAATCGGGAAGTCTTCCTGGGGATACTGGATTACTTCCGTGACGCCGGCAAAGAGTCCGAGAAGATCCACATTAATCTCTATGATGACGAGATCACCGAGACCGAGTTTGATCGTTTCGCTGAAATCGGAACTTACAGCAAGATTAAGCAGAGCTACAAACTAGACAAAGGTAAAGCAAAAGAGAATGCTGACGCGATCATCGATCTTTTGAGGTCGAGATTGACCTTTAGCAAATTCCAAATCGAGAAATCGTCAGAGCAAGCATATGCTCACTTGACCTTGTTCCGTAACAACCAAAAAGTCGAGCGAGCCAACATTGATGTTGATAATCATATCTCTGGGGTTGCTTGCGATGGTCTTCTGAGCGGCGAAGCGTCGTGCGCGGAAAACCAGAACTACTACACTGGATTTGGGTTGCAGAACGTCGATACCCGCGAGCTTCCGCATTTGGAATTGGCCAGGCTCGTTGGAACATTGCAGCAGCCACTTGTTGCTACGACTGAAACCTACAACAGCAGCTCCGCCATTCGGCTAGCAGTCAGCGACAAATTTCGTGAACTTCTTGAGCGTTCTTACGACAGCTCTCTTTGGGTGACGATCATTGATCCGAAAGTCACGCTGAAGTTCTTTGAGAAGACCAAGGAAGTGGTTCTCATCCATTTTTCGGATCAATACACCAGCTCGGCCGGTTACGATGCCATCACCGTAACCCGGCAAACTGACCTGTACCGTGAAGTTCTCAGCTACGGATCCGATGAAGCAGTTGGAGAATTTAATGCCTTTAACGGCGAGTGGCTGCTCAAGATGGTCACGGCCAATGAGCGTATCCGTCGTGAACGAGAAGGAATCATCGGTGCATGGAAGCTGTTAAGCGCACTCGTTTCCCAATCCGGAATCACTTGGGTACCACTTTCCGTTGCTGAGATGATCCGGGTGTCTGGCAACATCGGGCTGCGGATGAGCGACGGAGATTTCTCTCGCTACCACAAAGACAAGACAAATACCGGCCGCATTTCTGATGATGTGCTGTTTGTTGGCTTCAAAGACGACAGCATTTACTTTCTGCCGCTTGAGGTGAAAACAGGATCGGGTGATTTCAAGAAAGCGCATGAGCAGGCGAAGAATCTTAGAGAGTACTTGGTCGACTGCCTATTCGGTCCCTCCACTCTTGAAGGCAAGATCTACAGGAGCCTTCTAGTACGCCAGGTTTTCATGCAGCTGGAAAAGTACGAGCTCTACGAAGTCTTCCCCCCTGAGTACTACTCTGAGCTGCGCGACAATCGAGAGAAGTGGATGCGAGGCGACTTCCATGTTGCTGAGCTGAACAACTTCCCCTCCGCATTTGTCATTGGCCATCTCGATAGCGAAACCTGCTTTGAAACCACAGCTTCGGAATCAGAGGGTGTTGCCACCCTGAAGATACCTGTGAGTTTTCTCGAGACATTTTTAAAAACGCCGCGAGTGCAGCTCGAAGAACGGTTACTAACAGAAAATTTCCCCGGCGTCCCCACAAAGTATTTTCTTGGCGGTGGGGGTGACGATACGCCACCGCCGGAATCAAATGCTTGGCTACCGTCTGGTGACGACGGGATCGAAATCGAACCGGAAGTGGCTGGCACTGAAATCCAGGCAACGACTACGCCCTTGACTCTGCCGGATGTTCAAGGCTCGGTTCTTCCGTCCCATCCAGGCGAAACGTTGAAGGTCGAATTCGGAACGGATGTTAAAACCAAGAAGAAAGTCTTCTGGGAGCCGACCAATACTGCAAAGGTGTTAAATCCCAACACCGCAATCATTGGCACGATGGGCACCGGCAAGACTCAGTTCACGAAAAGCCTTGTGACGCAATTGATTCGGAATCAGGCAAACAATGTTGACGGACTGCCGATTGGCATTCTGATCCTGGATTACAAGGCGGACTACATCAAAAAGGACTTCGTCGAGGCTACTGGCGCGAAAGTCCTTCCGTTGCATCGATTGCCGTTCAATCCGTTTGCGCTATTCGGCAGCAAACCTATGCTCCCCATGCACACGGCAAGCCAGTTCAGAGCGACAATTTCCAAGGCATTCAATCTAGGGAACAAGCAAGAGAACAAGATCACTTCTTTAGTGATTGAAGCCTACGAAGCGGCTGGGATAATCAAGAACGATCCCTCGACGTGGTCCAAGCCGGCACCAACTCTGCATGATGTATGGACAGCGTTTAACGCACAGGAAAAGGTGGACGAGGACTCGCTTTATGCGGCACTCTCAGAGTTGGCCAACTTTGAAATCTTCGAACCAGATCGAACGAAAGCGACCTCCCTCTACGATCTAGTCAGCGGCGTCACCGTAATCAACCTGTCCGGCTACGACCCCAAGATCCAAAATTTGGTCGTTGCTTTAGCGCTTGATCTGTTCTACGCCCAGATGCACCAGCAGGGCAGTTCCAAGATCGAAGATCCGCACCGGCAGCTGACCAAGTTCGTGCTGGTCGACGAGGCTGACAACTTCATGAAACAGGAGTTCCCAGGGCTACGGATGCTGCTCAAAGAGGGCCGCGAGTTCGGCGTTGGCACCATACTTTCAACGCAAGAACTCACCCACTTCAAAACCACGAACAACGACTACTCCAGCTACATTTTGAGCTGGATCATTCACCGAGTTCCGAGCATCAAGCCGCAAGAAATCAAAGCCCTATTCAACACCGCCGGCAAAGACGACATAGACTCCCTTACCAGCACTATTCAGGCGTTAGATAAGCATCAATCGCTCTACGTCGACGGCGAGAAGCATCTCATTAAAATTCATGACTTGCCATTCTGGAAGTTGGCATAAGACGCGAATAATCCAGTTATCAAGAGTGCATCACAGTACGCGTAGCTTTAGGACACGGAGCCAGTCTCGTGGCAAATAGCAAATCTCACCTGCGTGATAAGAAGGGGCCACTGCCAATTAAAGGTGGGGCATCTGAAAAGATCGAACCAAAAGATCTGATCCTTGACCCTGGTAATCTACGACTGCTTGAACTGTCAGACGATGGCATACGCGCAACAAGGCTCGCTTTGTATGGGCAAGATGCAATTCAAGATAGACTGCGTGCCTTGATCGTATCAAACGATCGCTTCGGTGCGAAGAAACTTATCTCGTCAATTAAGTCGAACGGCTACCTTCGGCATGAGCAATTGATCGTTGCGCGTTTTGATGGCAACAGTTTCCTTGTCCTCGAAGGAAATCGGCGCGTAGCTTGCGTCCAACACATCCTCACCGAGTTCGGTAATTCTCTGTCGCGAGAAGTTCGCGACTCAATGCTCACGCTTCCATGCTTCGTACTTCAGGGAGATCCAATTGATGACGACGAAGAACGTCTGAGCGAATACCGCCGAGACGCTGAAATCTACATTGGCATGAGACACTTGATGGAGTCTCAGAGCTGGGACCCAGCAAGCAAGTATGAGTTCCAGGCAAGGTTAATCAAAGAAGAGGGATGGGAAGTCGACGAAGTCGCTGAGCGTTTCGGGCGCCGCAAAATGGACGTGGTTCGAGACCTGAAAGCTCAGGCAATCTACCACAAGTTTAGAGAGTATGAAGCGAAACACAGTAAGCCCCACAAGCTGACCTACAATGCCTTTGCCGAGGCCGCAAAAGCTCCCAAAATCATGAGTTGGATGAGTTGGTCTGATTCCCGAATGAACATATCTGTCACCAAGCAAACACGCGCTTTTTTTGATTTTCTACTGGAAAGAGTCCGCCTAGGCGAAGGGCCCGAAGAGGAAAGGAAGCAAAACGCTGAGCAAGTTGTGAAAGATTTCAATAGCATGCTCAGACTGGAAGATCGGGAAATAAACGAGCTTTTAACAGAGGGCTCGTTTCAAGACGCCGAAATACTGTATCTGGACCGTAGGGAGGGGGATCTTGAAAGGCGGATTGGTAAGTACGTCCGGGCACTTGGTCGAGTCTCGATCGAGGATATGAAACACAATCCGAAAAAGAATCTTTCAGTGCTTCGCAAGCTGAGGGACATCATCAATGACCTCATCGAAACGATTGAGGGGATGAAGTGAATGGCTGGAGTTTCAAAAACTGAGTTAGATGTGGTTCTGCAAGCCGCAAAATCCATCGGCTTCCGCACTGCCGCTACGAAATTGAGTTCATTTTGTAGTTCCGTTCTGAATCGCAACGCTTTGCAAATATTGACCGACACTGAAATTGCAGAGATTGCCGCAACCCTCACGCGTTATCGAGGGGATGAACTGTTTGAGAAGGGGAACGTTCCTGGTTTTACGATATCCAACGATCTAAATAGGAATATTTTGATATCTGGGCTCGGTGGGTTCTTGAGTCACCACAACGTCAATTCACGAACTATTGATCGAATTCAACATCACCAAGATATTCGCGATTCATTGATGAAGCTGAATTCTGGTCATTACTTGGAGGCAGTTGCAGCAGCTATTCTTGATGAGAGAATGGAAGCTGGTGCAGCAACAACGGGATCCGGCGACCAGGGCATTGATGCATTGGGATGGTCCATTCTTTTCAAACTTAATGAAGCGTTCCTGGAGCGAGACAATCGAACAAGTTTTGCGCCCGACGCAAAAGTATTTGCATTCGCCTCGTCTAAGAAAAGCGAAACAAGCGGAGCAAAGTTGAAGTTGATTTCACCGGCGATGATTCGCGAATTAATTGGAGGGTGGGTTATTCAGCGCAGCCCGGTAGGTGCGTGGGCTGACCAGGGAGTAAAGATGTTGTCCCCAGTTCAGATGATTTTTGTTACTACTTACAGACTAAGCACGAAAGCACGAAGCGACTGCAAAAGACTCGGCGTTCAGGTTTGGGGGCTGCCAGAATTAGTCTATTTGGTTGCCGAGAATGCCCCAGACTCTGTTTTTGATGCCTCCAATGGGTTCATTTTTTCAGAAAGAGAGTTTCACCTATGGTGTGACAAATATGAGAGCAGTCGGCTCGCCTCATCATGAAAAGTAATTCTAAACATAGCCCGTCCTGAACTCTCGTGCAAAAGAGCCCTCGGAAGACGACTAGCTTAGCTTCTCCAGAACGCGATGGATCTGCTCTATGGGAACCGTTAGTTCTCCTGACCAGGATAAACGTATCGACTCATTGGCTGCAACTTCGCTCAAGCCCATCGCTACTAAGACGTGGCTTGGCTGATAGCTTGAGGATGTACATGCCGAACCGTTTGAGACTGAAACTACTTCACGTAAGGCCATCATTACAGCTTCGCTGTCAATTCCTTTCAGCCTTAGATTTACGACATGGGGTTGGCACCGCTCCGGATCGCCGTTCACTTTGTGGTCTAGTCTTGCAAATGCTTGAAGGACTTCGCGGCGGGAGATCAGCGACTGTTGTTTGCGGCATGCTTGCTCCATGACGGCAAGTGATGCGGCTTCTCCTAGTCCCACTATGAGCGGCGTCGGAATAGTCCCAGGTCGTAAGCCACGTTCTTGACCACCTCCAAAGTGCAACGGCTTCAATGGAATGGTGCAGCCCGATGCCCTGGTCACCAAGAGTGCGCCGGCACCTTGAGGTCCGAAGATTTTGTGACTGCTGATAGAAATCAGATCTGCTTCCACTTCTCGCAGTTCGTCGATTTCTTTTCCAAATGATTGTGCAGCGTCGACATGGAAGTAGGCATCTAATTCAGCTACAAGGTCACCTATCTCAACGACAGGTTGAAGGATACCAGTCTCGTTGTTCGCGTGCATGACGGAGACAAGCAGCGTGTCATTTCTTAAACGCTTGCGAATCTCATCGGGCTCAACATAGCCACCCGAATTCACCGGCGCCAACTCAACTTCGAAACCTCGACTCGCGAGATGCTCAAGCGGTTCGAGAACGGCTTTGTGTTCGATCGCAGTTGAGATGATGTGCTTGCGTCCCGTTCGTTCTCCATGTTCGGCCAGCCCAATAATCGCAATGTTATTACTCTCTGTCGCACCGCTGGTGAAGATGATTTCTTCAGGCTTCGCGTCGATAACTGAAGCAACCTGCGACCGCGCTTTCTCAACAGCTTCTTTGGCGCGCTGCCCATAGACGTGTGTTCGGCTGCCGGCATTTGCGGGCGGTCCTAGGTACCACTCTTTCATCACCTCGAAGACTCGAGGGTCCAATGGCGTCGTTGCGTTGTAGTCCAGGTATACGGGTGGCATTTTCGGACTGTCTGATGGGTTTGCTTTAAGCCGGAAGTCAAATTAATCCGATGGAAGTTAAATAGGTCACTTCCAAAGTTGGCCAAGAAACTTCCAAACTTACTCGGTGGAGCTAATGGAATGCCCGCTTTTGAATACAACTTCCCCGCGATTCGCGGGATTCAGGCAGGGCGTGAGTACTACATCTCGATGTGTCCTTTGCGCCTGATTCCTCGCATTTTCCTCTTTGACGAGGACGAGCTCAACCCCGAGCTCCGAGCGCAGAGGATTCTGAACAAATCGCGGATTCCGGAAATGGCTCGGTATCTGTTGGCCAACCCTAAGGACTATATCTTCTCAGCGCTAACGGCCTCGATCGATGGTAAGGTCAAATTCGATGCGATGGGGGAGGAAAAGACGGAGCGAACGATGGGGCGATTGCGTGTTCCGATGAACGCTCGCTTCATCATCAATGATGGCCAGCACCGAAGGGCTGCGATCGAGGCGGCTCTCCGCGAGAACCCCGACCTGGGGGATGAGACGATTTCGGTCGTTTTCTTTATGGATGTTGGGCTGGAGCGCTCGCAGCAAATGTTCGCGGATTTGAACAGGCACGCTGTCCGCCCGACCAAGTCTCTGGGCATTCTTTACGATGACCGCGAAGAAGACTCGATTATCGCCAAGGCCTTAGCGTCTAAAGTGCCGGTATTCGTGGGACTTACGGAGCTGGAGAGGTCCAGCATCTCGAACAGATCGCTAAAATTGTTTACATTGAGCGGGATCTACAGTGCAACGCGAACCCTACTCAATGGGCTCGAATTGCCGACCGTCGAGAAGAAGATCGATCTTGCAGCTGAGTTTTGGACGACTGTCTCGGGTTACGTCCCCGAATGGCAGTTGGCGAAAGAACGGAAAGCCAGCCCAGCTGAATTGCGACGCGATTTTATTCACGCACATACCTTGGCCCTTTCTGCACTCGCCAGAGTCGGAAATCAACTCCTGGCCAAGAACTCGCGTGCATGGAAGTCCAAGCTCAAAAAGCTCGACTCTCTCGATTGGAGTCGCGGCAGTTCTCATTGGGATGGCCGAGCGATGAACGCTGGCAGACTATCCAAGAAGACGGTCAACGTGGCACTGTGTGCCAATTTTATTAAGAAACATCTCGGGATGAAACTAACCGCAGAAGAGCAACAGCTGGAACAGGACTTCAGGAGGGAACAACGTGGCAAAGACAAAGCCGCCTAAACAGCAGTCAGCTTTCGAGACGGATGGACTAGGCAAAACCGTCGATCGAATCTGCGAGGAGATTCGTAAGTTCTACCTCTGGGATCAGATCCCTTGGGTGATCGGCTACAGCGGCGGCAAGGACTCCAGCGCGGTCTTGCAACTTGTCTGGCTGGCAATCAAAGAGATTCCGCCTGCAAAACGAAAGAAGCAAATTCACGTCATCTCAACTGATACCCTTGTGGAACAGCCGATCGTTTCGCTTTGGGTCGATGACTCGCATGCGAAGATGCGCAAGGCAGCTGCTGAGCAGGAGGTGCCCATTACGCCCCACAAACTGTCTCCCGCGACAGTCGATACGTTTTGGGTGAATCTCATCGGCAAGGGATATCCCAAGCCAACGAACCAATTCCGTTGGTGTACATCACGTATGAAGATCAATCCGTCGAACAATTTCATCAGAAATGTGATTCGAGAGAACGGTGAAGCATTGCTGGTGCTTGGCACGCGGAAGGCGGAGAGCCAGCGTCGCGCCCGCAATATGAGCAAGGCGGAGGAGCAGTCACGTGGTGCATTCCTCGATGAACGATTGTCAGTGAATACGAGCTTGCCAAACTCTCGTGTCTTCACACCGATTGAAGATTGGACCAATGACGATGTCTGGTTGTTCCTCATGCAAGTAAAGAACCCGTGGGGACATACCAACAAATCGCTGCTCGGCATGTACCAAGGTGCGTCGGAAGACAACGAGTGCCCGTTGGTCGTTGACACCTCTACACCAAGTTGTGGCAGCAGTCGATTCGGATGCTGGGTCTGCACCGTTGTTGACAAAGATCGCTCCATGGAGGCGATGATCAAGAACGACCAAGAAAAGGAGTGGATGGCTCCTTTGTTGGAGCTGCGCAACGAATTGGCGTGTATCGAAGAGGGGATCGGCCCTGCGGAACGCAAGAAGATCGGCAAGAAACGTCGAGACAAACTCTCCGACGACGACTTGCGAAAGATCGAGCGCTCGCGGCGCGATTATCGTCGTATCGACGGGCGTGTGATGCTATTTAAGGACGCCACTATTCCTGGGCCTTACACGAAAGCGTTCCGTGAACACTGGGTGCGGCGAGTACTCGAGATTCAAAAGCAGATCCGGGAACTTGGGCCGAAAGAGGTAGCAAAGCTCGAGCTTATATCGATGGCCGAATTGCAAGAGATCCGACGTATCTGGCTTGATGAAAAGCATGAGTTCGACGACTCGCTGCCAACGATCTATCAGGAAGTCATGGGAGAGGAGTTCCCCATTCCGCCGGCTGATGACAAGCTTCTCGGAGCAGAAGATTGGGAGATCCTGGCAGACGTGTGTGACGGCGACGAACGAATGTTTCGGTTGCAGGCTGACTTGCTGGATGTAGAACGGCAGTATCGAGGCATGACCCGCCGGGCAGGAGTTTACGACGAGCTGGTTGACCGACTGAAAGCGAGTCAGTTCGCTGACGAGGATGAAGCCATTCGCCTGAAGCGGGAAGAAAAAAGACGTCTCGACGAGGCGCAAGGCAAGAAGGACGAAGCAACGCATACACCTCAGCTAGAGCTTTTTGGCGAGGATGACATCACGGAAGAGATCATTATCTAGCCAAGGGCATCAAGTGATTCTGGAAGAACTAACACTATTCAACTTCTGTTTGTACGGAGGTGAGCAGGTCATCAACCTGGCTCCCGTTCGTCGACATGGAAAGCTGCGCCCGGTGGTGTTGTTCGGCGGAATCAATGGCGGAGGAAAGACCACGATTCTCGATGCCGTTCAATTGGCTTTGTATGGCCAGCGCGCAAGGTGCTCGAAACGGAATAGCCAGCCATACGAACAATTCTTGCGTGATTGCATTCACCGCAACGTAGATCCGGCTGATGGAGCATCAGTGGGACTGAGCTTCCGGTATGCTTCGGACGGCAAAGAGCATTTGTACGAAGTGAGCCGCCGTTGGCACGGCGCAGGAGCAACCGTTCGCGAAAAACTCGAAGTGTATCGTGATGGCGAACGCGATAAGTGGCTAAGCGATAACTGGAACACAGTCGTCGAAGAGATCATTCCCATCGGCGTTTCCCGATTGTTTTTCTTCGATGCAGAACAAATCCGGTTCCTCGCCGAAGATTCGTCCAGCAATGAGGCACTGGGGACCGCCGTAAAGGCTCTACTCGGACTGGACTTGGCCGAAAGGTTGATCGCGGACTCGAAGATACTTGAATCGCGTCTGGTGAAAGAGTCTTCGCTTTCGGATGCGGACTCCACCAAGATCGACGAGCTCGAGCAGCTGATTGGCGAGCGGGACGAAGCGACCAAGCAACTGAAGGCACAACTCGCTACTGCTGAGAACGAGCGTCAGCGTGCTCAGGAAGAGGTGCGTCGGGCGAAGAAGGCATTTGCAAAAGTCGGTGGTGAACACTGGGACAAGAGGGAAGACCAGCAGAAGGCTGCGAATGATTTGAAGGTTCGCGATGCTGAGTTGAAGACCCAACTCGTTCAATCTGCAACGGGCAGTCTTCCGATTTCGCTCGTTCGCCACTTGCTTGAGAAGGCTCAACGGCAAGACGCATCCGAGAGTCAGTCGGCGAGATCCCGCGTCGTACATGAAATGCTAGAAGACCGTGACCGCCAGATCATGGAGTCGCTATCCGCTGAGCTGTCTGAGGCTCATCTTCAAACGGTGGATGAGATCCTGGCGGCGGATAGGCAGGGACGTTTGTTCGAAGGCGACACCAGCCCCAGGCATAGGCTGTCTGATCGTGCCCGTGCACGCCTAAGCAACCTTCTCGAAACGGTTTTGCGTGAGGAAAAGGAATCGGCTGCGGGACTAGTCGAAGAATTGAACCAGGTCATCCATGATATGGAGGCTGTATCTAGATCCATAGCCGCGACGCCTGAAGAAGATGCAATCAAAGGCGTTGCCGAGACTCTGACCGAGAAGGCGAAGGAAGCGGGCGCTCTCGAGGATCAAGTTCGGAAGTTACAGAAGGAACTAGATCGCGCAAAGTCGGAAATGGAGTCTGCGCAAAAGTCACTTGATTCCATGCGAAGTCGCCTGCTCAAAGACGAGGTTTTCAAGGTTGAGGAATCGGCTCGAATGGCCGAGCTTGCGAGCAAGACGCAAGAGATCATGAAACAATTTCTGGCGCGGGCCTCCGCGGCAAAGATTGATCGACTCTCCTCGTACGTTACGGAGTCGTTTCGGTTCCTGCTTCGCAAAAAAACTCTGGTCGAGTCGGTTCAAATTGATCCGGAGTCGTTTTCGATTTCACTGCTCGCAGCGGATGGGACTTCGATTTCCAAAGAACGATTGTCCGAGGGCGAGAAACAAATCTTCGCTGTCTCTGTGCTCTGGGGATTGGCGCGAGCATCCGCTCGCCCGCTTCCATCCATCGTCGACACGCCGATGGCTCGACTCGACGCGACCCACCGCAATCACCTTGTGGAGCGGTACTTCCCGAATGCCAGCCACCAAGTCATTATCTTGTCGACGGACACTGAAGTTGACCAAGAGTACTACGAGACGCTTTCTCCGCACCTCTCGCATGCCTACCATCTCGACTACAACGAGAAGAAGCAGTTCACCGAAGCGACCGAAGGGTACTTTTGGGAAGCAGAAGCAGTCGGCGTAGGGAGCAATTAATCGATGTTTGTAAAACAGATACGACTCTCTTCTCAGGCACGCGACCAGCTGATCAGGCTGAAGACTCGAACTGGCATTCAGAACTGGAACGTTCTTTGCCGATGGGCGTTGTGCGTTTCGCTCAAGGAGCCAACGCCTCCAACTCCTGTCGAGATCCCGGCCGACAGCAACGTCGAGATGACCTGGGAGACGTTTGGTGGCGACAACTACGAGTTGTACGCGGCTTTGGTGCGAGAACGCTGCGTGCAAGATGGACTGGATCCTGACGACGAGGTTGCTGCAGCGCAGTTTCGCTTGCACCTTCACCGCGGGATCAGTTACTTGGCGACTCCAAACAAGATTAAGAATATTGGCGACCTTGTCGCATTAACCTGTGAGGCAAAATCCTGATGGCGCGAGAATCAATTGCAGACGTAGTGGTGACGGTGCTCGAAGCGAATAAAGCTCCTATGACGGCGAAGGAAATCTACGATTCGATCAATTCCAAGCAGCTTTACGAGTTCAAAGCCAAAGACCCCTTCGCCATTTTGCGTGCGCAACTGAACAAGCATTGCGTCGAGAATCAGTCAAAGGCCGCATCGCCTCGAAAGCTGTTTACGAAATCCGGCGACAGATACGGCCTCTGCTAGTTTCGCGGTCGCAGATACCTAGCGGTTGCGTTGAAAAGCATGTTGCTCTTCTACGGTTCCGCAATAGCGACCAACCATTCCAAGTCTGATTTCAGCTACGACTTCTGGATCTCTCGGAGAGTACAGCAGAGCAAAGGAAGCGATTTTATGGTTGTATGATGTTACCATTCCGGCTTCTTCGATGGTTCCGTCATTTAGCTCGTGGCAGTCGCATACCTCGATGTCGCATCCGGGAAATCCTCTTCGCAGGAGTTCAAGAGCTTGGTCGCTTGTCCTTGGTAGCATTCTTTGTCTCCGGTCGTTCGTTTTCGGGGATGCTTAACAGTTACCTCACACAGACCGAAATATGAAGGCCGGTTTTCGAAGTTCGCATCAACTTTCGGGAGTTCTGGAGTCGGCCCACAGGCAGAAGTTGGTACGGATATAATCATAGTCTTCCAGCCTCAACGCCAATTTCCTCACAGTCAAGTCAGTATGCCTATCTTTGAGCTTTGCGATCACGAAATACGCAAGATCACCGAGACTACCTTTAGCGATGTGGGGGTCACTGAGCGAGGAGACCTTCAGCGTTTGCTGCGGAAACAGATTGACGTAATCGCGCCCGACACCTTGGTTGTCAGTGAAGAGTTTGGGGAGTGGGATGATTCGCGTCGGCGGATCGACTTGCTGGCTATTGACCGAGACGCAAACTTGGTCGTTATCGAACTGAAGCGAACCGAAGACGGCGGACACATGGAACTGCAGGCCATTCGGTATGCCGCCATGATTTCGACGTTGACCTTTGACAAGGTAGTGGAGATCTACGGTCGTTACCTCCAACGGATCAACGAAACAATTGATCCAAGGTCGAGCCTTCTGGATTTCTTAGGGTGGGAGTCAGAGGACGAGGATGACTTTGCCCAGGATGTGCGCATCGTGCTCGCGTCCGCTGAGTTCTCAAAAGAGCTTACGACGGCGGTTATGTGGCTCAACGGTCGCGGAATTGACATCCGCTGCGTTCGTATGCGGCCATACAAAGATGGTGAACGACTGCTCCTTGACGTCCAGCAGGTGATTCCGCTTCCAGAAGCGGCGGAATATCAGGTCCAGGTTCGAGAGAAGGAGCAACGAGGCAGGCAAGAGCGAGCTGAGCGATACAGCATTCGGTACAAGTTCTGGCAACAACTTCTCCGACATGCATCAAGTCGCACTCAACTGCATGCCAACATCTCGCCGGGAGAGTACGCATGGGTGGGCGCTGGCTCTGGGATTCGGGGATTGGGCTTCAACTATGTGATCCGTAAAGATGACACCACGGCAGAACTCTACATCGATCGCGGCGCCGGCCAGGACGGAGTGAATAAGCAGATTTTTGATTGGCTTCAAGAACGAAAGGACGCTATCGAGCAACAGTTTGGCGGTTCCCTTTCATGGCAAAGACTCAATGAGAAACGCAGTTGTCGAATTGCATCAAACATGGCGAGCGGTGGCTATCGCAGCGACGAAACGGCTTGGCCAGCGATTCAAGAACAAATGGTCGATCATATGATCAAGCTGGAAGCCGCGCTTCGACCACACTTAGAAGCGTGTAAGCTTGAGTTGGCCGTCATAGCGTCTACCTAGACAACTGTTTGCATAACAACGGCACCCAAATCCAATGACCAGCATTTTTTCCACTTACTCTACTGGCGAAAACCGAGTCACCGCTTCATGCCTCGCGGTACTTCGTTCACTTTCGATTGATCGGATGGAGAGGCTGGTCGGTGCCCTGCTGGAGCAGTCAGAGTTTCAATTGATTCGCTTTGAAAACCAGCCTTCTAAAGGCGCGGCTGGAGTTCCGGATGCGATCATTCAGAGCAGTTTAAGATTGCTTATCGAAACAAAGATTCAGCGGAACACGGTTCGCCGCGACCAGCTTGTTCGGCATCTGAAGCGGCTGGATGAAGCTACTGAATCCAATCTTTTGCTTCTCGTGCTAACCCCTGACGATGTTCGCCCAAGGGCATTGGACTCCGTGGAGGACGATCGGGTCGCCTGGGCTTCATTCACAATGCTGGATCAAGCAATCAACGAGCTTCTCGAGGACCCGAAGGAAGTTGTCTCCGAACGTGAAGCGTTTCTTTTGCGTGAGCTGCAGTCCATGCTTGAGGCCGAAGGGCTCACCGCGAGTTTGAATGACACAGTCATCGTTGCTGCTCGGAATGCTTGGCCAGAATACGAAAAGCTGCATGCATACGTTTGTCAACCAAACCGTTCATTTCAGCTAGTAAGCCGGATTGGTTTCTATTCCAAAGGAGTCATTTACCCGCTGGTGCCAAAGGTCATCGCTTCCTACGACGATGTGGTCATGACAAAAGGCTCTGCTGAAACGCCGTTGGCTGAGTTGGTCAATCAGTTGATTGAAGAAGGATACCGACCTGAAGGTGAACGATTTAAAATCCTGCTGCTATCAGCGCCGGACTCACCAGACACTCTCGTATTGGATAATCCGATACCGAACGATAAAAGATCGAAATCGGGCAAACCGACCGCGTTTACGATGGGTCAGAGGTATGTGTCCAGCGAGGCTCTGCGCGTTGCCAAATCAACTTCGGATCTTGATGACAACGAGTAATTGGTTTCAGACCACTGGACGTTCGATCGTGGTTACACGCGACTGACGCTTCGCGAATGTATCGCCGCGAACCGTTCGTTGTTGGTTAGCGAGGTGGAACTGGCGATTGCCTATCGCGTCTCTTGTTTTGGTTCCTACGAGTGACGTTTGTGCCGTTTTTAGCCGGAACGGCCTCTGATTTCGTAAGGTGTTTTGGGGTCGGGGTTTAGGAAAGAGAGAACCCCGAAAGTATCTCACGCTGGGGGTTACACTCGGGGAGGCGGTCAATCGTTTGCTGCGAGGCAAGGCATTCGGGTTAGCAAATGGACATTGCTTGAGCTCGCTCTTCGGGCACATCGAACCGGTCGAGCATCATGACTTTGTGCCATGCTTGGACGAAGTCGTTGACCAAACGTTCGTGGCCATCGTCGGCGGCGTAGACCTCGGCGACTTGGCGGAGTTGAGCGTTGCTGCCGAACACCAAGTCGCATCGTGTGGCTGTGTATTTGGTCTCGCCGGTTTCGCGATCTTTGATGTCGAACAACAGTTCGTCATCGCTCTGCGGTTCCCACTGAACTTCCATGGATGTTAGGACTCGGAAGAAGTCGTTGGTAAGGCGGCCTGGTGTTTCGGTGAACACACCGTGTGCGGAGCCGTCATGGTTGACGTTCAGCACCTTCAGCCCGCCGGACAGCGCCGTCCATTCGGGCGCGGTTAGCTTCAGCAAGTGAGCCTTGTCCAAGAACAAATGCTCCGGCGGGACTTTGTAGGTCACTTGGTCGTTTCGATAGTTGCGGAAACCATCCACGACGGGCTTCAACCACTCAAAGCTCGCTTCGTCCGTCCATTCCTGCGTCGTGTCCATTCGTCCGGGAACGAATGGGACTTCGACGTCGATGCCCGCGTCCTGGGCCGCTTTTTCAATTCCCGCACAACCTGCCAATACAATTAGATCCGCGATGGAAATCTTCTTGTCGGTGGTTTGTGACTCGTTGAATTGTTGTTGGATTGATTCGAGTGTCGCGAGCGTTTCTTTAAGCTGTGCGGGGTTGTTGACTTCCCAGTTGATCTGAGGCTCCAACCGTACGCGGGCTCCGTTAGCACCGCCGCGTTTGTCGCTGTCGCGGTAGGTGGATGCGGAGGCCCACGCGGCCGAGACCAATTGCGATACGGACAAACCACTGCCGAGCACTTTGGTTTTCAAAGCGGCGATATCGTCCGAGGAAACCGTTTCGTGATCCAGCGACGGCACTGGATCTTGCCAAGGCAACAGTTCGTCGGGAATTTCCGGGCCGACGTATCGATCGACCGGTCCCATGTCACGGTGAGTCAGCTTGTACCAAGCTCGCGAAAACGCATCTGCAAAGTAATCGAAGTCTTCTAGAAAGCGTTCGCAGATCTTGCGATAGATGGGATCTTCTTTCAGTGCAATGTCGGACGTCATCATCATCAACGGATTCTGCTTGCCTTCGATGTGGGCATCCGGCGTCGTGCGTGCGTCGTCTTCCACCGGAGTCCACTGCAAAGCACCGGCGGGGCTTTCCGTCTTCTTCCATTCGTAGGTGAAGAGGTTTTGCAGGTACTCGTTGTCCCACTGAGTTGGGTTGGATGTCCAAGACCCTTCGATGCCATTGGTCATTGTGTACTCGGCGTTGCCGGTACCAACCGGGTTATTCCAACCAAGTCCCATCTCTTTCATGGAAGCGGCTTCCGGTGCGGCACCGATCTCGGCCGGATTGACCATTCCGTGCGACTTGCCGAAGGCGTGACCGCCCGCAATCAGTGCCACGGTTTCTTCATCGTTCATCGCCATCCGTGCGAAGCTTTCACGAATTTCGCGAGCGCTGTCCATCGGATCGCCGTTGCCATCGGGGCCTTCTGGATTGACATAGATGATCGCTTGGTGAGTTGCCGCGACGGGGTTCTCAAGGTCCCAGTGCTCTTGTTTGGGATCGCCTTCCCAACGCTCGTCGAGCGTCACCATCTCGTCCGGATGTCCAACCTGGTCGTCGCCGGCCCAGCCTTCGGGACCCCAGTAGGTTGCCGAGTCGGGTTCCCACTGGTCGATTCGTCCGCCAGCAAAACCAAATGTCCGGAAGCCCATGTCTTCGAGCGCGACATTGCCGGTCAGAATCATCAGGTCCGCCCAACTGAGTTTGGCTCCGTATTTTTGTTTGATTGGCCAGAGCAAGCGACGTGATTTGTCCGTGTTGCCGTTGTCCCACCAGGAGTTGATGGGAGCGAACCGCTGCATCCCGCCGCCCGCACCGCCGCGGCCATCGGCAATGCGATACGTTCCGGCGGAGTGCCACGCCATACGGATCATTTGTGGTCCGTAATTGCCATAGTCGCACGGCCACCAATCGACTGACGTTCGGAGAAGCTGGCGAATGTCGGCTTTGAGTTGGTCGTAATTGATCTCGCTGAAAGCCTGCTGGTAGTTCAAATCACGAAGGGGGTTGGCTTGGATGGGATCCCGGTGCAGCAGTTCGACTTTCAATCGGTTGGGCCACCAGTGATCCAGTTGAGGTTCCGATCCGATGGCGCCACCGATGCGCGTCCCGCGGAACGGGCAGGCTCCCGTGGTTGCGGCTCGCGTGGTGACCTTGGTCGTGGTGTCATGTCCACCGTTTTCCATGTCAACGGGTTTGGACGAGCCACCATGAGGGAATGGACATTTTGATTCGGTTGTGGACATGGTGGCTCGCAGAAAAGTTGATGGGACGGGTTCGATCGCACTTGAGATGATCGCGATGCGGTGGCGCAATCGCTGATGCGACATGCTAGGAAGCTGAACACCGGCACGGATTGGAAGTCGATGATCCGTTGTGTGCGGCCCTCCATTCAGATCGCGTTGCGGTGTCTCGCAGTTGTTGCGAGTGGTGCGTCGAGGCTTGGTTTTGAAGTCGGGAGAATTGCTGAGCGTTTGCGGAGAGATGTTGAGTGGACGAATGTCTTTACGACATTTTCTAGGTTTGTTTTGTCGAAAGTCTTGACGACTTTCGCTACGGACGGTGCGACGAAAGTCTTGACGACTTTCGCTACGGTTGGGGCGTCGAGGGTTTGGATGACTTTCGGTACGGATGGTGCGACGAAAGTCTTGGCGACATTCGCTACGGATGGGTTTTTGGTGGATCGCTCCTTGGGGTTTGGCATTCTTTTCGCGGCTCTCTGCGAAGGCGTTTGCTAAAGAACCTCTACTCACTAAGGAACGAACATGAGCACCGCAGAGACTCAACCACAAAGCGGCACGACAGATTGGGACAGTTACGGGAAACATCGAGGACGCGTGTTGCATCGCGAGCAATTGGCCGAGCACGTGAACCTTTACGTGGTTGAAAAACCGGAAGGGTTCGAGTTTCGGCCGGGGCAAGCTGTTGAGCTGTCCATCGACGAAGTCGGCTATCGCGAGAAGAAACGTCCCTTCACGATCACCAGCCTGCCCAACAACCCTCGGTTGGAATTCATCATCAAGTCGTACCCGACAGCGGAGTTTCCTGAACACGAAGGTGTCACGGAACATCTTGGTCGCGAAATCGAGGTGAATGACCGAGTGATCTTTGGTGATCCGTGGGGCACGATCGAGTATCAAGGCCCCGGTGTCTTCATCGCGGGCGGTGCTGGTATCACGCCTTTCGTTTCGATTCTCAGACAGCTTGAAAGAGATGGGGAACTGGAGGGGAATCGATTGTTTTTTTCCAACAAGCAACATCAGAACGTTTTCTTGCAAGGCGAGCTGTTTCGGATCTTGGGCCATGCCGTCGTTTGCACGTTGACGCAGGAACAGCACCGCGATTACGAACAGGGGCGAATCGATCAACAGTGGTTGCAGAAACGTGTGGACGATTTCTCGCAGCCGTTCTATCTCTGCGGTCCGCCCGCCATGGTGAATGAACTGAAAGAGACGTTGTCGAAACTCGGCGCCAAGACTGAGTCGATGGTGTTCGAAGAGTGATCGCAGTGGCTGGCTTTCTTGAACGAACCGACACTTGCAGAACAGCCATCACGAGGCGACATGCCCTCTTGTGGCTGTCTCCATACTGCCATCGTGTCGCAAATCGTTGGCGTCGCGTTGCGTTTCGTCCTGGAAAAGCGTGTTGCTTTATCGACGATGATCTCTTCGCGGCAATTCGGCGGGAGGTATGCTCATGTCACCTTGTCGCCTGGCATCAGCGACAGGGTCCCGGCATCAGTGTTGGGGCCCCGGCATCTTCGCGAGGGAATCGAAGAGTGCCCGTACATGACTTTGACAGTGAGTGAAGACCTTGCCAATCCAATTCCTCTCGCGATGGTTGACGTTCGTTGCCCTATCGCTGGCTTGTTTCATCGGAAATGCTCGTGCCAATGAAAAGCCAAACATCATCTACTTGATGTTGGACGAGTGGGGCTATTTCGAATCGGGGCATATGGGGCACCCGGAGCTGTTGACTCCAAACATTGATCAGTTTGCTCGTGAAGGCATGCGTTTCACCAACGCGTACGCGGGCGCCCCGGTGTGCGGACCGACACGTTGCGTGTTGTTGACTGGGTTGCACTCCGGGCACACGTCCATGCGAGTCAACGATGGCTTCTCACCCATCCGAGCCGACGAGCCAACGCTCGCGACCATGCTTCGGGAGTCGGACTATGTCACCGGTGGCTTTGGCAAATGGGGCATCGGAGGTCGCGGGACATCGGGGATCCCCGAAGAGCATGGCTTTGATGAGTTCTTTGGGTACTACGACCAAGTTCACGCTCACACGTTCTACCCACAGTATTTGATCCGCAACAGCCAAGAAGTTCTGCTCCCCGGCAATCCAGGTGAATCGTTCTATGAAGGTGACACCCATGCTCAATTGGTTATCTTCGAAGAAGCGAAGAAGTTCATTCAACGAAATCGTGACAAGCCGTTCTTCTGCTACCTGCCCTGGACACCGCCGCATGGGATTTGGGGGATCGACGAAGATGACCCGTCTTGGATGCTTTTTAAAGACAAGCCATGGACGGCGGGCCAGAAAACAGATCGCGATGCACGAGTGTATGCGGCGTTCCTGCATTTAGTGGATCGACAACTTGGCGAGATACTAGATCTGTTACGCGAGCAGGAGATCGACGAAAACACCATCGTCTTTTTGTGCGGCGACAATGGCGGACAAGACTACTTCAAAACAGACGAAAGGCCGCATGGATTCTTTGCTCCCAACCTGAATCCCAAGACGGGCGAACGTTTTCGTGCTGGCAAAGGTTCGCTCTATGAAGGCGGCCTGAGAGTGCCGTACTTGGTGCGGTGGCCAGGGCGTGTGAAAGCGGGCAACGTGTCCGATCATTTGTTGTGTTTTCAAGACGTCATGCCAACACTGGCTGAGCTAACCGACACCACCTGCCCAGAAACGGATGGCGTTTCGTTTCTTCCAACTCTGCTCGATGAGAAGGGGCAAGAAACTCATCAGACTCTCTACTGGGAATACGGTAACCAACGAGCCGTGCGGAAGGATCAGTGGAAGGCTTACCGAGCCGCCAAAGCGGATTGGGAGCTTTATGATCTGTCCAGCGACGTCGAAGAAAAGAACAACGTCGCCGACGAGCATCCTGGGGTTCTCAAACAACTGGTCGAGTACGCATCCGAGGCTCACGAGCCGGTCCGGCCGGGGAAAGTCTACGACCGTTCGTTGACACAGAAGGACAGGCGCCAGGCTCCGCACCATCGTCGATCAAACACCGGAGAGGACCGAGGAAATGATTGATCACATTGAGAAGGCTCGATGGCATGGGAATGGATGTCCCGATCCTCTCCAGTAACGGGTTCGGTGCATTGTCGCTTTCCCGTGAGGCCAAGCGTCAACTCGTAGCGAAAGTCGCCTGTCCTTCCGAAGCATTCCGTCGTGACATCCTGCCAAGACTCTCAACTCATTCCGTAGCGAAAGTCGTCAAGACTTTCGGCGCATTCCACAGCAGAAGCTGCCAAGACTTTTATCCCACCCTGCATCGAAAACCGCCAAGATTTTCACCCCATCCCACTTTGAAAGAAAGTCTTCCATGAATTCCTCCGCGTTCCGTTCAATGAGTCTTCCTGACGCGAGGAGGCTGAATCAAATCCTGTTGCAAATGGTCTCTTCGATCGCTTTGTCTTTCTTCGCAGTCGGTGTGATTGCTCAAGACACCACACACAGCTTTTTAGCATGTGGCAAGAACACTTACATTATGAAAGCGGATGGCACGAAGAGTTGGACGTATCCGGCGGCCACGCGAGACGGCTATGTCCTCGGGGACGGCACGATCATTCTGACGCTCAGTAAATCCAAACGGTACAAGGGTGGAGCTGTCGTCCAAATTGATCCGGACGAAACAGAAACACTGCTTTGGAAAGGCACGCAAAGCGAGGTCAACAGTGCTCAGCCGACCCCGGACGGCAACTTGGTCATCACGGAAGCGGGAGACCGACCACGTCTGATCGAGCTTGGTCCGGACGGGAAGGTCTTGGTTGAATTTCCATTGGCGTGTCAAACGGAGAATCATCACATGCAGACGCGCATGGCACGCAAGGTCGAAGATGGAACCTACCTTGTTCCGCATCTGCTTGATTTTGCTGTTTTTCAATATGACCCGAACGGCAATGTCTTGCGGAAGTTCGACACAACCGTCTCAGGTGATACTCAGCACAAGATTCATACTTGGCCGTTCACCGCGATCCGACATGGCGATAACCAGACGCTTGTCTGCTGCACTCACGGCAACCGAGTCGTTGATTTTGACCGCGAGGGAAATGTCGTTTGGAAGTTGACCAACGACGATTTGCCTGGTGAGTGGTTGCAAGATCCCTGTGGTGCTCAGGTGCTGCCCAATGGAAACATCGTCATCACCAGCTACGCCGCTGGACGTGCCGATCCTCACGCCCCGAAGCTGTTCGAGGTGACACGCGATAAGAAAGTAGTGTGGCAGTACACCGACGGCCAGAAAGTCGGGATTCACCACTTCCAGGTGCTCACGACCAACGGAACCAAGCTGCGAGAACCCGCCATGAAGTAGTGGAATTCGCCAGGATTCCTGGCCCGCATTCCGTCGCTTTTCTTGCTTCTGGACTTCTGGCGAAGTCCACTACGTTTCGAAGAGCCCCCGAGCTTCTGGCGAAGCCCCCCACGTTTCAGTGAACCTGGGCTTCTGGTGAAGCCCAATACGTTTCGATGAGTCAAGACTTCTGGCGAAGTCCGCTACGTTCAGGTGCCCTTGTCATGAGCAAACGAGATCATTTGCGTCGACTGGACGCCAATGCCTACCGAGGCAATGCCGTGGTGCATTGGGCGATGACGATGCGGGATCGTCGAACAGGTTGGTTGGATGCGAAGTTCTACTTTCACTTTCGAGAATTGCTCACTCATTCGCTGTTTCGTTACGCGATTGCTTGCCCAATCTTTTGTCTGATGCCGGATCACATTCACCTGATGTGGTTAGGGATTCTCGAATCCTCCGATCAGAAGCTTGCGATGAAACACTTCCGAACAAGGCTGAACCAATCATTGCGAACAATCGATTTTGAGCTGCAGGATCAAGCGTATGATCATGTGCTACAACCCGAAGAACGGCAGGAAGCAGTGTTCGTCGAAACGTGTGATTATCTCGCTCGCAATCCCGAGCGAGCGAAGCTGGTTCCGCTCGACGGATACACCAACTATCCCTATTCCGGATGTTTGGTCCCCGGGTATCCGGAGCTAAATCCGTTTCAATCAGATTTCTGGATGCGATTTGACCGAACGGTCTCGTATCTGCGCAAGAATGGTCTCGTAGTGGAATTCGCCAGAATTCCGGAAGCTGGAGAAAGTGAATGATTAGGTGGTTCATCATGGGGCTTCTGGCGAAGTCCACTACGTTGATTGTTTTGGGACTTCTGGCGAAGTCCACTACGTGTTCTGCTGCTGAGCAACCCAACTTTGTCATCATCTTCACCGATGATCAGGGCTATCAGGATGTTGGCTGCTTCGGTTCACCCGACATTCGAACTCCACGGTTAGACTCGATGGCCGCTGAGGGAATGAAGTTCACCAGCTTCTACGCTCAGCCCATTTGCGGACCGTCCCGCGCCGCACTCATGACCGGTTGCTATCCGATGCGTGTTGCCGAGCGAGGCCACACAAAGCAAGTCCATCCGATTCTACACGAGGACGAGATCACCATCGCCGAAGTGTTGAAGACGAAGGGGTACGCGACCGCCTGCTTTGGCAAGTGGGATTTGGCGAAACATTCTCAGTCGGATTTCTTTATGGATCTTTTCCCGACCCGCCAGGGATTTGATTACTTCTACGGAACACCCACCAGCAACGACCGCATTGCGAATCTTTACCGCAACGAAAAGTTGATCGAACCAGCGACGAACCTGGCAACGTTGACTCAGCGTTACACCGATGAAGCCATCGCGTTTATCAAAAAAAATCAAGACCAGCCGTTCTTTGTTTACATTCCTCATTCCATGCCGCATACGCGGTTGGATGCATCGCCAGAATTCAAAGGGAAAAGCTCTCGCGGTTTGTACGGAGACGTCATTGAAGAGATCGATTTCAATGTCGGCAGGATCCTGGACACGCTCAACGAGCTGAATCTCGCTGAGAATACCTATGTTCTTGTCACAAGCGACAACGGTCCCTGGCTAATCAAGAATAAAAACCATGCCGACGGACATCTGCCGCGTGATCATGGTGGGTCGGCCGGACCGCTTCGCAGCGGCAAAGTGTCGTCGTTTGAGGGCGGCGTGCGCGTCCCCGCGATTCTTTGGGCACCGGGGAACGTACCAGCGGGAACGGTTTGTGATTCGATCGCCACGACCATGGATGTCATGCCAACGTTTGCCGCTCTTGCCGGCGCGGATGTGCCATCCGATCGAGTGATCGACGGAGAAGACATTCGGCATCTCTTCCGCGGCGAATTCGACAAGGCGGATCCTGAAAAGGCGTACTTCTACTATCTGCGAGTCCATCTGCAGGCGGTTCGTCAGGGCAAGTGGAAACTTCATTTACCCAGGGAAAAAGAACCAATCGGAGTTGCACCATTTAGTCGCAATACCCACATCGCACCCGAGGATCGGATCGGTTTCGATGAACCCTTTCTGGTCGACCTGGAAAACGATCTCGGCGAAACAGTCAATGTTGCTGCGAGGAATCCTGAAGTGGTCGAACGACTGCTAGGGCTTGTCGAATCGATGCGTGAAGACCTCGGCGACTATGACCGGGTGGGAAACAACATGAGGTTCTTCGATCCGTTAGAGGTACGTCCGACGAAGCCGCCAGTCCCGGCTCCTCGTGCGCGACGGCGATAATGATCGTCATCCCGAAAGTACCCTAGCCGATGCTGTCATCCCAATAGAGCGCGCATTACTCACCGAACACACCGCATATGAAAAACGTCATCTTTTCTCTAGCCATTGCCAGCATCCCTCTTGCCTTGATGGGAAGCGCGAGCGATGCGTATGCAAACGAGCGTCCCAACATCATTCTGCTGCTTGCCGACGATCTCGGCTACGGTGACCTGACCTGCTTTGGAAGTCCCGCGGTCAAGACACCCCATCTCGATCGTCTCGCCAGTGAGGGGATGAAGTTCAAGCGGTTCTACGCCGGTTCGGCTGTGTGCTCACCCACGCGAGCATCTGTGCTGACTGGTCGGTATCCCTTGCGATTCGGCATCACGAAACACTTCAATGACGTCAATCGATGGCTACCGGAATCGGCGACGACCGTTGCCGAGCTGTTGAAGAATGCTGGGTACAACACCGCGCATGTTGGCAAGTGGCATTTGGGTGGACTGCATGTCGACGAAAACGGAAAGCGGCTCACGGATCAGCCAGGCCCGCGGCAGCACGGGTTTGACTGTTATCAAACGCAGATTGAGCAGCAGCCTCTTCGCGGCCGAATGGGCCGAGGGCGAACGCTGTTCCGACAGGGTGGAACAGTCCTTCTTCGGAATGACATGCGGGTCGGCGACGACGATTCGTACTATCCCAAGCACTTCACTGATGCAAATGGCGACTTTGCGGTTGAGATGATCGAACGGTTTTCCGCCGAGGAAAAGCCTTTCTTTATCAATGTGTGGTGGCTCGTCCCTCACAAACCCTATGAGCCCGCTCCAGAGCCGCATTGGTCCGGCACCGCCACAGACGGTATCAGTGATGATCAGCATCGCTTCCGGTCGATGGTGCAGCACATGGATGCCAAAGTTGGCGAGATCCTCAAAAAGCTTGACGAACTCGAAATCGCAGACAACACATTCGTCCTATTCACAAGCGACAACGGAGCGGCCTACGAAGGTTTTATCCACGATTTGAAAGGCGGTAAGACCGATCTGCATGACGGTGGAATACGCGTTCCGATGGTCGTGCGTTGGCCAGCTGCGATTCCGGCTGGTCAAACATCGGAGGCGTTCGGCCACACGAACGATCTGCTGCCTACATTCTGCGATGCAGCCGGAGTTGAATTGCCGAGTGAACTGCCTATCGATGGGCTGAGCCTGTTGCCGCATTTAAAGGGTAAAGCCCCGCCGAGCGACGAAGCGAGGGGGACCGTGTTCTGGCAACTCGACCTGTACAGGAATTTGCAACGCCACTATCCGAAACCTAAGCCGTACGCGACCGAAGTCGCCATGCGCGGGAAGTGGAAGTTGCTTGCGCTCGGTGGAAAGCCCGTGGAACTGTTTGATTTGGAAGCGGACCCGAACGAGAAGCGAGACGTCATGGCCGACCATCCTGATTTGGTTGCTTCATTGAGTGCTCAGCTGACCGAATGGCTGAGCGCGCCACGGACGACCAAATGACTCGGCCAAAGGCGGACTGATGACGAAACGTTTCCTCCAACAACTAGTCCTTACGCTCCCATTTGCCATCGCAATGTTGGCGACGGGGCTGTGCAAAGCGGCGGAGCCAACCGCCGACTTTTATGTGTCGCCCAGAGGTTCTGACACATGGTCGGGGACGCTATCAGAACCAAATGGTCTGCGAACGGACGGGCCATTTGCGACACTCCAGCGTGCACGTGATGCTGTACGAAAATCCGGTAAGAATCGCTCTGGCGACGTCGTCGTTTTCATTCGCGGGGGAATCTACCGCCTGAACAAGACCGTTGTGTTTGGGGTGCAGGATGCCCCGATAAATGAAGCGACGATCACCTACGCTGCCTATCCCGGTGAGACTCCGGTCTTTAGTTCCGCTCAAGAGATAAGCGACTGGAATACGCTGGTGGATGTGCCGCCACAGTTACCGAAAAAGGCTGTCGACAAAGTTAAGTTCGCCGTAGTGGACTTCGCCAGAAGTCCCGAAAGCACCTCAGCGAAGCCAGCCGCTCCGTCGGGAACTCTGGCGAATTCCACTACAGTCCCCCGCCCGTTCCATGCACTTTTTGATGCTGACGGTATGCTCCCGCGAGCTCGGTCGAAGGGCTTCATCCCACTGACTGGAGGAAGTCGAAACGAGCTTCACTATCCAGCGGGGCGTTTGAGGAACTGGCCAAATCTCGGTGATGTCGAAATCGTTGTTCGGCCGCACCATGCTTGGATTGTGAACATCCTGCCGCTGGCATCTGTCGATGAGCAAAGGCAGATCGCTCGCACGTCGATCAACGCAACCTACGCGATGAACCGACTCCATTTCCTGAAGGAAACGCCGTCGTGCTGGGTCGAAAATGTCTTAGAGGAACTCGACGAACCGGGCGAATGGGTATTGGATTCAAAAGAGGGGAGACTTTACCTCTGGCCGCGAAATGACTCGCCAGTATTGGTGCCCACGCTGATGGAGCTCATCCGCATTGAAGGAGCCATTGACAAGGAAGGCCCGGAAGACGTGCCGGTTCGAAATCTGTGCTTTCGAGGCCTGACATTCATGCACGGCGAGCGGTACTCGGTCGCTGACGAAGATGCGGGACTGCAACACGACTGGGAAATGCATGACAAAGCGGGTTCACTTGTTCGACTGCGGGGGACTGAGAATTGTCGAATCGAAAGTTGCCGGTTCGCGCACAGCGGTGGCGGAGCGATTCGCATTGATTTACACGGCAAGAAGAACACGGTGTCTGGCAACCTGATCGAGCACATCGGTGGGACAGGCATCCTGCTTTGCGGCTATGGCCCAGGGACGAAGGACGTCAGTGGGAAGAATCTTGTCACCAACAATCAGATCCATCATGTCGGACAGATTTATTCGCACTCGCCTGGCATCATGATCTGGCAAAGTGGCGAGAATCGCATCGCGAACAACCTGGTGCACCATACGCCCTACACCGGAATCATCCTTTCTGGTTGCATGACCGATTTCTTCCGGCGTCGAGGCCGCGAGCTCAGCAGGACGATCAGGCGGTATGAGGTTGCAGGCTTGCCCAAACAACCGCAATTGGAAGACGTTCGACCCTATCTTCACACACACGACAACGTCATCGATTCCAACGAGATCCATCATGCGATGGAAATGCTTGGGGACGGAAACGGAATCTACATCCGCGGGGCGGGGGCGGGCAACGTCATCCGCCGAAACTACATTCATCACCTCATCACGCCCATGATCATGCAGGCGGCAATTCGTACTGACGGCGGCCAGATGGATACAACCATCGCCGAAAACTTGATCTATAAGTGCACCTCGCAGGGGATTATTTTGAAGCTGAACAATCGCTGCGAGAACAACATCGTCGCCGACATTATCGCACCACCTCGCGGGTACTACCTCTCGTTACGCGAAGGGCCAATGAACGAAGCGGTGGTCAAACGCAACATCTTTTACTCCGCGGGAAGAGAGACGACGTTCATTGATGAATTGCCGCCCGGCAATCGCAGGCAGTCCGAAGATCGCCGCGGGCGCGCATTGGCCCGCGCGAAGGATGCCGACACCGATCACAACATCTACTTTTGCGTGGGAAATCTGGAATTGGGCAAGCAGATGCTGGAGAAACAACAACGAGACGGCATCGACACTCACAGCCTCGCTGTTGATCCACTCTTTGTTGATCCGGCCAACGGCGACTTTCGACTCCGGCCCGATTCACCGGCATTGAAGCTGGGATTCGTGCCCATCGATTTGTCGAAAATTGGACTCGAACACGAGAATTGAAGATGACTTTCAAAGTAGCGGAACTCGTCAAGAGTTTTGGTTTCGCAATAGGGTGCGTCGAAAGTCTTGACGACTTCCGCTACGGTATCACACCTGAATTGAGTGAAGACGTGTGGAGATGAATGAACGCGCAATGAGAGTTCTCACCCCTAAAGTTCTGGTGGCATTGAGCAGCCTTTCTATTTGGTGTTCATCACTGTCCATTGCTCAGGAAGCATCCCAGGTGTCGATAGGCGACAGTGTGTCGCAAGGTCAGTATCCCGCGTTCACGTGGGATCGAATCCCTCTGTACATGCACATTCGAAAAGCCAAAGCGTATACAGAGGAAGAAATCAAATTCCTGGCCAGGTTCCCGCTGATCACGTTCGAGAAAGCGAACGGCCACGAAGATCACGGCTCGGTCGAAGCGGGAACGTTAATCGCGGCTCGGGCGGTCAAGAAGATCAATCCAAAGGCGACGCTCCTGTACTATCGCAATGTAATCGTCCACTACGGCGGCTATGAGGCGAATAAGCGACTTGAGGATATCCCCGGAGCCATGCTGCATGACGATCGCGGTAATACGAAACTGGTTCGCAATCGCGTCTCGGCGTACGACTTGTCTAACTCGCAGTTGCGCAATTGGTGGCTGGATTCCTGCAAAATCATGACGGCCGATGCATCGATCGATGGCATCTTCATTGACGGCAACATCAAGGCGCTCGAGCCGGGATACCTGCGCCGACAGATTGGAGCGAATAAGAAAAAACAGACGATGGACGGCTACCACCTGTTGATGCAGCAAACGCGAGGAGCCATCGGCCCGAACAAGCTGATGGTCGGAAATATCCTTCGCGCACGGTTCAACAATGCGGGACTTGAGTATCTGAATTACTTCGACGGATCCTACCTCGAAGGCTTCTTCCACAACGTGGGTGGCATCAGCTATGAGGCATATGTCGCCAAAGGTATCGATGCGTTTCAAAAAGCAGCACGTCAGGGCAAGATCATCGCGTTCACGACCGGGTTCAACACACCAAAGAACACGAGCGATCTCGGCATTGACGAAAGCCACGCGAGAATCAGCTCGGACGAAGCTGCGAGAAAAGCACTTGTCTTTCCTTTGGCCATCTTTCTGATCTGCGCCGAAGAGCACAGTTACTTTCGCATCCACGAAGGATACTCCGCCGACAAGGATAGCCGTTGGATGCGATGGCTTCCAGCCTATGATCGACCACTCGGTCCGCCAAAGGGGCCTGCAACTCGAGACGGATTTCGCTACTGGCGAGAGTTTCAGCACGCAACGGTTCAGCTCGATATCCAAAAGCGGACGGCGAGCATTCAATGGCAGGATTCGGAGACCGATAAATGAGAAGCTACATGATCGCTGTCGCATTGTTTGCCGCAGCAGTTCCGAGTGAAGTGTCGGCTCAAGGGCCGAGCCGTCAGGGAAAGGCGGCGGGCGCGACCGAACGTCCGAGATACCTCGAAACGGGAGGCGATCGCAAGCTTGAAGTCGTCTATAAAAGTGTTGGACGTAAGGATTTGAAGCTGGATTTGTATTACCCGACCTCCAAACGGTCCGAAGAGTGCCCGGTGGTTGTCTTTACCCACGGGGGCGGGTGGGCTGCAGGAAACCGGTACAAGGCGGCGCGAGGGTCATTCGCGTTGGTCTTCCAGCGACTAATCAAAAAAGGATTCGCAGTCGCACCCGTATCTTACCGCTTGGCAAAGAAGAACAGCGGCGTGGCGATTCGAGACTGCGTCATCGACTGCAAGGACGCCATTCGTTATTTGGCCAAGCACAGTGAGACATTCCAGATCGATCCGAATCGAGTATTCGTGATGGGAGACTCCGCCGGAGGTCATATCGCACAGATGCTTTTACTGACTTCTCCTGAACAACTTCCCGGCGAAGTTCCTCTCGCCAAGACTCACTACCGAATGGTGGCAGGAGTTTCGTGGTACGGGCCGTGTGACTTTGAGAACCTGGACCTGTTCAACCACGATGACCGAGCTGACTTCCGGGACCGATTCGCCGCTCGGATTCTAAATTCGAATTCAGGGCCGACAGAAAAGTTAGTCCGTTATCGAGAGGTCAGCCCAATCAATTACATCAACGAAGATAGCCCTCCACTATTAATGATCCAGGGTGACAAAGACACGACCATTCCGGTGAAGCACGCGTACTACATGAAGAAAAAAGCGGACGCCGTCGGCGCGCCGATCGAAATCATGATCATAAAAAACTCGGGCCATAACTGGCGCAGGGTCGACGCGGACATCGATCCGTCCCGCGAAACGATCATCGAACGCACAGTGCAGTTTCTTGTAGACCAACTTTGAGAAACGTTTGGCCGATTCCACAGACAATAAACCAAAATCGATCATGCAAAGAATGTCGGTTTCATTCAGCGAGTGAGTCACACCTTGAGAACAACCCCTTTCATTCTACTGGCACTCCTCTGCTTTCAGCTGCGATGTGCATCGGCCGCTGATCAGCCGAATGTCATCCTCGTCATGACGGATGATCAGGGGTACGGCGATTTGTCATGTCACGGGAATCCGATTCTCAAGACGACGAATCTGGATCGGCTCTACGCTGAGTCCGTGCGGTTGACCGACTTTCACGTCAGTCCGTTCTGCATGCCGACCCGGGCAGCCCTGATGACGGGCAACCATCCGGGCTATACGGGAGCGTATCGCACCAGTTCGGGTCGGACGATGGAGCAACCAGGGGAAGCAGGTAGCAAGAGCATTGTCTTTGAAATCGATTTGCCATCCG
Source organism: Rhodopirellula halodulae (assembly GCF_020966775.1). Taxonomy (NCBI): domain Bacteria; kingdom Pseudomonadati; phylum Planctomycetota; class Planctomycetia; order Pirellulales; family Pirellulaceae; genus Rhodopirellula; species Rhodopirellula halodulae. The sequence goes on along the minus strand of NZ_JAJKFV010000002.1, from coordinate 339,514 downwards.
GTCCCACGGAACTGGTCACCTATCTCTACGACAACAGCGGCAAGGCCGGTGGAGCCTACTTCACAGAGGTGGAACTCTTGACGGACCGTGTGTCGTTCACGAAAGAAGAAGACGGAGGAGAACGCCAATGACCGCTTATTCTCGGAGTAGCGGAACTCGTCAAGAGTTTCGTTTTGCTCAGCGTATTTCGAAAGTCTTGACGACTTCCGCTACGGTCTGTCACCCAATATCAGATTGCCAACTTATGAAACGCCCCGTCCAATTGCTGACCTTCTTCCTCTTGGCAAGCTGTCTAGTCTTTGCTGGAGAGCAGTCTGATGGTGCAGATCGGCCAAACATTCTGTTCATCTTTACTGACGACTGGGGCTGGGGCGATCTCGGCTGCCACGGGCATCCGTACTTAAAGACGCCGAATATCGATCGGCTTGCTAGAGAAGGTACGGACTTCCATCGTTTCACGGTCGCCAGCGGCGTCTGTTCTCCGAGTCGCACCGCGGTGATGACCGGTCATTTCCCCGCGCGTTACAGCATCGACGGTCATTTCGCGGCGGTTAGGAGTAACGCAAATCGTGGTATGCCGGACTGGCTTGATCCGAAGACGCCGACGCTTCCGCGGATGCTGCAGTCGGCCGGCTACGCGACGGCTCATTTTGGAAAGTGGCATCTCGCCAACAACATGATTCCCGATTCGCCGTTGCCAATGGACTACGGGTACGACGAGTATGGTGCCTTCAATTGCTCTGGCGAACAAATGCCGGTACACGAGGATGCTGCTCGCGCAATAGCATTCATCGAAAAGAGCTCCGCTGCGAAGAAGCCATTTTTCATTAACTTATGGATGCACGAGCCGCATACACCGCATCACACTTTGCCGGGGTATCGTCGACGTTTCCCAGAACTGGATGATCCTGACAATGTCTACGCGTCTGTGCTTTCCCACGCCGACGACCGGATCGGCGAATTGCTCGATGCCTTGGACCGATTGAAGCTAACCGACAATACGCTGGTGATCTTTAGCTCGGACAATGGTCCAGCCGGTAGCGGCCGAGGCGGCAAGCTTACCACCATGTACGACTCCGCGACCGGCGAGGGATTTGGAATTGGTTGCAGTGTTGGGACAACCGGTGGACGCAGTGGACGCAAGAAGTCCATCCTGCAGGGCGGGATTGGAGTTCCGTTCATCGCCCGTTGGCCGGGAAAGATCAAGGCCGGTGCGATCGATGATGTTTCGTGGATTTCCGCTGTCGACCTACTGCCAACGTTCTGCGAAATCGCGGGAGCAGGCATGCCTGATGGGTATGAGCCCGACGGCATGAGCCAAGTGGCGGCACTGCAAGGCTCCAAACTTGCATCTCGCAACAAGCCGTTGTTTTGGAAAGGTCTTCCAAACAGCAAAGGCCCTGTCTTTTCGATCCTGGATAGAAGGTGGCGTTTGCTCGCCAGTTCTGACTTCGAGGTACTCGGGCTTTACGACTTGAACAAAGACCCATTGGAAAAGAACGATCTGAAAGACTTACATCCGAAGATCGCCAGAGAACTATTGGAAAAACTTCAGGCTTGGCATGCGACACTTCCGGAGAAACCCAACTCCGAGTGCTTTTCAAAGTACCGTGCGAAGGATGCTGGACCGCTGCCGTCAGAGGTCAAACCGCTCTTCCAGTTCGATCCATCTCGATAAGTCGCGATGCAGACGAGTCCTTACCCACCGTAGTGGATTTCGCCAGAAATCCTTTGTTCCGCAGGATTTCTGGCGAAATCCACTACCGGACATTCGTAACCACGTCTCGCTTAAAGAGAAGGTTTGCCAAAAAATCGTAGCGAAAGTTGTTGAGACTTTCGAGAACTCCAGCAAAGGCCGAAATTCTTGACGAATTCCGCTGCACAAAATTCAGCAAGACTATGAATAAAAGATTTGTTCTCGCCATCGCGGCAATTTTCATCTATCTAGCTCCGACTCTGTCCTGTCAGTCAGCGGAAGGGCCGCCCAATGTCGTTCTGATCTTCGCTGACGATCTCGGCTACGGTGATCTAGGGTGTTACGGCGCTACCAAAGTACAGACACCAAATATTGACGCGTTGGCCGCGGACGGGCGGCGGTTCACGGATGCCCATTCGGTGTCAGCGGTTTGCACGCCGTCGCGTTATGCGTTACTGACCGGCCAATATCCGGTCCACGCCAGCGGTGGCCGAGGCGTTTGGGGACCTGCTCCCATTACTTCAGGACTCATTGTCGATACCGACAAGACGACCATCGCAGATGTGTTCAAGAGCGCGGGTTACGAAACAGGCGTGGTCGGGAAATGGCACCTGGGATTCGGGGAGGGAACGAACAAGTGGCAGGAACCATTGCGTCCCGGGCCACAGGATCTTGGGTTTGATTACTACTTTGGTATGCCAGTCGTCAACAGTGCTCCTCCCTATGTTTATGTTGAAAACGATCGCGTCGTCGGCAGCGATTCGGATGACCCGCTGGTGCATCTCGGCAGGAATGCCAAAGGCATCACGCCGATCACACCCATTCCTCCGGAAGCCGCGCAGCGTAGTGCCAATCAATTTGGTGGAGCAAAGAAGGCTCACGCGCTGTTCAACGATTACCAGGTCGGAACAACGCTGGCGAAGAAGTCAGTCGAATGGATCAATGAGCACAAAGACAAGCCGTTCTTTCTGTATCTAGCGACGACCAACATTCACCACCCCTTTACTCCCGCCAAACGGTTTCAGGGTACCAGCGGGTGTGGTCTTTATGGTGATTTCATCCATGAGCTCGACTGGATCGTCGGCGAGGTGATGACTTGTCTTGAAGAGAACGGAGTTGCTGACAACACATTGGTGATCTTCACGAGTGACAACGGCGGCATGTTCAATCTCGGTGGTCAGGCTGCCTTTCAGGCGGGACATCGGCAGAACGGTGACTTGCTTGGGTTCAAGTTCGGGGTCTGGGAAGGTGGTCACCGCGTGCCAATGATTGTGCGTTGGCCGGGCAGAGTGAAAGCGGGCACGACTTCGGATCAGTTGATTGGTAACGTCGACATGCTGGCGACCTTTGCTGCGTTAACCGGACAAAAGATTGGGAAGGCTCAGCAGGCGGACAGCGTCAACATGCTTCCTGCCTTCGTAGACGAACCGGAAGAGCAGATTCGCGACCATCTGGTTCTAGCTCCACACAAGGGCACTCACCTATCCGTTCGCAAAGGAAAGTGGATGTATATCCCGAACCAGGGGAGCGGCGGATTCGGGGGGAAGAAGCCAGGCGATCACACATTCGCCGGACCAGCAGCGGCGACTTTCGTGGGCTCCGTCAACAGCGACATCGAAGACGGCAAGATCAAGCAGGACGCGCCGCCCGCTCAGCTATACGATTTAAAAGCAGACGTGAACCAGAAAAAGAATGTCCATGATCAACATCCAGAAGTCGTCAAGGAACTGAATGCGTTGCTTGCACCGTACCGTAGAGGAATTCGCCAGAATTCCCCCAAGCAAGGAAAGCGAAAACGAAGGACTTCTAGCGAAGTCCACTACAAGCCGGCAAAGAAGACACAGGCGACTCCTAGTAAACGCAGCGCGTCATTTGATTTTGAATCGGGTAAGCTAGCTCCCTGGAGAATCATCGAAGGGGAATTCGGGCACATCATCGGCAGCCGAGATCGTTTCTTTCACAACCAAGGTGAATACAACAAGCAGGGTGAACACTACCTGACGACATTGGAAGCATCCGCAGACGCCGAAAAAGGAAGTGACCCTCAAACGGGTATCCTCGTCTCACCGTTATTCATTCCCGAATCTGGCAAGATGACGTTCCGTGTCGGCGGCGGCGACGGCCCGAACACGTATGCGGCTCTATGCACTGCGGACGGAAAAGAAGTTCAGTTCGCTCGAGGCATCCGTGACCAGGTCATGCAGCAGTGCGAATGGGACCTTTCACCGCATGCCGGGAAGAAGATGTTTATCAAGATCGTCGACAACGCGACCGGCGGTTGGGGTCACATCACGGCCGACGATTTTCAGTTCGATGGGAAAGTGTTCGACGAGTACCCTACGGCCAGAAGTGGGATTCACCAGAATTCCAAATCAAAATCTCCCGAGCTGAAAGGGACTTCTGGCGAAGTCCACTACTCGAAGACTGAGGGGGTGCCGTCCTTCAAGCCAAACTTTGTCGTCATTTTCACAGACGACCAGGGCTACGGTGATTTAAGTTGCTACGAAGCAGATCACGTCAGCACACCGCGTATCGATCAGATGGCCAAAGAAGGTTCCCGGCTCACCAGCTTTTACGTCGCGGCTCCGGTTTGCACGCCTTCTCGAGCAGGCCTGATGACGGGCTGCTATCCAAAGCGAGTCGGTATGGCGACAGGATCGAACTTTGGAGTGTTGCTGGCCGGCGATACCAAGGGATTGAATCCCGAGGAAATGACAATCGCAGAGGTTCTCAAATCAGCTGGATACAAAACGGGGATGTTTGGCAAATGGCATCTCGGAGATCAGCCAGATTTTCTTCCAACACGGCAGGGCTTCGACGAGTTCTTCGGACTGCCTTACAGTCACGACATTCACCCGTTCCATCCACGGCAGGACAAATACGACTTCCCACCATTGCCGCTGCTCGACGGCGACACTGTGATTGAGATGGATCCGGATGCAGACTACCTCACCGAACGGATCACCGAACGAGCTGTATCGTTCATTCAGCAGAACAAAGACGTTCCTTTCTTCTTGTATGTTCCACATCCAATTCCTCATGCTCCGCTGCACGTGTCTCCGCCGTTCATGGAAGGCGTCGCCGATGAAGTTGTTTCGAAGCTGAAGGACGAAGATGGCAAGATCGACTATCGCACGCGTGACGAATTGTTCCGACAGGCGATCGCCGAAATCGACTGGTCGGTCGGAACCATTCTCGACACACTCAAAGCAAATGGATTGGACGAGAAGACTCTCGTCATTTTCACCTCAGACAACGGTCCTCCGAAGAACACCCTTCACGCCAGCCCCGGCCCGCTAAGAGGTCACAAGGGAACGACGTTTGAAGGCGGCATGCGAGAACCAACCGTCATCCGCTGGCCCGGAATGATTCCCGCGGGCCACGACAACAATGAATTGATGACGACCATGGACCTGCTTCCGACGTTTGCCAAATTGGCCGGAGCTGAACTTCCCACCGATTGCATCATCGACGGAAAAGACATCTGGCCGACACTTGTCGGCCAGTCCCCAACGCCGCACGAAGCATTCTTTTATCATCAAGGCAACTCGCTCACGGCCGTCCGATCGGGCAAGTGGAAGCTCCACACCAAAAAAGGTCGACCGATGCAACTCTACAATCTCGAAGACGACATTGGAGAAATGAATAATGTCATCAAGGCGCACCCCGAAGTTGTGAAACAGCTCAACAATCACCTGCACGAGTTTGCAAACGACATTGCTAACAACAGCCGACCGGCGGCATTCGTCGAGAATCCAAGACCGCTGTCAAAGGATTTAGCTCAGTGAAGCAAATGCTAGGCATTAATAGTCTGCTGCCGATCGTCGTAGCGGAAGTCGTTGAGACTTTCAGTCTTGGAATGGTGTGGTTGAAAGTATTGACGACTTCCGTTGCAATTAGACCCTATTCGATTGGTTGCCTGGTGCTGCTCGCATCCTCGATTGCGTGTGCAGCAGAACGACCCAACATCATTTTTATGCTGACTGATGATCTGGGCTACTCCGACGTTGGCTGCTATGGAGCTGAGAAGGTCAAGACACCGCACATTGACCAGCTTGCTGCCGAAGGAACCCGGTTTACGGATTTCCATACGGCAGCTTCCATCTGTTCGCCGTCACGAGCGGCGTTTCTGACGGGCGCTTATCCGCAGCGTGCCGGTCTTTACATGGGAATCAATCCAAATCGGACAGCCCATTGGTTCCTTGGACTGCGTCCGGATGAGATCACGATTGCCGAGCAACTCAGCAAGCACGGGTACGCCACTCACATGGTCGGCAAATGGCACCTGGGCACAGAGCCGGAATTCCTGCCTCGGACGCAGGGCTTTGACAGCTATTACGGCATGCCATGCAACTTTAGCCACTCGCCGAAGTTCTTCGACGGAGACAAAGTGGTATTTGCACGAACGCCGCTTGATCGGCTGACACAGCTGTATACGGAACGTGTCACGAAGATCATTCACGACCAGGCGACTCGCAGCGAGCCATTCTTTCTCTACTACGCCCACAACTATCCCCACACGCCGTACCAGGCGGGCAAGGACTTCAAGGGGAGTTCAAAGGATGGTGTCCGAGGCGATGTCATGCAGGAACTCGACTGGGGCATCGGTGAGATGATGGCCGCGCTGAGAAAATCGGGCATCGCGGACAACACGATCGTGATCTTCACATCCGATAACGGACCGACCGCCAATCAATACGCCAAACCATATCGAGGAACAAAGTACGTCACATTTGAAGGCGGGCACCGCGTTCCGTTCATCTTCCACTGGCCGGCCCGAATCAAAGAGCCGTCGGTATCCGATGTTGGTATCAACGCAATGGACGTGTTTCCGACGCTGTCCGCGGCCATCGGAGCGGAGTTGCCGAAGGAGCGTGTTTACGATGGGGAAAATTTGCTGCCGCTCTTCGAAGGGATTCCGCTCAAGCGTCCAACAGCACAGCCGTTCTTCTACTACAACTGCGAGAATCTCCAGGCCATCCGAAGCGGACCGTGGAAGCTCCATCTGCCGCGAAGTCAGGAACAATTACCGTTTTGGGATAGGAACAGAGCGTTTGCAGATCTTCGAAATCCGGTTCTGTACAACCTCGACACAGACTTAGCGGAAAGCACGAACGTTGCAGCCGACAATCCACAGATTGTGAATGAGTTGATGGAACTCGGCGATTCCATTCGTCAGAATCTTGGCGAGTTTATGCAGCGTGGCCGACAACAGCGTCCTACCGGTTCACTCTTCCCCGACGTGCCCGTGATCAGTCACGAGAAAGATTGGGACACTCTGGATCCAGCCATAGTCAAAGCAATTGCGAAGCAGCGGCAGAAGCGACATCCAAACCATGCCAGAAAACGGTAGCGGAAGTCGTCAAGACTTTCGTTCGGCGGTAGGGAGATTCGAAACTCTTGACGAGTTCCGCTACCTAAAACTGATCCTCATCAAAGAAATCGATTTCTAAGGTCTGTCAATGTCCAAAACCGTTCTTGCCGTCGTCTTGGCTCTAGCAGCCTTCTGCCCGTTCAACATTGCTGAAGGGGCAGAAGATCCACCCAATTTCATTGTGTTCTTAACAGACGATCAGGGCTGGGGCGATCTTGGCTGTTACGGCCATCCGATCATCCAGTCGCCGAACCTGGACAAGTTTGCCAGTGAAGGGTTGCGGCTTACCCGGTGCTATGCGGCATGTTCGGTCTGTTCGCCATCACGGTCGGCAATCCTGACTGGGCGAACTCCCTATCGGAATGGTGTCTGGCGGTGGATTCCGGGCGGAAGCATTTACCACCTGCGTGACAGCGAGATCACGATTACCTCGCTGCTGAAGAAGAGAGGCTACGAAACCTGCCATGCCGGAAAATGGCACCTCAATGGGAAGTTCAATTCTGACGATCAGCCGCAGCCGGATGATCACGGCTACGACCACTGGCTAGCCACACAGAACAACGCGTCTCCCAACCATATGAACCCGATCAACTATGTAAGAAACGGTGAGGCTGTTGGGCGAATGGAAGGGCCCAGCGCTGTGATCGCGGCCGACGAGGTCATCGACTGGTTAAAGAGCCGGCAGAATTCAGAGACGCCATTCTTTATCACCGTCTGGACTCACGAACCACACCTGCCGATCGAATCCGCTCCCCAATACATGAAGCACTACGCGGATATTGAAGACGAAGGAATTCGCCAGCACCATGGTAACATCACGCAGCTTGATGACGCCTTCGGTAAGCTGATGGCCGCAGTTGACGACATGGGATATCGCGACAATACCGTGGTGTTCTACACGTCGGACAACGGCCCGGAGGGCAATGGAACTAAAGGTCGGACTCGAGGATCAACCGGTGGATTGCGCGGTCGAAAACGGGCGACTCACGAAGGTGGTATCCGAGTCCCGGGCATCGTTCGTTGGCCCGGCAAAATCAAAGCCGGCAGTGTGAGCGAAACTCCGGTCATCGGTTCGGACATCTTTCCGACGATCTGCGATGTCCTCGACATACCGCTTCCAACGGATCGAACCATCGATGGGACCAGCTTGTTGCCCTTGTTCGCGGAGCAGTCTGTCCAACGCGAGCAGCCGTTGTATTGGCGGAACCACTTGGCACCGACGGAGTTTCGCGTCGGCATGCGGGTGGGCGACTGGAAGATCGTTGGGTCAGATGACCTCCGTTCGTTTGAGCTTTACAACATCGAACAAGACTGGCAAGAGACCACCGATGTCTCGAAAAAGTTTCCTGAGAAGTTTGCCGCGATGCGAGAGGCTCTGATCAAGCATGATGCGGAAGTGTTGGCCGAAGGTCCCGATTGGTGGAAGCTCGATCAACCGAAACAACGAAAGAATTCGCCAGCGGTGGAACCACCGCTCGGTAAAGACACCACGGGCGACTTTGACGTTGTTCGGGGATCCAGCGTCACGTCGACGGACTTTGGCTATCGCATTTCTCCGGAAGCCGAGGGGATCGCGCTGCAGAAGTTGGATGATCCGATCGTGGATCAAGCCATGATTCAACTGAAGTATCGGAGTACGCAACAAAGTGGAGTCACTCGAAATGGAGCCCTGGTCTTGGCGTCCGAACCGACCAATGAATCGAGTTTCAAAATCGGAACTGCCATTGGCATGAATCGGCACGTCGCTTTCGAGGGTGGATGGGCGAACGTCGGTAATGCCGCATCAACACAAGCGGTCTTTAAGCCAGACGATACCTTTGAGATTACGGTTTCAATTGATCTTTCCGAGTCAAGAGGTTCAGCTGAAATCAATGGAACAACGATCCGTTTCACGTTGCCGTCGAATCTAGAATCGGTCCAGTACGTCGGTTTCTATGCGAAGGCAACGTCGACGGAGTTCACCGCGCCGCTGGTCGAATAACACACTCGTTCCGCAAAGCTTTCGCGATCCTTGACGTTGTTGAATTGCATCCACACTTGCTACCGAAAAGTCTCGTCCACGGTCGTTCAAGTTCCATCCAGAAGTTGTCTTTCAAACTCCCAGGCCATGAAACACACCATTTGCATCTTCAAGTTTCTCGTTTGCTACTACGCGATATTTGTGGCGATGGTCACCATCAACGCGGATGAGCCACCGTTGCCCGCTGTCAAAGTGACCCATCTGCCACTCAAGGGAATTGGGGCGGAAGCCGGCGTCATGCGTCGAGATCCAAGTGACATCATCCGAGTTGATGATCTTTATTACGTGTGGTACTCCAAGGGCAAGATTTCGCCCGGCTATGACGCGACGATTTGGTATGCAACATCGGAGAATGGTGTCGACTGGATCGAGCAAGGCTTGGCTCTCGCGAAAGGTGAGGCAGGAGGTTGGGATGGAGCCAGTGTTTTTACACCCAACATTCTTGTGGCAGATGGACGCTTCTTTCTGTTCTACACGGGGACCTCGCGAGACTATCGAAAGGGGTTCAACCCTGATTCGAAAATCGGCATCGCCGTTTCGAACTCAGCCGATGGTCCGTGGACGCGTCTCGCGAACAATCCGGCGTTGAAGAACAGTGATGATCCCGATGACTTTGACAGCCACTTGGTTGACGATGCTTGTTTGATTGTTAGAGAGGGGAAGTACTGGCTTTACTACAAGGGACGGCAGCTCGGGAAAGGACCAGGGCAAACGCAGATGGGGCTGGCGATCGCCGAGTCCCCGGAAGGACCGTATGTTCGTCACCCCGCGAATCCGGTTATCCCGGGAAACCACGAAGTTTTGGTTTGGCCGCAGGGAAAAGGCGTTGCGGCAATGATTGGAACGACAGGTCCCAAGCAGATCGTCAACTCGGTCCTTTTTGCCGACGACGGAGTGCATTTTTCAAAGACGCATGATGTTGTCGACGGCCCTTGGGCAGGTGGTGCGTATCGACCAGAAGCCTTCACAGAAAGCGGTGCGGGAAAGGTTCCCGCGTGGGGTGTTGAAATTGGTAGACCGAACGGTGGCAAGACTCGATTGCCGTTCATCCAGCGATTTGAAACTTCGGTGGAGGATTGAGATGATGTCAAGGAATATTGTGAATGACTTCATGGGCCTGCAGCCCGGAAAAATGGGCGAACTTGTGATGAGTTTCAGATCGACAATTCTGCTCTTGGTTGCAGTGACGACGGTGTTCGCTGCGAAAGTGTCCTCCGCAGGTGAAGGGTTCTCCGAGGACCTGGATTTTCTCAATGAACACACGCAGGTGGTGCTACTAAAGAATGGTGATGCGGCAGTCGCGGTGGTTCCCGCCTACCAAGCACGTGTGATGACCAGCACGTTTGACATTGAGTCCGGCCCCAGCCTTGGATGGATCAATCGTCCCGTTATCGAAAGAGGACTGCTCTCTGACCAGGAAGAAAAGGGAACGCTTGAAGAGCATATCTACGTCTTTGGCGGGGAAGAGCGCTTTTGGCTCGGCCCTGAAGGTGGGCAGTACGCGTTGTTCTTTCCACCCGGCGCAAAATTTGAATTCTCGCAATGGTCCACGCCGGCGGCGATTGATACCGAAGCATTTGAGCTGTTGGACAAGACGGCGTCGTCTGCAAAGTTCAAGCATTCAACCAAGCTGATCAACCACAGTGGAACCGAGTTTGTCGTGGACATCGACCGCACGGTGAGGTTGTTAGATCAACGGGATGCGTCGAAGCTGTTGGGAATTCCGCTTGCGGGTGACTTGAAAATGGTGGCTTACGAAACTGACAATCAAATTACAAATGCTGGAACCAGCCCGTGGGAAGCAGAGAGCGGTCTGTTGTCCATATGGATTTTGGGCATGTACAATCCTTCCCCCAATACCAACGTCGTGATTCCTTTTCGATCGGGCGATTCGAAAACGCTTGGACCGTTAGTCAATGACAGTTACTTCGGAAAAGTTCCCGACGAGTATTTAAAAGTTGGCGAACAGGAGCTGTTTTTCCGAGGCGATGGAACTCGAAGAGGAAAGATTGGCATCACGTCTCAACGTTCGAAGGGCATCGCTGGAAGCTACGATGCGGCCGGTCAGGTCCTCAACATTGTCACCTACAACGTGCAGGAGGCTCCGCACGGTTTTGTCAATTCGATGTGGGAGTTGCAAGACGAGCCCTACGCCGGGGATGCCATCAATGCTTACAACGATGGATCGCCTGAACCAGGCAAGCCGCCATTGGGACCTTTCTATGAGTTGGAAACTTCGTCTCCCGCTGCGGCTCTGCAGCCTAATGAAGCGATGCGGCACGTCCAACGTACCTATCATTTCAATGGAACCGAAGCAGATCTTGATCCGATTGCAAATCATTTGCTCGGTGTCTCGTTGGAGGCGATCCGCACCGCTTTTTAGTTCCCGCGTCTTTGCGGGGATCGACCGTGTGCTGCCATTGGGGAAATTCAGCTCGCGCTGGCAATCAACGGTGGCCGATAACGTCCGGCGATCGTTCGAGATATCAAGCGGAAGTGGAGTGCCTCTTCTTCAGCGTTGGCTGGAACGTTTGCTTTGCCGGTAGTCTGGTCCGGCGAGTCGATCTTGTGAGGGTGTGCAGCCGAACGCTGCGTGGTAGTCGCGGCTGAATTCCTGAACTCGCGTGTATCCGATACGCATGGAGATTTCCGTCATGGAGAGATCGGAAAGTTGTGTCAATCCGCGCGCATAGCTCAGTCGAATTTGTTTGACCCGTTTCATTGGTGACAGTCCAGTTGCCAAGCGGCAAGCACGTGTGATGTGTCGTTGGGATCGGCCACTGAGTTGTTCCAGCCGATTGAGATCGATGGGTTGATCGAGTTGTCCGCGGAGTTGAACTTCGAGTTGCCACCAAGCCTGTGTCGAGTCGTCAATGCGGTGGTGTTGCGATTGGGTTGGCAGCAGGTCAGCGATCAGAGCATACAGAATGGCATGGACGCGAAGATGTCGTTGGGTTTCCGGCAACTCTGTTGACCGCCAAACATCAAGCAATTCGACCATGCGATCCGCCGCGTTCGGGCCGGCTGAACAGACCCGTTGTGGCAGCGGTGGCGGGAGCAGCGACGGTGCCTGAAAGTTCACCGTGTAGAAAATCCAGGGTGGGGTCAACACGCTGCCTTGGACCGGTTCGTTCTCGTAGTACCAAACCGCGTCGCCGGCTTCGAACCGTTGTGTCACGCCGCCCGATCGTTGTTCGACCTCTCCCGAGACGCAGACGTGAATCAGATGGCCGGGCAGTGAATCACTTTGAAACGCGCCGCGTTCTTGTCGTTCAAGTCGGTCCACGAGTGTGACCTCGGTGACGATTGCACCGCATAACGGCGGAGGTGGATCGAGAGAGCTCATGGCGGAAATTGCGACAATCGGGAGGCGGACTGCTACATGAATTGCGACATGCTTGAACAGAATAGCGAAGCAAGAACGCAGTGTGTCTTTAAAATGCGTTCATCTTTCGCCGAAGCGGGGCTCCTTCATGGTGATGGATTCGCGACATCCGCGGGGAGGTTGTGAACCCTCTGCGATCGATTCCGGTGCGATTGGATGAAAGTGATCAGATGAAGCTCACCACTCTCGACTACATCATCATCGCCGCGTTCTTTGTTGTCTCGATCTCGATTGGGCTGATTGCATCCCGGCGTGCTGGGAAGAGCTTTTCGGAGTACTTCCTGGCCGGCGGAAAAATGCCTTGGTGGATGCTGGGGCTTTCGATGGTGGCAACGACGTTTGCCGCGGACACACCCAACTTCGTCGCGAATGTCGTGCGCACGCAAGGCGTCAGTGGGAATTGGATGTGGTGGTCGTTCTTGTTGACTGGGCTGCTAACCGTCTTTGTTTACGCTCGGCTATGGAAACGCAGCGGGGTGCTGACGGATCTTGAGTTTTATGAGATCCGATACAGCGGTCGGCCGGCGGGATTTCTTCGTGGGTTTCGTGCGATCTATCTGGGGGTTGTGTTCAATTGTTTGGTGATGGCCAACGTGACGCTCGCCGGTATCAAGCTCGGTGGAATCCTGCTTGGTTGGTCGCCCCTACAAACCGTGTTGTTGGCAGGAACTGTGACCGTTGCCTACACGTTGATGGGCGGCTTGCGGGGTGTGATCTTGACGGACTGTTTTCAGTTCGTGCTCGCGATGGTGGGCGCGATCGCGGCGGCGGTTGTCGTTTGTGATCTTCCTGAAGTTGGTGGGTTTGCGAATCTACTCGTTCATGAAAACGTCGCTGGCAAGTTGAGTTTGTTGCCGGACTTCTCTGACACCAATGCATTGATTCCGTTGTTGGTCATCCCGCTCGCGGTGCAGTGGTGGAGCAGTTGGTATCCAGGATCCGAGCCCGGTGGTGGTGGCTACGTTGCGCAACGCATGTTGGGTGCGCGATCGGAGCTGGATGCAACGACGGCCACGCTGCTATTTCAAGTGGCTCACTACGCGATTCGTCCGTGGCCATGGATCATCGTGGCGTTTGCCTCGCTCGTCGTCTTTCCCGATTTGCAATCGATCAGCGACGCGTTTCCGAACATCGATCCCAAGATTGTGAAGGACGACTTGGCCTATCCTGCCATGCTGACTTTTCTGCCGTCGGGACTGCTCGGCATTGTCATCGCGAGTTTGATGGCCGCATTCATGTCCACCATCTCGACGCAACTGAATTGGGGGTCGTCCTACATTGCTCACGACTTTTATCGACGATTTGTGGCACCGGATGCTTCCGAGAAAACGTTGGTGACCGTCGGACGGGTGTCCACGGTGGGACTGATGGTGATTGCGGGTTTGGTGGCGTTGACACTGGAAAGTGCGATGGACGGGTTCAGCATTCTGCTACAGATCGGAGCCGGCACGGGATTGATCTACATCCTGCGATGGTTCTGGTGGCGGATCAACGCGTTCACCGAGATCGCGGGCATGGTGGTGTCGTTCGTCGTCGCGATGTTCTTTCGCTTTGGCTATCCGATGCTCGGTTGGGAAAGGCCTGAGGACTGGCAACAGCTGCTGATTGGCGTGTTCGTGACAACGATCGCTTGGTTGTTGGTGACGTTTCTTTCACCCGTGACTGACCTCGCCGTGCTCAAAGATTTCTATCGGAGGATCCGTCCGGGTGGATCGGGATGGGGGCCGGTTCGGGATGCATTGGCACGTGACGGGGTGGAGCTGGAATCGGGGGAATCAATCACGGCAGGCATTCGAGCCATGGTGGCGGCCACGTTCATGACCTACGCGTTGTTGTTCGGAACCGGTTATCTGCTGTACGGCCAATGGATTTCTTTTGGAGTCAGCTTTCTTGTGGCGGTTGCCGCCGGCATTACTTTGGTCCGTTGGTGGCCATCTTTGAAAATCTCTCACTCGTGATCAAACGCTTCGGACACTGACTTAGGAACAACGATGGCAAAGGTTTATTATGTGGGTGATTGGGCTGTGATGCTCGGCCCCGTCTTCGCGGAAACTCCGTTCAACTACACGCATAAAGGCACGGAGATTTTTAACTATGGAACTTGGTTGAAAGAAGCATTTGAGTCGACTGGGAGACACGAGGTGACCTCCGTTCCGACTTGGGACTTTTATCGCTTGGGCCCCGGCGAGTTTGAGGATGTTTTGGCCGAGTACGACGTGCTGGTTTTTTCCGATGTGGAAGCGAAGAACTTTCAGCTGGCGCCGCAGTTCTTCGACCGCAGCAAGTTCGGCAACCAACCACTTACCTTTCCCGATCGTGTGCGTTTGACGGTGGAGGCGATCGAAGGCGGGACGCACGCAATGTTCCTTGGCGGTTGGTTGAGCTTCAATGGCGAAATGGGTAAAGGCGGTTGGGGTCGCACCGGTTTGAAGAACGTCCTGCCGGTGACGTGTCTTGAGATTGAAGACCTTCGTGAGAGCACGGAAGGTTTCACTGGCCAAGGTGTGGCCGTTGATCACCCTGTCATTGCCGGGGTGGACTTGGAATCAATGCCTCCGATTCTGGGATACAACATCGTCAAACCGCGAAAAGGATGCGATGTGATTGCGAGTTGGAAAGAAACCGGCGATCCGCTGTTGAGTGTCGGGCAATTCGGTAAGGGGCGGGTGCTCTCATACATGTCCGACCCGGCACCGCACTGGGGTTGCAACTTTGTGTACTGGGATGGTTACCAGAAACTTTGGTCGCAAGCTTTGGACTGGCTGTTGGACGGTACGCATTGATTCATCGATCAAGCCAACGCAGAACGCTATCACCACCGAGTCTTCACCAAGTGATCCTAATGAGAATTGAAACGACTTTCCTCACGCTGTTGCTTTCCTTGCTGGCAGGACCGCTGCTGGCTGAGGAAGGAAGCGATTCCCAAGCACTGACGCCCGTGCTCGCCGACTATGCAAAGCTTGCGTTTTATCCAGATCGCTGGAAGAAGGCGGAAGCGGACTTTGAGATGCTTGCCTGGGAAGGCGAAAACGTTGTGTTCTTGACCAAGAAAGGCAACTACAGCCGCGAAGAGCTGACCGCGTTTGTGAAACGGCTGGATGATGGTTGGAGCACCTATTCCGAATTGGTTGGTCAGCAACCTCGGCAGTTCAAGGCCATTCACAATAAGCCTGTGATTTGTGCGTTGCCACAGGCAGATTTGTCGTGCGGTCACGGATGCGGCTATGTCGGTGCCACGGGGATCGAAGCTTCCGCTTTTTACTCGACCGATCTGCCCAATTTTCAGAAGAATCCCAGTAGCTTTCAGCACTACTACTTCTACGAGATGGGACGCAACTTCTTCGTGTTTGGTGATCGTCATTCGTTATTCACGACGGGTTACGCCGTGTTCATGCGATACGTCTGTATGGATCGACTCAAGTGCAAAGACCTGGATGCACGAACTCGCAAAACAATTGAACGTTGCGAGGAGATCTACGCAAAGTCAGACATCGGGTTCTACGAGGCGTTCACGAATCTTGGTGATGGCGAGAAAGCAAACCGATTGAAGGACGCCGAGGGGCGAACGATTCATCCGAGTGACCAACCGGTGATGTACGCAACCGCGATGTTGAAGCTGCGTCGGGATCACGGTGGAGACGAATTTGTGAAACGGTTTTATCACACTCTTCGCCAGTGCAAGCCCGCCAAAGCGACCAACATCGAATCAGCGAAAACGCAAGCGTTCAATTGGTTGGTCAGCGCGTCCTTCGCGGCCGAAGAGGATCTCACTCCGGTTTTTGCAGACCGTTGGCGAATGCCAATGACGGACAACCAACGTCGGATCATGAAACAAATGGATTGGTCCACGGGCGCCCCGGTTCGTGAGGTGGTTGCCACGTTGGTTGCCGATACGCCGCTCGCTTCGAGCGAAACCGACGCAGAAGGGTTGTCTTCGGCGGTGGTTGTTGTGCCAACGCCCGTGTCCATGGTGCACAAGCCCGACGCGAAGCCTTTCTCCTACACCAAAGATTCGCGAATCATAGTCAATGCGAAGCACAGCGATGCTCGAATGTATTCGCACGCGACTGTGTTGGCTGGCGAATTGGAATTGCTGACAGGATGGAAGCTCCCAACGATCGCGGACGTGGAGTCGCCGATGAGATCGGACATTGTTCTATCGCTCGCGAAGAACGACGGCATCCATGACGAGAGCTATGTTTTGGTTGCGGGCGAGTCCGGTGTTCGTATCTCCGCCAATTCATTTCAGGGGATCGCCCACGGAACGTCTTCACTGTTGCAGTTGTTGGACGGTGACTCGATGGAGATTCCTGCCGTTGAGATCGAAGACAAACCGTCGGCCCCGTATCGCGCGTTGATGGTGGATGTGGCTCGTACACCCCATTCAATCGGGGTGATCCGAGACTCCGTCCGGTTGTGCCGACTCTACAAGGTTCGCTATCTGCAATTGCATCTGACCGATCACCAGTTGTTCACGTTCCCGTTTTCGGAAGTCACGGACCATCTCGAAAAGAACCCTCACTACTCGCTGGATGAGCTCAAAGAATTGGTCGCCTACGCGGATGATCGTGGTGTGACGATCATCCCCGAACTGGACTTGCCGGGCCACTCCGGCCGACTGCTGCAGTCCGGGTATCTGCCCGACGCTCGAAACGACGCAGACGTCGCGGCACCAGAAAACTATGAAAAGGTCGGTCGAATTGTTGATGCAATGATCGATGTTTTTGCCAGTTCGCCCTATTTCCATATAGGAGGCGACGAATCAGGTGCTGGAAAGAGATTGATTCCGTTTCTTTCCGAGATCAATCGTCGAGTTCGCGCGAGAGGAAAGCGGTTGCTCGTTTGGGAAGGATTTCACGGAGCACCAACCGATCAATTGCCTGCGACGGGTGACGACCGCATCATCGTGATGGCGTGGGAGAGTTCGTACAACGCGCCCTGGGATCTGCTGAACAATGGTTACCAGATCATCAATGCTTCGTGGAAGCCGACCTATCTGACCGGTGGATACGGAGGTCTGATCCATCCAGGCTCGACCGGCGGCAAACGCTTCCGCCTGGAAGATCTGTATCGATGGGACAAGAGCACGTTCATGCACTGGGAACCCGGACGCCCTGTTTTTGAAGACCGCGGTCCCAACGATTCGAACAAGGACGACGGCGAGTGGAACGCGAGATGGATCGGAAAGCAGAATCAGGTTCTCGGTGGGCAGATGCTGTACTGGGAACAGTACGAATGCAGTGTGGTTCACTTTCTCGCACCAAGGATTCCCATTCTGTCCGAACGTTTGTGGAACACCGCCGCCGGCCACACATTCACGGAATTTCAACGGCGAGCGAAAGTCGTTGAGCAACGCGTGATGCCATTGCTGCAGCCGGTTGGAATTTCCCCGGTTGCGGATGATCCCACGCACCCGGTGCTTGCGATGTATCAGCCCTATTCAGGAGATGAGCTGGAGGTGACCCTTCACAATCGCACCAAGATCGAGGGGCAAATTCGTTACAGCACTGGTGGCTGGTCCGGTCGCTTGAACTCACCAAATTTTCATCCCGTGCCAAAGCCCGACCGTGATTTCGACCAGCCCTTGATGGCTCGGGGGCCGTTCAGCGTAAGAGCGGAGTTGGTTCGTAATGATGGGACGACTGTGGATGGGCACAGTTGGCAGTTCTTTCACAACTGGCCGAATCGGGTGGAGGTGACTGAATTTGACATTGGACGACGGACGCCGAAGACGGTGCCAGACCTGGCGTCACTGCCTGAATCAAAGATTCTTCGTCGCTATCAAATGCCCTACGTCCGTGGCTTGATGCAGAACGTCGCTGTCCGAGGTCAGATGACGGAATCCGATCTGATTGCACCCGCCGACGGAAAGCATGTGTTGGAAATGCGAACGCAAAGCGGTCACGCCACACTGTTCGTGGATGCGAATCAGAACGGAACGTTCGAAACGGAAGAAGTGCTCGTACGAAACAGTCCGAACGACGAATCAGGGCAGTTTGCGGAAGTGTTGCTCAGAAAAGGCGCTCGCTATCGAATTCGTATCGATCATGCCACGGGAATGCCACGTCCGGTGCTACTGCTGTTCATCACACCTCCCGATGGAAATCGGACGGAGATTAGCCAGTATCTTCACCTGCCAAACTGAATTCGCGGTGAAGCCTTCGCGTCGTCTGATGGCTGGGCTGCACAAACAGGGCTACGTGGAATCGGAAAAGGGCTACGGTGGCGGTTGGACGTTGGCGTGTGACCTGCACGTAGTCACGTTGCTCGGCATTTACGAAGCGGTCGGCAGTCCATCGTTGCTGGCAATCGGTCATCGAACGGAAGCCCCTGGTTGCTTGGTGGAGCAATCCGTGAATGCTGTGCTTGGCGAGACATTTGACGAAGCCGAGCAATTGCTCCTGCAACGGCTCGGTGAAGTCACGCTTGCTTCGCTCAGTGCCGATTGCCATGAGAGATTGCAAGCCCGTGGTATTTCACTCAAAGCAAAACGGAATTCACATGGTGTCTAAGCAAGATTTCTTAGATGCGGCTTTTGGCGATTCTCAAGCGGTCGCGAATTATGCCGAATTGCCTCGTTTGGCCTTCCCTGGTTTTGTTGACATGCAGCGTATGACGACGCTGTTATTGGCCGAACGTGTCGCGCACGACGGACAAGTATTGGTTATCGGAGCGGGCGGCGGTTTGGAACTGAAGGTCTTTGCCGACGCACAACCGAGTTGGACGTTTGACGGCGTCGATCCGTCTCCCGCGATGTTGCAACTTGCCAAGCAGACGCTGGGTCCACTCGTGTCGCGAGTCTCACTTCATGAAGGCAAAGTCGACGTCGCGCCAGACGGACCATTTGATGCAGCGACTTGCATCTTGACCATGCATTTCGCGGACCTCGAGGAACGAAGGCGCATGTTGTCCTCCATTCGCGAACGTCTGAAACCAAATGCTCCCTTCGTCGTGGTTCATTTGAGTTTCGCACAATCGGGTGGCGCCCGATCCGTGTGGTTATCGCGATACGCCGCCTACGTGACCAGTTCCGGCGTGGATCCCGCGAAAGCCGCGGGGGCTCGTGAAGCAATCGATTCACATCTAACCATTCTTGATCCCGAACAAGATGAGTCGCTCTTGCGAGAAGCAGGCTTTTCTGACGTCAGTTTGTTCTACGCCGGGTTCGCTTTTCGAGGTTGGGTTTCCTATGCATGACAAAACGAGAGGTAAGATGAAACCGCCAAGACGGACGCGTTTGGTGCGACGTCGGTGCCCACGACGATGATCAATCAGACGCTTGTCAAAGAGGGTGTTCCATCGGGATGAGAGAACGCTCGATCAGTCGAGGTTGCGAATCAGTCGAAACGAAAGGGGACTCATGGTGGATGACGATCTGCTCAAACGACAAGCGGTACTGGAAACGGTCTTCGAATTTTCTCAATCGGATTTAGCAGCCAATCAGTCCGGCGAGTTGTCGGCAGCTCAGAAGGAACGGGTCGCCGATTCCCACTTTGAAAATTGCCGTTTCGCCTGGGTAGCCTTCTCGGTTGTGTTTGGCTTAGCATTCTTGGGCTTCTGTGCAGAGATGCTTCGCACCGGTGCTTTGGGGATTCGGTCTTTGTCGGCGTACGTTGGGGCGACGGCGTTCTTCGGTCTGGTTCTGTGGGGCTTCGTTCTGTCTCACCGGTATCGGATGAAGCGAACTCTTCGGGAGGGGAAAGTTTTCCCGGTCAAAGGCAAGATCCAGTTGTTCTCGCTGCGGCACGAAAAGTTACTGCATCGATATGTTGGTATTGACGGTCATCGGTTCCAAATCGAACGGTATGATCACTTTCAATTGCTGCAGCAATCTGGTTTGGCAGGGCAGGAAGCCATCGTGTACGTGTCGACGCCACGTCAGTCGGTCCAGTCGGTTGAGCTGAAAGCTTGACTGCATCGGGCCACCGACACGCGAGTCAAGCTTGACTGTCCCTACATCACCAAGGTCCCTCGCGGGCTGCACCTGCAATGTCCAAGTCGCTGCGTTGCGTGGTTTAGCAGTTGTGCTTCGGCCTTGGAATGGTTCGGACCAGTGTTGTTGCTCCCGCTTCGAACCGGGGTGCAACGCGAAACGGATCCATGTTTCGCCTTGAACGTTTGGCTTAACTGGTTGCAGTGAAGAGTGGGCTGGCCAGGAATGCTTGGATGATGGCTGCGTTGGCGATGTCCAAGAAAAACGCACCGACCAACGGCACCACCAAGAACGCTTTTGGTGAAGCACCGAACTTCGCCGTTACCGCGTGCATGTTCGCGATACCAACGGGAGTCGCACCCAAGCCCAAACCTGAAAAACCCGCGGCGATCACGGCGGCGTCGTAGTCTCGCCCCATCGCTGGGAAGACAACCAACAGTGAGACGGCAACCATCACTGTGATCTGCACCAGTAGCACCAGCAGAAGCGGCCCCAGGGCACCCGACAACGTCCACAACTGCAAGCTCATCAGGCTCATCGCCAGGAAGAGTTGCAAGCTAACATCGCTGCACAAACTGATCGCAGGTTTGTCGACGCTCTTGCCAAGCACGTCCAATCCATTGGCGATGAGGATCCCCACAAACATCGCCGTCAGAAATCCGGGCAATGGCAGCGACGAATGATTTGCCAGCCAATCGTTTACCAATGAACCGGCGGCCAGACAAATTGCCAATGCCAGAATTGAGTCGAGCATGCCCGCCAGCGTGACATGGCCGGCGGCCTCGGTTTCCTCGGGACCGGGAACGCATTCCTGCGCAGTCCGGTCGCCCGAAAGTTGGTTTCGTGAGATCAAAAATTTGGCGATTGGGCCGCCGATCAGTCCACCGGCAATCAGGCCAAATGTTGCGCAGGCCAGTCCCAGTTCCAACGCCCCTGGCAAACCCTGGTCAACGGCAAGTTGACCGTAGGAGATGGCCGAACCATGGCCACCAGCAAACGCGATGCTGCCCGCGAGTAGTCCGTAGGCAGGATCAGCACCCAGCAACATCGCGACGCCGATTCCGGCCAAGTCTTGCAGGATGAGAAAGCCGACCGCGCACACGACCAAAATGGCGAGCGACTTGCCACCATTGATCAGCGTTCGGAGTTTGGCCGACAATCCCACGGTGCTAAAGAATAGAAGCAACAGCAGGTCGCGAAGGCTCAGGTCAAACGAGAACTCGATGCCTCGAGTCCAAACTAAGATCGCGACAACCAGGCTGCACACCAAACCACCGCAAACGGCATCGGGGATATTGAAGTCTCGCAGAACGCGGATGCGTGACGTGAGTGTTCGCCCGAGGTAAAGAACCATGATTGCAACAATGGCCGTCCATGTCGCGTCAATTGTGAAGACTTGAGATTCGGGCATGAACACTCGCCAAA
The DNA here is from genome assembly GCF_020966775.1 of Rhodopirellula halodulae. NCBI lineage: Bacteria > Pseudomonadati > Planctomycetota > Planctomycetia > Pirellulales > Pirellulaceae > Rhodopirellula > Rhodopirellula halodulae. The sequence goes on along the minus strand of NZ_JAJKFV010000002.1, from coordinate 317,681 downwards.
CTCGTGTCGAGGGAAGTAGCGGAGCCTGATTTGTAACCCATCGGTCGGGCAAGCGATATGACGAGAGTTACTGGCTTACCGCCATATCGCATTCGTTCATGAAGCAAATCTACAGGAGTCTTTGCGTCCGAAATGCATGTTCCATGCTCACTTTGAGACTCGCAGGTTGTTTTGTTGCTGCCAGCGGTCGAAACGCACAGCAGGCATGGGAGCATGGAGATTGATTTCTGGGTCGCTGGCAGCGTCATTGCACCATTGATCGACGAAGATGGCCGAACAATTCAACACGCAGCTTTATGCCGATTAAACTTTCGGTCTGTCGACGCACTTTATGCTCACGGCGTGAATCAATCGGCTGTTGCCGATCACGCTATGCGAGATGAGCGGCCTTGGTGCGGAGACTTTTGACACGCAAAATAGTCGCGGCAAGACGACTGCGAATTTCGTTTGAGATGTTACTTTCTCATGAAGGACGCTCGACTCACGAGCGAACAATCAGATGCCCAAGCCACAAACCGAGATATGGCATGACCACGAGTTGAACGATGTTGCCAGACGTCTTGAAACGGATACGGAATATGGTCTGGCTTTGCTTGAGGTGCGTCGGCGACTCAACAAGCACGGTTCAAACGAACTGACGCAGCGAGCCGGCGACACGAAACTGCAAATCATGGTGCGTCAGTTTCAGCAGCCGTTGGTTTACATCTTGTTGGCTGCGGTTGCGTTGACATTGATTTTGCGCGAGTGGGCAGATGCGGCGGTGATCTTTGCTGTCGTGATTGTCAATGCCGTCATTGGGTTCATGCAGGAGGCGAAAGCTCTCAAGGCCATCGACGCACTCAGTCGAATCATGAACAACGAAGCTACTGTGATTCGCGGAGGAGAGAAGTCTCAAGTTGATGCCTCCGAGTTGGTTCCGGGCGATCTCGTGTTGTTGCAATCCGGCGATCGAGTTCCCGCGGATCTGCGCGTGATCAAGGAGAAAGATTTGCAGATCGACGAGTCCGCTTTGACAGGTGAGTCGATTCCGGTTGAGAAGGAGACCAGCGTGTTTCCGGCGGACACGGTATTGGCCGAGCGAAAGAACATGGCTTTCTCGACCACGCTGGTCACTTATGGGACGGGAGTGGGGATCGTTGTTGCGACTGGCGATCGAACCGAGATTGGGCAGATCAATGACCTGATCGCGTCCGCTGATGTCTTGGAAACTCCGTTGGTTCGGCGAATCAATGAGTTGAGTCACATGTTGTTGAAGGTCATCCTCGTGCTGGCCGCAATGGTGGCTCTCGCAATCTTATTACGAGGGGCACCTCCGGTCGAAGTGTTGTTGGCCGCTGTCGCGTTGGCTGTTGGTGCCATTCCCGAAGGTCTGCCCGCCGTCGTCACCGCGACACTCGCTCTTGGCGTGTCACGACTGGCTCAACGCCGCGCCATCGTTCGCAAATTGCCTGCCGTGGAAACGCTCGGCAGCACCACGGTTGTTTGCTCGGACAAGACGGGAACCTTGACCCAGAACCAAATGACCGTTCGTTCGATCTTCGCGGGGGGCAATTGCTACGTTGTTTCGGGCAGTGGCTACGAACCCGAGGGTGGATTTCGAGTGGTGACCGATTCTGGTGAGCGTCCCGTCGAGCCGGCGGAAGATGAGACACTGCAGGGTATCCTGCGAGCCGGATTGTTGTGCAACGATGCGAGGCTAGTCAAAAACGACGAGGGTCACTGGATTGTCGAAGGTGATCCGACGGAGGCGGCTTTATTGGTTTCTTCGGCCAAGGCGGGATTCAGTCGAAAAGGTGAAACTCTCTCTTCTCCTCGCTTGGACGCGGTGCCGTTCGAATCTCAACATCAATATATGGCGACACTTCATCGCTGTGACACTGAATCGCGAGTCTACATTAAAGGCTCGGTGGAGCGATTGTTGCCGCGTTGCGTTTCAGCAGTCGGTGGAAAACCATTGGATGCGAACGCCATCGAGCGCCAGGTTGAGACCATGGCTGGACAAGGTCAACGAGTCTTGGCGCTGGCCACCAAGACTGTGCCACGGGACCAAGTGACGCTTCAACACAAGGACCTGGAGGAAAAGCTCGAATTTCTCGGATTGCAGGGCATGATCGACCCGCCACGTCCCGAGGCGGTCACCGCGGTTGCGGCGTGTCAGCAAGCGGGGATTAAGGTCAAGATGATCACCGGCGATCATGTCGTGACCGCGACGGCGATTGCCAAACAGCTCGGATTGCAAGGCGCCCGCGACGAGTCGTCCGAAACGCTGATTGGAATGACGGGAGCTCAGTTGGAGGAGATGACCGATCGTGATTTGATCGAATCGGTCGAAGACACTGCCGTGTTTGCCCGCGTGTCACCGGCTCAGAAACTGAGGTTGGTCGAGGCCCTGCAGTCGTGTGGTCACGTCGTCGCGATGACGGGCGACGGAGTCAATGATGCACCGGCGCTGCGGCAAGCCAACATTGGTGTCGCGATGGGAATCACGGGCACCGAAGTGACCAAGGAAGCCGCGGACATGATTTTGACCGACGACAATTTCGCCTCCATTGAAGCGGCGGTGGAAGAAGGTCGAGGAATCTATGACAACTTGATCAAGTTCATCGCCTGGACGTTGCCGACGAATCTTGGAGAAGCAGGCATCATTTTGGTGTCGGCGTTCTTGGGATTCCAGTTGCCAATCACGCCGCTGCAGATCTTGTGGATCAACATGTCGACTGCTGTTCTGCTCGGCGCGACGCTTGCGTTTGAGCCCAAGGAGCGAGACATCATGAACCGTCCACCACGTGACCAGAACGAAGCGATTTTGACAAAGTCGCTGATGTGGCGGACGTTGTGGGTGGGCGGATTATTGGTCATGGCAACGTATTTTGTGTTTGCTTTCAAGAAGTCACTTGGTGTCGATCTGAGTTCCGCACGAACGGCCGCCGTGAATGTCATCGTCATTGGCCAAGCCTTCTACTTGCTCAATTGCCGGTCGCTTCGGCATTCGATGTTTGGCGTCGGTCTATTCAGCAATCTCTGGTTGTGGTGCGGGATCGCCATGATGGTCGGGTTACAACTGGTCTTCACCTACCTGCCGGTGATGCATCATCTTTTCGGAACCGCGCCGACCACTTGGCGACCGTGGGCACTGGCTGTCGGCGCCGGGATGCTCTTGTACACACTTGCGGAGATCGATAAGTGGCGGCTTCACTCAAGTTCACAGTGAGTCGTATGAAGGTTCAGAAACCGAGCCTTTGAAAGATGCAAAGAGCCCCAGTGCATGACAGTTGGCCTTGCGATGACTCATCCAGCTGGAACGGATGTCGGGGGAGATTTTCCGTGAGAGCGGGTTGATCGAATCCGTGTTGAGCCAGCGAGTGCGGCGATCTCGCGTGGTAAAGAGTGGGGTGATTGTGGATGATGGTTTGTCAGTTTACACCTCGCAGGAAAGGCAGTTCATGCGAATCGAGTCGCGTTCAATCTTCTACCCGAAGCCCGTCGATCCGGACGGATACATTCGTCCGCATGAGCTCTCCGTGATTTGTGCGTCAAGCGAAAATGAAGATCGCGAAGTGGTCGCCGCGAGGCTGGCGGTCGACTACCTCGACATCGCACGGATCGAGGAAGAGGGGATGAACGTAATGGAGGTTTGCGATGCTGATTCGCAGGGATGGCACCATGTCTGCTCGGCGATGTTAGAGCCAACCGAAGCATGCGCCGAGTATCGGAAAGAACTAGGAATCGATCATCCGGTGCTTGGTCTGGCCTTCATTCATAGGGCTGTCTTCCACTCTTCGATGCGTGATTGGCAACGAATGATCATCGACTCCGTATCGAAGCTGTTCTCGGGAGAAACGGCAACGGTGATGTGGAGGCGAGGGACCGACATGACAGATCGGGAACTCGCAAGCCTTGGGTTTCGGATCGTTGCCAACGAGGACCTGTTGTTTCGTCCCAACGTGCTGAGAAGCGAGTATGAAACGGTCAACGATGCCCGAGATCCGAATTTCGATTTGATGGTTCCCGAAGAAGCTGGTGAGTATGTTCAACAGGAATGGGACCGCGAGGCCGATTTGGACTTCGACGGGATTTAACCGAGCCTCGGGACATGTCTGTTGATCCGATGTCTGTCAATTTCAGGACGTCTGTCCCATGAGCCTTCGGAGCCGTTAGGCTAAATCGCCTTGGGGTTGAAGTCAGCCAGGTCTGGCAACTTGGTTTTTACTCCTTCCGCCGGAACCTCGATTTTCGCACTCCAGACGATTCCGTTCAGAATCAGTCGTCGCAGGTCTTCGTCCCGCCAGTTCTTGTAGTAGTGCGGCATCACGACGCCAAATCCGCGACCGCTGTCCTGTCGTTCGACACACCAGGCGACCGTCTCTTGTTTGGGGGCTTCCGGTGGCAACATTGAGGTCGCCAGGACGGTCACATTGGATGCGAGTTGGTTTTCATCGGTGCCGAAGTAGTTGTTGAAATACGGTTCGTCGCGAAGCGTGAATTCGTTCCAGCCTTGCGTGATGGGATGGTCCGTCGGTTCGGGAGTGATGGTTGCCTTCGGAAACACGCGGGCGAAGGACTCGTGATGTGGACAGGAACGATTGGCAAAGTAGCCACCCATCCAACGCAACAGAGGGTGGTCGCCTTCGGGTGTGACATCGTCTCCAAGCAAGCCGGTCGCGTAATGAATGCAAGCGATTCCGACACCTCGCCGCATCATTTCGTCCAGCTCGGAAAGGTTTTGCTGCGCGTTGGGAAGGCGGTTGGGTGGGAACAAGTCACCGATGAAGACGACCGTCGAAGCGGTGTCGCGAAGGGATTTGTCGGGCCAACCCTCCACCACATCCGCGTGGATTCCCGATAGGTTTTCGATGTGTTCCAGAGCATGCTTCATCAGTCTGCCTCCCGCCTCGACCTCATGTGTGCCTGGTGGGTGACTGCTGGGACCGACCACGATCAACACTCGCGTGGCACGGTCCGCTACATCATCGGACCATCCGAGATTGGGCGATGTGACGGCGCCCGCAGCAACGATTCCGGACGTTGTCTTGATGAACCTTCGACGCGATTCCGACGATTCACGTACGGGGTTCTGGTTCGATTGATTCGTCATCTTGGATTCTGCTCCAGTAATGGAATGATTCCTCGAAGGCTCATTCGTGCGCGCTGCCCACGGCTTGGGTCACGTTGCTGTGACCGTCCCGTTTCAACAGTTCCGCCAGTCCCAGGCAAATGCGTTTTGTGATGGCGGGACCTTCGTAGATCATGGCCGTGTAGATCTGAACGAACGAAGCCCCCAGTCGGATCTTGTCGTAGGCGTCTTGTGCGGTGAAGACTCCTCCCGCACCGATGATAGCGTATCTTTCGCGATCCATACGGCGATACAACTCCGCGATGCATCCGTTGATCAACGAAGCAACGGGCCGGCCCGCCACCGCGCCCGGTTTGTCGACCAAGCTCTCAGGAGCCACCGACATCTTTGGCTTGGTCGACGGCAGGTTGAAACAGAATCCACGAACGAATTTGAAACGGTCGCATTGCATTAGCAAGCTGTCGAATTGAGCGGTTTCGTCGTGCGGCGAGATTTTGAGGAAGACTGGCACTTGCAACTGCATCGGCTGAAGTCGCTGCAACAATCGTTCAACGTTGCCCGGTTCAGCGAAGAAGCTCCTGCCGCCTTTGGCATTGGGGCAACTGAGATTCAGCATCAGATAGTCAGCATGCGAATGAAGCAACGTTGCGCTTCGTTCGTAGTCGCTCAGAATCTCGTCGGCATCGCAAGCCGGAGCGTGTGGCCCGTCGTTCGTTTTGACGATGTTGATTCCAATCGGAACGCGACCACGATGCGAAGCGACTCGAGAGGCAACTGCATCGGCACCCTCATTGGGCAGACCGTAATTCACGATGACAGCGTGTTCCTCCGGTAGCCGGAACAGCCGAGGTTTTGGATTTCCTTGGGAGCTTCTCGCCGAGACGGATCCGATTTCAATCGCACCCAATCCCATCGCGTCCAACATTCGCAGCGCTCGCCCGCTTTTGTCCCACCCCGCGGCGAGCCCGATTGGATGGCGAAACCGGAGGCCGGCGACTTCGGTTTCCAAGACGGGATCGTGAGATTCCAAACACAGCCGCGTGACGTGTGTGACGCCAGGAACAACGCTCGCCCATCGACATCCTTCGACAGCAAAGTGATGCGCAGTTTCTGCGTTCAGTTGAAAGAGCAACGGCCGAACGAGCGTTTTATAAAAGGACATCGCGATCGTTTGATTCAAGCCGGTTCGGGAAGGACCTTGCCGGTACGTGCATCGACGCGGTGCAGGCGAGTTGCTTGTGCGAGGCTTGCATCGCCGGTCTTGAGCGACACCAACCAGTAAGGTTCATCCGGAACATTTGCATCGACCATGGTTCGCAAAACCTCAGCGTCATGCACGCCGTTCTCACTGTACAGTCTGGCGTGGAAATCTTTCTCCCGTCGAATTTTCTCGGAGTCAAAGAACACGGCGGAGCACTTGGTGCCTGGTGGGATGTTTCCGAAGTGTTCGATAACGATCATGATCGCCGCCTTTTGGTCAATTTCGCGGTTCGTCAAATTGTGTTCCTCGCCTTCGGTGACACGTTCACAGCAGTCTTCTCGAGTCACGGCAAGTCCCAGACTCGTTCTCAACCAAGGATTGTAATCGACTGGCTTGAACATGACGCCGACGGTCGTTTGTAGACCGATTTGTCGTTGCAGTCGTGGACTTAGCGAAGGGGAGAACCGGTCAACTTCGACGCGTCTGAATCATTCGTTCGGTCTTGCGGTTATGTTGGGCAGGCTGCCCCACGATTCGGCGGTCACTTGGCGGTGTTCTGGACAGAACGATTTGATCGCAATGGAACTCGGACGAGCGTCGGGAGAAAGGCATGAAGAATAAATCGGATCGAACTTGGCCTTTGCCGAGACAGCCTTGGGTGATGAAGATGACTTGGTCGGAGCTGCTGTTTGCGCACTGGCCAATTGAACCCGAGGTTGTTGCCAGACGACTTCCGCAAGGCATCACGCTCGACACTCGTGAAGGGAAAGCCTGGGCGGGTGTGGTTCCGTTTCTGATGTCGAACGTTGCCCCGCGACTATGTCCCCCAATTCCCGGCTTGAGTCGTTTTCTTGAACTCAACGTGAGGACCTATGTCACCATCGATGGGAAGCCAGGTGTTTGGTTCTTTTCACTGGATGCCGAGAGTCCAGTCGCGGTCCGTACGGCTCGTGCGACATTCAACCTTCCCTACATGGACGCCACAATGTCGCTTGCACGAGGAACCAAAGGCGAGATCTTTTACCGAAGTGAACGAACGCACCGTGGCGAGCCTTCCGCGGTGTACGACGCGAGCTATCGAGCAGCCGGCGACTATACGGAAGCCAAGCCGGGTTCTCTGGAGCATTGGTTGACCGCTCGGTATTGCCTCTACAGCGTCAATCGACGCGGCGATGTCTATCGCGGTGAGATCGATCATCCGCCTTGGAAGCTTGCACCCGCAATTTGCGATGAAGCGTTGAACACCATGGGCGATGGTTTTGGATTTCGATTCGATGGACAACCGCACTTGATGATGGCCGAATCAATTGACGTGCGTGCTTGGCTGGTGTCAAAGTGCGTCGCGAGATGACCTCTCTTTTCTATGCGAGAGATGCTTGGAATCTCTTGTGAACCCGCAGCACATCAAGGTAAACGTCTTTGGTATCCAGACAGGACTTCGGCCTTAAACAGCCAAGTCATCGCGTTCACGAAATTCATGAGCCCCGGCAGCCAAAGCCAAACCGAAGGTGATGGGGCCAACGCGTCCGATGAACATCAACGCGATCACAACACATTTCCCCAAAGGCTGAAGCTCGCCGGTGAGTCCTCGAGATAGCCCGACGGTGCCCAACGCTGACGCAGCTTCGAAGATGACATCTTCGAATGGGCTTTCTGTTTGTAACAACAGCAGCAAGAATCCTCCCAGGAAAAAGATCGCCACGTGGAAAACCAGCGACGCGAAAGCCGAAGAGAGCCGGTGAGCCGGAACTTCACAGCCCTAAAAAGTCACTTTGTCACGTCCTCGAAGGGTGCTCATCGTCGTGGCGATGGCCGCCGAGACGGAAGTGGACTTCAAGCCGCCGCCGGTCCCTAAGGGCGATGCACCGACGATCATGATCAATAGTATTAAAAATGTCGGTCCGAGTGCTAATTCGCCGATGGAAGTCGTGTTGAAGCCAACGGTGGTGAGGGCTGACATGGCTTGAAACCCTGACGCAAGGACTCTTTGCTCCGCAGGCATCGAACGGTAAGAAGGTTCCGTCAGAAACAGCAGCATCCAACCAACCGTGACGGAGATCAACGTCGCTCGCAAGATGACCCTGGTCGTGAGCCGGAATGCGAGAATTGGTTGAACCCTACAGTGGTGGTCAACGAAATCTATCACCGCGAAGGTTTGCGTCTTCCTTCGGAACATCGGCTACCGATCGGGCTCCCGCTTGAGATCGTCGTGAACAGGCGCCAGATCGCTGGCCGAAAGCGTCGCAACCTCTGGCCAGCCTTTCTTTGACCAAGTCATTTCTTGAATGGAGAAATGCGAACGGCCTCTCTCGGTCCCATCGTAGTAGTGGCAACTGAGCCAGAAGTGGTCATCTTCGTGAAGCACATTTGCGTGTCCCGGACCAATGAACGGCCCCTCACTTTCCAGCAATAGAGTGCCGCCTCCGTTAGCCAAGTCCACCCCATCCTGGTCCAAGTATGGGCCGGTGATTTCTCGGCTTCGGCCCACTCGAATGTTGTAGGTGCTATCGACGCCGCTGCAGCATTTGCCCCAATTGACGAAAAGATAAAACCAACCGTCATGCTGATAGATGTGCGGCGCCTCAATCTGACGATAGTTCGCGATGGAATGAAGTTTTCCAACGGCAGCATCACGCTTGCCGGTCTGCGGGTCTAACCGTATCAGCTTCAAGCCGCTCCAGAATGACCCAAACGACATCCAAAGTTCGCCTGACTGGGTTTGAATCAAAGCGGGATCGATTGCGTTGAAGTCATCATCTCTGGTGGACTGAATCACGATGCCCTCATCGGTCCACCCAAACGCCGGGTCGTTCGGATTCAACGTGGTTGTGGAAGCTAACGCGATCGCTGATGTGTTCTTGCCAAAACTCGACACGGAATAGTAAAGCAAATAGCGATCACCCAGCTCAATAATATCCGGTGCCCAGTAGTGGCCACGTTGGCTGGGAATCATCTCCGTGACCCAAGTCGCTGTTCCCGAAAAAACTCTGGGGCCTCGCTTCCAGGTTTGTAGGTCCTGTGAATGCCAGGAATAGATACCGGTTCCCGTGGAGAAGAACCAATACTCACCATCGCATTTGACGATGGACGATGGGTCATGGACCCCGATGTCTCGCTTGCCGCGAGCTTTCAGCAGAGAGGCCTCCGCCGCCTCGGAAAGTCTCGGCTCGGATTTTTTGATTGGCCGTTGAAGTGCTTCACTCGCTCCATCGGGCACATCCCACTTCGCCGTACCGACATCGCGTAGCTGAATTGTTTTTGTGCGGCTGACTTTGTTCGTTCGATCCTCATTCACAAGTTCCGCTTCCGCGCGGACCACATATTTAATCAATGAACCATGGTTGATGCGAAATCGCACGATCCCTGTGGGACGACGCACGGTCTCACCACCGCGTCGTATTTCAAGGTGATCTTCCGCGGCATTTGCGGGCAAGTCGCCAACGATCCAATCGTCTTCTGTCCGAAGAGATGTCAGCAAAGGCACGAGCTTCTTCAGTTCCTCAACGGGCGTCTCGACGTTCCGAGCGATCGAAGCCGAGAATTTTCCCGAGGAATAACCTTGGGCCTTCATCGCAATCGTTTCCCAGCGGCCATCACGATCCGTTACCGCTGCCTTCTCTCCATCAATAAAAATTTGCAAGTCACGCGAACCGAATGACATCGAAAGGGCAATCATGTCATCGGCGACCGTAGTACCACGCATCGCTCCCGGACGAAATCCTGATTGACCTTCCAACTCACTCTCGGATACCCAGCGGTAGCTTCCTTTTGTTTCTGATTTCTCGATCGCCATCGATAATTGATTGCTGATCGGATCTTTTGCATGCAGGTTCAGAGTGAACCAACCAAAAATGACAAGCAAGGCAAGGAAGGAAGGAAGCGTTTTACTCATCAACAATTGCCCAGTTATCGGAGTTGTGCGAATCGGATCGTTCGTGAATACCAACGCGACTTCTAGCTTGACCGCTGAGTACCAAGCTCTGGCATTCTATCCAACGCCATCGCATCGTCCTGGAAACGACCATGCACGGTAATTGATATCGCGGAAGCGGCTGGTGGATCGCTGGATGAATTTTGGAGATCAACGCAAAAAAACAACTCGCCAGAGTTTCCCCCAGCGAGTTGAGTGTGAAGCAAAATCAATTCAGTCGCCACCAAGAGCGCCGCCTATGACTCCTCCAATGCTGCCGCCACCGCGGTTGGCACCGCCTCCGTTAGCCGCCGCCCCAGCGTTGGCTCCGCGACCGTTGCCACCACCGCGATTCCCACCCGCGTTTCTGCGACCGTTGTCGGGTGTTCCCAAACCGGGAAGATTCCCGACACCACGGTTGAGCGCGTCGCCGACACCCGGAAGGTTGGCTCGGGTTGGATCGACCGATTGGCTTCCCCGACGTGGCAAGTCAGGCAATCCATTGCCTCGATCCGAACGCGGCTGGCGACCGGGCCAATCAGAAGGTCGCTCAGGTCGGGCACGCCCCTCTTGACGAAGCTGTTGCAATCGCTGTTGCAGATCGCTGGCTTGCGAACCACCGCGATTTCCGTCGAGGCCATTTCTCAAGTCCTCGAGCGGATTTCGTTCCATGGGGCGATTCGTATCCGGACGCTCCACAGCATCGCCGGCACGTTCGGCCGTCTCGCGACGTGCGCCGTTAAGCGAATCACGGATATTTTCGTCGCGACCAAGGTCCTCAGCGTCTTCGCGATTGCCCTGCAAACGACCTCGCATGGCTTGGTTGGAGCGTTCCAATCGCTCCCCCGTGTCTTCGATGGCTTGTCCGGCACGGTCAGCGGAATCTTCTGCCGCGTCCTCGAGCTGTTCGCGTCTTGCCTCAAAACGCTCCCGAAGTTCCCCACCAGCATCCCGCATCGAACGCTCGTCGCGTTCGCCGTCCGATCCCGAAATTGCGTCGGCGAGTGCGTTCTCTTCTCGACGTGTTTCGTTTCGACGATTCCCGTTGGAATCATCTCCCGCCAACGCGTTGACCGAGTCCGGCAGCTCCAATGTTCCGCGAGCCTCGGCGTTGGCCTCTGTATTTGCGGACGCGGCGTTCGAATCAACGTCCGCGTTGGTATCGGTTTGCAATTCAATCTCGCGTCGACGATTTACAAGCTCATTCGTTGACTGACGAATTTGACGCCGCACGTCCTCCAGTTGCGAGTCCTGGAGTCTTTGCAATCGCATACCAGACGCACCGTCGTTCGCCAAACTGGTCAAGTTGTCGGCGACCGCCGCAACACGCAAAATTCCCGTGTCCACGTTTGCGTTGCCTTCCAAATTGTTACGCAAGAATTGACGTTGGGCGGCAACAGTGCGGGGTGGTCGAAGTCCGTCGTTTGTCGCGAAGTAGTTGTAGCGACGATTGATCCAATCCAGCGTCGTCGCATTGCGTCCTACGCCGCGAGTGGAGTAATAGGCAAACAGCGGATCATAGGCTCGCGAGCGCTGACCGTAATTGACCCAAGGGTAGTAATTGTTGGCGTAACCGCGTCCGTAATAGTCACCAAAGTAGTAGCGATTGGTTGCGGGACGCAAAAACAGATTGACCAGTAATGCGGCCGTGGTGTCGATTGTGTAGCGGGGTCGGTACACGTAGTTCGGACGTGTGTAGACTCGGTCGCGAAAATGCACCGGGGTGAATACGATGCCGCGATTTGGCAAGTCATAATCCCAGTAACCTGCTCGGTACACACATCCGCGGGGTGTCCAGTAATACTGCGAAGGAACCCAGACCCATCCGGGTTGTGCCCTGGCCAAAAACCAGGTTGCCATTGATAGTCCGTGTCTTGATACACCCAATTCCCGGGAATGTAGAAGTGGTTGTCACTTGGGGATGGCGATGATGGTCCTTGCTCGACCGACTCGGGCGGTGATGGTAGATAAGCTACCTCCCGGTTCTTGGTTTCTGTCCAGAAACCATTCACCCAGCGGAATCCCTCATCAGCCTCCTCCCAATACCCCGCGACCCAACGACGTTGAGGTGGCATATCCCGCCAAACACCGCTGATCCACAGGAAGTCTTCTTGCTCTTCGTCCCACGCCCAATAACCGGGGATCCACTGTACGTTGTCGCCCTCCGGTCGGTATTCCGGTGGCATCTCATCAATGGGCGCCGGGGGTTGCTTCGGCGCAAATGGATTGGGCTCGGGGTCACGGTCAAACGGATCGGCGAACGCTTCGTGCAGAGGTCCGCGCGTAAGGTAGTCCAGCCCCTCCTCATCTTGCCTTTCAGCTTGGGAGTCATTTGCATCATCCAACCGCGTTTGCAGCGTTTTAGATTCGTCTTGAAACCCCGTCCCCGTTTGCCCTGGTTCGGGGGGTTGAGCCATCGTCAACGCGACCGGCATTGCGAACGCCGTTGCGGCAAGCAATGCCAAACTTTGCCGTGAAAAAGATCGTTTCATACTGTTCGTCCAGTCCATCTTCGATGGGGTGATGAGCGGTCGGTACGAACTCAGCTCGAAGCGAAACCGAAGGAAAAAGCTTCATCAACCATCAGGTACAACCCGTGCAAATACACACCCATGGTCCGACTTCTTCCAAAGACAACATCAACGTTGACGTTCGATTTGAGTTCCCATGGAGGACACCTGGATCGCAACTCACGTACCGAAGACAGCGGTGGAAGTGGGACAACATTGGCCGCTACAACGTCGCCCCACACCAGCACTGAGCGGATAAATGCAATGCGGCGTGGTTATGTGGTTGTGTCGAAGTGGAACTCTGTGTCGATCGAGTTCGTTCGACCCATCGTCTGACAACAAATTTCAATTCGTTCAACCACACGCGACTGCTGGGTCAAGATCATGGACAGTGTGTTGCAGCCCGACGGAAAGTCCTACGCCACCGAGTTGCGTGAGAAGTCCAACGGAGCAACCAACCAGCGTTTCTGTTTCAACGAACGAGACACTCAGTTCGCGTTGATCAGTATGGTGGAGCGAGCCGGCGGAATCCGTGAAAAAGAACGATCGACAAGAAGAACAAGTTACGAGTCAATGCGGTGATGGGGTTGATCGATGGTGTATTCTTCGGAGGATGGCCTTCCATGGTGTCAGCCAATGCTTCGCCGAGGCATTGCATCCAGTCAACGCTGCGTGGTAGTTCTTTGATCCGGCTCAACCAGTCGTCGGGCAGACCGCTTTCTCCCACCCCGCATCCGACGATTCCTCCAACAATCGCTGCGGTCGTGTCGGCATCCCCACCGCACTCAATGGTCGAACGGATTGCGGCTCGGAAATTTTTTGAATGCGATAGCCAAGCATGCACGGCGACAGGGACGGTGTGATACGTGTAGCCGGACACCCCGTCTTTCAGATCGATTGACCTCGCAAAATCTGTGGTCAGCTCACCCACTTTTACGCTGTGAATCGCACGCCGCAGCAGTTCGATCAGCTCGGAAGCTGATTCGCCGCAAGCGTCGGCCACCTCTGTCAACCAACGCTCCGCGTCGACAGTTGGGTTCTGGCGAGCATGCTGAGCTGCGAGTGCGACCGCAATCGCGCCGAACTCCGCCTTTCGGTCAGTGTGTGTTAGGCGAGTCGACGCACGGACAAACTCAAGCATCTTGGCTCGGTCATCCATGGCGGCGCCAAACAGAGCCGCTCGCATCGCGGGGCCGTTCCCAGCTGAGTACACACCTGCTTTCTCTGGGCTCGCCCCAAGCCAAAGTTTCAAACCAGCCTGAGCCGTTGCTTTCCCAACGCCCGCAGGCAAAGCAATCACCCACCACCTTAGTCGCGAGGCGAACCGCTTGGCAAACAACTCAACATCCCCGTCGCTCTCGATCAACGATTGAGCGACCATGCAGGTGTGCTCGGTATCATCGGAGATCATTCCTCGCCCGAAAACAAATCGATGGCGATCCGGTGGTCCAAGTAAACGCCGTGCTCGTTCCGGGGATACACCTTCGTAAGGCAACCCGATCGCATCACCGATGGCGGTACCCAAAATGCATCCAACGATCGCATCGCGATTCATTCAATCATTCCAGAACGGGACGTCGAAATCGTAAGCAAAGCCGAGCGTGTTGATTGTTCATTCATGAAGGGATTGTCGGCAGCGCAATACAGGATAGTCTGGTCAATTCGACTCAAGACCACTGGTTTTTAAGACCATTGGGTCGCGACTATCTGTGGCGTCCAATGCCGTCGGTAGTTCCAGCGGCCAAAGAACCATTGCGGAAGCATCGTGGGACATAGCGTAGGTGTAACGATCGAAGCTGATAGGAACACCCAAACCGCTCAATCGTCGGACGGTCTGTTGAGTGGTTCGTGAAATGAGATGGGTTCCGTTGACCAACACTTGATCGCGGTCCACGAAAATTGCTCCATTGCTGGTTGAGAGCCCACCGACGGTGAAGTCGTCCGTGATCGAACCGTCATCGGCCGACAAAATTACAATGCGAGAAACGGAGGAAAGGAAAAGTTCCGAAGCGTCTCGGGAAAAGTCAAGTTTGGGCCAACTGATGGAGCCTAAATCAGCGAGCGAACGCTTAGCGACCAGTTCATTGGTTCGCACATCAACGATGGTTAATTCAGAGCTGGTTGCGAGTGCAAGCAAATGTCCATTGGCAGTCACCGCCCAGGCCGGTCGGTTGCCCACGTGGTAATGGGCGACAGGTGCCATCGTCTCGATGTTCCAGATGACGACGTGTCCATTTGTGTTTCCCACGACCAGTGTTGAGTTGGCCATTGGGTAAACAAATCGAATGCCGGACGTTCGCAAACGGCGTTCGGGAAGTCGCGGGGCGGGAACGGATTGAAACGGATCCCACGGTTTGCTCTGTTCAACTTGGTCTTCATGTAAACGCCATCCCTGCAACATCTCGGATTGCCGGCCAGCGGACATCCAGGCCATTTGACAAGATGCCGAATAGGCCAACGGTTGGGCGGAAACGCCAGCGACCGTCACTGATTGAAGAATCTGGCCTGATTCGAGATCGCCCACCGCGACACGAGTGTTGACGCGGGAGGATGTTGTGGATCCAGTCGCCACCAAAAGCGCGTGATGGGCAAAGGGATTGACGAGCGGTTTGGCGATGCGAACGCCATCCAAATCATCCAAGGGAACCTGGATAGGACTCGCAACAAAACTTTCGAAGTCCCGCATGCCCTCGGTTGACTGCCAAAAATCATCGACAGTCAGGTCGATCTCCTTCGTGTTGGACCAATCGACAGCTTGATTCAACAATTGCGTTTGGACGACGGTGGCGGCGTCCGCCGGGGGATCGGGGACAATCGATGGCACTGGCGTCGACACGACATCGGTCGGTGTGGAAGCGGTTTGTTCAGTGGGCGAAGCAACGACGGACGGGGGTTTGGTGTCAGGGCCGCGCGTCAACATGCCAACGGCGTAGACGATGCCACCAATCATGGCGAGCGCCGCGGCAGGAAGGCCGATCAAAGTCAAGGTCGTTGCCAAGGTGGAGGCATTGCCTTGTGACTCCGCGTCTGCGTAGACAAGATGCATGACTTTGCCTTCACGTCCGAAGGCTGATTGACCATGCACGATGGCGATGCGTTCGGATTCTGACTCGCCGATGGTGTGGCCGTGTTTTAAGATCGGTCCGTGATTCAGCAAGTATTCGCAAACGCCTTCGATCCGCCGATGGATTTCATTAGGCGGTTCAGGTGAATCGACGCATTCAATTTCCATCAAGTCAAATGCATCCATTCCGGTGGTCATCGCGACTGGTTTACCACCCGCCTGTGAAGCGGGAACAACTAGAATGTCGATCCAAACAGAAGTCGGCAGACCATCGGGCTCCAGCGAACCGACGATGGTTTGGAAGTTCTCAGCACTGACCCGAAGACCATGCTTGTTCCAAAGGACTCCCAGTGCGGATGGGAAGGCTTGAAGAATTGAATTGGTGAAATGCGTTAGCAGCAACGCCTCCTCGACCAAGCTAAGATCCGATCCGAACGTTGTCACAATCCAGTGACTTTGCTGAGCCGCCATGTCTGATTGGAAGTCCGGCCACAACGCGGCGGGTGGGGCATTCTCATCTCGTTCCAGTGCAGGCATCCGTGCCAGCATGATGGAGCCCGGATTCGTTTGGCTTGAAGAGTCCGTTTCCAAACTGAATTCGACGATTCCGGATTCGTTGCACGAGACTTCGCCGACACGGACTCGAAATGGCAAGTCATCCCCGAACGCCGTTTGCCAACGCTCTTCAGGAATTTCAACGTCGTCGCTGAAAAGTACAAAACTCACCATCGTCATTGCATCGGCTCTCCGAGAAGGTCGTTACGGAAAGTCTAACACGCGATGAATTCAGTCGGTTCCGGGTGCCGACGGTTCAGCGTTTGGTCGTTCAGCAAGGATGTTGTTGGTTTCCAACGTCTCAATGATTCGTTTGGTGAGATAGAACTTGCCGGTGCGAGACAGGTGAATGTGGTCGTCGATGAACAGCTCTTGTTTGTTCATTTGATCCATTTCGCCGGCGAGATCGATCAGCGTTGCTTCCTTGGTTTGTGCGACTTCGCGAACAACTTGGTTGTAGCTTCGGTGCATGGGAATCAGCGACCTTTGGTCGGAGATTTCTCCTGATTCAACCAGGTACGGCGGAATGCCCAAATCAAACGCATGGGGTGCGGTGATGTACCAAGTCGCGATATTCTGCGATTGACACTGCGTTGCAATGTGAGCGAGGTTCTCGCGATAGTCGTCAAGTTCCACCCGTTTTGCTTTGCCGGTCTGGCTGCTCAGTCCACCCAGTGTGTACGACGCGAATTGGATGACTCGAAAACCTTGCAACGCGTTCATCACGACAGAGGTTTCGACGTTCTGGTCTTTGTCTTGTCGGCCTCGCGCCAACCAGTGGTCATTCCATCCAAAGTACACCGTCACAAGGTCGGGCGACCACTTCAACACCTCGGACTCTAGCAGTCGTCGTCCTTGGAACGACGTGTAGCCGATCACACCGGCATTGATGACCTCGAATTTCCCGGGGGCCGTTTCATCCAGATAGATGCGCAGCATGTCGGGATAGGAATCGGGGCCAAAGTGGGTGCAGCTATCGCCAAGGCACACGATTCGGAAAACGCCTGGTTTCTTTTCCGCTTCAAACTCAGGTCCGTAGAAGCCCTTTGAGTTGTGGTCCATCACGCCGGCTTTCGGACGCCAGAACAATGTCTCGTCACGAACCAGGAACGGCTGCGGCGCACTTTCGTTGTAGTCGTCGATCGGAAAGGTGAACTCCATCCGTTCCACGCCCTGGTTGGCTTGAAAACCAACCAGACGCAACATTCCTTCAAGCACGCCGAAGAAAAGAAGCACTGGAATGACGCTGAACAGAATCTTTCGACGAAGCGGAATACCCGTTCGATTGGTGCGTTGCGGAGTCGATTGTTTGTCGGAGGAGGGCGAGGTCATGGGCCGGTTGAATAAAGGTTGCTGACCGGCTCATTCTAACCGAGTTCACGCTCGCGAAGACCCGCCGTTGATTCGCGATCGTTGACTCGCGAAAGCGCACGGGGGCACTCCCAAACGTTTGAGCTTGTTCGGGCACAAGACAACTCAAATGCCCCCAGTTGCGCAGACGCATCAAAGAGGCATGACGAGGGTGATGTTGTGACGCACCTTCTCGTAGGCTTCGCCGTCATCCTCGCCAGGAGTGTCGAATTCGACACTGCTTCGGAGGGTCAAGTTGCCAGACGCGGGACGCTGCAAATCAACACGACCCTTCGCGTCGGTCGAAACATTTATGCGTAAGCCATCGGCTCCACGAATGAAGACCATTCGATCCGCAACGGGCTTTCCCTGCCACAGCAAGGTGAATTCCAGGGTGTCACCCACTTCGTGCGGAACCAAGTCGAAATCCATTTGTTCGGCATGTCCCAGCTCATGCATGGCGTCATGAGACTCGACGGACAGGTTTCTCGCGTAATAGTGCAGCAGGACTTTCGTCTTCCCATAGCTGTACACCCCAAACTTGCCGTATGCATCGACACTGTATTCCGTTGCGCGTGGCATCGTTGAACGCATCCATCGATTCTCACCTTCTTTGACTTCCGTCGCGGCGACAGCGGATGGCATTGGTTGCGAAACCGTTCGGACCCAAACGTCGCTCTTGCCGAGGAAGTGGTCCATGTAAGAGCCATCGCCCGGATGGGGCGATTCTTCGAAGTAAATGTTGGCGACTTGCGTGTCGTCAGTGCCTTGCTTCACCGAGATCCACAGATAGTGAGCCTGCGCTTGCACAGCAATACAAAGGCACGTGAGACTGGCAATGACGCAAGTTGTCCAACGATTCATCTGTTGTCCGCTTCGGTTGGGAATTGGGAAAGTCGTTCCGATGCTGAGCATTCTATTCACAACAAAGAATGGCGTTCCCCACGCGAACAAAAATTGCGTCGGAAGTCACTGCGTACCCGTACAGGGTGGGTTTGCTGAACATGGCGCTGGCTTGGCGTCGCCGCTCGTCTTTCTCTTCGGGAAGCGACGACTCTTTGGGCAGGCTTTCGGGATCCCAAGTTTGATTCTCAGCCAGCACCTTGAACTCGGGACCCGCCTGGAGCACGGTGGTCAGCCCGTCTTTTCCAAACAGGTAAATCCGATCGCCGATCGCCAATGGGGTCGCCCAGCATGATTGTTCGGTCCGTTTGGTGTAGACCTTCTCGCCCGTTTCGGTGTCAAAGCAATGAACCACGCCGGCGCGATTGATCCAATACGCCAAACCTTGATGAGCGATGGGGGATGCCCAGGACGGGACGGCACCTTCGGCAATCCAGAGTTTCTTTACAAGGTATTGGTCACCATCGTGCGTCACCTGGATCATGCAGTTGGACTGAGCCGCCGAGCCAGCGTTTTCGCCATTGCGACCCGGCGATGCACCGACAAGGAACCGGCCTTCGCCGCGGTCTATCGGGGTGCAGCCCGTGTTCCCGCCGATGTCATCGAAGTGCCATTGCTGTTCACCAGTATGCGGGTCGTAACCGTCCACACCGCCGCCCGAACTGACAACGACCTGGGGCATGTCATGGATACGCACGATCGCAGGTGAGCTCCAACTCCGCGTGGATTCGCGTTCGGTTTTCCAAAGCGTTTGCCCGGTTCGTTTGTCGAGCCCAAGCAGGCAACTCGGGCCATCGTGTTCCAACAACAAGATGACCGAGTCCTCGGTTTGGCAAGGAGAGGCTCCCAGGCCGAATTCTGCGACGAAGGGGCCATAGTCTTTGGACAGGTCTCGTTGCCACAGCACTTCGCCATCGTGTGATAGAGCCAGACAATCACCGCTTTCAAAGAATGCCACCACACGTTCTGCGTCGACCGTTGGTGTCGGTGCGGCACGGCTGACGTAGTAACTGTTGGCGACAGGCACGCTGTTGGGAAATTTGTGCGACCAAAGTTGCTGGCCATCGGTCGTTCGAAAGCACGAGACGAAGTAGGTGTCTTTCTCCGGACCATCGGTGCTGGTTACGAAGAGCTTGTCACCCCAAATCACCGGGCTGGATTGCCCGTGACCAGAAATCTCGGCGGTCCAAGAAATACCGTCTGTTGGGCTCCATTTCAGCGGCAGTTGAGAAGCGTCAAGCGAAGATGGAGTCGGCCCTAGAAAGGAAGGCCAGGTTTCCACCGCCGTCGTCGTCAGAATCAAAATGGATATCAAGATCGAAGGCATGTTATTGCTCTAAAAAAGAGTTGTCGGGATTGAACGGAGACCAGCCATGGAAGCTGGCACAAGAGGAACAATTGGTCAAAGTGGGCCGGCGGGAATCAGAATTCAGGAACGACTTCTCGGTCAGCGATGGAGCCGACCAAACGCCAAACGTTGGCGTCGATGGATTCGGTTACGAAATGCACGGATCCATCCGCGAGCAACACCGTGACGCCACCCGTGTGACGACTGCGGCCGCTTTTGATGGCTGCATACCGTGAGTAGCAGTCGTTCACGATTGAGTTCGGCGCTCGAAAGTGGTGGTAGCCCGAGTCATTGACGGATCCATCTGCCCATTTCTCGCCTCGTTTGAAGATCACGGGGCTGGCATCGTTGAGGCACCAGGAATCTTCGATGGTTGGCGAAGCCGCGTTCCAAACCGAGGCATTGACGCTCTCGGCGGTTTGATTGGCTTCTCCACGAGTGCTGTCGGGCAAACCGGAACCAATCAGAGTTTCGCAGAAAGCCGCTGTGTGTGAGGTCCCATCGAGGATGTCACGAAATCGTTTCCGTGAGTCGATGTAAAACAGTCCGTCGCAGTCGACATAGATTCCGCCGTCTTGTGCGGTGCCATTGTTGGCGTGGTAGTTCGTCGCTCCCCAGTCTTCGCTCACGCGATCGTTGACGTCGCTCGGGCACAAGAATGTCGGCACCTTGGTGGCAACCTCTTCACCCAAGTCAGGGTGCGTGGTGACGCCGGGCGGCGGCCCCATCGAGAAAAGATAGAGCGGTTTTTTGAGGTCAATTGCTTGGTAGATCGCGGACTGTTCGAGATAGGGCGTCAATAGTCCAAGGGGCCCCCAGCGATAGAAAGACTGCTGGTTCGCCGGAACCGGCGCCTCGGCTTGGTCTCGTTGGGAAGGAAAGTAGTTCACAATGTCGTGGTGCATGTGCAGTGCGAGTCCGATCTGCTTCATGTTGTTGCTGCAGCTCATTCGTCGAGCTGCTTCGCGAGCGGATTGCACGGCCGGCAACAGAAGACCGACAAGGACGCCAATGATGGCGATGACCACGAGCAACTCGACGAGTGTGAACGCGAAACGCGAACTCGTGTTTGTTCGATGAAGTGACATGAGATTTGAGTGATTTTGAAAGTTGAATGATCAGTGGACACAACGTCAGCGCAGGCAGCTTCCAAGCGGAGTCAAAATCCAACTTTGGATGCATGCGGAGATCGATCGACGGTCACCTCGCTCCACGCGGTGCTTTTGCGGCACGCGAGATGTCGACACGCACGAAGCGACTCTCTCAAGTCAATGGATGACGTGAGCGGTGACGTTTGATGGTGGACGCAAACCAGTCCATGACTTCTTCGATGGCATCGACCGACATACGGACAGACCCTGTCCGGTCAAACATGTTGACGACCGGCAGTTGCCCTGTTGATGCACGAAATCTGTACCAATGCCAGGCGAATCGCCGCTGGACGGGCATTGCGATTTGAAATCATCCACCTACGGAATCGGCGGGTCCGGCGAAATGAGATACGAGGCGGCGTCCTCGTGAAAAAAGGCGAGCCGGCCCAATAGTGGTGGGTCAACAGTGAATGAATCGTTCAACGGTTGTACGTAAGCAGCCGCAACCAAATTCCACAAATGCTTCAAGCCACGGCATTCTTCTGCCTTCCACATCAACACGGTTTTGACCCCGCCTGATGTTGCCGCTGACCTCGGGACGTCTCGGTCGTTTTGACGGACGTCGCAGTTTCCAGATCGCGAATTCGAGCAGTGGCAGCAAGAACTCTCGGCTGAATTTGTGCGAGTTTGCTCGGCAATTGCCACTCTCGTCATCAAGAAATCGGGAGGCTTCACATTGTTCTGTTCGGCCCACACAAGCTTTTCTTGATCCGTGTGGCAGCAACATTTGTCCCAGCAGAAGTCTGCGGACGAGCAACCGCAAGGGCAATTCTCACATGGGTATCGCTCCGTACTCTGTCCGGTTGTCACTTTGGGAGCTGGGACCACGAGTACCCCCGACAGCGCAAAGCTCACCGACAGCAGCAAGAACCACTGCAAGGCTCGAGCTGGTCGGCTGTTGTGGTTCAGAAGTTGTTTGGCGTTTGACACGGGGAGCAATTGGGGCGGATGCGAACCAAAGATCGGCTCATGCGAAAAATTATGCTTGCAACGCCCCGCGAGGGCAATGATCGATGGCCTGCTGCGCCGGTTTGACACATCGCCGCTGAGTGGTGAGCCAAAGCGGGCGGTTTGTTTTTTCAGTTGGCAACCGGGCCGGCATGTTGTTGTTGTTGTTGTTGTTGTTGTTGTTGTTGTTGTTGTTGTTGTTGTTGTTGTTGTTGTTGTTGTTGTTGTTGTTGTTGGAGCGGAGCCAACAATCGGCAGGCTCGCACCAAGAATCGAAATGGCAAGGATTGAGAAAGCAAAGATCGTTCGGTGGACTCGGTCGCGGACGCGAGTTGGCTGTGTTGAAAATGATCTGTCAGCAATTGCTCAACTTTGCCTGCGAACTTTCGACCAATCATCAACATGCTGATGAGCCTTCTCCGTGAAGGGAACGAATCAAACCCACCAACCCAAATGCCGCGCCGACAACGGATCTGGTGAACGGTTGCGGAGAACCGGTATGTTTCAGCGTAGTTTCTGTTTCCTCCAGCGGTCATTTCCGTCTGTCCCACACCGTACAAAGAAGAATCGAGGTAGAGATGATCGATGCGATTGCCGCGAGTGCCGAAGGATTGAGACGAGTTTTTCAAGAGAGCATCGTGGCTCGCGATCTGGCGGAACCGCTGGCTTCCTTTGATTCCACCAGCGAAACGAAGGTGATCCGCGAATTCATGGTGGAAAGACCACTCACGGTTCTGGGGATCCGTGTCGACGGGATTGTGAAGGGCTACCTGCATCAGGAACGTCTCGACAACCGTTCGATCACGGATCAGATGCACCCCCTCGAAGACGCTGCCGTCGTGGCAACAACGTCCGCAGTGCAAAGCGTGGTGAACCTGCTAGACCGTCATCCATTTGTTTTAGTGGCGACGTTGGGTCAACCCGTCGGGGTCATTCATCGTCATGACCTGGAAAAGCCACCCATGCGGATGTGGTTGTTCGGCATGATCACGCTTTTTGAAATGAGTTTGACTCGAATCATTGACCGGGCCTATCCGGACGAATCGTGGCAAGCATCCTTGTCCGAAGCCAGAGCTGAAAAAGCAAAGGACTTGCAAAATGAGAGAGCACGACGAAAAGAGAGTGTGAAGCTGATCGACTGTTTGCAGTTGTCTGACAAAGGCCAAATTTTCGCGAAGTCGGACACGCTGCGAGAACGATTCTGGAAACGTTCCAAAAATGAAATTCGCAGCGTCGTCAAAGACCTCGAGAAACTTCGCAACAACCTGGCACATTCTCAGCCCTACACCGCCGCCAATTGGGACGCGATTCGAAGGCTCGCCGATACGTTGGACCGTTTGTTGGAATTGTCGCCCGACTACGTTGCGGTGAATAGTTTGCTGCCCTTTGACGAAGGGCAGCAGCCAAGCGATTGAAAACGAACCCACGATCAACTGGTCAATGCGTGGTAGCGATCTCGGTTGACGTCGTAGGCTAAAAAAAGTCCGCTTTCGGATCGATGGTAAAGTCCGGTCACGTCCAGCTTTCCGTTGGACCAACGAGTGTGAACCGCGGGTACGCGAAGAAGCATCTTTGTTTGTTGAGCCAACCATTCGCGAGATTCACGGTCGCGCATGTTGACTAGCTTGGCTCCCGCGAGCAACTTGGTGTACCCGGTTGTTGCCTCCTGTGCTGTCTCAGGCTGCACTGAGTGGTCGAACGATGGGACCGCTCTTGGACCGCCAACAAGCAACAGTTGTTGGATGTCGGCCTGATGAAGTCCTCGGTCAATTGCTTCGGCGAACTCTGGATCCTCAAAGTCCCACGACTCTTGGGATACCGTCAAAAAGGCGGCTGATTCGTCTTTCATGCCTGATTTCAACGCGTGTAGGAGTTGGGGATCATTGTGCGTGATCACCAACCAATTGATCGGTCGTGTTGCCGCGCGGAAAGCGTTCTCGAGCAGGGTGGCGTTAGGACATTTTTGAATGGTCAAGGTCATCGACATGATCGTTTCCTAGTAAGAGGCGAAGGTGGTTTGAGTGCGGATCAAACGGCGGTTGGATGAGTGGGGTTGTGAGTGGTTTCTTCCCACGTGTTTTGTTCGGTATAGCGATAGAGCCGATGTCCCTCTGCTGCGACCAAGTGAATCCAGCCGTTTGAAATCAGCTCTGCAACATTGGGATGTTTTTCGAGAACCGATGTGATCGCATCGCGTGGAGCGGCGAGGACTGCGAGCAAGCGAAGAGGATGGTGTTGATAGTGCTTGCCGTCGTGTACAGATTGCCATGGCAGTCCGCTCATCAGATCACCCCCGTTGCCCGAGAGGATTCCGAATCCACCGACCACGTTGTGGACTGTTTTGTTGCCGCTTCCGAAATGAATTGGGTCCACAGTGGAAGCGTAGTACTGCATGTTGATCCAATTCGCGACGACCATGGGGGCGGTCATGATTTGTTCCAGCACTGTGAAGTCCCGGTCATTGCGGTAGTCATAGCTGTGCAGGAACGACCTTCCATCGAGCGACACGGATTGCGTGAACTGTCGAGGTGCCGCGATGAACGCCGCATTCCCAGCCAGCCCCCATTCGGGACGCACTTCGGACCAATCACCACTGCGTCGCACGACGTCATTCGTGTCAGGTCCCGGAAGCAATCGGCAGCGTTCCATGCGAGTTCGCTGGGTCGCATCCGTCGCCAACGATTGCAGTTGTTGTCGGTCGCCTAAGTGCGACGACGGCAGCAAATGGTCATCGAAGAATGAAATCTCGTCCGTGGTGGTGTTGTGAAGTGCCGCTACAAACTGAGTGTCGTCAGGGATTTCGATGCCACGCTGCACGAGTGATTGACGGATGTGGGGTTGGTTCAGCAATTTCGCGGCGAACCTTGCATTGGGTTCGCCTGAATGGCCACCGCATGCGCCGCAGTCCAATCCTGCTTGCAAGGGATTGTTTTGCACTTCGCTGCCATGACCGCAGAAAACGACCAGCCGGCCGAAGTCGTGGAGAATTCCGATCCCTCGCAGAATGGATTCTGCGAGATCAACCTGCTTCTCAAAGGTGACACCTCGTTCCGGCAAATTGTCAATCGAAGGAGATAGCTCGCAGCGGTGCTCCTTGGCGACGCCGTCGAAGCGGTGCTGAAGTGAAGGTTTCCAGCCCAGTGACCGAGCCAATAGTTTCCATCCGTAAAGCAGGCCGGTGGTTTCCACGAAAGCGAACATGCTGATAGCGGATGATTGGAACTCTTTCCAAGCTTTCCGCATGAAACGAAGATTGAGTCGCTTCGTGGCGAAGCTGGAATTCTGGTCTGCATCGACGGTGTCAATCTCCTCGTGGACGCGAAACTGCGGCTGGATCAACGCAGGAACGTTTGGAGATCCCTGGTTGGTTCCCAACTCAACAAATTCCATGGGAATGCCAAAGAAGCCTGCAAAACCAAAGGTCTCGATGGCAGAGGATGTCGCTTCGAGATGACGTCGTAACCGTTCGGATCGAACGTCGATGCAAAAGACCATTTGTGCCAGCGGTGGAGATGAATCCGCAGAGTGATCGAGACTCGTTTGTCCATCGACTGAACCTTCACCGAGGCTTGCTGATTTCTGACCGCCCAAATCACCAAGCAAACGATTGCGGTAGGCAATTTCGCTCGCCTTGAGCAACGCGTATCGAAGCAAATCATGATTGCTGGGATGTGCGGCTCGTTCGCGATTCTTCAGGTGTTTGTTTGCGAAGCTTGGCCAAGCAACATGAAAGTTCAGGTGCTTGGAGATCGCCACTTCGTAGGCCATTCGAATCGCGATCAAACCGATGAAGTCATCGTTTTCGATTCCAGCATGATTGGCTTCGCGTTGTTGATATCGCGTCCATGCGCTCCAACCGGGCAGCTTAAGTGCGGAGCAAAGTAGGTAGTCCTCCCAAAGCTCTATTGGCAAACCAAGTTGGTTCATCAGCCAAGACAGGGCTGCGCTACCGTCGTGAGGCAGCGCAGAAACAAACTTCCGAAAACCAGAAACACCAAGAATTTCAAAGGTTCGATCACGCAGTTTCTCCGATCGCCATGCGGTGAAGAGTGGCAGGTCACGTGATGTGCTGCACCAAGTGGCCTGGCCATCGTCATAGTGAGAAGCACACTGTTTCGAAATCTCTGATGTAATCGAACGGCACCAATCGGAATCCGTATCAGCGTCGATGATCTCTGCGAGTGTGAAAAGAGTTCGGTTGTCGTTGGCGGGGTGAGTGAATTCTGCATCTGCGGTTGGGCTGGGCGTGGATGCCTGTCGTAGGAGCGTCACCACTTGATTCACGTCGATTCGTTCTGCACCTTCCACACGGTCCGCAACCAATTCATCCACCGCGGCGGAGATGTCGTTGCGATCGAGTTCGCCAGCAGCAAACTGTTGTCGGTAGTAGTCCACCGGCATGAAGAATTCGAGGTCCGACAAAGTACGGAGGTACTCACGCGTTGCCAAGAATTCTTGTTTTGCAAACCCGGCGTACGGGTTGACGGCCACGTAGTCCTTCAGTGGCCAGACGGGCGAAATCCTCTGCTCGACGGTTTGTATGATTGAATCGAGGACGCCAAGCGTTTGAGGGGCCTCGTGGATCGAGGGCTGCTTGTGCGTGATGGATTCCGTCTTCGTCGGTGTGGTATTTGTGGGCGGCATGTGTCGGTTCCGGTTCGGGTTGATATCAGTTTTAAGTGAGGCGAGATCTGTTGCTGTGGTCCGAGACGTTGTCACGAGTTCACGAGTGGCCCAAAGACTCGCCGACAAATCTCGTCGACATAAAAGCCATTGGCGGCGTGGATCCGCAGAGGCTCCAGCCAAGTGGGGCGAAGCTGTTGCACCAAGGCAATGTTGATCCAGAACAGCGCCAAGAAGGCGAAGCACACCTCGACAACGATCAAAGAGGAAGCAGCGGGGCCTGCTCCATCGACGATTGCCGGAAAGACCAAGTGATGGACGGCGACGTAGCTGCCCAAGTATGTGACGCACAAGACCGCGATGCCGGCGACGGCGACGAGACGAGGTATGGCACGACCGCTTGCAAACAGTCGCCAACCCCAAGTGGTCAAGGCGAGAAACAAGAGGAAGGCCAAAGCCAAGCCACCTTGTTTGCCAATCACATCCACCCCGAAGGCCAGCGATACGGCTGCGATGGCCAGCAACGTTGTGGTCATCGCCAGAAGAAGTGTTCCAAATGCGGGCTTTGATTTGGAGAATGAATCAAGTGCTCCCCGCGTTGCGTTGCTCTGTGCAATCACGCTGCCGCTGCTGAGAAAGGCATGAGCTTTGTAAAACGAATGAGCAAGGATGTGCAGCATCGCCATCGAGAAGGCGCCCAGTCCACATTGCAACATCATGAAGCCCATTTGAGCGATCGTTGAATAGGCGAGCGAGCGTTTCACACTGGTTTGTGTCATCATCACTAAGCCTGCGAAGCAAGCCGTGAAAGCACCAACGATCACCAACGCCAACATGGCCTGCGGAGCAAGCGACACGAGCGGGTTGGTTCGAACAATTAGATATCCGCCTGCATTGACGATTCCGGCGTGCATCAACGCCGAAACAGGCGTGGGCGTTTCCATTGTGTTGGGAAGCCACGTGTGAAATGGGAATTGAGCCGATTTGGTCATCGCTCCGAGAACGATGAACCAGCCGATCAATGTGTGGCTGATGTCGATGGTGGAATTACTCGACAATCGTTTGGCTTCGTCCAGCAGCACTTCCAAATCGAACGTGCCAAAGCTGTGAAAAGTCAGCGACAAGGCCACGACGAGAAATGCGTCTCCAAGTCGACTGATGGTGAATTTGGCCCATGCGGCATGGGTCGCGGCGGGACGATGACGGTAGTGAACGAGCAATTGATGCAAGCCAAAACTTGTCATTACCCAGGCCGCAAAGAACATCAGCAGGTTGCCCGCAATGACCATCAACGACACGGCCCCCGCCGTGAGTCCCAGCCATCGAAAGTATCGGCCCTGCATGGCCTCGCCATCGAGGTAGCGAATGGAGAAGCGACTGACAACAAAGCCAACCAAACTGACCATGAACAGCATCAAGCTGGAGACGCCATCGACGAAGATGCCGAAGCCAATTCCGTGCTGCTTTGAAACGTCAAAGCAAGTGACCGACAGCGGGGCATTGCTTCCAAACGCACAGGCAACCACTAGGAAAGTGGCGAGGATCGTTTGTGTGCCAAGAATCCACGGGACGATTCGCCGAAGCTGATCCACCTTCTTGTTCGCCTGTCGCGACGAGACGCACGCGAGCGATAGCAGGCACAGGATGGGAACGGCGAGCACGAGAGCAATGGTCTCAAGCATGGTGTCTTTCCGTGAAGAGTGTTTGGCGTTGAAAGGTGAGCAATGTGGTGATGTGCGGGCACAAAAAAAGCCGGATGCGAACACGCAAAGGTGTTCCCATCCGGCTTGTCCGGGCGGCCATGCTGACCACCACGGCTTAGCGTGGTTAAGTGGTGTAAACGTTTGGTTCAGGCCCGTTTCGGGGTGGCGTCAGACTCAGTTGACACGTACCGACATAAAAAAAGCCGAGGGACCGCCAGTGCAGTCTCTCGGCTTTTTCTACCCCGGCATTGAGATCCGGGGAAACGAAACCTTTTTGTGACGTTTGCCCCTGGGTCCCATGTGAGATCAGGTCCAAACATGTGTCACATCGTCAGAAGAGTAGGCAGCACTCCAACGATCGTCAAGAGATTCCGCGAGAAAAAATTTGGTCACCAGTTAGGAGTCGGTGAACGCCGGCTTCTCTTCCAAGGTGAAGACGATCACGCGTTCACCGGTTTTGGCACTGATGTCGGTATGCAGGCTGATCACGTTGATGTGCAGGATGTCTTTGATCACAGCGTCGAGCAGAGTCCGTCCCCGTTCGATCAATTCTTGCCGCATCTGTTTGATCAGATAACGCCCGCGTTCGTGGCGTTCTGATTCGGCCAATTTCAGTTCGGCTGGCGTCAGGACATTCTTCAAACGGACAAGCACCATGTCCTCGATGATGTAAGACCTTGTTTCCAGGGGGCCTCGACCCATGAACTCTTTTTCAAAGCGGATAATTGCTTTGCTGATTTCTCGTTCGGTTTCACGTCTGCTTGACATCGGAGGCTGACTCGCCGGTATCGAATGCTGTTGATGAAAGATTGGCGGCAAAGGAACGGTTTCTACTCAACGTCATGGCAAACGTCCATGCGACCAATGCGTCCTCCCTGTCACCGCAAGATTGCTGATCGCATGATTGTGCATCGCATGATTGTGCATCGCAGCCAAGTCCGAGACATGCCACATGCCAGTCCGCATCGGTGGTGAGCTATTGCGATCGCTTGCGTTCCCAAACACGAACGTAGTCCACCTCCATGGTGGTTGGAAACGGACCGCTGGTTTCTGTTTCTGACGGGATGAAACCTTTTTCCGTGTAAGTCGAATAAGGCGGGCGAAGTCCAAGTGAGATCGCCACGTTCATCTCACGATGCCAATGCTGATTGGATTTCTGGCCGACTTGATTGCCGTCGATGAACCAAGTGATCGTCTCGGGCGTGACCTCGCAGCCATACGTGTGGAAGTCGTCTCGCGGGTCGAACGACAGAAGCACTTCGTTTGCTTGCTCGGCTCGGTATCGTTCATCGTTGGGACGCCGCCAAAGTCTGCCCTGAATACCAGCCGTGCCGTTGGACAAAATCGTGTGTAGGTTGCAGTCGGCAATGCGTTCATTGTTTTTCCGCAGATTGCCGCGTTGTGTCAGCTCGACAATGTCAATCTCGCTGTAGCGTGCCTTTCCTTCTTCTGCGATCGAATCATCAATCTTGCTGTACAACCAAAACGATGGGCACACGCCCGGGAAAAGCGCCGCCCCCTTCATTCGAGTTTCGTAGTACCCGTAGGTCCCGGTTGCGTAGGACTTCAGCATCCCAGACGTGTACGGTGTCGGTCGTCGGTTTCCGACAGCAATCGGCATCGAAAGATGACGCATCGTGATCTGGACGGTCCCGTCGGACTGCCGAATGTTCCGCTGGTTGTCCCAAACCCAAGCCCCGAAGTTCTCAGGCGATTGGTTCCATTTCTTCCAGTCGACCTCATCGCCACTGAAATCATCTGATCGATCCCATCGAATTTGCCATGGGGCTCCCGATTTCTCCGACAACGGATAGTTGTTGCGGTTGGACTGAGCGGACGCGATGTGGGGGACGACAATGCAAAGCAACAGCGTGAACATTGTCGCCAACGGGAGGTTTGACTGCACGATGGAATGACCTGTTGAGATCTGGTTTCGCGGGGGGCAATGGACTTCATTGAAACCGACGGACGACTTGTGCACATTCACCGAAAGCAACAACGCCGCCATTGGACGGATCGTCGGCAACCGAATCCAGTTCATGTAGACTGGTGGTCTATTGACTTTGGAGGTCGTCTTCGTTGACATCGGCGAAAGAAAGCCACAGGCGGCTACAGACAGATTTTGATTGAAACACGGCAACAGATATAGCGGGAACATGAAACAACTTTTTTTCTTCTTGGCGATCGCGGTCTTTTCGTTTGGCCCGTTGAAAGCTGATCGACCAAACATTGTGTTGATTCTCAGTGACGATCAGGCATGGTCGGATTACGGGTTCATGGGGCATGCGGACATCGAAACACCCAATCTGGATCGACTCGCCAAGCAGAGTTTGGTGTTTGAACGGGGGTACGTTTCCGCTCCTTTGTGCCGGCCATCTTTGGCGACATTGGTCACGGGGCTTTACCCACAGCAGCACGGCATCACCGGCAACGATGTGGACGGGTACAACCAACGAGCCGCGCTCGACCAGCCTCTCCGCGACTCGTTTCACAAACACTCAAGCATCATTCGCGAATTGACGGCGGCCGGTTATCTGACACATCAATCAGGCAAATGGTGGGAAGGTTCTTGGGAAGACGGCGGTTTCACCGATGGAATGACGCACGGTGATCCCAAACGAGGCGGACGTCATGGCGACGCGGGGTTGGCGATTGGGCGAAAGGGAATGAAGCCGGTAACCGATTTCGTTGATCACGCGGTGGAAGAGCAAAAGCCATTTTTCTTGTGGTATGCACCATTCCTGCCTCACACGCCACACACTCCTCCGCAGCGATTGCTGGACAAATATTCGGCACCGGATCGCGCCGAAGATGTGGCTCGATACTATGCGATGTGCGAATGGTTTGATGAAACGTGTGGTCAGTTGTTGGGCCATCTGGAAGAAAAGAACGTGGCCGAGAACACGCTCGTGTTTTACGTGTGCGACAACGGTTGGGCCGCGCCCAGCACCAACGCGGATGACCCGAACCAAGAACTATGGAAAGGGTATGCGCAGCGTTCCAAGAGTTCACCGTACGAGAACGGGATTCGCACACCGGTAATGATTTCTTGGCCTGGAAAGGTTGCTCCGCAACGGTCAGCCGACTTCGCTCACACCATTGATTTTTATCCCACGGTCGCAAAGGCCGCTGGACTGGAGGTTCCGAGTCATCTGCCCGGCCTCGATTTGTTGAGTGCAGATGCGAGAGCGGGACGTGATCGTGTTTTTGGAGTTACTCACTCAACGCACAACATGACGTTGGGCGATCCAGACGACACACTTCAGTATCTGTGGTGCGTGGAAGATCAGTGGAAGCTGATCGTGCGTTATGACGGGAAAGACACAACGAAATACAAAGCGTTGCACGTTTGGGACAAGGAACCGGTGAGACTCTACAACGTCAAATCAGATCCGAACGAGCAAAACGATGTCGCGGAAAAACATCCGGAGGTCGTGGCTCGTTTGAAGCAATCCATCGAAGATTGGCGGACGGATTTGTGGACACCCTCACGAAAGAATCTGTGACCCGTTGGCACTTTGGATCGATGGCTGACTGAGAACGCTGGTTTTGACGGCAGCATCGTCCGGGCCCAACTCCACGGGCTCAACTCCACGGGCCGTGGCCGAGTACAGACTGCAATCGAGTCGTCTTTTCAATTCAACGCTTCACCAAAAGCCGGCGGAGCACGGTCCACCAGTGAATCGACCATTTTGGGGAACGGCTACCTCGCGGTGTGATTTTCGCGATGCGATGGCCGTCGTGTTGGATAGCGAGCGGTTGGCCGGTTGCCATCACCGTTGCTCGAAGAAAGCTTCTCGCCGACTGCAACTGGCTCCATGTGATCCGCGGGGTCGTGCCGGTCGACTGAATCGCCAGCACACCATCGTCGAGAGTCTCGACGTATACCGTTTGGACGCACGTGGAACCATCGAACCGTTGCAGTTTCAAGTCTGCGTCGAGTGCGACTTTCGGCGCAGATCCGCTCATGCTTGGCCAGAAAGGTCTTGTGTGCGGATCTTCAAAACGCCCTGGAGTTTCCAATGTGCGTGTTCCACATTTTCACCGCCGGTCTTGGCTGGCACAAAGACCTCCATGTTTTGAAAGTCGTAGGTGATCTCGGCGTTTCGCCCCGTCAACGCGTCGTAAAGTCCACCGGCCAGTTGTGGCCAAGTGTGCGTCGCTGTGTCTGTACTCATCGCTAACCTTTCTAGTAAGAAGCTTGAAAACATGACTCCTTTCTGAGCCGAATCACTTTATGTCTGAATCAACCCCCGACGAATCGAATGTCCTGGTGTGCGGCGCGACCGGCTACGTCGGCGGACGGCTGGTGGGACGGTTGTTGGACAAGGGATATCGCGTTCGATGTTTGGTGCGTCGTCCCGAAAAACTGAGCAAGTTCTCGTGGGTCAATCATTCCCGTTTAACGGTGATCGAAGGCGAATTGCAGAATGCCGCAGCAACGGGAAAAGCACTCCAGAATGCCGACGCGGCCTACTATTTGGTGCATTCCATGCAATCGGCCAAAGGTGAGTATGCGAAACGGGATCGCGAATTGGCGACTCAGTTTCGAGACGCTGCCCAGGGAGCGAATTGCCATCGAATCATCTATCTCGGCGGCTTGGGAGAGCTGGGGCCGGACTTGTCGGAGCATCTCGATAGCCGGCACGAGGTCGGGGAAATCTTGCAGTCCGGGAACGTGCCGACGACTGTGTTTCGGGCGGCGATGATCATTGGATCAGGTTCGGCTTCGTTCGAAACGCTTCGATATCTGGTCGAACGATTGCCAATCATGGTGACACCCAAGTGGGTCACGACCCAAACGCAGCCTGTGGCCATTCGTGATGTCTTGCGTTATTTGGTCGAGTGCTTGGAAAAGCAGGAGACCGCCGGCCGCACTTTGGACATCGGTGGTCCAGACGTGATGACGTATCAAGAGATCATGCAGGTGATGGCAAAGAAGCTTGGTCTCAGTCGACGGATCATCTATCCCGTGCCGGTGCTCACACCTCGTTTGAGCAGTTTGTGGATTGGTTTGGTGACGCCAGTCAGTAGCAGCATTGCTCGCCCATTGGCAGAAGGATTGAAGAATCGAACCGTTTGTCGCAACGACGAAGCCGTTCGACTGATCCCCGGTGAATGTCTCGGCGTCGAAGAAGCAATCGAAGCAGCTTTGGGAAAGACGAATCAAGGCGACGTGGAAACACGTTGGTCAACGGCGGGGGAAATGCCGGGCGATCCCGATTGGGCGGGAGGGACCACGCTGACCGATCAACGATGCGTCACGGTGGATGGTCCAGTTGATCGAACTTTTGCAGAGATTCGATCGATCGGTGGTGCGAAGGGTTACTGGGGAGCAGGCTTCCTGTGGCACATCCGCGGATGGATGGACCAAGCGATCGGCGGACCGGGATTGCGCCGCGGACGACGTCACCCCAGCGATCTGCACTACGGAGAAGCGGTTGACTTCTGGCGAGTCACGAAGTTGATCCCCAACGAACGTTTGACGTTGCGGGCTGAAATGAAATTGCCGGGCATTGCCGAACTCGATTTCGAAGTCGAACCCGAACCGACGCAGAAAACCGATGTGACCATGACCGCCCGCTTCCGACCGAAGGGGCTGCTCGGGTTGGCCTACTGGTACGCGGTTTACCCACTGCACGGATTCGTTTTCCCCGTGATGCTTCGTGGGATCGCTCGAAACGTCGAAGCACAAACGAATGCTTCGTGACGAATGGCCGATTCGGCCTCGATGCGAGAAATCCTGAAGAAGAAAGTCCACAAGGAAAGAACACTGGTGTGATCGAAGATTCGGCCTGATTCTTCGCGTTTCATTTGCTCGGATAGATGGTTTTCCAATCGCGTTTCATGTCCACCACCGTCCAGCCTTGTTGTTGGGCATCGTCCAAGGCTTGGTCCAGTCGGCCAACGTGCGACTGGCGATCGTAGGCCCATTCACGATCCGCGTCGGTGTGATGCACGATCAGGCCAAAGCTTGGGGAGTGACCGATCGTGGTGTACTGAAGCATTTGCCAATCACCGTCCGAATTGCCCGCCGCGAAAATGGGACGTTGTCCGAGGTGCATGTGGATTCCGATCGGTTTGCCCTCTTTGTCATCGATGAAATTGACCTCCGGCAAACGAACAAGGACCGGTTTGCCATCGCGAATTTCGTAGCGAGACTTGATGCTGCTGCCAACGACTTGTTCACGAGGAATGCCGTACGTCTCCAACGTCCACGGACGCATGAATTCAATGCCGCCACCGGAAACAATGAACGTCTTGAAATCATTCGCTCGTAGATAGTCCAGCAACTCCAACATGGGTTGATAGACCATCTGCTTGTACAGCTTTCCAGTCTGGGGATGTTTGGCGGTGTCGATCCACTGCGTAACGATCTGCTCGAATTCGTCCGCGGTCATTCCTGAATGTGTGGCAGCAACGATTTCGATCAAAGCCTTTTCACCGCCAGCCATCACGGCTTTCAGATCGCCATCCAACACGCCCTGGAATGGTTGCTGATTCTTCCACTCCGGGTGATCCGGAGCCATCGCTTTGATTCGGTCCAAGGCGAACGCCAGTTGAAAGTAGTACGGCTGTTCACTCCACAACGTGCCATCGTTGTCAAACGTTGCAATTCGACGCTCCACCGGCACAAAGTCGGGTGAGTCTTGCCTGGTCACTCGTTCAACGAAGGCCTGAACGGATTTCTTCGAAGCCGTGTCATTCCACGAAGGCAAAGGGTCCTGTCCCCATGCCGTGACCGAAGCGATCCATAGAGAGGCTGCAAATGCAAAGTTGGTCAGAAAGCGTGGGTTGTTCATGTTTCTCTTGCGTGATGAGTATGAAAGCCACATCGAAACAGTTGAAAGACAAGATTGCGACAAGCGGTGATCGGAACCACGGAAACGAGATTCACGAAGCATCGGAGGACTCGTTCGGGTCGCTTCATCAACGGTCCGCACCTTGAGCTGTCCATATTGTACCCGGCATATCCGTAGCCAAAGGCCTTGATTGCGAATGTAATAGCAGTCGGTTCGGTAGACAGAAGTTTACTGTGTGAGCTGAATACATAAATTGATTGAAATCTCACGAATCGGACTGTGACATCTTCTTTCACCGCTGGATACATTGGCACGGCAATCTTCGCGATGCAATCGATGCAGGTTTGAACCGTCGACGGTCAAACTCTTTTCAACACGTCGTTGGTGAGTACGGCGAGATACTCGTTGGTTCCCCGAATGACGACGTTTCTCAAACTTATCAAAAGGTGAACTCGCATGAGACTACTTCCACATGTGGCTAGATGTTTCGGCGTTGTGCTGACGAGCCTAGCTTGTGCCACGTCGGCCGATGCTGGTGATGCCAACGACAGTCCTCCGATTGATCGACGAATTCTGCCAATCGCCGAGCCAACCTATCCGGCATACACAGAGTTGGATGTTCGCAACACAGAGCCTCCGCCACCGTTTGAGGTGACGGCACCGGAGAAAGCTCCCAACGTCTTGATCATTCTGATTGATGATCTTGGCTTTGGATCCACATCGACTTTTGGCGGTCCCATTCCAACGCCGACTTTGGATCGTCTGGCAAAAGGCGGCTTGCGATACAACAACTTTCACACCACGTCGTTGTGCTCGCCAACCCGTGTGGCACTGAAGTGTGGACGCAACCACCACACGGCCAATGCGGGCTCCATCATGGAAACCTCCACCGCGTATCCAGGCAACACGGGAAAGATTCCCAATCGCGTTGCACCGTTGGCGGAGATGCTGAGGCTGAATGGTTACAGCACCGGCGCCTTTGGAAAGTGGCACGAAACGGCACCTTGGGAGACCAGCGTGTCAGGACCTTTTGATCGGTGGCCGGTTCATCAAGGTTTCGACAAGTTTTACGGTTTCATCGGCGGTGAGACTGACCAATGGGCACCTTTGATTTACGACGGAGTGAAGAAAGTCAATCCTCCGAAGAAAGACAACTACCACTTCACCGAGGACATGACGGACCAAGCCATCAACTGGGTGAAGGCCCAGCAATCGATGACTCCGGACAAACCGTTTTTTATGTACTTTGCCACGGGAGCGACTCACGCACCGCACCATGTTCCCAAGGAATGGATCGCGAAATTTCGCGGGCAGTTTGATGAGGGATGGGACAAGGTCCGAGAGCAAACGTTCGAGCGTCAGAAACGCGAAGGCATCATTCCAGAGGGAACGAAATTGCCACCCATGCCCAAGGATTTGGCGTCATGGGAATCGCTGCCCGAAAACAACAAGAAATTGTTCCGTCGTCAGGCGGAAGTATTCGCGGGATTCGTTGGGCACACCGATCACCACATCGGTCGATTGGTTTCCGCCATCGAAGAGATCGACGAAATGGACAACACGTTGGTTCTCTACATCGCGGGCGACAATGGTACGAGTGCCGAAGGCGGCATGGTCGGGATGTACAACGAAATGACTTACTTCAATGGTGTGGAAGAAAAAGTCGAAGACCTGATCCCATTGATTGACGAATGGGGAAGCCCAGCCACCTTCCCGCACATGGCCGCAGCCTGGGCCGTTTGCTTTGATGCCCCCTTCAAATGGACCAAGCAGGTGGCGTCAGATTTTGGCGGCACTCGAAATGGCATGGTGGTGCACTGGCCGAATGGCATTCAGAAAGGCGGTGGGCTTCGCAAGCAATTCAGTCATGTGATTGATGTTGCGCCGACGATTTTGGAAGCTGCGGAATTACCCGAACCAACAGTGGTCAATGGCACACCCCAGGTGCCCATCGAGGGAACCAGTTTCCTGTACACCTTCAACGACGGCGACGCGGGCGAGCGGCACACGACGCAATACTTTGAAATGTTCGGTAACCGAGCGATCTATCGTGATGGTTGGCTTGCCCGGACGATCCACCGAGCGCCGTGGCAAACCAGTGGGATGCAACCTCTGACGGATGATGTTTGGGAACTCTACAACGTTCACGAAGATTTCAGCTTGGCGACCAATTTGGCTGAACAGCATTCAGAAAAACTGGACGAAATGCAGAACCTATTCATGGTCGAGGCCGCGAAATATAACGTTTTGCCACTGGATGACCGCACCATTGAACGTGCGAATCCGGCGCTCGCGGGGCGACCGGACTTGCTCGGCGATCGCACCACGCTGACGTTGTACGAAGGCATGGAGGGTATGCTCGAGAACACCTTCATGAATGTCAAAAACCGCTCGTTCACCATCACGGCTGATATTGAGATTCCCGAGGGTGGCGCATCAGGAGCGATCTTAATCCAAGGAGGCCGATTTGGCGGTTGGTCACTGCACCTTCGCGACGGCAAACCCGGCTTCGAATACAACTGGTTGGGGCTGAACCGATACGTCATCGAAGGATCGGAGGCATTGCCACCAGGCAAGTCAACGGTGAAGCTCGACTTTGCTTATGACGGAGGTGGTTTGGGCAAAGGCGGCACGGCGACTTTGTCGGTGGGCGATAAGTCCGTTGCCAAAGGCCGTGTCGACAAAACG
The DNA here is from genome assembly GCF_020966775.1 of Rhodopirellula halodulae. Lineage (NCBI taxonomy): Bacteria > Pseudomonadati > Planctomycetota > Planctomycetia > Pirellulales > Pirellulaceae > Rhodopirellula > Rhodopirellula halodulae. Next base: position 279,850 of record NZ_JAJKFV010000002.1, on the reverse strand, counting down.
CAGCCCAATCTCTTCTCAGCGGATGAAACCGCCGACGTTGGATTGGACAATCAAACGCCGGTCGCTCAAGGCATTGGCTATGGTCCGGACGAAACCAAGTTCACCGGACGAATCCACAAGATTCTTTTGGAAGTCAAGTGATCGTTTGATGGACTCGCGTGTGAAACGTCAGGCCTCGTCAGGGGCCAGTTGGGCTTTCTCGTAGCGACGAACTTTGTCGGCAACGTTGCGGTGGATCCGATCGATGGTGGATTGCGATTGGCTTGGAAACATGGGCAGGTCCTCGATTGGGACGCCCATGCGGGTCAGTGTGAATCGCCAATCGTTTGCATCGCCGGAGTTGCTCAGAATCGGGGATGGCCGCTGCAGGAATAGCTTCGTCACGGGCTGCACGGCGGTGTTGGCTTGAGGCCCCAGTTGAACGAAAGCTTCGCGAATGCCATGCACCATTGCACGGCGATCTCGCCAATGCGGAATCTTCGTGACGTCCTCCAGCATCGATAGCAGCACGGGCAGTGCTTGTTGGGGCCCGGTATCAGCGATGCGTGACACAAAGGGACCGGTTTGTTGGCGTAGTTCCGGCGTGTTCCAGATCTTCCAATGCGTCGCGGTGGGGTTGGCGAAGGTGCCCTCCGGCATGGCGGCGAGCCGTTCAGCGAGCCAGTGTCGAAGCTTCGGTGACGTGTGCGTCATCACGATGCGTTCGGCGAAGGCATCTCGCATGGCCGCCGGTGTTTTCTGTTTCGAGAACAGGTTTTGAAGCGGCTGATCCAAATCGGTAACACGTTTGTCGGCCACGATCTGTGCAATCAGTCCGTGGTCGGGTTCTTTGGAATCAAAGAAGAAGAGACCCAGGTATCGCCGCGTCAATTCAAGTTGAGCTTCACTCGCGGAAGGATCGTTGATGACCAAGCGAGCTTGGTCACGCAGCTTGGCGATGTTGTTGAGATCGCATGTGGGAAGTGGAAACTCGATCGACTCAAGCCAGCTTGTTTCCGGATCGAGCGTCGGGTCTCCCGATTGCAACGATTGCCTTCCCAAACCAAACGATGCGCTGGAGAGCATGCTGGTGGAGAAGTTGCATCGAAAACCGAGATAGAAGATCGAGGCAGGAACGGATTGTCGCTGATAGCTGAGTCGAAGGTGAACCACACCATCCGAGTCTGTCAGAGTGACACGGCGAAAACGGGAGTCACGGTCACGTCGACTTTCAATTCGTAAGGTCCAATCGGCTGAATCAGCATCAACGGGAACGACGCTTCGAATTCGCTGAGGACCGCACAATCGCAAGGCCCATTCGGCTTCCACGGCTTTGGTCGCCGACGTGAATTTCTTGCCGACTTGAGCTTTCGCCAGCGGCGGATAGTGTCGAACGATTTGTCCCGGATCGTTGGGAAAGATCCCAGGCCTGGAGTCTGGATTCGCATCGACGAGTTGGAAGCCGGCTTCCTGATTACTGGAAGAGCGTTGCGGGTCGATGCAAGCAATCGTGACGGAGTCGACTCGCGGCGAGTCGAGAGCCGCGAGGCAAAGGGCATCACAAGCGGGACCAAGTTTGCGGCTCGGCATTTCAATTCGAACATTTCCTGTCAGTTGAATCTGCTGATCAGGGATGACATCGGATTGTTGAGCGGCTTGATAGTTCGCGATTGCTCGCATTCGAAAGGGCTGCATCACCAGACAACCGCCAAGAACCGCGATCAGAAATGCGACCACTGTGGCGGCAACCGAAGAATCGATGGGGAGCGTGCGACGAATGATTGCCGTGGCGACCAAGTACACAAACACGGTCGGAGCAATCGTCAAAATCAGCCCGGGAACGATGAGCAGAAAATAGCCGAGCACCACCAGCGAAGGCGCCGCCAACGCAATCGCGGCCAGGATGCCGAAGAGAACGAGTGCGTGCTTCATCCGCTGGAGTTCGAAAAAGAATGACTGAGGCGATCATTGCGTGAAGGCAACAATTCGCGGAATGATCGCAGCGCACACCGGTCCAGCGTGTGGCTGCGTACAACCCTAGCTCATGCTTTCCGAACGGAATGAATTTTTTGGATGGGTCTCGCGAGTCAATCCTTGGTGGCAAATGGAATGGTCCCACCAACAACCGGCAAACTCAGGCGGGTTTTCTGAAGATCCAAAGTGATTTTGGTTCCCGGCGTCGGATGAAGGGTGTAGTCGCGATCGCTCGAGAAAACCATCAACCCAATCTGCTGGCCTTTCGCGATGATCTGGTCATCCGGTTGCAGGTCGAACTCGACGTCGTAGAACTGACCGGGGACCAATGGCACGCTTTCGCGAATCGAATCAATGTTCTGCGGGTCGGCCCATCCTCGAGTGATAATGTTGTCAGTGATCTTCGCGTTGCGATCTCCATTCCATGGCAACGAAACCAACCACACACTCAGGTTGGCGGCGGGGCGGTCGCAAGCGATGCGAAGTTTGATTCGCGGGGTTCCCGACAGATGAACGGCTTCATTGAGTTCAGGCGTCGTGTAGATCAAACGATGCTCGGTGTATTCGGCTTGTGCCAGCGAGTCACCCGAGAACGAGAAGTTGTCCACCAGTGTTTCTTCAATCACGGTGGCAAGCGGACTGGTTTGCAAACTTCCACGCTGAGGAGCACCCGGCGTTGGGTACAGCGAGACGAATTTGGCGTCCGGGTGCGGGTACTCTGGATACTCGGTTGGTTTGGATCGATCATCACTTTCGCGAACGATCCAAGCATTCGAATCATTCTCGACACCGTTGTCTTCGCCGAAGAGATAATGAGTGAACCAACGATTCATCATGTCGATGGGTGGAGGTCCGCCGTGGCCGCCTTGGTGCATGAACAGTTTGGTTTCCACTCCGTTCTTTTTGAGTGCTTCATAGATGCGAATGCTGTGTTCCGGCACGACATTCCAATCGTTGAAAGCGTGAGACATCAGCACGGCCGCTTTGACTCCGTCGATTCGGTTCAGGTAATCCCGTGAAGCCCAAAAGTCGTTGTAATCGCCGGTGGCTCGGTCTTGCTGGGCAATCATGAGTTCGTCACGCACGTTGCAATTGCAGTAGTCTTTGATGGCTTCGTCACCGCCGCTGTGGATGAAGTCATACAAGATGTCGATGTCTTCGCCCAGGTAACCGCCGGGATGACGGACCAAACCGTTGGATCGGTAATAGTGGTAGTACGAAGTGTTGGGAGCCACCGGGATGATGACTTCTAAACCTTCCACCCCGGTCGTTGCCGCGGCCAACGGAATCGTCCCGTTGTAGCTTGTGCCGGTCATGCCCACCTTTCCGGAGCACCAGTAGGCTTCCACTGGTTCGCCACCTTCTGGTTCCGTGAAACCTTTTCCGCGACCACACAACCAATCGATCACCGCCTTGGGAGCCAGGGCTTCCGGATCATCGCCCACGGTTGGGCAGCCTTGTGACAGTCCGGTGCCCGGCGCACTCGAATGCACCACGACGAACCCGCGAGGCAGCCAGTCTTTGACGTGTCGCTTGGAGATGATCGGTCGAGTGCCGGTCAGTTTGACGTCGGGAGCTTCGGATCGTTTTGGTGGATCGTCACCCAATTCTTGGCGAGGGTCCCAGTAGAAAGACTCGTCCGAACCAGCGGTGCCCGCGAAATATGGACTGGAGTTGTAAACCACCGGCAGCTTGAGCGACTGCGTGTCGGTTTGCGTTGGACGAGTGACGCTGACATGCATCCGATCCAGCTTCCCATCGCCGTCAGTATCGAACTCCGTCTCGACCCACAAATCATGCCGGATCCAATAGTCGGAATCTTCCAGCTCCTTGATGACCTGTGCTTTCCCGTCTTTGACCACAGGAATCTGAATTTCATCCCCGGCCAAAGGCGATGCCGTGAGAAACAGGAAAGCGAGAACGGACGTGGAAAGTCGATTCATGGTTGCAATACCAAGGTGAGATCGTGGCGGGAAGTCACCAGCTTACTCAGCCAGTTCAACGAACTTCAAGCGAACGACCGGATTCCACGATAGTGGAGCAGATGGCCAATTAATTATCGATCTTTGTTCGATTCTGCTCCGGTGTCGCCGGGAAGGTGGCGGTCGAACCGCTCGTAACGCTGCAATCGTTCAAGATACAAATGCGACTCGACGTACGCGCGGTGCTCCTTCGATGTCATTACTTCGAGAAGTTCGAGGGCCGAGATGTAGCTGGCAAGGTTGCCATTGGACGAAATCATCTTGCCGTCTTTGACAAAACTGACGTGGCGATCGTCCTGCACTGAAAGACCTGGGTAAGTCTTCTGCAACAGTTCGCCACCGCCGATGTACGTCACGATCTTTTTGCCTTCTGCGATTCCGGAGGCTCCGATCAAGTGGGCTCCGGCACAGTTGCTCATCGTGAAATCCGTTGCGGCGCCTTGGGAGCGAACGAAATTCACGATGTCGGGCGACGCCACGATGGTTTCCATCTCGTACGAGCTGGACACGACCAACACGTTCAAGTCCGGGCAGTCATCGAAGGAGTAATCCGGCAGAACCCGCAGTCCGCTTTCCATCGGCACCGGTTGATGTTTACGCGCCACCGTCACCACGTTGAACAGACGTTTGCCATCTTGGGAGGGTTTGGAAAAGACATCGATCGGCGCGGTGACTTCCGTCATCAAGACATCATCGAACAGCAGTACCCCAATCGTCGGCAGGGACTCATCGAACGAAGCGCGATTGACGCTGTCTGTAACGCGAATCGTGCAGGTTTGGTTGGCAATCACCTCGGTGTTGGCTTCGGGCGAGATCTTTGCATTTTCGACTTCCCCGGCGGGAATGGTCAGACGTTTGGTGTTTCGAGGATGCACCATGGTGACCAACACGCGCGTGGAGGCCTTGTTGTCGGGATTGCGTGCGACTTCGTGCAGCACCATCGTCGGTTCAAAGAACGTGTCGCCGGGGTGGAGGGTTTGAAGAGGTTGGCCCTCGATCTTGAACTCCAACGTGCCCTCCAGGACATGTCCCACGACTTCACCGGGGTGATGGTGCGGCGGCGACGAAGCCCCCGGAGCGAATGTGATTTCGATCAGCGAGGTGGACATCGGGTTTCCGTCCACATCGCTGGTGATCGGATCGGTCCGAAGCACTTTCACCACCGGCATGTTCCGATGGTTCGATTGATCGACGGCGGTTTGCTTGGAGGCGGTCGCTGGTTCCCGGGGAACAGTCTGACCGAACGCGGGAACGCCTGTTGTCCACATCGTCATACAAAGCAAGAGGTGTGGGATAATTCTCATTGTTCGGCTCTTTCAATTGGTGGTGGCGGAGTGCTGCAATAAGGACGCGATGAATTGATGATCGGTTTGGAATGGAACGGCCAAGCGGTTCCATGTGTTGATCATGGCGACAGCTAAGCTCAGCTGACTGAGCCCTTCTTCGCCGAACTCATTCACGGCTTCGGTATAGAGCGGGTCGTGAATGCCGCGTTCGTCCGCGAGGCGAGTCAACGACTCTGCCCACCGGAAAGCCGTGCGTTCCCGGTCGGTGTAGCAAGGAGCCTCCTGCCAAACGCTGACTAAATCGATGCGTTCGTTGGTTTCGTTCATCAAACGAAGCTGCTGAGTGTGCAGGCTGACACAAAACGAACAGCCATTGATTTGCGACACGCGGAGCTTGATCAGTTCCAGCAGTTGCGTTCCGATCGAGTAGTTCGCCATCGTGGATTCGATGCTGGTCAGTTGCCGAATCTCGCTTGGAATCAACTGAAAGTAATTGGCTCGCATTGAGTTCTCCTGGTGGTGGTCGAGCGACGTCACAAAGTAGAATCATAGAAGCAAAGTGGCTCTTCTAAAGAACCACTTGGTGACGAAACGAGGGTGCCACTTTGGGTTGTTCCATGCCGCGAAGAAATGAACACTTCGAATTCGATTGGATTCAGTTGAACGGCGAAGGGACGACGCCGGTCTATCAACAATTGGAGAACCAGTTGCGACAGGCCATCGTCGGTCAAATGCTGAAGCCCGAGGACCGGGTGCCATCCAGCCGCAACCTCGCGTCCGCAATCGGCGTGTCCCGAAACACGGTCTTGTCTGCTTATGAGCAGCTGATCTCCGAAGGCTATTTGGAGTCGGTTCGAGGCAGTGGAACACGCGTGGCGAAGATTCCGCCGCAAGCCTTCGATTTTAATTCGGCTCACACGGCCACCACACCGACGAAGCAATCCTCTGCAAGGCTTTCGACGCTTGGGCAACAGTTAGCGCAGGAAGCCCAATGGTTGCCGCCCGTTTCCAAGCGTCCCAAAGCCTTCACGCCGCATCTGCCAGCAACGGACGAGTTTCCAACTGCTCTTTGGAATCGATTTTCTGTTGAGCAGTCGCGTTGGTCTGATAAGCACCTGCGTCTTGGCGATCCGCAAGGCTACTATCCTTTGCGGGAATCGATCGCTCAGTACATGGCGGTCTCGCGAGGTTTGTCCTGCGAACCGGAACAGGTTGTGATGACCTCCGGCTCTCAACAAGCCTTCACGATGATCGCTCAGTTGTTGCTCAATCCCGGCGACACCGTTTGGGTGGAGGAACCCGGCAACTCGCCCGCCAACCGGTTGTTAGACATCGCGGGTGCGAAGGTGGTGCCCGTGCCTTTGGACTCGGAAGGGATCGATGTCTCTCGAGTTCCGGACCGTGCGGCGAAGCCCAAGCTGATCAGTGTGACTCCGGGAGGTCAGTGGCCGATGGGAATGACGATGAGTTTGACTCGGCGGTTGGAGTTGATCGCTCTGGCACAAAGGCATCAGAGTTGGATCATCGAGGACGACTACAACGGCGAGTTTCGTTACACGGGACGCCCCCATCCCTCTTTGAGCAGCCTCGACTCATCAGGCCAAACGATCTACATGGGGACGTTCAGCAAGTTGCTGTTCCCATCGATTCGGTTGGGCTTTTTGATCGTCCCAAAATCGCTGGTGCCCGTGTTTGCTTATGCTCGATTCCTTCAGGACCGAGGATCGCCGCCGTTGGTTCAAATGGTGCTGCATCGGTTCATTGAAACGGGGAACTTCGTCAAGCACATTCGTCGCATGCGAACGTTGTACGCCGAGCGTCAAACGGTGTTGTACGAATCGCTTCAGAAACATCTGGCCGGCCTCGTCGAAGTGCAACAACCCGAATCGGGAATGCATTTGACGGCTCAGGGCGTGACGCGAGAAGCCGAAGTAAAGCTGATCAACGCCGCCGTGCGTGAGAAGGTCGAGTTTCATCCGGTGAGCCTGTATTCACGCACCGGAAGTACCACTGGCATGATCCTCGGTTTCGCGGCGTACGACCGGAAATCGATTCAGAACGCCGTGCGTCGTTGGGCGAAAGCTCTGAAGGACTGAACGTCGCTCGCGAATCACCGCGAGAGAATGCTCGTCAACATGTTCAACTTGTAGCGGAAGGTGATTTCTTTTGAAACTCTTCTTCGCATTGCCGTTGCATGTCGTCCAGCGTCTTGCCAGGTTCAAGTTCGAATTTTTCGTCGAGGACAACCAGCTCCTGCATGCGATCGACGCGAAAATGCCGGAAATCGCGCCGTAGTTCGCACCAGGCTGCCACCATCCAATTGGGAGCCAGGAAGATGATGGCCAATGGTCGAATTCGCCGGGTGGTGGAAGACCCGTTTTGATCGATGTAGGCAAACTCGACCAAGTGCCGCGTGCCGATCGCTCGCCTGAGCGAGGTGAAGTCAATTTGCAGCGCTGGCTTGCCAGCACTTGGGTAGGCGTACGAAGTGGATTGGCGAATGTTGTCGGCTAATGAGTCAGGGAGAACCACGGTGATGCGATCCAGCGCCCGCCGCGCCGCCTGAGCCATTGCTGGATCGGCCCAGCTCTGCACCATTTGGGCTCCCAGAGCGAGTGCCTCCAACTCTTCATCGTCAAACAACAGCGGCCGGACCACGTAGTTGGGGCTGAGCAAATAGCCGACGCCGGCTTCTCCGGTCAGCGGAACTCCGGATGCCCGCAAATCAGCGATGTCGCGATAGATCGTGCGGACGCCGACCTCCAACTCCTCACCGAGTTCCTTCGCGGTGACCGTTTCGCGACGGGCTTTGAGGTACTCAACGATCCGAAAAAGACGATCCGCCCGACGCAATGCATTCCCCGTGAAGCAAAACCTTCCGATTTCTCACAACACTGCTGACAGTAGGCTGTCAGGAGGGCTCTGTAAAGTTGGTCGACAGACACGAAGACGATCGTTGAACAAACTTCTCGAACAACAAAGGGACGAACAATGGCGACGAGCGACCAACTTCTATCAACACAATTTCCAAGACCGACTCTTCTCGATATCAACGGAATCCAGCTCGAAGTCTTCGAAGCTGGTCAGCAGAATGCGGGCAACCCGATTGTGCTTTGTCATGGTTGGCCCGAGCACGCTTTCTCTTGGCGGCATCAGGTGCCAATGCTCGTCGAAGCGGGGTACCACGTCATCGTGCCGAATCAACGAGGCTATGGAAACTCATCGAAGCCCGCCGAGGTCACCGACTACGACATCGAGCATTTGACGGCGGACTTGGTGGGACTGCTGGACCACTTTGGTTACGAAGACGCTGTTTTTGTCGGTCATGATTGGGGGGCGATGGTGGTTTGGAGTTTGGCGTTGTTGCATCCAACCCGTGTGAGCCACGTGATCAACCTGAGCTTGCCATATCAGGAGCGTGGCGAAGTGCCATGGATCGAGTTCATGGAGCAGGTGTTCGGAGCCGACAACTACTTCGTTCATTTCAATCGGCAGCCTGGCGTGGCCGATGCGGTGTTCGATCATCACACTCGCCAATTTCTACGCAACTTGTTCCGCAAAAACGTGCCTCCGCGAGAGCCCGACCCGGGAATGCCACTGATCAACCTGGCCAAAGCGAAGGCACCGTTGGGCGATCCCATCATGAGCGACGATGAGTTGGATGTGTTTGTGTCGGCGTTTGAGTCGACGGGGTTCACTTCCGCCATCCGTTGGTACCAAAACCTCGATCGCGATTGGCATCAGTTGGCGGATGCGGATCCGATCATCCAGCAGTCGTCGTTGATGATCTATGGAAATCGCGACATGATTCCGCCATCGGAAAGGTTGCAGGAGTTCGTTCCCAACGTCGATGTGGTGCATTTGGATTGCGGGCATTGGATTCAACAAGAGATGCCGGAAGCAACCAACGAAGCCATTTTGAGTTGGTTGAAACGCAACCACCAAAAGGCTTCTCGTCCACGACCGGTTGTGAAAGGTTCGATCAGCATCTAGCGAGTCGAACCAGAACTTCGCCAATTGGATAAGTCACGCTACAACCCGCGTTCATCTCGCCTCATCAACGGAATCGTTCATGTCAGCCGACGTCTCTGTGTTCATTGCCACCAGCCTCGACGGATTCATCGCTCGCAAAGACGGGGATCTTGATTGGCTCGATCAAGCCAATGCAACCGTGCCGGAAGGCGAGGATTGCGGCTACGCAGAATTCATGAAGTCTGTCGATGTGCTGGTGATGGGGCGCAACACCTACCAGAAAGTGCGAACGTTTGGTGCGTGGCCTTACGGCGAGACACCCGTTGTTGTGCTGAGCCAGAACACGATTGAGTTCCCTGAAGACTTTCCCAACTGCGTCACTCATTCCGCGGAATCACCAACGGATTTGCATCGTCGTCTGTCCGAGGAAGGTGCCAAGAAACTCTACATCGACGGCGGGATCACCATCCAGCGATTCCTGCGAGCGGGATTGATCAATGAAATGATCATCACGGCGATCCCCGTGTTGATCGGCGAGGGAATCCCACTGTTTGGACTGCTTGAGAAAGACATCTGGCTCACTCACCAAGATACTAAAATCTTTGACTGTGGTTTCGTGCAGTCGAAATATCGGGTGGACCAAGCCTCCAATTAGGCTTGGTCGATTTGCTTCAGTGCATCCAAGTCACAGCCGACGATCGCATCCACGTTGGCTTCGATACGCTCGACCGGCCAATTCCACCAGCAGATTTCCAACAATACCTGGATTGTTTCTTCATCAAATCGGCGTTTGACGCATTGGGCTGGGTTTCCCGCAACGATGGTGTAAGGAGCGACATCTTTGGCCACCACGCTGCGAGCCCCGATGATCGCACCGTCGCCGATGGTGACACCCGGCATCACCACGGCTTCCATTCCGATCCAAACGTCGTTGCCAATCACGGTGTCGCCTTTGCGACCGGGGATGTCAAACATCGCCTGGATTTCCTCGGGCGAGGTTCGCTCGTGCATCGTGAAGTTGTTGAACGGGTAAGTCGAAAATCCGCTCATGTTGTGATTCGCGGAGCTGGTAATCAGACGCACTCCGTGAGCAATTTGACAGAACTTTCCAATGACCAAACGTTCGAGGCTGAGCGGAAAAAGAAACGGTGCCAAAAAGCCAGCGTAGTCGTCGAGTTCCTCCAGATGACCGAAGTAAGTGAAGTCACCAATTTCCATCCGAGGATGGTCGATGACCTGGTTGAGTTGAACGACCGAACGGATTTCCGTTCCGTCCGCCAGAACCATGGGAAATTTTTTCTGAGGATTGAGCAATTGGATTCCTTTCTAACAATTCCGACGCGATGCCACTTTGTACAAGGACTGCATCGCAGAAACGCAACCGGCGACTTTTGATGATGACCTGACACCGCACTCACGTTTTAGGTTCGACCTTGTGGACGGAAGGATAGGCCAGCCAGTCCAGCGAAGGTTGCTCCGACCACGGCGCCACAGACGTGAGATTCGACCAGAGGTGTGAATCCATTGGCGTCAACGAACAGGATTTCCCCAGTGAACAGCTCGTAGCACAACTTGCCAACCAGCAAACACCCGCCGATGGACCAGATGGTAGCGGAAGATCGGTCTCGGTTCGAAAAGGCAAGCCGAATTTGATCCAACACGAACCAAGCAAAGAGTCCCGTGTCGATTCCACTGAGACCTCGGTAGCTAGTGACGTCTTGGCGACAAATCAGCAAGGTGCCGGAGATCACCAATGCCATCGCCGCGACGGCGATCGGAAATAGTTTTGAATGTCGGCGTTCACAGGCAGCGCCCAGGACAACAAACATCAGCAAGTCCCAGAACAAATGGCCCAATCCGAAATGAGCCAAATGACCGGTCATCAATCGCCACCATTGACCGGATCGGCAAGCAACATAGTCCAGTTGCAAGAAGGACGCGAAATCGGGAACCGCGAATGCGGCGATGGCAATCGTGGCGAGAATCATCGTGAGAGGAGATCGCCACCGTTCGCTGGCTTCCCGCTGGCACACCGAAAGCATCGGTGTGCCATTGGAACCAGAACGTGTTTGCGAAAGCGTCTGTCCAGCACTCATCAAACACGATCCTGTTGAGAGGAGCCTTCGGTGGCGTTGTCGTTTTCGGCTTGGTTTCGACGACGCCGCATCCAGGCGGCGGCTGCACCGCCGATCGAGACGAGTCCAGTGATGGGGCTGATGGGACCGCCTCCTCCGCCACCACCGCGATAGGGGCTGCCGCCGGATGATGGGATCGGAGTTGGCGTGTCCACCGCAGCGGGCATTTGGGCGGTTGGTGGCTGTGGGGTCGGAAGCTGGGCGGTTGCCTGCGTTGCAGGTTGATTGGTTCGAGGATTCACCCGCGATTGGCCGACTGATTTTTCGGTCATTCCTTCCGGCATCAGGCCGGGAACGTCCTCGGTGACGAGTTGTCCGGTCGGTGGTTCGCTGAGTGTTTGTTCCACCGCGACAAAGGACGTGTACTGGGTCATCAGTTGATGCTTCAGGCCCAACTCGGTGATTTCAGATCGTCCTTCAGGAGTCTCGTTGCCAATGTCGCGATTCCAAATTTGTCGGATCCGCTGGCGGGCCCAAACGGGACCGATGGAGTCGTGGGCGGATTCTTGTTCCGGAAGTTCCAGTTCCAGTTGCATCTGGACGGCGTGGCCTTGGACATTCCCTTTCAGCGTGATGGTTCCCGTCGCGGGCGTGTCGTATCTTCCCAGAACTACCAATGGCTTGCCCGCATACAAATCAGGCAAACGCGAAGGGGCGAGGTCTTTGATAGTCAACCCACCCCAATCGATTTGCAAGTCGGTCATGTAGGGTTGGCTGGTGAGTTCGTGAAAGCGTTTCGCGATGACGGTCGCGTTGTCTTGATTGGTCACCTGCATCGAGAACCCACGTCCGAGCTCTGCGGCACGTCCGATCAAGTAGTCGTTGGGGGCCGCGCCGAACGCGATGGGATAGACCCGAGCATCTTGGAATTCAGGTCGTCGCAGATATCCCAAGATGGAATGGTCGTCGCCAACCAACGCGTCGGTCATCAAAACCATGTAACGCGGTCGCGTGGACTCGTCCGCACGATCTCCCAATGCCAGTTGAAGGGCGGGGAGCAAGTTCGTGCCGCCTCCGGCACGTAAACGTCTGACGAACTGCTTTGCGGCGGTGATGTTCTCGGCGGTTGCCTCGCAGGCCTCGGTTCGAAAGGCGTTGGATTGGTTGTTGAACGAGATGACGCGGAAGCGATCGTTGGGATTGAGATGATCGAGCACATGGTCGGCGAACAAACGCAGTTGACTGATCGCGGGGCCGTTCATCGAACCGCTGGTGTCGAGGACCAGGATCACTTCTCGGGGAGTGATCTCCGTCGGCTCAATGTTCCACTTGGGTTGCAAGGCCAGCATGACATAGCCGTCCTCCGTCGCGGATTCGCGATGGGTCAGTGATGCAAGCGTGCTGTCGTTGCCAGCCAGGCGGTACTCGACCACAAAGTCTTTGTCAGCGATTGTGGATTGATTTTTCAGTGTTGCGACGGCATGAGTCTCCGACTTCTTTTCGATGTCGAGCTCGTGAGTCACCGCGACGACTTCTTGGATGGGCATCCCTCCGTCGATGTTCACGGTCACGAAAACATCGTTCCCGTTTCGCATGCCTTCGGGCAGAAAGTCGGGGGTGATGCGTGAGGCATCGGAAACTTGGTCGGTGTCATTGCCCCATCCGCGACCCACGTTGGGGCGACTCAAAGCGTTGCCGGGAATGAATCGAGGGCCGACGACCATGGGGAACCGAAAGACATAGCGGTCTTCATCGATGTCCAACGCATGCACGTATTCGATGTGCACGGTGACTTCGCCGTTGGCAGGAATGTTAGCGATGGATTGTGAGAACAGATTTGGGCGTTCTTGTTCCAGCAAAGCGGCTTTGCGTCCCTCGTCGCGAGCACTCTCGTATTCTTGTCGTGCCTGTTCGCGTCGTTTCACTTCGCCGACGATCACACGCTCGCCAATCTGGAATGAGTACGCGTCGACGGCACTGTTTTCGGGCAGTGGAAAGGCGTACAAGGCTTCCAACCGATCGGCGTAGGGGTTCTGGAAAACTTGAGAGACCCGAACGCGGGCCAGCACTCCCGAAATGTCTGCTTCCACGCGAGTTTCTTTGAGCGGAAAGCAGCGGTTGGCGTGGGTGTGACGCTGTTTTAGCTCTTCGAAGTCACCCTCCTCGATTTGCATCTGACCTTGAGTGACCGGAACTCCGCTCAAGACGGAGTACCCTGCGTTTGCCGACGATGTCAAAGCGAAGAGCGATGCCAAAACGGTGAAGGCGGCCGTGAATCCGGCGACCAGTCGCCATGGTTTTCGAAAGGTAGCTTGGAAGCCGTGAGCGTTCATGGGGGGCTCCGAGAGAGAGGGGGGAAGTCGATCTCTCTACCCAGATCCCGTCGTGTCCAATGCGAAGCGCTTTTGACCCAAATTTTCTTTAATGCGGCTGCAAAAAAACTCGGTGCGGCTGCAAAAATTTTGTGCGTTGCTCGCTATTCGCCACCCAAGCAACACACGCTGGTGAGCAAAACACTTCGCCAAGCAGTGCATCTCGCCAAGCACTTCAAATCGTTTCGCTGAACGCATGAAGACGCGATCAGAGCAACGTTTTTCGCACCAAACGCGCGATGGCGAGTTCTTCGTTAGTGGCGACCACCAATGTGCGAACCCTGGCGTTTTCTGATGAAAGGTCCGAGGGATCATCGCGACAGGTTTCGTTTTTCTGCGGACAAATGGATATTCCAAAATGCCCAAGCGATTGGCAAACCATTGCGCGAATTTCGGTGGAGTGCTGGCCAACGCCCGCCGTGAACACGAGTGCGTCCAATCCTCCCAACACGGCGATGTAGCTGCCGATGGTCTTGACGATTCGCCGAACATAAATGTCGATGGCCAAGGTGGCGGCTGGGTCACCGGTTTGTCGGCGGCCAAGGACGGCACGCATGTCCGGTTCGCCGCACAGCCCAAACAGCCCACTTCGTCGATTCAATGCGTCGCGGACGTCGCTGGGCGACAGACCCGCGTGTTCGGTCATGTGCAAGACCACCGCCGGATCCAGGTCTCCTGATCGTGACGCCATCACCAACCCTTCCAACGGTGTCATGCCCATGGAGGTGTCGATGGCTCGTCCGCCGATGGATGCGGTGGCACTGGCTCCGCCGCCCAGGTGCAACGAAATGATTTTGGTTTGTTCGTGGCCACCCAAAAAATCGATTGCTTTTTGAGTCACAAATTGGTGGGAAGTCCCGTGAAATCCGTAGCGGCGAACGGCGTGTTCGCTGTACCAGTCTTCTGGCACCGCATAGCGATAGGCCGCCGGCGAAAGGCTGGCAAAATAGGACGTGTCAAACACGAGGACTTGCGGAGCCGTCATCTTTGTCAATCCTTCCGCGACCGCGCGGGCGGATGGATTGTGCAAAGGAGCAAGAGTGTCCAGCGTCTTCAAACGCGTCAAGACTTCCGCTGTGGCAACGGTCGGTTCGGGAAACAAACTTCCGCCCTGCACGATCCGGTGGCCAATCGCATGAACATTCTGCAATCCGACGTTTTGGATGGCATCTTCCGCTGCAATCAAATGGTTGATCGCATCGCCACCGGGTTGTCCGATTCGATCCAACAATCCGGAAGCGATGGTGTCTTCTGTTTCCGAATCGATGCAAGCGTATTTCAGCGTGGTGCTGCCGACGTTGAAAACCAAAACGTTCATTCGCTCACCATCTGAGCTTGGATGGCCGTGATTGCGACCGTGTTGACGATATCGGGAACGGTGCAACCTCGGGAAAGATCGTTGACCGGTTTATTCAACCCCTGCAGGACCGGACCAATTGCGATGGCACCGGCGGAACGCTGGACGGCTTTGTAAAGATTGTTGCCTGTGTTCAAGTCGGGAAACACCAACACCGTCGCTTTGCCCGCCACGGGGTTGTCGGGCAGTTTCGTCGCAGCGACATCAGGATCCACTGCCGCGTCGTATTGCAAAGGCCCCTCCACGGCCAGATCCGGTCGTCGCGAACGCACCATTGCGGTGGCTTCACGGACTTTGTTGACGTCCTCGCCTTGTCCGCTTTCGCCGGTGGAGTACGACAGCATCGCAATTCGTGGCTCAATGCCAAATTGAGCGGCCGTTTCCGCGCTGCTGATGGCGATTTCTGTTAATTGCTCTGCGGTCGGATTGGGGATGACCGCACAATCCCCGTAGACCAAGACGCCTTCTTTCAAACACATCAAAAACACACTGCTGACCACGTTGACGTCGGGGCGGGTGCGAATGAATTCGAACGCTGGGCGAATGGTATTGGCGGTTGTGTGAACGGCGCCGGACACCAATCCACCCGCCATCCCGCGGTGAACCAACATGGTGCCAAAGTAGGTGACATCGATCATTCGATCGCGAGCGATGTCGAAGGTCACCCCTTTGTGCTGACGCAATTGATAGTATTCGCTTGCGAAGGAATCACGCAGAGGACTGGTGGCTGGGTCGATGATATGCAGTCCGTCACCGGGAAGCATGACGCCTGACCTAGCCGCCGCGGCCGAGATTTCGTTTGGGTTGCCCAGCAAGATCACATCAGTGACATCACGTCGACGCAAAACATCAACGGCTTGCAGAATGCGTGGTTCGGTCGCTTCGGGAAGAACGATTTTGACGCGTTGCTGCCGCGCTCTTTGGATCAGCGAGTGTTCAAACAACATGGGCGTGATGTGCGGAACCACCGGGGCTTTCAAACGTTCCGCAAGAGAATCCGTATCGACATGTCGCTCAAAAACTCCAATCGCGGATTCGATTTTACGTGGCGAGTGCTCCCCAATTTCGGCCCGTACTTCAGCGGCCTTGGAAGCAACCGTGTAAGTGTCTTCCGTGGCCATCAAAATCGGCAACGCGTTCGCATTTTCCACCAAGCGACGCACGGAAGGCGGCGGGGTGATTCCTCCGGTCAGAATCACGGCCGCGGGCGATGGCCCGTCGGGTTGAGAACAAGCCAGCACACAGCCAATCAAGATGTCGCTGCGATCACCCGGAGTCATCACCAACGCTGCATTCGCGAGACGTTCTAAGAAGCCCGGCAGTTGCATCGCGGCGACCTTGCGGACGGCGACTTCGCGGTCCAAGGAAGAATCATCGCCGGAAACAAGTTTCGCGTTGATCCCAGTCTGAATTTCGCGAACGGTTGGTTGACGTAGCAGCGGTTCCTCTGGCAACAGGTACAGAGGTGCTTTCGAGTTCAGTTTTGATGTCGTCACCGCGGCCTGCAGCGCCATGGATTGGGTGTTGGGGACTTGGTTGATGATCGTGGCGATCAACTGCGCCCCTCGGTCAACAAAACTCTCGTTGCCGATCAACACCGATTGAACGCACTCGTCAACGGTACGGTCGCCCATCGCGTAAACCGAAAGAACGCGTGCACCGATGTTGGCCGCGATATCGGCGTTCAGTTCAAACTCCAGCTCAGGGGCGAGCCCTTGGTAGCTGGTGCCTTCGACAACGACGAAGTCCGCTTTGACTTCCAATTGTTTGAATTTTTGTTGAATCAGCTGGATCAGATCGCTGTAGCGATCCGCCGCTAACATCTGCCTGGCTTGCGTTCGAGTCACACCGCACATTTCTTCTGTGGGCGTTGTGATGCCATATCGGGAACGCATCATGCGAATGCTTTGGTCTTGATCGGATCCCAACCGCACGACGGGGCGAAAGAAAGCCACGCGACCGAAACGGCGAGCCGCCAATTCCATCATGCCGAGCGCCACCATGCGTTTGCCAGTGGCATTGCTGTTGGTGCCGATGTAAACGCTGCGCTGAATCATGGGGTTTGCCATGCCATTGCTATGGGGGCCGTGTCATCCAAGTCACGAAGCCGTCAACCTAGACTCCGGCGGTGGCTGCGGCAACAGATGGCGTTTCCATGTCGAAGTATTGGCATCGGTTCAGTCACCAATGCCAATGAGCACCGGATCATGATCGGAACTGCGATAGGGATCTTCGCGAAAGAGCTCGCTGGGATTGTATTCTTGGTTGTAATCCAGCGACCGCGGTTCGTCGGCGTTGATGTGCCACGCGGCAACCCCGGTGACTGAGTTCGCAAGCGCTGGGGTGGCAAATGCATGGTCCAAGCTGCCGGCTTGGCCATAGTAGACGTAAGAGTAACTGCCGGAGTCTGTTTCAGACGCGCGTTGGTGCTCATGAAGATCGATCAATCCCATCGCACGCAGGGCATCCACCGGATCTTCTTGTTGATAAGCGTTGAAGTCGCCAATGATCAGCACGCGTGGTTCTTGTTCGTCAACCTTCAAGGAGCGAACGAAGTCAGTGATCGCAAGCGACTGGGCTCGCCGACTCGCGTTGTATGCGCCCTGGCCATCACCTTTGTTCTGATTCGCTTTGGGCGCGTTGCTGGCGCCGCCTTTGGATTTGAAATGGTTGACGACCACGGTGAATGGATCGCCGCCCGAGACCGCTTGGCCCGAGACCGCTTGGCCCGAGACCGCTTGGCCCGAGACCGCTTGGAATGTCTGCACGATTGGCGTGCGTGCCACGCCAAATGCATCGTCACGAATCATGGTCACGTCGCCGATCGTGGAGACTCGGTCGGAACGGTAAATCATTCCAACACGGATGGCGTCGTTGCCGCCCGGAGCCTTCGCAAACCCGTCTGGCAATCCGCAGCCGCGAAAGATTTCTTGGCCGATGGCTTGGTTCAATGCGTCCACCAAACGTTGTTCCGCTTCGAGGTTGTTTTCCAGTTCCATCAGGCCGATCACGTCGGCTTTGAGGGCGATCATCGCGGAGACAATTTTGGCTTCTTGACGCTGCAGTTCCGCATAGGAATCCGCACCCCGCGCGTTGTTGTTGCCATCGTCGATGGTGGTGAAATAGTTTAGCACGTTGAAGCTCGCCACCGTCACCTCCGCGTTGCCCACGTCCGGTCGAGGTGGTCGAGGTGCGGGAGTCCAGTTCAAAGGCTGATCCGCAACGAGTAGCAGTTTGCTGCCGGCAAGAACGACCTTCCCCGAGACATCTTTGATGGTCGAACCCAGACGCACGGTCGCCAAGCCGCCTCCGAGATTCGGAAACAGTTTCGGTGGAAAGATGTTTTGCTCGGCCGAGCCATCATCCAGCGTGATGGTGGCGGTGTCGTTGAGTTTTTGGGCTTGGGTGACCTGAGCGACATTGTTTCCGCCTTCGTAGGAATTCAGCTTGGGATCCTTGTCGTTGGGATCGACAATGCTGGTCGGAACGTAAAGTCGTTCGCGAGCAACATCGACTTGTCCTCGGCGGATCAAGTTGTAGGTGTCCACGATGGTCAAATCGCCCCGCACGATGACGCGTTTACCAACCAGTGAATCCCAGTCGATTTCGTTCAGTGCGCCATCGATCACGATCGCGTCAGCCGAAGGACGGAACGATGGGGTGTCTGCGATTGCTGAATCGGTCGAAGCGATCGGTTCAACGTTTGTCTTGGCTGGTTCCGCCACCGACTCGGGCTTCGCGACGGGGTTGGAGGCGGGTTTGCACCCCACTACGAGCAACAAGCCCACCAACCATCGGATTGACGCGGTGGTCAAAAGGAAACGTCGCGAAGCTGTCATGGGAAAGTGGCGGCAAGAGTGTGCGGATCAGTGATGGTCACTGATCCTATCGAAATCGATCTGCCGAACGAACCCACGAACGATGTCAGGGGACGTATCACAACAGCTTCTTCACATTTTGCAATCCGTTGCAAGTTCACTCGCCAGCGGGTACCCGGAATTCACTTTTCGATCGAATGTCCTGGGAAGAGCTGCCCACCAACACTTCGTAGCGTCCCGGTTTGACCACGAAATCATCCACGGAGGAATCGAAACGGGAGATGTGTTTGGGGGAAAGTTCAAAGTGGACACGTTGAGTCGCACCGGAATTCATTTCGACACGGGTGAATCCTGCAAGTCGGAGCTTGGGGTCGTCACTCGAGGAGTCGATTGATCGGACGTAAAGCTGCACGATCTCATCTCCCTGTCGATCGCCGGTGTTTTGAACTTCTAAATTGATAGACAGTGATTCGTCGGCACTGAGCGTGGTTTGATCGAGCGATAGGTCGCCATACTCAAAGTTGGTGTAACTCAGCCCATGCCCAAACGCAAAAAGTGGTTCTCCTCGCAGGTGCATGTATGTGAACCCCGCGTCGATGTTGTATTCATCCAGTGGCGGAACCTGTGACTCCGATGCGTAAACCGTGTGGGGAAGTTTGCCCGATGGGTTGGTGGCACCAAAGAGTACCTCGGCGATCGCTGTGCCGCCTTCTTCACCGCCCCACCATGCCTGCAGAATCGCGGCGTTGTTTTGTTTGATCCAAGGGACTGTCAGTGGACCGGCGCTCTTGAGCACCACAACGCTTCGCGGGTTGGCCTCGATCACCTTTTGGACCAACTTCAATTGTTCGCCGGGCAGACCCAGCGTCGTGCGGTCGCGTTCTTCTTGTTCGACGCTTTGGTCCGTTCCGACAAACAAGATTGCAACATCCGAATTCGCGGCGAGATTCACCGCTTCTTGAATTGGATCTCGTTTCGGTTTCGCCCGGCCGGTTTGAACGGCGACCGATTCAATCTCAATGGTTTGATTGGTGGAACCCTTCAAATGCAATTGGTCAAAGTGGCCAGAGAAACCTTGGCTGGCGGCTTGCTTGCCGACCGATGTAAGACGGATTGTGTGCTCGCCCGCGGTCAGTTCGATGGTCCCCAAGGAGGCCACCAAGCCATAACGTTCCTCCGCCTCGAACATATCGATGGGCTGTCCCACATCATTGCCATCCACGCTGAGTTGGAATTGCCCGCGAGTGGGATAGCTTTTGTAACGCAGTTCAAACGCATGTTTGCCATCGGCATCCACCTCGATGGGGAACTCCGCGAAATCGCCCACAGAACGAGCGTCCAGCTTCAGGCTGCGGCCGCTGCTGAAGCCTCGCTCTTGATCGATTTGGGTAGGAACACCGTCTTTGGGGCCAGTGACCGTGGTTCCGCGAGCATGCGCGACTTTCACTTGGTCGCCCAGGAAACGTTGAATACCGGCCAGAGGTGTCACCAGGTTTTCATGCCTTCCGTTGTAATTGTTGAGAACCACTCGATCCGCCAATGGCCCGATGACGGCGACTCGCTTCAGTTCTTCCTGGTCGAGAGGCAGTGCCGATTCTTTGTTCTGAAGCAGGACGATTGATTTACGTGCGACGTCCAACGCTACCCTCCGATGAGCCTCGCCACCGATGATTTCCGGAGAGAGGTTGTGATAGGCAACACTTTCCGGCGGATCAAATTCTCCCAATCGAAAACGGACGGTGAGCACGCGACGAACTGCGTCGTTCAATCGTTCCTCGGTGATCTTGCCTTCTTGCAAAGCGAGTGGGATGTAACGCTCGTATTCGGGTCCCGAAAAGTCACATCCTGCCATCAATGATTTCGCAACCGCATCGACATAGGACATTCGTTTCTGTTCGTGGCCGTTGACCATCGTTCGAACGCCTCCCAAGTCGGAAACCACGAATCCGGAGTGGTTCCAGCGATTCTTCAGAACGTCGGTCAGCAACCAATGATTGATGTTGTTTGGCGTTCCATTGATCGCGTTGTAACTGGCCATCAACGAACAAGCACCGGCTTCCACCACCGAGTCGCGGAAGTGAGGCAGCCAGTAGTCGTGAAGCATTTCCTCCGAAACGCTCGCGTCCAGACTGAATCGTTGCGTTTCCACATTGTTGACGGCGTAGTGCTTGAGTGTTGCCGCCGTCTTCAAGTGCCGTGGGTCATCGCCCTGCAAGCCACGTACGTACGCGACACCCATTCGACCCGTCAGATACGGATCTTCACCAAAGGCTTCATGATTGCGACCCCAATACGGATTTCGGCCGATGTTGATCACCGGAGCGCGATAGATCAGGCCTTTATGTTGCGATTTGATCTCGGGAGATTGCTGCCATTGGTTGTAGATCGCGCGGGCTTCGTCCGACATGACTCTTGCGATGTCGTTTTGGACGAGCTCCGTGTCCCAAGTTGCTGCCATGGCAATGCAAACTGGGAACAAAGTTGTGGGGCGGTCCCACTGAACACCGTTCAAACATTGGTTCCATTTGTCACTTCGCAGACCAAAGCGTTTCAGTGCAGGGCCGTTGTGGTTGAGTGCGATGGCTTTCTCTTCCACCGTCATCCGCTGCAGCAGGTCAGCAACCCTTTGTTCGACCGGCAGATCCACATTCAGATAGTTCGGATTCTCTTTTGCCAATGGGACCGATAGCGGGTCCGGTTCTTGGCCGCCTAACGGGCGAAACAGGAGGCAAGCGAATAAAACACACAGAAAACGGAGGAGCATCTGATTGACCTGAAAAAGGGGAACGAAATCAATGAATTAGAGCCGAAACCACGTGAGATCATTTAGCTGTTGGCGGATTCGCCTTTTCGTTGTCTTGACGAAGGTGCTTTGCCAATTCGGGGACCTGAGTGCGAATTCCTTCGACCACACATGCCGCGTTGACCTCGGCACCCTCTCGCGTTGTGTGCGTCCAATCGTCGGCGGTGAAGTAATCGCGATCGACTTTCTTCGCGCCAACCGCTTCGTAGTGTTGCGAAACGATTTCGTTCAGATCGATGTAGAGAGCGCCAGCTTGTTTGGCGGCTTGCTGTGCCCACAGGCCGTAGTCTTTGTCGGAGCGAATGACACGGCCTTCGTCCCATCGGTCGCGTGGAACTTGGGACAAAACGATTGGGATCGCCCCTTTTGCTTTTGCATCGGCGATGTACTTCCTCAGGTACCAACCAAAGCTGTGGACGGTTTCTTCTTTGCCCGTAGCTTCGACGACGCCGTCCTCGGTCTCATCACCATTGCCTTTGATCGAAGCTCGGGGGCGGTCGCCGCGAAACATTTGACCACCATCGTTGTGCCCGAACTGCATCATGACGAAGTCACCTTCTCGCAGGCGTTCAAGCGATTTTTGCCAGAGTCCCTCGGTCAAGTACGAGCGACTGCTGCGGCCACCCAAAGCTCGGTTCTCGATTTCGATTTGGTCGGTATCGAAGTGTTCGGACAAGACCTGACCCCAGCCGAACAAACCCGAGTCGCCTTTGCCGCTGCCGTTCTTCACCGTTGAGTCGCCGATCAGCACCAACCTTGGCTTGTCTCGGGGCTTCTCGATGGTCGCTGAGCGGTCAGAAACGGTTTGCTCGGCTTGCACATTAACCATGTAGACATGGCGTTCACCGTGCATGTTGGATCGAAAGACAATCCACTTCCCGTCCGGAGTGAACGTGACATTGGGTTCCAAGTCGTAATCATGATCCGCAAGATTGACCAAACGTTCCGCGATGAATTCACCCGATTTGGCGGCCTCACCGCTCACGGCGGCCTCCGTGAACGAATCGCTGGGACGAAACAGGTAGATCCACTGTCCGTTGCCGGGCGGATTCAACCGTCGCTTTTCGGGCAACGGTGTTTGGTTGGCCACGCTGTTGGGGCCGCCGCCGTCGCCGGCGAAGAGCTTGCCGTCTCTCGAAACGTTGTAGTGCACCGACCATTCTTCGCGTTTGAGTCGATAGCGAATGCGCTCGCCGGTCTCGACATTCACACCCGCCAACCAGAACTGTTCAGCTCTTGGGGTTTGCAAGTCGTACCAAACCCACTTTCCATCGGCTCCGAAGAACTCATGTCCCGCGATGTCGTAACGTTGCTGGCGTGTGTGCATGAGCCGAGCGTCGTCACTGCCAAAGCGAACGGTCCAAACACGGTCGACGTCCTGCCAAATGCCTTCGTGACAAAACAAACCCAGGTTGGGATCGGTTGGTGAACACTGCAAGTGATTCAGCCAAGCTTTGGCAGGATGAAAGGTGTTGATCTCGCCGGTCGCAACGTCGGCCGTGAACAACTTCATGGATCGGTCCGTCGATCGTTGGCGGTTCCGACCACGGTCGCGTGAGCGAGGCCGTTCGCCGGGCGAAAATTCGCGGATGGTTCCGAACAGCAGCGTTTCATCGGCGTTCACACCGTTGAAGCTGGCTCCTCTTGGTAGCACAACCAAATCGTCGGTCTCGCCCGTATCCACATGGGTGCGGCGTACCAGCGTTCCTTCCTCTGATCGCGTCGCATAGTAAACGTGTCGAGACTTTCGGCCCATCTCGACACCGCTGCTGCCGCCCATACGGTAGTTTTGCCGCGGCACCACGACTTTCAATTCTCTCGTCGCGAGATCGACGGTTTCCAATCCACGCGGGGTGGAGATCAGTAGTTTGTCACCTTCCGGCGTGTAGGCGTTTTGATGAAAGTACATGCTGGCACTGCCGGGATCGTTCGACAAACGAATCACTCGGTGGCCGGTTTGAGGATCAATCCAATCACGGGGAGGTTCATCGGCGAAACATAGCGAGCCGACGAGGCAACACCCCCATGTCAACAAGTGACGCAGTGGTTGATGGAACATGGTTTGGATGTAGAGGCGGGAGGGATGGGTGGGGAGGACTCGCTAGCCAACGATTGAACACCCAAGCGTTCAGCCTCACGACCAGCGGTCGGTGTCGATGGTAGCCAAAGGGAATCACCTTCGCCCACGATGAGGGCGGGTTCCGCGACGTAAGTGCGGATTTATGGCTGAGAAAGAAAGATATGTCAGCCGAATTGAGAAATCGCGTTGGTGGGATTGGCCGTTAAAGGCGATCGCCGATGCAGATGGCGAGCGTCAGGTTCAGTCGACGTAGCCGGCCTGAATGAAGTGCGTCGCAGCTTCTCGAAAGGGTGGATCCCAACCAAGTTCTTGCAGCAGGTCACGACGCTTCTTCAGATACCATTTCGGATCGATGAACGCTTTGTTGGCTTCCAGCAACTCCAACGCTCGGCCCTTCGCACCCGATCGACGAAGCATGCGATCATCCAGCAGGATGAACTCGGTTCGGCTTTCGCCGGTGAGTTTCAACAAGCTGTCATGGGCGGCGATCAAGTGTTGTTCATAGAGAATGGGGTCCGCGATGGGCCATGCTTCGCGGACAGTCGGAAGTTCTCGATACGCCAAGGCTCGACCCAACCGATACCGAGCGTGAGCGAGCACCCATCCGGTCGTGGATGGGAAACGCAACTGTTCATCGGTCAATGCAGTCGTGAGTTCCCGTTCGTACTTTTTCGCGAGTGGAATGATCTGACGCAAGTTTTCTTTGCGTTCGTCGTCGGTGTCGACTGCGTGCAACGACGATTGCAGGGAGGTCAGCCGTTGCCAATTCTCCTTCGAGATGTTGGCTGGTCGTTCCATTCCCTTCAGCAACGGCTCCATCACCAATTCCGACTCATCGGGTGCGGACTCGGGCGCCGATGGCATCTCGCCAGGCGACCAACGACGTAGCCAAGATTGACGCGCGGCAAACTCCAATCGCTGCTCATCGGTTTCGGCTTGTTCCATCCGCGAAGCGACGGTTGCGAGTTGCTGACTTCGCCACCGCGCAGCCTGCGTTTGACCCTCGTCCGCCACAGCCATCAACGGTGCCGTGATCAACAGCAAGACGGAAACAAGGTGACGGGCCGAAGCTTGCAAATTCACGGGCACGAATTGGTTGTCGCGAAATGTTCGAGGGGGACTCGGGTGGCAGATGACTGCATCGAGACTACACGATCGTGGGGACAATGCCACCGTCGGTGCGAAGTGCGGCACCGTTGATCGCGGCCGCCAAAGGGCTGGCGGTGAACGCAACCAAGTTGGCGATCTCTTCCGGTTTGATGAGACGCTGGATCAGCGAACTGGGGCGGTTCTCCTTGACGAAGCGTTTTTCGATCGTTTCGAAAGGTTCGTCTGGGAAGAGGTCGGAGATGAACTCTCGGACGCCGGGTGTGAGGGTGGATCCTGGCAGCACCGAATTGACCGTGACCTTCGAGCCTTTGGTCAGCTGAGCCAAGCTTCGAGACAGCGTTAGCTGAGCCGTCTTGGTCATGGCGTAGTGAGCCATTTCCGGTGCGGGAAGGACACCCGATTCGCTGCTGATGAAGATGATTCGGCCGTGGTCGCGATCAAGCATTCGTTTGAGGTAATGACGAGCCAAACGCACACCGCTCATCACGTTGATCTCGAAAATCTCCTGCCACTGATCATCGGTGAGATCAAAGAAATCGACGGCTTCGAAAATCCCAAGATTGTTGACAAGAATGTCGACGTCCGGGTGTTCTGCAATGGTCTTGGCGATGCCATCGACGGTTCCGTTGTCAGCGACCAAGCCAATGAGTTTGGCGTCCGAAATCTCTTCGCGGATATCGTCGATCGCCTGATTGACGCTTGATTCACTGCGTCCGTTGATGATCGTCGTCGCACCTTCCTTGGCGAACCGTTTCGCGATGGCCAAGCCAATGCCACCGGACGATGCGGTGACCAAAGCGGTTTGATCGTGAAGTTGAAGATCCATTGAAGGCTCCTGTGTCTGCTTCGGCGTGTTCGGTTTCTGTTTTCAGCTCACTGAATCATGCAATGTCCAACCGACGGTGCATCCCGCATACCGTGTCGACGAACAGGAACGAATCAACTCCATTTGCGAAGCCCAATCGAAGTTGCAAGCGACGTTCGTGTCCTAGGATGATGACTGGTGGAGTCGAATGTTTTCGAGCAGTGTTTCGGCACATAGACGTGCGAATGCCTCGTCGTTGATCTCGTTGTCCGCCAACCGAACATCCACGTCACCGCGGAGCGAACCCGTCAAACTGCTGAAAAGAGCTTGGTCGGCTTCGGGATCGTGATAGGGACCGCCTTTGGCGCTGATCCCGCTGACGGCTTGCTGCGGAATCAGTACCGACACCGGGGCGGTGTATTGGTTGATCTTGTTGGCAAGGATCGATCCAAGTTCACGACATTCTTCCGGTGATGTTCGCATCAGCGTGACCTGAGGATTGTGGATGTAAATGTTCCTGTCCGAAAACTTGTCGGGAACGGTGTCACGGGCACCAAAGTTGACCATGTCCAGGCAACCAGGAACGACGATCGATGGGACGTTCGCCCTGCCTGCGGCTTCCAATCGATGGGGACCAGCCGACATGACTCCGCCGAGCAATTCGTCGGCCCATTCGGTCGTGGTGATGTCCAAGACACCGGCGATCATGCCACTTTCGATCAGCGACTCCATGGCTTTGCCGCCGGCACCGGTCGAATGAAAAATCAACACTTCGTATCCCGCCGCTTCTAAGATTGGGACCGCGGCGTTGACGCACTGCGTCGTGTTGCCAAACATGCTGGCGACGATCAGCGGACGGTCGTCTCGGTTGGGTTCCACCTGTGACTCGACCATGCCACAAATGGCTCCCGCCGCACGGGTGAAGATCGTTCGCGAAACACGATTCAGTCCAGCGACGTCGACAACGCTGGGAATCATCACAATGTCTTTGGTGCCGACATAGTGTTCGATGTTTCCGCTGGCCATGGTCGACACCATGACCTTTGGGAACCCGATCGGCAACGCTCGCATGGCGGCGGTCCCGATTGCCGTTCCTCCACCGCCGCCCAACGAGATCACGCCGTCAATGCGGCCTTGATCGAGCAGTTGTCGCATCAAACGAGGAATCGTGTCGGCCATGGCGGAGACGCACTCCCCGCGATCTTGGCGGGACATCAAATCGTCCAAGCAGATCCCACCCGCCTCGGCGACTTCTTGGCGGGAGACATCCGGTGCGACTTGTGGTGGTCCGCCAGTTCCCACATCGATCAGCAACGTTGTGTGGCCGCGTTTGCGAATTTGATCCGTGACAAACTGATGCTCGATCCCTTTGCTATCCAGGGTCCCGATGACGGCGATGTTGGCCATGCTGCTTTTCCGGTTCACCCAAGCAACACCTTTCACTTGCTTGGGATGTGATCGAATGCTCTTTCGCTACGAAAGAATCTCGTCGATCACTTTACCGGCGACATCGGTCAGTCGATAGCTACGACCATTGTGGAAATAGGTCAGCCGTTCGTGGTCAATACCTAACAAGTGCAGAATGGTTGCGTGCAGATCGTTGACGCTGACCGGGTTTTCGACCGCTTCGTAGCCAATCTCATCGGTCTCGCCGTAGCTCGTGCCGCCTTTGATCCCCGCACCCGCCATCCATTGCAAAAAGCCTTTGGGGTTGTGATCGCGCCCCTTGCCGTTTTGCGAGATGGGCATGCGTCCGAACTCGCCGCCCCAAATCACCAACGTGGAGTCGAGAAGTCCGCGTTGTTCCAAATCAGCAAGCAAGCCAGCCACCGGTTTGTCGGTCGCCAGGCAATGATGCGTGTGGTTTTCCTGCAGGTTGTCGTGAGCGTCCCACTCGCCATCGCTGTAGACCTGGACAAAACGCACACCACTTTCGACCAGACGTCGGGCCATCAGACATTTCGAACCAAAGGATTTGGAACGAGGATTATCGATGCCGTACAGCTCGTGAGTTTCTTTGGATTCGCGTGAGAGGTCGACAACTTCGGTGGCTTCTTTCTGCATTCGAAAGGCGAGCTCGAATGACTGCATGCGATTGGCAAATTCAGCGTCTTCGGTGTGTCGTCGCATGTGCTCGTCGTTGAGTTTGGCCATCAAGTCGAGCTGGGCCAACTGATCTTGCCGCGTGATTTGAGGCTGACGCTTGAGATTCAGAACGGGTGTGCCTTGCGAACGAAACAGGGTTCCTTGGAAAGTGGAAGGAAGAAAACCGGCACCCCAGTTGTGCGGGCCACCCTTGGCTCCTTGCGTGTTGCCCATCACGACGTAGCCAGGCAAATTTTGATTTTCGCTACCCAGTCCGTACGTCACCCAAGCTCCCGCGGTGGGGAATCCAGGACGAGGTAAACCGCTGTTGATTTGATAGATGGCGGGGACATGGTCGTTGCTTTCACTATAACACGATTTGATGAAAGCCATCTTGTCGACATGCTTTGCCACGTGGGTGTACTGGTCGCAAACCCATTGACCCGATTCACCATATTGCTTGAACGAGTAAGGAGACTTCATCAGCGGGCCGGGGTTTCCAAAGAATGCTTGGATGTCCGTCGTGTCGCCGTCGCGTTTGTCCAGCTCTGGTTTGGGATCGAACATGTCGACCGAGCTCGGGGCGCCTTCCATGAACAACCAGATGACCGACTTTGCCTTGGCGGGGAAGTGACCGGTGCGGGGCGTCAACGATGTCACGAATTGCCCGGCACCTTCCGTTGGTGGAGCTGCCAGCAGATTCTGCTCCGCCATCATTCCTGCCAAACCGATCATTCCCGCACCGGCACCCGCGCGATGCAGCCATTCTCGGCGGCTCAGCAAGTTTGCAACGCGTCCACAAGGGAATGAATGTTTCGAGGGCGACATGTTTGGCTGCCTCTTGAGGGAATTCGATGAAAGGCGATGCGTCAGGGGAAGCGAAGGTGTTTCAATCGATGTAGATGAACTCGTTCAGTCCAAATAACGATTGGCAATAATCACTGAGCGCTTCGTCGCGAGGGTTGGTCTCGTTGCGGTCCGAGCGGGCATCCATTTGTGCTCGAATGAACTCTTTGGAGGCCTGCACTTCCGCTTCGTTTGGCAATCTCGCAAACGCGGTCGAAAAGGCTTGCTCGATGATGGGTGTCCAGTCCTCGATCGAGGAACTGTCAGTGAAAGCACCATCATTGGTTTGTTCATCGATCAGGTGACGAGCAAAGTCACCGGCCACAGATCGGACAAACCGATCGTTGAGGATCACCATCGCTTGCGGTGCCACGGTGGTGTTTTGCCGACGAGAACAACTGACCATCAAATCCGGTCGATCGAAGGCTTGAAACATCGGGTACGGAATCAAACGCTTGTGAAACATGTAAACACTGCGACGGCGAGTTATCGGGTCATCTTTCGCGTCCTTGGGATAGCTTTCGCCTTGGATGTTTCGCGCCAAGTTGGCTTCGGGGGCGATGTAAGGTTTGTAGCCCGGTCCGCCCGATTGGTAGTTCAGCGTATCGCTGACCGACAACATCGCGTCACGCATGACCTCCACTTCCAACCGTTGGGGATTCATCCGCCAAAGCAGCTTGTTGCCGGGGTCGACGTCGTGACCGCGTGAGTCGTTGGCGTCTCGAGTGCTGGCTTGTTGCCAAACCGCACTGCTAAGAATCTGCCGATGCAATGATTTGATGTTCCAGCCATTGCTGACGAATTGGTGAGTCAGGTATTCCAAGAGTTCCGGATGGGTTGGCGAATCACCTTGCACGCCGAAGTCACCGGTCGTCTCAACGATGCCTTTTCCAAAATGGTGATGCCAAACGCGGTTGACGATCACCCGTGCCAGCAACGCTCCACCGCCGTGTTCTGGATCGGTGATCCATTCCGCCAACGCCCGTCGCTGCATGGTGCTTTTGGGATCGCCGTTTTCACAGGATTGTTCTTTTGCTTGCTGCCAGTATTCCTCAGCGTCCGGACCGGAGGACAGCATTTCGGGAAAGCCGATCGGCAACTCGATTTCTCGGTCGTAGAAATCGCTACGGCGGAACAACCACGTCGTCCGACGCTCGCTGTCGAAGTCTTGAAAGAAGAACCCGTCGGCTCCACTTGGGAGTTTTCCTCTCACTCGGTCGCCGCTGTGAAAAATCCCGAGCAGTTGATAGTAATCCTTTGATGAGAACGCATCGTATTTGTGGTCGTGACAACGAGCACACGCGACGGTGATCCCCAGCAATCCCGAACCAACGGTTGAGATCACGTCGTCCAATTCGTTGTAGCGATTGAGCAGTCGCTCGCTCTCCAGGAACGAATCCGGCAGTTTGAAACTGGTTCCCGCCGTCAGGAAACCAGTCGCGGAAACCGCTGCGTCGCTGTCCGGTTCGTATTCGTCGCCCGCAAGCTGCCAACGCACGAATTGGTCATAGGGCATATTGTCATTCAAAGCACCGATCACAAAATCGCGATAGTGATAGGCGTGGGGGCGATCCATGTCGGCTTCCTGACCATCGCTGTCCGCGTAACGAGCGACGTCCAACCAGTGCCGGCCCCAACGTTCACCGTAACGTGGTGACGCCAGCAGTTCATCGACCAGATTCTGTACCGCGGAGGTTGGATCATCTGCATGAGCTTCAATGAACTGATCTGTCTTCTCAGGCGTGGGAGGCAAACCAATCAAGTCAAAGTAAAGACGCCGCACCAACGTTCTGGCGTTGGCCGGTTTTGACGGTGACAAACCGGCCTGCTGCAATCGCTGAAGCACGAACGAGTCGATTGGATTCCGAGTCCAATCGGTGTTGCCTTCAAGCTTCGGAATCCTGGTCGGTTGCAAACGCTGGAACGCCCAATGGCGTTTGGCCTGTTCCAATTTTGGGTTGGCCACATCGGCGTCTTTCGGCCAGGAAGCACCTTGGTCGATCCAGTCACGAAGTTGTTGGATTTGAATTTTGTTGAGAGGTGGATGGCTTTCCGGAGGCATGATCCATCCATCTTGGCCGTTCACCAATTGAACCAGCAAACTTTCATCACTCTTGCCTGGAACGATCGCCGCGTCGCTGTCGCCGCCTCGAAACGCTGCGTCGCGAATCCCCAAGTTCAACCCGCCCTCTTCCGTCGTTCCCGCGTGGCATTCGTAACAATGCTCTCGCAGGATGGGTTGGATGTCGCGCACGAAATCGATCTTGGCTTTCTCGTCGGCAACGCACTCCACGCTGATGGGACATGACACGAAGAAGAAAATTCCAAACAGCATCTTCAGCGGAAGATTCTTTGGAATTGACATCGGAAGGACCTCGATCGAGGAGAGGTGGGGCTCAAGGCAGGACGCAAATCGCGAGGCTAATCAACTTAGCAAAGGCAAGGTCGGATAGCGAAAATTTTGTAAGTCGCGTCGTGACCCTGCGGTCGGTGGGAAGTCGTTGTCGGATGGCTCGTGGCGTCTCCAGGGTAGGTGAACGCCATCATGCAACAATACGCAAACGCGCAAAACGATTTCGAGTTTGCGGCCGGTGTTTAGGTGGCTCGGTTTTGCTTGCGGTACTCGCCGGGTGTCGTGCCAAAGTGTTGTCGGAAGGCTTGTGACAGAGATGCACCCGTGGAAAAGCCAGCCTCTGCAGCAACGGCGGAAACCGCCTTGTCCGAGTCCAACAGCAGACGACTGACATACGCCATTCGAACCCGGCGAATCTCTTCCGCGGGGCTACGATCGAGTTCGGCCCGGAAACGTTGTTCCAATCGACGCCGCGAAATCGGAAAGGCTCGCAGAAGGTCGGACACCGTGATGCCCATGGATGCTCGGTCACGAATGAAACGAAGGATCTCGGCAATCTCGTCGTCCGCCATCGCGAGAATGTCCGTCGAATGTCGTTCCCGGACGCGAAGCGGTGCGATCAGTTTGGGGCGTTTGGGAACCGGGGATCCGTTCATGATGCGGGCCAGCATGCCAGCGGCGGTTTCTCCCAGACGATGACTTGCCAGTTCAACGGCGGAGATTTGGGGAGAAGCCACATTACATAGCAACTCGTCGTCGTCACCGGATAACACTGCGACTTCATCGGGGATGCGGATGGAATCAAAGGAGCAGATTTCGATGAGCTGACGCGCCGGATACGGATCCGCTGCGAAGATTCCCAAGGGACGTGGCAAGGTAGCGAGCCAGCGACGCACGTTGGAGTAATTCGTCAGCCAACCGGCGGCGTCATCCGGCGTTGCTTCATACATCGCGCATTCGTGACCACCCGCGTGGACGGCTGCGGCGAATGCTTCGGATCGGATGTCCGAGTAACGACCGATGGGAGGTGCGTAGCATGCGAAATGAGTCAATCCGCGATC
Organism: Rhodopirellula halodulae; assembly: GCF_020966775.1. Taxonomy (NCBI): domain Bacteria; kingdom Pseudomonadati; phylum Planctomycetota; class Planctomycetia; order Pirellulales; family Pirellulaceae; genus Rhodopirellula; species Rhodopirellula halodulae. The sequence goes on along the minus strand of NZ_JAJKFV010000002.1, from coordinate 247,892 downwards.
GCGAAGATGTTCGAACGCCATCTTGCCGCGAGCCGTGTCGTCCGTTGCGACGCGAGCCAGCCAATCGTATTTGGGAACCATGATGCCAACATCCACCACTGGAAGTCGCCAATTCTTGACGTGTTGAACGGACGAAGTGGTGCGGAGCGAAGCGATGATGCCGTCGCCTTTCCAGACCTTTGGCAAACGCAGACGGCCCTGTGAATCGCGAGGAGCAATGAGCACCGTCCAACCGTTGGATTGAGCGAAACGACAAACCGCATCGACAACGTTGCGACCCCAGGAATCATCCGTCTCCACCAGAATTCCAACATGTCGTGGACGGTGAGCCTTGGGCATGTTGATTGATCCAACAAAACAAATGACAGCTGAATGCCTGCGCAGAATCGTGCACGAAGTGCGCAACTGCGCAGGTGAGAGAGATGTGTCGTCAGATACAATCTACTTCGACTTCATATCGCGGGGCGAAATGACTACTACGAAAGAACGATCCAAGCAAGCATCGGCTACTTCCATCACCAAGATTGCTGCGATTGGATTGGGGGCGATGGGTTACGGCATGGCGTCGTCTTGTTTACGCGCTGGCCATTCGGTTTGGGGGATCGACCTTGCGGTGGATCCCATGCAGCGTTTTCGTGCGCTGGGCGGCGAGTCAACGGAACTGAGCGACGTCGCGAGGGAACTGGACATTGTGATTGTCTCGGTCCTGAACGCGAACCAGACTGAGTCTGTTTTGTTTGGTGATGCGGGGATTGTCTCGCGTTTGGCACCGGGCACCGTGGTGGTCGCCTGCGCAACGGTGGCTCCCGATTTCGCGCGTGCGATGGAACGTCGATGCGATGAGGCGGGGGTGTTGTATTTGGACGCGCCAATCTCAGGTGGTTCAGTCAAAGCCGCCAATGGCCAACTGTCGATCATGGCCGGTGGTTCCGACTCCGCATTTGAAAAGGCTGCACCGGCACTGGATGCGATGGCGGAGACGGTGTTTCGGTTCGGGGCAGTCGGCGCTGGTTCCGCGATGAAAGCGGTCAATCAAATGTTGGCGGGCGTTCACATCGCGGCCATGGCGGAGGCGATGACGTTTGGCATGACCCAAGGCGTGACACCGGAAACCTTTTTGAAGGTAATCCCTGAGTGTGCGGGCACCAGTTGGATGTTGGAGAACCGAGGACCGCATGTTGCCGCGGGTGATTACACGCCACACAGCCAGATCAACATTTGGCCGAAGGATTTGGGGATCGTTTCTGACATTGCTCGCGAAGCTAAGTTCAGTGCACCGCTGACGGCCGCCGCCCTGCAGCAATTTCTCGCGGCTGCGGGGATGGGATTGGGGGCGGAAGACGATGCCGCTATCGCGAAAGTTTACGCTCGCAACGTGGGAATGACGTTGCCCGGTGAAGAATCGTCAGGGCAGAAAACGCCGGGGGAAGAGTGAACCAGCGAGTCAACTTGGGTTCGCTTCAAACGACCAACGCGTAGACGATGCCACCAAGAGGCAGAATGCTCAGCAGCAACATCCCGGCACAGCCAGTGGATTCGTTGACCGTCATTTGTTTCGGATGACTGATCCTGAGTTCATCGCTGAGTTGCTCGATTTGTACCTTCGATTCGCGAAGGCTTGCATCCGTGGCCTCGCGATAGAGCTTGATGGCTTGGATTTTATTGCCTTCCAAAATGAGCGAGCGGACTCGTTCGAGCGTTTCGGGGGGCAGTTCTTTCAAGGAGCTGGGTCTCTCATGGGGCTGGGTGTCTCACGACATTTGGCTTGCGAGTATTGGTGACCAGAACAACACCTTCAGTGCCGTAGTTCCGACAAGGCTTTCAGTTCTTCGGCTGACAACGCACGATTGAACACGCTGACGCCACCAATCCATCCGGTGAATCCCACGCTGCGACTACTGTGAATCACACGGCCGATCGTGAAGGGGCCGCCTTCTTCGGCATTGCCCGGCGAATAAATGCCATGCGGATACCACCAGGGGTTCAAGCTCAGTCCCACCAGATCACGATCGGTTTCCACGAATTCGCCCGATGAGTCTTTGGTCAGGGTGACCAGGATTTCGGTGTAGCGGTAGCGGCGTTTCTCGATGCGTTCGTTCTCGCTATCCGAAACCGTCTCGACCTCCAATGCCGTGTCTTCTGGCGGATTGTAGGTTTGGGATGAAGGAAAGTTGATGTCTTCGCCGGGTTGCAACCCTGGTGTACGCGCGTAATGTCCCTGGAGATAGGCATTGCGTGCGTACGAGATTAGGCCAGCCGAAGCGGGGTTTTTGAGCCAGCGGTCTCCCGCGATGCCATTCAACCAGCCCGTCAGTTCGTTGGTTTGGTGATTGAACGTCATCGCGAGACACTGCCAGGACGCGGCGAGTTGTTCCGCAGGAGCATCCGCGGAAATGGTGGGGGATCGTCCCAGTGAATTGCATTTGTGCAGTGCGTATTTGTTGAGGAAAGAGCTCGCACCGTTTTCGGAGACATGCCCGCAGGCGCTGCCTGGTTGGTTGAGTCCCGCGAAGAGAGCGTACTGACGTTGACCTCGTTCGACTTTTTTGATGGTTGCGGTGGAAGATTGCTTGAGGTCTGTTCCTTCATGCCAGATCCCTGCCAAAGCATGATTGCCGCTTTCGCGGATGGCCCAGACGACTACCGTGACGGATTGGTCCTCGCCTTTGATGTCGAGCGGTGTGTCATGAAGACGCGATCGGGGCACGCAGAGAAACGGTCGAAAGTTCGGATCACTTTCTTTGCGAATGCGAATGGCTGCGTTGAAGGGCCCGCTACTCAATTGCGGAAAGTCATCGTATGTGGCCTCGCGTCCCTCGCCCCAATATTCGCGAACGTAGTTGGCAGCATCGAGTGCGTAGTTGTGATCGGTCCCCGGTGGGACGTGCGCGATGAACCGCCCCGAGCCATCGGTTTCTCGCAGGGAGAAGTCCCAAAAAGCCACGAGGCCCGGGAGGTCTTTTACAACCGCCCGGTTTTGCTCCGCGCCGGTTGCGGAAGCCAGATTTTCAAATGCTGGCGCGACGTGCAGGGTTGCTGCGATGGCGAGCGTCAACGTCGTTGCGAAACGAGGATTCATGAAGCTTGAGGTGGGATTTGTCGCGGAATGATTTTTGGCGTCGGATGATGTTGTCACCAGTCTACACGGCTTCAGCGGCCCATCGTTTTCGGGTGCTCGTCGTTTTCGAGGCCGCTCGGTTGCAGATTGCCACCGATACTTTGTTGATTGGGTGGGGTTCTATCGAGGCTCGTGGTTCTTCAGCCGCGTTCTCGTCCAAATCACTTTTCACGTTGTCGCCGCAGGACCAGTTGAATGATTCGATGTTTAAAACGAAGTTGGTGCACCTTGGGATTGGCTGGAACCTTCCTTGCGATGCCGCTGAGCGTGCAGGCGGAAGATTGGAGCCGGTTCCGCGGACCCAATGGTTCTGGGGTGAGCCAAGATGGTGGTTCGCTACCTGGAAAGTGGTCACCCAATGCGAATGTGGCTTGGAAGACCCAACTGCCCGGTGCCGGTGTTTCCAGTCCCATCGTGGTCGGTGATCGCGTTTTTGTGACCGCCTATTCCGGATACGGTTTGGATCGACAGGATCCAGGTGACATCAAAAATTTAGTTCGGCACTTGGTTTGTGTTGATTTGTCCAGCGGTGAGGTACTGTGGCAAAAGGATGTGCCGGCCGCACAGCCTGAAGATCCTTACACGGGAATTGGTGTGACCGCCCATGGCTACGCGTCTCATACGCCCGTCAGCGATGGCCAGCGAGTGTATGCCTACTTCGGTAAAAGTGGATTGCATGCCTTTGATCTGGATGGCAACACGCTTTGGAACGTCGAGCTGGGGAACGAATCGGATCCTTGGAAATGGGGCTCCTCATCCAGTCCCATCGTTTACGAAGACAAGGTGATCGTGACCGCATCGGCGGAGAGTCAGTCCGTTGTCGCGGTGAACAAAGACAACGGCGAAGTGGTTTGGCGTCAGGAAGCAGAAGGTTTGGATGGCATGTGGGGAACTCCCGCGATAGCAAAGATCGATGACGGACGCAGTGATTTGGTGATGAGCGTTGCCAAAGAGGTTTGGGGCCTCGACCCCGCAACGGGAAAACTTCGTTGGTATGCAGCGACCTCGGGTGCGGAACAAGCACACTCCAGTGCGATCGTCGACGGGAATCAAGTGTTTGCGTTCACCGGTCGCGGTGGTGGAAGTGCCGCAGTCGAAGCAGGCGGAACGGGTGATGTCACCGACTCGAAAATTGCCTGGACCGGTCGCGACTCCGCTCGCTTCGGTTCGCCGGTGTTCGATGGCGAGCATCTTTATTTAGTTGCGGGAGGCGTGTTGGCCGTGATCGATGCCAAGACCGGCGACAAAGTTGACCAGCTGCGATTGGAAGGTGCGACGCGTGGGGGCGGCATGGGCTCGCAAGATTACGGTTCGCCAATCATTGCTGATGGCAAGCTGATCTATGTCAACGGAACCGGACAAGCCTTTGTTTATCAATTGGGCGAAGAGGCGGAACTGCTGAGTGTGAACCGATTCACATCCGATGCAGAATCATTCGGCGGCAGCCCCGCAGTTTCCCAAGGGAAACTGTTGGTTCGTAGCAACAAGAACCTGTACTGCGTGACGGACGAAGGCGAAACCGTTGACCCCGCTGACAATCAGCTTGCTGCAAGCGAGGCTCCTGAGGGGCGCGGTTTCGGCGGTCCCGGAGGCCGAGGTGGATTTGGCAATCGCGGAGGTCCGCGCGGCGGTGAAGGCGGGCCGCGTGCGGGAGGTCCACGTGGCGGTGGACGCGGCGAAGGCGGAAGAGGAGGCTTTGGTGGTGGTCGCGGCGGCCGCGGTGGTTTTGGTGGCGGCGAGCGTGAGGACACGCGGCCGGACCGACCTCAACGTCCCGAGTCGGATTTCTGACACCTGAAGTTGCGGGTGACCGACTGACTTTGCGCTAATCGCTGTCACGCGTTTCAACGTGTTTGATTAGCGAGGTTCATTTTGACTGATTGCATCGCGTGCCTGAACGACATCGTTCGTTCCTAACGCGACGTGGTCGGCCATTTTTGTTGGCTTGCTGAAATGGATGCAGGGGAACGTCTCTGGCCGGCGTTCATTCTGCATGTGCGCAAATCGTTGGCCGGTTGGCGTGAACGTTTGTCTGACGACTGCTTTGGATCGCGGCTGGCGTGCTAATAGGTGGTTTGTCCACAAAATTCATCGCGGTGGAGAGAAGTGAAGCACACAGTCGTGTTTGGTTCGAGCCATAATGGCGTCCCCTCACACTTCTCAAAATCGAGCCACTGAGCTGCTGTCTCGCCCAAGCGACATCAGCGGTCATTCAGTGTGGTCTTTGAGGAGTTGCCCTTCCCTCCTCCTCCCGCCTGAGAGATCCATGCGACATCCGCTTGTCAGCTTCTTTGCTATTGGTCGAGCCGCTTCCTGCACAGGTTGGCTATTGATGGCGTTTGCCGTCGGTTTGATGAATGCTCAACCGAACGCGTCTGCTCAAACGCCCTTTGAGTTTCAAACAAACGACGTCGTCGCCATCTATGGCAATGGATTGGCTGATCGAATGCAGCATGATCCCTGGGTGGAAGCGGTCTTGCAGACGAAGCTCAACGACAAAAACGTTCGTTTTCGCAACATGAGCTTTTCCGGCGACATGGTGAATCAGCGTCCTCGAAACAAGGGCTTCACGAACGACACCGAATACCTTCAACACGTTGCTCCGGACGTTGTTTGGGTGATGTATGGGTACAACGAATCACATGCGGGCCCCGATGGTGCTTCGGCCTACACCGATGAATTGGTCAAGTTGGTGAGCAAGTACCGTGCTTTGCGAAAAGACGCGGGGGTGGATGCAAGGTTCGTTTTGTTCAGCCCCATCGCCTATGAGTACACCGGCAATCGGCATCTGCCGGACGGAGGGGAATTGAACAAGAACCTGGCGGCGTTCACGGAGGCAACGAAGCAAGCTGCGGAACTTTCAGACGCCACCTTCGTTGATTTGTTCACGCCCACGTTGGAACGATACGAGGAAACCGATGAACCATTGACTCTCAATGGGATCCACCTCAACGCAGACGGCTATCGCGAGTTGGCGGACATTATCGCGAAACGATTGTTGGGCGACGCCGAAACCGATGACGAGACGCTACAGGCGGTTTATGAAGCCGTCGAAGACAAGAACTGGCACTGGCACAACCGCTATCGTGCAACGGATGGCAACGACATTTGGGGTTCACGTTCCACTCTCAGTTTTGTTGATGGGCAAACCAATGCAGATGTGTTGGTGCACGAACTGAAAATGTTGGACGCGATGACCGCCAATCGCGATGAAGTGATTTGGGCGGCAGCCAATGGCCGTTCCGCCAAGCCGGATGACTCCAACGTTCCTGCACCCGTCGAAGTGAAGACCAACGTGGGCGGTGGAAGCAAAAGTTCCAGTGCCGCGAAAGAAGGCAGCACTGACTATTTGAGTCCAGAGAAAAGCCTTGAGAAAATCCAGGTGCCAGATGGGTTTGAATTGAATCTCTTTGCTTCCGAAGACATGTTTCCTGACTTGGCCAACCCGGTCCAGCTTCAAGTGGACACGAAAGGACGCCTTTGGGCTGCGAGTTGGAACTCTTATCCCAAGTGGCATCCCGGCGACGAGCTAAAAGACAGCCTGATGATCTTCGAAGATACTGACCGGGACGGTATCGCGGACAAACGAAAGATCTTCGCGCACGTCCACAATCCGCTGGGGTTCGAATTCTGGGGCGGCGGTGTCTTGGTGACATCGGGGCCGGACCTGCTGTTTCTCAAGGACACCGATGGCGATGACCGCGCCGACGTGCGCTATCCCATTTTGCAAGGTCTGGGGACTTCGGACACGCACCATGCCGCCAACAATCTGATTTATGGTCCCGACGGTGGTGTCTATTGGCAGAGCGGGATCTTTCTGGTGCACAACCACGAAACTCCGTGGAAGCAAAACCTCAACACGGGTGGATCGGGGATGTACCGGTTCGATCCTCGGACGTTTGCCATCACGCCGATTGCAGCGAACAGTCCCAACCCGCACGGGATCAGCTTTGATCGGTGGGGGTATCTCTACGCCAACGATGGAACCGGAGGACGTTCGTACCAAGTTCGTCCGAATGCAAAGGGGTTCCAGATGCACTCGTTGCTGGCCAAGGAGTTTCGTCCTGTTCCAGCCAACGCGATCATGTCTTCGACTCACTTTCCTGAGGACATGCAACAGGACTTCTTGATCCTGAACGTGATTGGGTTCTTGGGCATCAAGCAGTACGACTTGGATCGAGGCGACGGGGGCAACCGTCCGTACGGCCATGTTTGGGGAACGCCTCAGCAGGAGATCCTCAATGGCGAAGATCGAAACTTTCGCCCCAGCGATGCAATCGTGGGTGAGGACGGTGCTTTGTATGTCGCCGATTGGCACAACATGATCATCGGGCACATGCAGCACAACATTCGTGACCCGAGTCGAGACCACAACCACGGACGCATCTTGCGTTTGACGGTCAAGGATCGTCCGCTGCAGGATCCCGTTGCCATCGATGGACAAACGATCGATTCGCTATTGGAAAATCTCAAGCATCCGGTCGACGGGGTGCGCCAGCGGACTCATGTGGAGCTGAGTGAGCGTGATTCGGACGAAGTGATCGCCGCGGTCCAGCGATGGGCGAAGGGATTCGATCCCAACGACGAAGAAGAGGCTCATCACTTGTTGGAAGCATTGTGGGTGCATCAACAACACAACGTCGAGAATCATGAACTGCTGAATCAATTGCTGGAGTCCGACGTTCCTCACGCCGCGGTCGCCGCCAAGACGGTGAAGCATTTTTGGACGTCGTTTGACACTCGAATGGCGGTCAATTTTGCCGGCAACCCCGAATCACACATCGTCAGCTACCGTGCGCCGCGTTCGCTTGAGAAACAGTATCACAATGCTTACAAACGCGGTTCCGAGATCTTTCAACGTGAGTCTCACTGTGCCACCTGCCATCAAACCAACGGTTTGGGAAATGGTGCTGTTTATCCACCGTTGGTCGACAGCCCATGGGTAACCGGCAGCGAAGAACGTTTGATCAAGTTGGCTCTGCATGGCATGTGGGGAAAGATGCAGGTGGGTGGAAAAGTGTTCGACCCCGCTCGCGGTGTCCCGCCCATGACGGCTTTTCGCGATTTGCTGGACGATCGCGAATTGGCGGATCTGTTGACGTTTGTTCGGAATACTTGGGGAAACAAAGCATCACCCATCGACGCGAAATTGGTCGCCAAGGTGCGTGCGGAGACTTCCGGGCGAACGACGTTTTGGAAGCCGGAGGAATTGGAGTCGCTTCATCCTCTGGAGAAAGAACTGATGTCCAAAGCGGATTTGCAAGAGCCTGAGCTGATCAACAACGTCGAGCTTGAAAAGGCGTTGTTGGCTGAGTCACCCGAGAAATTGGCTGCCGTTGCTTTGGACAACGGGAAGGTCCGGCGTGGCAAGCAACTGTTCTACAACTCGGCAGCTTCGTGCTTTGCCTGTCACGATCCGCCTGGGAATGCTCCCAAATTGGGACCGGACTTGAACAAAATCACCAAGTCGATGACGCCTGCTGATTGGGTGAACGCGGTTCTGTACCCGTCCAAAGCCATCGACAAGGAATTCGCGCAGGTCAAAGTGCTGACGGAAGATGGGCGAATCATGATGGGGATTCGAGTGTCAGATACCGAGGAGGGAATCCAGCTTCGAAGCGTCGCTGATCCGAAGCCGGTGTTGATTTCCGACGACAGCATTGAAGACGTGGTGGAATCCGATGTTTCGATCATGCCGGAGGGTTTGGTGAGATCGCTGAAGAGTCGTCAGGAGTTTGATGACTTGATGAAGTACCTCATCAGCCTAACGCCAACCGAGAAATCGGATTCGAAATGAACGTTCTCAGCACTGCGATCGAAACTCGTGAATATTCTCAAGTCAGCGAGTCGTCAAAAATGAACTGCAACCAGCCGAGCCGCATGGCTTGGTTGAGCTTGCTCTTTGTTTGTGGGCTCGTTGGAATCGATTCAGGGTTTGGATTGTCCGCGTTTGGGACAGAGCCAGACAGACCAAAGCCAAACATTGTTTTCTTGTTTGCTGACGATCAGTGCACCTACTCGCTGGGTTGCTACGGCAATCCAGACGTCCAAACGCCCAACATGGACCAACTCGCTCGCGAGGGTGTGTTGTTTGACAACCACTACAACACGACCGCGATTTGCATGGCGAGCCGTGCCAACGTCTTCACCGGGATGGTGGAATACAAGACCGGGTGCAACTTCGGTCACGGAAACATGCGCAAGGATGTGTGGCAGAAGTCGTATCCAGTCTTGTTGAGAAAGGCTGGCTACCTGACCGCATTCGCGGGGAAATTTGGGATCGTGGTCGACGGCAAAGGCTTGTGTGAGGACGACTTCGATTTCTGGGGCGGTGGACCGGGACAAACCAACTACGCCACCGCGAAAAATAAGTCGATGCGGAAGTATGCGCAGAAGTATCCGCACTCGACGCTTTCTTACGCGGCGTTTGGGCAAGACGTGATTCGCGAAGCTGCCGAGAAGAATCAACCGTTTTGTTTATCGATTAGCTTCAAAGCACCTCACAAGCCGGCAACGCCGGATCCACGGTTCGACGCCGTCTATGCCGGGAAGAAGTTCACCAAGCCGGCCAACTTCGGACGAGAGTTTGCAGCACACCTATCACCACAGAGCAAGCTCGGTCGGCAATACCCACGGTTCACGGAGTGGCTTTACGATTCCGATTACGACGGAGAAATGGCCAAGTACCATCAACAGGTCCACGGGATTGATGTGGCACTTGGGATGATTCGCGAAGAGTTGCAACGGCAGGGCATCGCCGACAACACGGTTGTGATTTACACCAGCGACAACGGTTACATTTGCGGGGCCCATGGCTATGGATCCAAAGTCTTGCCGATGGAAGAATCATCCCGAGCCCCGTTGATGATCTACGACCCTCGGAGTCCTCTCAATGGAAAGCAGATTCGCTGTCAGCGTTTGACGGGCAACATTGACTTCATGCCAACCATGTTGGAGTTGGCTGGCGTTGAGATTCCGCAAGAAGTGGATGGCAAGAGCCTGCTTGGTTTGCTGCATGAACCCGAGCGAGGTGGCCATCAACAGTTGCCATTCATCAACGTGTTTGGCCCGCTGCCCACTCACAGCCTGAGCTGCGTGACCCGCGAGTACAAATACACCTATTGGTGGTACGGCGACGATGAGATTCAGCCGGTGGAAGAGCTTTTTGATACCGAGAACGACCCGCTTGAATTGGTCAACTTAGCGACGGATCCAAAGTCAGCCGAATTGCTTCAGTCCATGCGGAAACGCTACGACCGCGAACTTGCAAAGTGGAGGCAACATGCCGTGTCCTACAATGACTACGAACGCTACGGAAGGCTGTTTGACCGAAACGTTCCGCTGTCAGAAAAGCAGTCGTTGATCAGCCGCTGAACTCAACCTGAGGCGTGGCAACAGTCGGATTCAGATCCGGCCGCCTTCGCAGCAGGTCTCGCAAATCGCGTGACAGCGTTGGCACTGCAGCTTGCCTCGAATTTCGATGAGCGTTCGTCCTGTGCAGACGGGGCAAACGCCTTGCGTGGCATTGGACGGTGAGCACTGGTTCCAGTTCTTGTTGATTTCTGGACAATCGTTCGTTTGCTTTGTGTTGTCCGATCCAAGCGAGGTTGTTGGCGCGTTGGCTGGTTCCGAAGGATTCATGAAGGCGGCAATCCATTTGGCGGGCGGATTTCAATGCGGTTAGACTCGGGTGTGGAGGATAACCGATCGTGTCCATTGTTTCCTATCACCGAGCCCCAACTCGTCCACATTCGCGTTTGAGCAATACGCGAATGGTTTGGTTGTTGCGGATCGCAATGGGGATGGGCGTTGTTCTCGGTTTTCATGTGCTGATTCAAATCGTGGTGCCATTCCAGCACTACTTTCCTGCGGATTTTGACTCGTCCGTCTTTCTTGCCGCTCATCGCAACCACTTTGACGGATGGTATCCGTCCGCGTTTTACACGCATGTGGTGGCGGCACCGGCGTCTTGGGTGATTGGGCTGATTCTGGTTTTCAGCGGTCTTGGGATGTCAGGTCACGCTAGATGGCATCGAGTATTGGGACGCGTCCAAGCGGTTGTGGTTGTGCTGTTGGTGGCGCCCAGTGGTTTGGTGATGGCACAGTATGCCATTGCAGGTCCGTCAGCTTCACTTGCGTTTTCGTTGCTGTCATTGGCGACGGCGGGAACGATGGTGGCAGCGGTACTTTTTGCCATGAAAGGCAAGATCGCTCGGCATCGATTGTGGGCGACTCGTTGTTTCATCTTGTTGTGTTCGCCACTGTTGTTGCGTGTCGCGGTGGGGGTGTGCATTGTGACGGACACCGAAACCGATGCCGCTCATCGTGTGTTGGCCTGGGCCAGTTGGTTGGTGCCGTGGCTTCTTTTCGAGGTTGGGAGAAAATGCCATGAAGTCAGATTGGACAAGAAGCAGACTTCCATGCCGTGGCAGCGTGCAACGGAAACCAGACCGTGCTGAACCCTCTCGGGCAGCATTCACCATCCTTGAGTTGTTGGTGGTTGTGACGATCGCTGCGATCCTGTTTGGGTTGTTGATGCCCGCGGTCAGGACATCCAGTGGAGCCGCGCGGCGGATGGGGTGTAGCAACAATTTCAAACACCTTGGATTGGCGATGCACAACTATCATTCGTCCTACAACCAGCTTCCTGCGATGCAGGGTGGAACAGGGCCGCAAGGAAACGAAATGGAAAGCAATTTGCGGCGGCTTAGCGGTCTGGTTGCGTTGCTTCCTTTCTTGGAACAAGCCGAACTGTGGGAAAACATCACGGAAGCCTCGACGATCGAAGGCGAGTTCTATCCCTCCATGGGGCCCGCGCCTTGGGTGAAGTCCTATTCACCGTGGCGGACACAGGTTCCTTCGTTTCAGTGTCCCGCATCGCCCGCGACAGCCGAGCCGTTCGGGCTGACGTCGTACGCTTTTTGTGTTGGAGACCAGGTGGATCGTCTGAACGATGATCATGAATCGACCCGAACAGTGCGCGGCGTCTTCGCGGGGCGATTCACGACCAAGTTTCGCGACATCAAAGATGGTTTGTCCAACACGATAGCCATGGCAGAAATCGGGAATGACCTCGGTGACCGTTATGCGATCGGGCAAACTTTGCTCGGGCAATCAATTGATATGTTTGAGTCGCCGGAGTCTTGCCGCGTTGCAACGGACCCCGATCGCCCTGGTTTCTATTCGCAGGAGTCGACTTTGGCTTCCGTGGGGAGAGGCGGTCGTTGGGCGGACGGGGCCGCGGCGATCTCCGCGGTCGCGACCATTCTGCCACCGAATTCCGCGAGTTGTTCGGTGGGGCTGCGATTAACGGATGACGCGATTCTTTCCGTTGGCAGTTTTCATCAGCACGGCGCTCATTTCCTGATGTGCGATGGAGCCGTGCGGTTTGTCACCGACACCATCGATCACGAAGAGGGGCTTCCTCCGGTGATTCGTGTGGCTGAGGATGAGTCATCGTTATCGGAGTCGACACAGCTTGAATCGGACGCGTGGCTGCCCGTGAGTCCGTACGGGTTGTGGGGAGCTCTTGGCACGGCGCGGAGTGGCGAAGCAGAAGATGCTCCGTGAAGAAAGAATGCTCTGTGAAGAGAATATGCTCTGTGATGAACTGCGACGGATCGGACGCTGGAACTGATTTCGACTCATGCGTACGCTGGATTGCATGAAGAATCCTAGCCATGAATTTCCGAAGCGAGCCGAGAGCGTGCGTTCTCGGTTGGTGCTCGTGCAGGACTCGATCAGCGATTGTCCCTACATTGATGGCGAGCCCGCTCGCATGCCGCTGTATTTTCCGACTCAGCCTCGATACAGCGAAGACATTGATGCGTTGTTGGCCGCTGGATTCCGACGAAGCAGTCAGTTCCTCTACCACACGGCTTGCCCGAAATGCGATGCCTGTCAACCAACGCGGGTGAAAGCCGAAGAGTTCGAGCTGAGCAAATCGTTTCGTCGTGTGCTGAAACGAGCGGAACGGGAGCTGAGCTGGACATGGCAACAACCGCGAGTCGATGCGGAACGGGTGCGACTTTACAACGAGCACCGGGACACGCGTGGGTTGACGGACGGCCGCGAAATTTCGGCTCAGGACTACGAAACGTTTTTGATCACAAGTTGTTGGCCGACATTTGAATTGGAGATCCGCTATCAGGGCGAGTTGGTTGGGATCTCCATCATGGATGTGGGGGAACATAGTATTAGCGCAGTTTACACCCATTTCGATCCCGCCATGTCAAAGTTCAGCTTGGGGACATTTGCCGTGCTGCAGCAAATTCAATGGGCGCGGGAAAATCACCGCACGTGGGTGTATTTGGGTTTGTATGTCGAGCAAAACCGGCATCTGAACTACAAATCGCGATTCACCCCGCAGGAACGTTTGATCGATGGGCATTGGCGGCGGTTTATGGAGTAGACTCTGCCACCATCTTGCTCGCTCGTGATCTTTCGCTCCCCACACCGTGAGATGAAGCTTTGACGATTTGGTGGTTGGTCGCTCTTGCCGTGACGCTGGTTTTGGTTTCAATCCTGGCGTTTCGGTTGCACCCGTTTCTTTCGCTTCTGTCAGCGGCGTTGCTGGTGGCGACATTGACCACGCCCGGTCAGTTGCAGCAGTTCGCCGATGCGCGTTTAGAGGATGGGAAGTTCACCCAAGCAGAAGCGGCGGAATTTGTGACCCAATCCGCGTCGTCTCGTGTGGCGGATGCGTTTGGTGCGACGGCGGGTTCGATCGGGATCGTGATCGCGCTGGCCAGCGTGATCGGCGGTTTGTTGATGCAATCAGGTGCGGCAGCTCGGATCGTCGACACGATGCTGCGATGGACTGGTGAACAACGGGCTCCCGAGGCGATGGCCGCCGCATCGTTTGTGTTGGGCATCCCTGTATTCTTCGACACGGTTTTCTACCTGATGCTTCCGTTGGCTCGGTCGTTGAGACGGAAAACCGGGAAGAATTACGTGCTGTTTATCCTTGCGATCCTGGCCGGCGGATCGATCACGCACTCGTTGATTCCTCCAACGCCAGGCCCGTTGCAAGTGGCGGCTTTTTTGGAGGTGGAAGTGGGGGCCATGCTGATTGCCGGTTTGGGAATCGGCAGTGTGACCAGCGTGATGGCGTTGATCGCGGCGCGGGTGATCAATCGGTTGGTGGATCTACCGTTGCGCGAGGAGGAAGGGAAAGAAACGCGATCTGGGACGCAAACTTTGGCAAGCGTGTCGGGCGACGCGGAGGCGGGTGCGACGAAGCCGCCATTGTGGATGGCGTTGTTTCCAATCGCCCTGCCGGTGGCTTTGATCGCGATGGGATCGACGCTGAAATCGATCGGCGTCAGTGAAACAACTGCGGAAGCAGCTTGGTTCGAATGGTTGATTCAATTGGGGGACAAGAATTTGGCATTGGGGTTGGGGTGCGTCGTTGCCTTCGGTTTGATGCGGTGGGTTCCTGTTGACCAGCGAAGACCGATGGTCTCAGCGGCGATCGCATCGGCCGGTTCCATCATTTTGATCACTTCCGCCGGCGGCGCGATGGGAAAGACGCTGTACCACGCGGGGATCGCGGAAGTGATTGGTTCAGTGGCCAAAGGCTTTCCCGGATTGTGGTTGCTGCCGCTGGCGTTTGTCGTCACGACAGCGATTCGAACCATCCAGGGTTCCGCGACGATTGCGATGATCACATCCGCCAGCATCCTGCAGTCGTTGGCACTCAGCGGGGACTTGCCATTTCACCCGGTCTATTTAGCGATGGCCATTGGCGCGGGTAGCAAACCGATTTCTTGGATGACCGACAGTGCGTTTTGGATCATCAAGGAGATGACGGGAATGACGGAGCAGGAAGCCCTTCGAACGATCTCGCCGATGAGTGCTGCCGTTGGTTTATCGGCGTTGTTGGTAACTGTGATCGCGGCTGCGGTTTTTCCCGCAATTTGAAACCTCACACAAATTGTCTGTCGCTGAACTGTTTCCCTTTCGGCGGTCAGCAACTTTAATGTGGCGTTTTGCCCCGCCTTTGTCCCCTCCAATCGAACCTTCATGGATACAACTCAGCCCGATCTACTCAACGAAGAACCCCAAGCAGGAGAATCCCAAGCAAACGAGGCCGATTCCAACTCATCTGACCGCCAAGCCAAGCCTGGCAAGAATGGCGACTCGTCGGCCGCTGACCTGAACCACGCTGAGGAAAGCATCAGCAAGAGCGAGCGAATCCGTCGCTACATCCACGCGCACCCGGAGGCTCGGAACACGGAAATCGTTGCCGCCTTGGAAGAACACGGCATCAAGTATCAAGACGTTGGCAACGTTCGCTCCCAGGAAAAACGCAAAGCTGCGAAAAAGGCGAGCCCCGTAAAACGCCGTCGCTCGGTCAGCTCCAAGGTGGAGGAACCAACCAACGCTGCTCCCGCTCCAGGGCCAGCGGTCTCGCATGGCACCGTCAGCGTTGATGCGCTGCAGTCCGCAGCGGATTTCGTCAAACAGGCGGGCGGGATTGACCAGGCCCAGGCAATCCTGGATCTGATCCGCCAGATTCAGTCAATCTAACGCGGCGGAGGTCGATGATCAGGCTTCCTGGGCAGTGTTCAGGGAGCCTCCTCCAGTGTCGAATGCGACCGGGGTCGAAAAGGTGGCCAAACGTGCACTTTTTGGGGCTGGCGCGGGCCGAAACGTGTTGTTGAAACCAGGGTTTTGCGCGTCGCCCAAGGGCCATCAAGGCCCGAAAAATATTGACTTCGACTAACAATTCACTAACCTAGCAGTTCCCACCTGCGGTCGGCTCGATCCTAATTGTTCGCTGCCGCTTCCCACCTCCCACCGACAAAGAGCCCCTGGTGACTCACCAGGGTGCTCCCCTGCCTCCCATGAAAAGCGCACACAGTTTCCCAGGGCGAGCCATCGCTCCGGAAGGACGCTCCGTTTCCGCAACATCACCCCTGCGGCGGAATGCATCCCGGCGGCGTGCGGCACGAACGGCCCTCAGTTGCATTTTGATTGGAGTCGCTGCTTCCTCGGCCAACGTTTGGGCGCAGGAAACGCCAACACCCGCCACCGATCCAGCACCGAATGTGTTGGTGAATGAATCACTCGCCGTCGAACAAAGTGTTCCAGCCGATCCGACGCTTCGCTTTTCCTTCAACGGTGTGCCATGGCGAGACGTGATTCAGTGGCTGGCCGACGAGGCCGATTTGGCACTGCACGTGGGTGACGTTCCATCGGGAAGTTTCACCTACACGGACAAAAGCGAGTTCACGATTCCGGAAGCCATCGATCGGGTCAATTTGTTTCTGATCCCCGAAGGCTTCACCTTGGTGCGAAGCGGCCGATTGTTGTCAGTGATTGACCTGACCGATCCGCGAGGGATTCAGCAACTGGAAACCTTGGCCGAGTTCGTTGAGGCGGATCGTCTGAGTGAGAAGCAGTCGCATGACGTTGTGAAGTGCATCTTCTCATTGGGCGAAATTGACGCGGAAGATGCGGTCCAAGAATTGTCAGCGTTGAACCTGATGACAACACCGACGGTGCTCAACAAAACCAACCAGTTGATCATCACGGATTCCGTCGCGAATCTTCAGAGCGTGCAACGTGTTTTATCGGCGTTCAAAGCGGACGAGATGGACAACGGCACCGTGGTTCAATCATTCCAGCTTCAGCATGTGAAGGCGGAAGACGTGCTGACCGTGGCTCGGCCTCACTTGGGTTTGGCGACCGATGAGATGATCGGAATCGATGTCAGTCTTTCGGCCGATCTGGGCGGTTCCAGCATCTTTGTCACTGGAATCAAGGACAAGGTGAAATTGCTTGAAGGTTTGGTGAAAGCGGTTGATCAGCCGGACTCGGCCAAGACAACAGCGAACGAGCCGATGGAGCTCCAGTCGTATTTGGTTCCCGGTGGCAACGTTCGGACGGTCTACAACGTGTTGCAAACGTTGTTGTCAGGAAAGACCGTTCGTTTGTCGATGGATGACGATGCCGGAACGATTGTGGCTTTGGCATCCGCTGAAACACAGAAGGAAATCAGCCAAACGGTTCAACAGCTTCAGGCTGCCGACGACGAGTTCGAGGTCATCCAGTTGAACAATGTGGATCCGGCTTACGCGATCAGCTTGATCGACCAAATGCTGGATTTGCCGGACGAGTATGCAGATCCCGATGAAATCGACCCCGACACACCACGCGTCGATGCGGATCCGGGTAATCGTCGGTTGTTCGTGCGTGGTAAGCGTCATCGCATCGAACAGATCAAAGCGATTGTCCAGGGATTGGAAGCCAACGGATCGTCCCAAGAGGCTGGTCAGCTTCGCGTGTTACCGTTTAAGGGGAAGAACGCGGAACGTTTGTTGGAGACGGGCGCGAAGTTTTGGCAATCGGGCAATCCAGTTCTGCTCTACCCCGGCAGCGATTCCAGCACGCCGGACTTGTTAGAACGCGTGCCCAACGGAGAGACCACCGAATCGTCGGACACCGGTGAGAACTTCGCCGCGACGGAGAGTTCCGATCCTGAGCCAAACGGAGCGACCCACACGTTAGCGGAGCGGCGTCTGACCGATGAGCCAACCGAAGCACGATTGTTGACGACAGTGACTCGGACTCGATCGGAGCCCATCACTTGCCAGATCACTTCGCAAGGATTGATCATCCAGTCGGAAGACACCGACGCGTTGGACCAGTTCGAGCAGCACCTCCGATCGCTGGGCACCACCATGCAAACATCGGCTTCACCGCCGATCGCGTTTTACTTGCAGCACATCCGACCAGATGACGCGTTGCGGATGTTGGCCGAGTTGCTGGAAGGTGGCGAGGCGGCTCGCGAAGGCGAGGCGGGCACGCTGGTCAATGGAACCATCTCTTCGGTTTCGTCCGGCGGCTACCTAGGCAGCTTTTTGACAACACGCGACGGCACGATGACGTTGCTGTTCGGGTCGATCACCATCGTTTCGGATTCACGGCTGAATCGTTTGATCGCACAAGGCACGTCCGATGACGTGGATCTGATCGAGAATTATTTGAAGATCATCGATAAAGATCGCAGCATCACGACGGTTCAAACGTATGGAACCTCGCATGTGATTGAGTTGCAACACACGCGGGCGGTGGACGTCGCGAAAGCTATCGAAGAGGCATACGCCGGACGAATGGCCGAGGGCAATTCCAACGCGGCACCGGGTGGCGGTGGAAACGATGCCGATGGACGTGAAGCGGCTCGCAACGGCGACAATCGAAACAATTCCAAGAACCCGCCGAAGAAGTCCGCGTCGCAAGCCGCGCGTGATCTCGAGCCGAAGATGACGGTCGCTGTCCACGAGGCCAGCAATTCACTGATCATCACCGCCCCGCCTCAGTTGTTCGCGGAAGTGGAGGAGTTGGTGCAGACCATCGATTCGCGTGGTGAACAAGCGGTCGAGGTGATCATCCCCAGCAGCGACGAAGTCATGGGAGAAGTCCTGCAACAAGTGCTGGGTGCCAGCACGACGACATCCAGTCGCCGAAGCACCAGCACGCGTGATCGCTCTCGCGAACGAGGTGGACGCTGATGCGATTGCTTCCCGCATATTCCCCACTGCGATCATGGGTTCGGTGGGCTTCCCGTTGTGTTTTTCCCGCGGCTTTGTTGGTCGTTGGCGGCCAGCAAACGGTACAGGCTCAGTCCGGCATTCGTGAATCGTTGGAGCGATTGGACCGTGACCAAGACGGCGACATCGAACCAGAAGAAATCACCGCGTTGTCGCGACCTTACTTGGAACGAGTCGCGGAAGCACGCCGGATGGATCTGAACCGTGACAACTCGATCGAGAGATGGCAAGAAGCCGTTCGGATCTATCACGCCTATCAAAACGGCGTTTCTGGCCAAGAGGTCGACCCCGAAACTGACATCACCATCTTGCCTTTCGGGCCTCAGAATGATGAGCCGATGGTGCCCGAGTTCGGTTTGGGGGAGATGAAGTTTCAGTACACCGCGTCGGACTATCGGCAAGCCGAGCGGACCCTTTCTCGCAGCGATCGCAACCGAGACGGATTCTTGGACCGACGCGAAGTGGAACGTGGTGATTGGCGTTACCGAGATCCATTCGAAGAAGACTACGACAACGACAATCGATTGAGCGTGATTGAACTGGCACAGCGGTACGCTCGGCGGCGATTGCTCTCCGGCGCTTCCAAAGAACTGGTTCAGAAACGTCGCCGAGTTGGCAGTGAGGTCCGAGAAACCGAGCGTGATTCCCGCGACGACGATTCGCGTTATTGGCGTCGAGACCGTCGTTATTATCTGACCTCCACGGTGATGGGACGTTTCGACAAGAATCGCAACGGACGATTGGAAGCCAGTGAAACGGTCAGCATGGGGATTCCCTTTGGCCGAATCGATGTGGATCGCGACGGCGAAATTTCACGCGACGAGCTGAACACCTATCTGATCCAGGTTCAGGAGGAAGAAGATCAAGACGCGGAAGGTTTGCCTCCATGGTTCTTCGAGCGAGACGCTGATGGTGATCAGCAAATCTCGATGCCTGAGTTCGCATCCGAATGGACAAACGAATTGCTCGCCGAGTTTGAATCGTTGGATGAGAACTCGGATGGATTGCTGACTAAGAGCGAACTTGCAGGTTCTGCCTCCATCATGGGCGGCGACTACCGCAACGACACCGCTGCGGCCCTGCCACCGCGAAAGACGGTCATTTCAGAAATTGTGATCAATGAAGATTATCCGATCGCGGACATCGATGTGCAGCTCTCGATCACGCACACGCACGACGAGTCGCTCGATGCCTATTTGATTGGTCCCGATGAGACCAAGATCGAACTGTTCACTGGAGTCGGCGGACACGATGACCACTTCGAAGGCACCCGGTTCGACGACGACGCCCGCTACCCAATCACCAAAGCTCGGCCACCCTTCGACGGCACTTTCATTCCCGAAGGTCGTTTGAAAAACCAACCCAGCTTGAGTGCTTTCAACGGGAAAAGCGTCCAAGGTGTTTGGCAGTTGGTTGTGGCCGGCACGCGGAGTGACCGGTTTGGTTTGCTGCACAGTTGGAGCTTGGACATCACGCCGGATACGTCGAAGCAGTGATGGAGGGCTGAGGGCTCTTCGCGTTTATGGTTTCGACGGATCGTCGATGGCGTAGGCTTCGACTTCGAACGGGTTGCCTCGATAGGCGTCGCGGCCCGAGAACTTTAAGAACAGCGATGCAAGCAAGTAGGCCGGCAAAAAGAATGGGCCCCAGCGTTCATATTGGCGGACGTGCACCCGCTCATGCCGTCGGGTCCGATCCAAGTCGCTGAGCGAACATCCGAGGACCACGTGGCCGAGCGTCATGGCGGCGGCGGGAACCGGCATCGACCGCAGGGCCCGAGCGATCCAGCGACCGTGAATTTCAGCGACGCCCGAAACCCATTGGATGCGGCCCCCGAGAAGCAAGCCAATCGTCAAACCGATCAGCGTGTTGGGAGCCGTCCAAAAATATCGCCACCAAAGCAATTACTTGTCGAACCACTTTTTGATGGCATGCAGCGTGGTGGCTCGTCCCGCACGCGCGATGGACGTGGTCAACGGAATTTCTTTGGGGCAGACGGCCACGCAGTTTTGAGCGTTGCCGCACGCTGCAAGACCACCGGGGCCCGACAACGCGTCCAATCGTTCGCCCGCCAACGCTTTGCCGGTCGGATGGTTGTTGAACAACATGGCCTGCGAAATCGCATGCGGTCCGACAAAGGCTTCCGCGTACGCTTCTTGTTTGCGTGCTTCGAATGCTTCGTCCGACTCATCGGACTTTTGCGTCAGTTCGATCTTGTTGTATTGCGGGCACGCTTCCACGCAGCATCCGCAGCTCATGCACTGGCTGAGTGGGTAGTTGCGTTCCTGGTCATCACGCAGGATTCGTTCGCCCGGACCCATGTTGAAGTAGCTGTCCACCGGCACCCAGGCTTTGACGCGTTTGAGACCTTGGAACAATCGTTCGCGATCCACGACCAAGTCACGAACCACCGGGAACTTGCTCATGGGTTCGAGAACGATCTCGTCCGAGTTGTCTTCCAGCAAGCGATCGACCAAAGCACTGCAGCTTTGTCGCACGCGACCGTTGATGACCATCGTGCAGGAGCCGCAGACCTCTTCCAAACAACCACAGTCCCACGCAACTGGCGTCACCTTTTTGCCGTCACGGTTGGTCGCTTGAGCAGCGATCCGTTGAAGAACGCTGATCACGTTCATCTCGGGTTCGTACTTGATCTTGTGCAGTTCCCAGTACGGTTGTTTCCCGGGAGCGTCCTGACGGCGCACGCGAACGTTGATGAACTCGGGGCGTTTCTTCGTCGAAGGGTCGAGAGCAATCATCGGATGTGGGATTCGTAAGGTAGTGAATGCGATGCGGTGAAGGTGTCAAAGTTGGGTGAGCGGACGTCGATGGCTTACTTGGCCCCGACCAAACCGCTTCCGGATTGGGACTCGGCAGCTTTCTTGGCAGCACGTTCGTTCCATACTTCTTCGATCGCTTCCGCTCCCACCAATCCGTATAAACGGGGGCGAGGCGGGATCGAAGATGTGTCGACTTCTTCGTACGTCAATTCAGGCTGGTTGGTGCTGGCGTTCCAGGTGGCAACTGTGCTCTTGAGGTACTTTTCGTTGTTGGCTTCGAACTCGTCGCACCAAGCTTCGGCTTGGCGACGACGCTCGACAGGATCTTCGGAAGTCAACGAAGGTTTTTTGAAGTCCGGTTTGTAGTGAGCACCGCGGCATTCGTCACGCTGCAGTGCACCTTTGAGAAGTGCCTTCGCCAACGGGAACATATCCTGCAACGCTTTCGCGAAAATCACGTTTTGATTGGTCCATGATCCGGAGTCAGCCAGTGAAACCTTCATGGCACGTTCGTGCAGTTCGTCGACTTTCTTGATCGCTTCTGCGAGTTGATCGTTGCGACGAACCACCGTGGCGACGCGGGTCATCAAGTCGCCCAATTCTTGGTGAATCAGGTACGGGTTTTCGTCGCTGCCCGCGTTTCCGTTCAGCAGGTGATCGTGGCGGTCCTGTTGGGCTTTCACGGACGAATCAAGCAGCGATTGAGGAACATCGCTGGCACCCGACGACTGTGCCGCCGAGTAGTTCATGATCGACGAACCCGTGAATAAACCGGTGAAGATGCACGACAGCAACGAGTTGGCACCAAGACGGTTTGCACCGTGGTAGTGGTAATCGCATTCGCCGATCGCATACAAACCTTCGATGGTGGTCATGTGGTTGCGAGGGGCACCCGCTTCCAGGCCACCATCGGCGGATTTGACGTAGTCAGCCCACAAGCCGCCCATGCTGTAGTGAACAGCCGGGAAGATTTTCATGGGCTCGTCGCGCGGATCGACGCCCTGGAACTTCTCGTAGATCTCAAGGATCCCACCGAGTTTGCGATCCAGTTCGGCTCGTGAAATGTGCGTCAAATCCAGGTACACGCACATGCGATCCTCTTCGACGCTCAATCCTTCGTTGACGCAGATGTCAAAGATTTCACGTGTCGCGATGTCACGAGGCACCAGGTTGCCGTATTCCGGATAGCGTTCTTCCAAGAAGTAGTACCGGTCAGCTTCGGGAATTGCCCGTGGTTCGCGGGGATCATGAGGAGTGCGAGGCACCCAAACGCGACCGCCCTCACCGCGGGCGGATTCACTCATCAGTCGAAGTTTGTCGGCACCGGGAATGGCTGTTGGGTGAACCTGGATGAATTCCGCATTGGCGTAGTTCGCACCCGCTTGGAAGCAGCGGCTGGCGGCACTGCCGGTGCAGAAGACACTCATCGTGCTGCGGCCGTAGATCAAACCGCAGCCTCCCGTTGCGACCACGACCGCATCCGCAGGGAATGCTTTGATCTTCATCGACACCATGTCTTGAGCGACCACGCCACGACAGCGGCCGGTTTCGTCTTGGATGGGGCCGAGGAAGTCCCAGAATTCGTACTTGGTGACATTGCCTTCGGCTTCTTGACGGCGGACCTGTTCGTCCAACGCGTACAGCAATTGCTGGCCGGTGGTGGCTCCGGCGAACGCCGTTCGTTTATAGAGTGTTCCGCCGAAACGGCGACGGTCGATGAAGCCTTCTCCGGTGCGGTTGAAGGGCACTCCCAAGCGGTCCATCAGCTCGATGACTTTAGGAGCCCAGTAGGCCATCTCCTTCACGGGCGGTTGGTGGTTCAGAAAGTCACCACCGTAAACCGTGTCATCGAAGTGTTTCCATTCGTCGTCGCCCAGCTGGCGCGTGGCATCGTTGCAGCTGTTGATACCACCTTGAGCGCAAACACTGTGCGAGCGTTTGACCGGAGTGAGGCTGATCAGATCGACTTGGGCGCCCAGTTCGGTCAACTTCATCGTTGATGCCAAACCAGCCAAACCACCCCCAACGACAACCACGCGGGTAGGCGAGTTGGATTGTGCCATGGAACGTTTCCTTCAGAATTATCAGATGGTGGTTTCGAACTATTCGGTGATGACGGCGTCGGTTGGACGAGACGCCTTTTCGGCATCGGGCTCCTCGGCCGGTAGAGCATCCGTCGCGGTTCCAGATTCTTTGTCTGCATCCTCGTGTCCGACCGAACGCTTCTCGGGAATGTCGTAGGCCAACCCGGTCTTGACCGCGGCTTCAAACATTTCCACTTCGTCGGCTTCGGCTTGAGCGATGTCGGTCTCGTCCATGCGAACCGCCGCCCACCATGCCGACGTTCCAATAACCGCCAAAACGACGCCAAACGCCACACAAACTTTGGTGGCTCGTTCCTGTGCCTGAGGCGAAACCCAGAAACCCCATGTGATGCCTGCGGTCCAAATCCCGTTGGCGAGGTGATAGACCGTGGCCAAAACGCCAGCCAAGTAAAACGCCGGCCAAACGTAGCCCTGCATCGCAGCGCCCAGGGTGGATGCCGCGTTGTACGGTTTGAAATTCGCGAAACCAAGCGGCTTCATAATTGCAAGCCAAAAATCGGCGTGGAACCATCCGTGCAGATGCAGCACGTGTGTCATCAAGAACACGAATGCAATCAAACCCGTCCAACGCTGCCACACGTAGCGGCGGTTCCCGGTGAATCGATAACGGCTCAGGTTCGATTTGCCCGTGCGAATGATCCAAACGCCCAAAATGGCATGGAATAGCAACGGCGTGAAAATGCCGCCCCATTCGACGATTGGTAGCAAATCGCCCAGGCTGTGGATCATGTACACCGCGCGTTGGAACGTTTCCGTTCCGTTCAGCAGACTCGCGTTCGTGGTCAAGTGAATGACCATGTAAACGCCAAGCGGCACGATCCCGGTCAATGAATGCAGTCGCCGAATGGCAAATTCGTGACGCAAGAAAAACGATTGCGAACGAGTGAGGTCAGACACGTGGGTCCAGGTCTTCTTGAGGTGGAAACTGCCCAGTCGACAAACCGGATTCCCCAGCCGCTGACAACATCCCAGGAGAGACACCCAACGCGAGAATTCGGCTCAACCCCCGGAGTTTACGCCCTCCGCAAACTCCAGCCTAGAGACGCGCCTGATTTCTCTGGTTTGGCTGCGACCATCTGCCGCGAAAGTGTCCGCTTAGGTGAACAAACGGGCGACGGTTCTGGCGAATCCGCCCATCCCCGCCGAAACGCACCGCCCGCGGCAGTGGATCTGCTGTGACGGATCGGTCTGGCGACAGGTCGACCTTCCGTGAGCCAGCGTTGTTCGGCCCGAAGGCGGAATTCGGGCCCGTTAGCGTCTGGGTCGCGGTCGCAGAGGGGGCGAAGATGCGGAGCTGCGAAATGACATTTCCATGAATAGATTCCGTCTTTCGCTTCTTTGGGGCTCGACTTTTGGTCTCAGTGGCTATCCTGACGGGCAACACGTTGAGCTTCATTTGACCTACTGGATCAGCCTGTTGATCACTTTTTTGCCCAACTCATCGACTTCCGTCCGCCCGCCTCGTCGCCGACGGATTGGCCGGTTCACTCGATCAAGCCGAGAGTCCGCTGCCGCCGGATCGAGCTACCAAACGCCCGCAACGCGGACGATCCGTTCGATCTTTATCAGCGACGTCCACCTGGGATTGCGTCACGCTCAAGCAGAACGGTTGATCGAGTTTCTCAGCCATCACTCGCCGGAGCATTTGTTTCTGGTCGGTGACTTCATCGATGCGAGGGTGCTGCACATGCATCCGTACTGGCCACCCGTCTACGACCGTTTGTTCAATCGTTTGGCGGAATTGGCCGAAGAAGGTACCGCCATTCGTTACACGCCTGGCAACCACGACGATTATCTCCGTCATGTGGACTGGTCGGCGGTGCCCAAGTCCGATGACGTTTGCGTTCGCGAACAGTTTGTCCACGAAACGGTGGATGGGCGACGCGTGGTGGTGCTGCACGGCGACCAATTTGACAAGGTGGAGCGACAAGCTCACTGGCTGTCGTTGTTTGGCACGTTCCTGTACACGTTGCTTCTGACGGCGGATCGGGCCATCAATCGCGTGTTGAAGTCATTGCGAATGAAGCCTCGACGGATCAGCCGCTACTTGAAACAGAACACCAAACGAATCGTTCAGTGGGTCAGCGGGTTTCAAGCCAAGGTTCGTCAGCACGCGGCGGAAAACGAATGCGACGTGATCGTCTGCGGGCACATCCATATTCCCACGGTCCGACGACTCAGTCCCGCTTCCGAGTCACCTGACGCGAAACGACCGCTGTATTTCAACCTGGGCGACTGGGTAGAAAACGCCACCGGCATGGTGGAATACGAAAACGGCGAGTTGGAGCTGATCAACTTCGACAATCCCGATCAAATCCCAGCACCCTCCGCCGACCAACCTAGCCGCGCCACCGACCAACTCACCCCCAGAGCCGCAGCGATCAAAGACCATCTGCTGACTGGTGTGGTTTGAAGCTAATCGGCGGCTGTCGTCGCTGCGTAAGATAGCTAGCGTCGATGCTATTACTTCGACGCTTTCAGACGCGATTGGATTTCTGAAACGACGTCGTCGATTTTGACTCGGGTTTGTTCCAGTGAGTCTCGGTCGCGAATGGTGACGGTTTTGTCTTTTAATGAATCGCCGTCGACCGTGATGCAGTAAGGCGTTCCGGCTTCGTCTTGACGTCGGTAACGTCGGCCGACTGCTCCCTTCGCGTCGTAGAACACGTTGTAGTGTTCTTTGAGAGCGCCGTAGATTTCTTGGGCGACTTCGGGCATCCCGTCCTTTTTGACCAGTGGGAACACGGCGGCTTTGATGGGCGCCAAACGTGGGTCGAGCTTCATCACCGTTCGCGATTGCATCTTGCCGTTTTCATCGGGAGCTTCGTCCTCGGTGTAGGCTTCGCAGAGGAACGCCAAGGCGGCTCGGTCGGCACCCGCGGAGGGTTCGATCACGTGAGGCACGAACTTCTCGTTGCTGATTTCATCCCGATACGCGAGGTCTTTGCCGCTGCCACGGTACTTGGGTTTGCCGTGTTCATTCAGCTCGACCGTCATCGGGTTGGTGTTGGGATCGAGCTTGCCTTCCATGTGGCTGCGCAAGTCAAAGTCGCCGCGGTGGGCGATGCCCTCCAGCTCGCCGTATTCACCTTCGGGGAGGAAGGGGAATGCGTATTCGATGTCCGCTGTGCCAACGCTGTAGTGAGCCAATTCCTCGGTGTGATGTTCACGCATGATCAGCGATTCGCTGGACAGGCCCATCGAGGTGTACCAGGCCATGCGGCGGTCGCGCCAGTAGCGATACCACTCTTGCGATTGGTCAGGGTGACAGAAGAACTCGATTTCCATCTGTTCGAATTCACGCGAACGGAAGGTGAAGTTCCTTGGGGTGATTTCATTGCGGAAGCTCTTGCCGACTTGGCCAATGCCAAACGGGACGCGAACGCGAGAGCTGTCGACGACGTTCTTGAAGTTGACGAAGATTCCTTGCGCGGTTTCCGGACGCAGGAAGGTCGTGTCGTCTTCGCCGCCGAGCGCGCCCAGCGTGGTTTTGAACATCAAGTTGAATTCGCGTGGCTCGGTCAGCGTGCCAAGTGTCTTGGCGTCGGGTGCGAGCACGTTGTCGGTGGAGTCCAGTTGGTCCAGCGTCAGCGATTCTTTTGCAACCGTCAGCTCGTCAGCGTTTTTCGCACGAAGCTTGAAGTACTTCAATCCGCGACGGCGGACTTCGTCTTCCTCTTGCTCGATTTCGGCCAGGGTCGAAACAAAGATCTTGGTGCCTTGATATTCGACGAAACGGCCGCGAACCTGGTCAAAACGGTAGCGTTTCTTGGATTCTTTGCAGTCGACCATGTGGTCGTGGAACAAGTCATAGTGACCGCTGCATTTCCAGACTTGCGGGTGCATGATGATCGTGCAATCCAGGCCGACCATTTCGAACGTCGACGGTGCACCCGCGGGAGCGATCAGCTCGTTGTGGCCCGCGATCATGTCGTGCCACCAAGCGTCTTTCAGGTTCCGCTTCAGCTCCACGCCCAGCGGTCCGTAGTCCCAAAAGCCTTGGACACCGCCGTAGATTTCGCTGGATTGGAAAAGAAAACCACGTCGTTTGCACAACGACACCAGGGCGTCCATTGATTTCATGGGACTCGTGCAGCTATTTCGAGGGGAAATGAGGGAAAACCAACCCTCCATTCTCCCCAAAATCGTTCGCTAGCCTATCCCACTGCCATCAGGCCGACGTGGCATTGCTGGGCGGCATTGCTAGCCAGTGAGTCAGATTCAATAGCGAGCCGAGTTGAAACCGCCGGGAGTCGCCATTTGCGTTCCGCCGGCATTGAACGAAGCCGCGTCACGAGTCGAGTTGATCTGGCGGCTGAGAGCGGCAACACGCTCGCTGATCATGGCTCCGTTGGGTCCGAGGACACCACCGTTCAGAGCCAACGCACGTTGGTAGTTTTGCAATGCTTGAACCGGATCGTTGCCGGATTCACGCAATCGAGCCAAGGCGAGCCAGGCACGCGCGTTGTTGGCGTCTTGTTGGACGGCGTCCTCCAGGTATTTCAAAGCCGTTTGCGGTTCGCCATGTTCTTCGTACAGTCGAGCCAGCTCGATTCGCGGGTCGGCCAAGTTGGGATTGGCGGCGGCCCAATTTTTCAGCAGTGTGAAGGCGCGGTCGGGACGGCCCGAATCAACGAGCAGCACGGCCAATCCGCGATGACAATCGATGTGATTGGGATCGTGGTCCAAGCACTGGTTGTAGAGCGCTTCGCTCTGGCGAATCAGGTTGGGGTCTTGGCGTTGATTGCCCAAACGGTGTGTCGTGGCGGCCAAGTTGTAGTAGCCATCCGCGTCGGTCGGGTCGGAGGCGATGGCTTTTTGAAATTGTTCCATCGCCGCTGTGTATTGGCCTTGGTTGTAGAGAGCTGCGCCTTGGCTGTTTTGGCTTCCTGCCGCCCATTGGCATCCCGTCAGTGTCGAGAAAACCACGCCGGCGATCAGCGAAGCGATCAGGCAGCTCCAAATTTTGGTCCGGCTCGGCGGAGCGATGGGCTCGGGAGCCGTTTGAGCGGGTTGGTCTTCCGGAGCAAAGATCCGCAACCCGTTTGGATTTTGGGTCGCATCCAAATTTTTTCGCGAGGGCATCCCCGCGGGGACGGCGGACGCGGGTGTTGGATAGGAATCGTTGCGAAGAGCTGGGCTGGGCATCGTAGGCGACTATGTGCGAGAGCCGTTTGGAAAACACGCAGGCCAGAGCCCGACGCGCGTCATGCAACCCTGTCCTAGTGCTTTCTGCCGATCCGTCGCAAGACCGACGATTCACGTTGCGTCAATTTGTGGGTTGCCGTTACAAGAGACAAACCAAGGTTCCGACTCACACCGATCAAACACACGTCAACGAAAAAGGATTTTTCCAATGGCGTCTTCCAAAGGATTGTCACTGCAAGCGGTCGCCGATCTCGTCGGCGGTCAGCTGCTGGATTTCAGTGATGTTTCTGCCAGCGAATCCGACGCGTCCGCTCGCCCCGCACAGGGAAAAGCTCCCTCGCCTGAAGTCGCCGCCTTGGTTTGTGAGGGTGCCGCTCCTCCGGCAGAAGCAGGTTCCACCCACGTGACCTTGGTCGATCAGGTGGCTCATGCCAATCAACTCGCGGGCAGCGAAGCCTTCGCAGTGATCGCACCCGAGTACGTTGCGGACTCGCCCACTCATTTGCAAATCATCGTTGCGGATCCTCACGCTGCATTCACCCGTTTAGTTTCGTATTTTCGACCCGCCAGCCAAGACTGCTTGCCGGTCGCGGGGATTGATCCGTCCGCGAAGATCGACCCGACGGCGAAGGTGCATCCGACCGCGAATATTGGATGTGATGTTGAGATTGGGCCGAACTGTTTCATCGCTCCTGGTGTGACCATTGGTGCGGGATGCAAGTTGTCAGCCGACTGCACGCTGCACCCCAACGTGACGTTGTATGCGTATTGCGAACTTGGCGAACGAGTCACCTTGCACGCGGGAACCGTCGTGGGGGCTCATGGGTTTGGATACAAAATGGTGGACGGTCGACACGTTCCAACCGCACAGTTGGGTTATGTGGTCATCGAGAATGATGTGGAAGTCGGAGCCAGTTCCACCATCGACCGCGGAACCTACGGAGCGACTCGGATCGGTGAGGGAACCAAAATCGATAACCAAGTCATGATCGCTCACAATTGCCGGATCGGTCGGCACAATTTGTTGTGCAGCCAAGTCGGCATCGCCGGTAGCTGCACCACGGGCGACTACGTGGTGTTGGCGGGGCAAGTTGGTTTGAAGGATCACATTGCTTTGGCCGACGGCGTCATTGTCGGAGCACAGGCCGGCGTGATGGACGATTTGGCCGCCAACCAAGTTTATTTGGGATCGCCGGCAACTTCGCAACGAGACCAAATGCAAATCATGGCGGTTCAGCGTCGCTTGCCTGAGATGCGTCGTGACCTGAAACGTTTGACTCAGCAAGTGGAACGTTTGGCTTCGGAAAATGCATGCGACGCCGAAGGCAAGCAAGAGTCGGGTTCACGCCGCGCCGCGTGACACGTTGCCGCACGAACGTCCCTTTGATCCGATGAGCGAACCCATCCGTCATTCCATGGACCCCGTCGATGTCCCCGCTCTCGCTCCCGTCGGCTTGATCGCGGGGTGGGGACGATTTCCAGTTTGCGTCGCGGAGAAACTCAAGCGACTCGGACATCCGGTGCACTGCGTGGCTATCGACGGACACGCGGGCGAAGAATTGAACGACGTATGTGACAGTGTTCTCTGGTCCGGTGTCGGCCGGTTCGGAGGCCATCTTCGGTACTTCAAACGTCATGGCGTTCAGCACGTGACGATGGCCGGGAAACTATTCAAATCCGATTTGCTCTACAGCGGTTCCGTTTGGATTCGCCACATGCCGGATTGGACCTGCATCAAAACCTTTTGGCCGTGTTTGTTCGGTGCCGAACGAGATGCCCGCGATGATCGCTTGTTGGGGGCCGTGATCCATACCTACGAGACTCATTCCATGAAGATTTGCTCCGCGACGGAACTCGCACCGGAACTGTTGGCGGATGAGGGGCAACTGACACGTCGCAAGCCGTCTTCTGCGATTGAATCGGACATCGCATCCGGTTGGCAAATCGCGAAAACGATGGGCGGTTTGGACATCGGCCAAGCCATCACGATCAAAGACGGAACGATCATTGCCGTGGAAGCGATCGAAGGAACCGATGCGTGTATCCGACGCACCGGCGAATTGTGCCGTCGCGGCGGATGGACGCTGGTGAAGGTGAGCAAGCCCGAACAAGACATGCGATTTGATGTTCCAACGATTGGTCCGCAAACCATTCAACGGGTTCATGAGGCGGGAGGTGCCGCCATCGCGATCGAAGCCGAAAAGACCATCTTGTTGGACCGCGAAGAAACCATCGCTTTGGCCGATCGATTGGGGATTTCGTTGGTGGCCATCGCTTCGCAAGACTCAAGCGATATGATGCGAGGGCACTCCATCCGTTCACAGAAAGCCGCTTGAACTCGTGTCATCTTCTCGTTGGTATCGCACTTCGCCTCCTGCCAAGCTGAATTTGTTTCTGGAAATCTTGTCTCGTCGCGAGGACGGATTTCACGAGCTGGACACGGTGATGACAGCCATCGATTGGCGGGATGAGCTTTGGGTTCAGCATGTTGCCCAGCCGGGTGTGCGGTTGCAGGTCGATTGGTCCCCGGATCGAGCCTCGGTCGCGAAAGCGATGCAGGTTGGTGAAGACGACGCTTTGCTGCATGTTCCAACCGACGAGCAAAATTTGGTTGTTCGTGCGCTGCAACGATTGACGGACGCATTGAACTTGGAAGGCGGGTGGGATGTCCGTCTTCACAAACAAATCCCCAGTGGCGCTGGAATGGGCGGCGCCAGCAGCGATGCGGCCGCGGCACTGCGATTGGGCTGGCGAGCCGCGGCGGAGATTCAACCGGACAAAATCGCAGGTGTGGATCGACGTTTATTGACGGGCATAGCCGCAGAAATTGGCAGTGACGTTCCGTTCTTCCTTGGCATCTCGGAAGATGATTCTTCTGCGGAAGCCGCTCGAGCGACGGGTCGCGGTGAGAAGTTATCGTTCTTTTCGTTAGCCAATCCGTTGCACGCGGTGGTGATCTTTCCCGCGGCGAGCGTGTCGACGCCAGCGGTTTATTCACGTTGCACGGTGCCGGAGAAACCGCGATCCAGTGTGAATTTTGTTCGTGCACTGCAGGGAATGGGCGGGGAATCCAGTTTTAATATGCATAACGCGTTGCAAGGACCCGCGTGCGGGCTTTCATCGCGCATCGATCCCCCCCTAAAATGGCTTTCCGACGCCGGACTGACTGATTGCCAAATGACGGGCAGCGGTTCGGCTTGCTTCGCATTGGCGAGCTCATCGCAACACGCTGCAAATGTGGCGGAAACGTTGCGGTCGACGTTCCCGGGCGGCGCTTTGATCCGATCGGTGGTGAGTTGTGTGGTGCCGTCGGAGATCCACATCGCATAGGGGTACGTCGTGGAAATTACCGAGATTCGCATCAAGCTGATGGAAAGTTCGGAGGATCGTCTGCGGGCGTTCTGCTCCATCACGATCGATCAATCGTTCGTCGTTCGCGACTTAAAGATCATCGATGGTGCCAGTGGACCCTTTGTCGCGATGCCCAGCCGGAAGCTGACCGGGCACTGCAATCGATGCAGTTCCAAAAACCATTTGCGGGCCACCTACTGCAATCACTGCGGTGCCAAACTCAGCGGCCACAGTGTGAACTCACCCCAGAAGCTGTACGCGGATGTGGCGCACCCGATCAACAGCGAATGCCGTGAAATGATTCAGCAAGCCGTGATCGAAGAATTCGAAGCCGAGCTGACTCGATCATCTCAGCCGGGTTATCGCAGTCGCTATGAAGACGACTTTGACGCAGGCGACTACGACGAAGCCGACTATGCCGATACCGCCTCATCCAGTTCGTCGAATTCCGGGAATTCACCGGCGGCCAATGGCGATTCGGAAACGCTGATCGTTCGTGGCGAAGGCGGAGACGATCAACGCATTCCACAACCACACATGCATCGTCGCGGCGGTGGTTCGCGCGGATCCACCGTGACGAACTCGCCCAACCGCGATGCCGGAGGAGCCCAGCCGAGCGATTCCAGTCAAGCGGAATCGGATGGAGCCGAGGGTTTTGGAGCCGGTATCTTCGATGAGTGACGCGAAGCCAGTCGTTGCCCCGGAGGATCATCCGGCCGGTTCGGGGCGAACCCACGCTTCGAATCGGCCTCAAATCAGCATCGCGGTGGCGTTGTTGCTAGTACTGGTTAGCGCGGTGTTTTTGGCAGGATTGTTCTACGCGTCGCGTGTTCCAAGCGTGCAAACGGACATCGCCATTTGGATGGGCGTGAAGATTCCGGAGAGCGAAGCCGGAAATTTGTCTCAGGTGTTGTTCATCATGTTCACGTTCACGTCACCGCTGGCGATCGCCATGATTCTGTCATTGGTCATGTCCGTCTGGAATAAGTTCGCCCAAAAGTGAGTCGCTCACGCAAAGGCTCCAAGAAGGGCAACCGGAGATCGGCGGGGGCGAAGTCATCCGGAACACGTCGGCCGCTGGAATTCACGGCCGACCAGATGGCCGCGGCGATCGCGCCCATTGAATTGCCAGTCGATGAACTGGAGCGTTTGGCGACTGCGATGACACAGCGGCATCCAAATGTCTTGCGTTGGCGTCGTGATCGTTTACCCAGCGAAGTCGAATCGTCGGATTCGCCACCGCATTGCGTTCCATGGTATCCGTTGGCGACCGCGATTCCCGAAGGCTATCCGGCATCACGATCCATCGGCTTCGCGTCCGGTGATTTTTACCTGCAGGATGCTGGCTCGCTTCTGGCATTGGCCGTTGCGAAAGCCGATGTGAGTTGGCTACGTGGCAAGGTGGTTTGCGATCTGTGTGCTGCGCCGGGTGGCAAAGCCAGCGGATTGCTGGAAGCCGTGGGCGACGAGGGTTTTCTGCTCGCCAATGAGCCTATTCAATCGCGGCTCGCTCCTCTCGCGTTCAATTTGGCTCGGTCCGGTTCCGATCGTTACGCCATCAGTGGGCAAGACCCGGATCAGTTGGCTGAAAAACTGCCCGGCGTGTTTGATGTTGTGTTGGTGGATGCTCCGTGCAGCGGCCAAGCCTTGTTGTCTCGCGGGCGACAATCCAAAGGAGCGATCAATGAGTCGATGATCGCGACCAACGCCGCGCGGCAGCAACGAATCCTTTCCGCGGCCGAGCGTTTGTTGCGACCAGGCGGAACCCTGGTCTACAGCACATGCACTTTCGCGGTCGCTGAAAACGAAGACCAGGTTTCTTGGATGACAAGCGAGCTTGAGTTGCAGCCTTCGCCAGTGGATGGATTGGCGTCGTACCAGAGTCCATTGATCGAAGCGGCCTATCGAGTTTGGCCACATCGCGATTCATGTGCCGGCGCATTCGCGGCTCGGTTGAGCAAACCGATTGCCGTTGAGGACAACGAAGAAGCGTCCTTCGCGGAGGAGCCCTGGATGTTGCGACGCGGGATCTTGCAGTCGGAGCAACCGCTGGATGCTTCCTGCGAGGAGTTGGTGCGTGACGTTTATGGTGAGCAGCCGATCATCGACTGGGCCGAGCATGATGCGGGCTTCTTGAGGCAACGAGATTGGATCGCGGAAGCGTTCTGCCACAACGCGCCCGAGTGGGTGAAGCAGGATTGGACGATTGGACCAGAAGTCGCGTATCGAACGGGCCAAACCTGGAAACCGTCGCATGCGGGAGCTCAGCGAAACGTCGGCAATCGTTTCTGCCAATCGGTCGAGCGAATCGAGCTGGGTGACCAAGATGCCGTGGCGTATCTTGGCGGGGGCACGGTTCCCACGGAGCATCGCGGGTGGGCCATCGTGCAGCACGCGGGGCGTCCGCTGGGTTGGGTGAAGGCGGATGGCCGCATTGGCAAGAACCATTTGCCGGCTCACGCCAGGATTCAGGTGCAGGCGACCGAATCACCTTGGGCACACGCGACGTCACCGTGATGTGTTGAAGCTGCCTCGGCGTTTCAGAGATGCCGGTAAGGGGCCGAGGAGTTGCCCGTCGATCGATGCTTGCTGCAATGCGTCTGCAATACGGGGATGCACTACGCGTTCGAGCTTTTCACTGCGTACATTTCGGCGTATTCGATTGCCCAAGAATCGATTAGCTGGCTGAAGTCTTCTTGTTCGACTTCGGCGATTTTGGCGTAATGCGTTCGGTTAAAAAGTTCGCGGTTCATCACCGTGCCCTTGCCTTTGAGATCGAGCACTCGCAGGTCACTGAACGGTCGAATGACCAATTCCAACCGGCTGTAGAGGTTCGTTCGGCGGCCCGAGTCGAGTCGCAAATCGTCGCGATAGCAGGCCGCGCCCCAGCCTTCTTCGCCAAACACGGACTCGTATCGAAAGCCAGGGAAATGGTCGGCGACACGTTGAACCGCCTGTTCGATTTGCTCGGACAGCGAGAGCCGATACGACGTGTGGAGTCGTTTCAGCTCTTCTTCGGACATTTCCTGCTGGCGTTGTTGCGAAGCTTGGTGCTCCGCGCGACGTCGCCCTCGAGCGATGGCCGATTCCAATCGAGATTGAAAATCGTCGCTCATTTGTCCCCCTCGGGAGCAGCCGGGGTTTCGGCCGCATCAGTTGCGGGGGCTTCGGCGGCTGGTGATGCGGCTTGCGGCGGCGTGGCTTCCGGTGCGGGCTGCGTTTCGACTGGTTTGACTTCCGCAGGTTTGTTCTCGGCGGGAGGGGCGGTTTGGCCTTTCTCCTTGTTGAACAACTGCATCAAGTCACCAAACGAACGCATGGGTTCGTCGCCTTTGACCATCGCGTCGCTGATGGTTGGCTTTTCTGGGTCCTTGCCGACGACTTCGTAGACCTCGGGTTTCTTCGGTCCTCGTGAACGTCCGCCACGGCCACCGTCACGACCTCCCGAGCGTCTTGGTTTGCCACCGCGACCGCCTTGGCCACCACGACCTTGGCCCGGGCCGCCTTGACCTGAACCACCTCGGCCTTGGCCACCACGTTGTCCGCGGTTGTCGCCTTGCCCACCGCGTCCGCGAGGAGCACCCTGACCCTGACCCTGGCCACCACCACGCTGGCCTCGTGCCGGACCGCGTCCGCCGGGGCCGCGCCCTCGACCGCCACGGTCGTTTTGTCGGCGTGCTTCCAAGGCCGCTTCTTTTTCAGGTGAGATCGCACTGAGCGCGACGCGACGGCGTTTTGCGTCGGTGCCAGTCACCCAAGCCGTGATCACATCACCGACTTGGACGGCTTCGTGCAGGTCTTCGACAAAGCTGTCAGAGATTTTGCTGACGTGGATCAATCCGCTGCAATCAGGTGACAGCTCGATGAAGACACCAAATGGCATCACGCCAACCACAACACCGATGACTTGATCGCCCGGTTTGAGTTCGGACAAGGCTGGCATCGCCGTCATCACGGCGGGCACTTCGCCTTCGCTGACGCCTTCCCCGAATGGATCGCACAACCAGCGAACCAGTTGGTGGGATCGGCGTTTTCCGATCTGCCATTCTTTGATCAGTTTGTCGACCGCCGCTTTCTCGGGCATCGGGCGACGAACGGGCTCTGGGGCGTCAGGCGCGGAAGCCGCAGGAGCTTCATCGGATGCCGTTTTGTCTTCCGCGGAAGCTTCGTCGCTGGATGATTCCTCCGAAGAAGCTTCCGCATCGGCGGCGGTTTCCGCTTCGGGCTCGGAAGTGGTTTCAGCGGATGCTTCGCCGCTCACGTCGCCTTCTGTCGCAGCGACTTCTGCGCCGGCCGTTTCTTCGGTGGCTTCCGCAGCGGCTTCAGCGTTTTCTTCAGATGTTGCTTCCGCGTCTTCAGTGGCACTTAGCTCGCTCGTGGATTCGCTGCTTTCGGTGCCGGTTGGAGCCGCTTCCGTTTCGGTTGCCGCCACTGTTTCCGTGGTCTCGGCGGCCGGGGCTGGTTCGCTGTAATCGGGCAACTCATATGCGGGCGGACGATCCGGCGGCAGTTCGATGCTGAGTGCCGATGCGAGCTTCTTTGCCAACGGGTAATCATCGGGATGGATCAGGGTTCCGTCGAGCGACTCATCGCTACCGAAGACTCGCAGGAAAGGCATGGCTTGGCGTGAGTTCACCACGGATGGCCACTGGATCGCGGTCGCCAGATCGTCACGCGAGGCCACCAGCTTTTCACGGCGACGTTGATCGATCGCATCCGCGATGTCAGAGGTGATGCCGGGCAAACGCTGCATCCAAGTCGTTGCGGTCGAGTTGACATCGACACCGCCACGAGCCGCACCACTGACCATCACGTCTTCCAGTGCCGACAGCACGGCATCGTCCGATAGTTCACGCTGGAACGAACCCAAACGCAATTTCAGCGGATCGACTTTGACAAGTGCTTGTGCTGGTTGCATGGCCGAGAACGCGATCCAAGCCGCTGCGCGGAAACGCCGCGGGGTCGCTTTCATTTCTTGATCGCCGGCGGGGCCACCGGCGTAAGCGTCGGCACCACTTCGGTCGGCAAGCGTCCATCGCACCGATTTGTCAGCCGATTGTTTGATCAGTTCGCCCACGGCGATCATGCAAGCACGACGCGCGGGACCGTTGCTGATAACGATCAGATCGACGTGGTGAGCGTGGATCAACTCGCCCATTTTGGTCACCGCCAGCGTCCGCATGGCTGCCGACAACTGGCAAGGAATGTCTTCGCAGTGAAGCAAACGGCCATCGGCGGCGATGATCGAAGTGGCTGCCGTTCGTGGGCCAACGGCGTCGATCGACATCACGACTTTTGCTTCGACTCCACCACGGTTGATCTGCGAGTGCAGGTTGTCCGCGGCGATGCTGACCAAGCGAGTGGAGGCCTGTTCTTGCAGCTCGTCCCACCAAGCTGCTTCTGCGGCGTCGCGAATGATGGCTTCGTTTTCCAACACCAATCCGGAAAGACGGTCCGCGAGCGGGCGGTTGAAACCGGCAGCGGTCTTTTGCAGTTCCGCGACAAGCTTTGCGGCGTCGTAGTCAAACGCACATTGGGCCACTTGGCTGCGAAGGGCACGGCCCAGCATGACCAATTGGAAGGAGCTGAGTTTGTTGGCCGGCATGCTCTTGCCGGACAACGGTTTCAGCGTGCTGACCAACCAGCGGCGACGGCGCTGACGAGGCGAGATTTTCTTGTTCTTCTTGCCTTTGGATTTGGCGGGCGCAGCCTTGGTGGTCGCGGCCGCTGCGTCTCCTTGGGGTTGCTCCGCTTTGGGGGCAGCGTCTTCCGATGGAGTTGCATCCGCGGTTGATGCTCCCGCAGAAGGTGTTTCAGACGCGGGAGTTTCTTCACCGGATTCGGCTGGCGTCGCTTCCGCGGAGGAAGCTTCCTCGGTGGTCGACTCAGCAGGTGCTGCTTCCGCCGAAACGGCTTCGGCTTCCGGAGTTTGTGTTGCCGAGTCATCGACTGCGGGGGCTTCGCTGGCAGGAGCGTCATTTGCAGGAGCTTCGGCTGCGGGCGTTGTTTCCGCTGGGCTTTCTGCAGACGCTTCGACGGCAGGGGTCTCCGCGGCAGGAGACTCGGCAGCGGGAGTCTCCGACGCAGCTTTTGCTGGTTCGTCGGATTTGGATTCCTGCTTGGTCTCCGCTTCGCCAGCCTCTTCCGCTTGGATGTGCGGGTCGTGGACTTCCAAGATGCGAATTTTCGCATTGCGGGAAAGCCAACGAACGGCGGCACCCACGATGCGAGGATCACCGATCAGTCGCTTCGAGATCGTTGCATCCAGTTTGGCGAGGGCTCCATCGACATCAGGAGCCGCGTTGTCGGATTCGGTTTCAGCCGCGGCTTCCCCTTCAGCGGGCGATGCGCTAACGTCCGACGCCATCGATTCGGCCAGCGTGCTTGCCAAACGATTCAGGTCTTCGCCGTCACCCTTTTGAGGATTCAGAACGCGGACAGCCAGCCGTTGTGCCAAGCTCGCGGATTCACCCGATTCCAACTTGACTCGGCGGCTGAGTCGATCCAGCAATCGTTTGGACTGAGCGTTGCCAATCGCGCGGCCGATGGCTGGGTCGGCCAGTGGCGTTTGTTTCCAAGCGTCTTGTAGGTTTTCGCGATACTCATCCAGATTCTTCTGAGTGCGGACCGCGTGGGCGAGTTTCCAAAGGCTCGCCTCGTCGATGTCGCCGAGTTCGTCGCGACGGTACCTTGAAAGGAAAGGTGGCGTGTAGCCTTGCTCAATCAGAGGCAGGGCCAAACGTAAACTCGAGACCTCGCACCGCCCGCGTTGGGCGATTGCGTCCAGATCAACAGTCATCGGATGTCGGTCGCTTTGCTAGCATCGTGGGACGATTCGAAAGCTCGCGACCAAATCCGCTCGGGAGAGCGAGTCGGCCGTTGGCCAAAACGATGCGGCGATCGAATCGAAAGAAACGGTTGAGAATGTATCGTCGGCAGCATCTGCCATCGCAAATGAAGCCACATGGATGTCGGATCGACTGAGCCGCACCCACCGGGCGTCGCGAGGACCTTCGGCAAATTGCTGCAAACGGAGGCTTGGAACCAAGGCGGGAGAATAGCGCCGTGGGCCCAAACTGTCAACCTTCTCAGATCCGCGACACGTATTGCCCGCTGAGTCGTCGGACGAAGCGTTTCATCTCTAAAATGCTGACAATCGCGTTGACTCGCGACGCTGGCAATCCGCTGTGATGGGTGACCTCATCCAGAGCGGTTCCGGTCGTTCCAACCGCGGCCAAAACCTGGCGTTCGATCTCGTTGAGTGCCATTTCGCGAGCGTCGCGGATCGGCGTTTCATCCTCGGTGGCCGTCGACTCGGAAACCGGAGCGCTCAGCGGGCCGAGCAACTCCAAAACGTCCTCCGCGTGCTGGACGAGGGTGGCACCATCGCGAATCAGGTGGTGGCAGCCTTGGGAAGCTCGGCTGTTGACCTGTCCCGGCAATGCACCGACCGTGCGACCCATCTCGGACGCGAGCCTGGCTGTGATCAGCGATCCGCTGCGGTTGGGAGCCTCGATCACGAGCGTTGCTTGGCCCAAGGCGGCAATGATCCGATTGCGTTGAGGAAACATGCCGCCGCGAGGTTGAGCCTGAGGCGAGTATTCACTGAGCACTGCACCGCTCTGGGCAATCTCGTCCGCCAAGGGAGCGTTCTCCGCCGGGTAAATCTTTCCCAGACCGCCACCCAGCACGGCAATGGTCCGGCCATCGGCTTCCAACGCACCGCGGTGGGCGGCGGTATCGACGCCGCGGGCCAAACCGCTGACGATCGTCACCCCGGCCCGAGCCAAGTCCATCGCGATGCGGCGAGTTTGTTGAAGTCCATAGGCTGTTGCGTGCCGAGTGCCGACGATGGCCACGGAAACCGAATCGCGGGGCAGCAAATGTCCGCGGCAAAACATGATCGGCGGTGCGTCGTCCAAGTCCAGCAGCGACGGGAGATAGCTCGTTTCGCCGCGCCGGCGAATGTCGACATCGTGAGCCGCACACCACGCAAACACGTCCTCGATGTCCACATGATCGGCAGCGGTTTCGATCACGTGGGCCAGTTTGGGGCCTACGCCGTGCACTTGTGACAAGTTGGCTTTGCCCGCGTTCAAGATGGCTCGCGCCGAACCAAACGCGTCCAGCAACGACGCCAACGTTCGCGGTCCCAACCCCGGCAATAAGCAAAGTTGCACAAGATCCCGCGTGGTGTCTGCATGCGAGTCATCGCCTGACGAAGGTCTCGCATCCATGGGCGAATGCTGGTTCATATTCGGTCTCCCGCGTTACTTGCGTCTTCGCCCGGTGTTGATTTCAACTGGATTCAGCTTCGGTCAATCAATCGACGCCCCGGTGCGATGGGCGAATCGTCAGCTCGCAAACGCGAATTTGTCTCGGTGCCGAAGTGCGGTCTGTCCGATAGAAATGCCTCCGCGAAGCCACTAGCATAGCACTTCTCTTCCAGCGAATTCGTTTGCTCTGTCTCACTGCTCACTAATCACGGTCGACCACATGTCATTTCGGGCCGCGTCCGACTTATGTCAAAATCTTTGCGATAACTTGGCAAAAGTCGTCTTGGGCAAAGACGAGCTCATCGACCTGTTGGTGGTCGCCTTCCTAGCTGGTGAACACGTTTTGCTCGAAGACGTTCCCGGCGTGGGGAAAACACTGACTGCAAAAGCCTTGGCACGCAGTCTGGATGCCAAGTTCACTCGTTTGCAGTTCACCCCAGACTTGCTGCCCAGCGATATCACCGGCAGCACGATTTATCGCTCAGACACGGGGCAGTTTGAATTTGCACCGGGACCGATTTTTGCCAACATCGTGTTGGCCGATGAAATCAACCGCGCTCCGCCACGGACTCAGTCCGCTTTGCTGGAAGCGATGAGCGAAGGCCAAGTGACGGTCGATGGCGTCACGCACGAGTTGCCGAAACCGTTCATGGTCGTCGCGACTCAAAACCCGTTTGAATACGAAGGCACCTACGCTCTGCCCGAAAGCCAACTGGACCGGTTCTTGTTGCGGACATCGATTGGTTATCCCGCTCGCGATGTGGAACGCAACATTTTGACCACGCACCAATCCGGTGAGCCGGTCGATGATTTGCAGTCGATGCTCGGCACCGAAGAGGTTCTCGCGGCGCAGACGAATGTTGGCAAAGTCCGCATGGATGATTCGTTGGTGGATTACTTGCTGAACATTGTGGATGCGACTCGGCACCACGGTGCGTTCCAAGTGGGGGTGTCCACCCGGGGTTTGATCAGTTTCCATCGGGGATGCCAAGCGATGGCCATTCGTCGAGGACGCGACTACGTCACACCGGACGACATCAAACAAATGGCTGTTCCGGCACTCGCCCACCGGGTGCTCGCCGAAGGCATTTTCCAAGGCGGCAACCGACAAGCGGTCGAACAGCAGTTGGCTGATTTGATCGAACCCATTCCAGTGCCGGTTTAGGCCTTCCATGACTTTGCAACGCCGCAACACCCGCAACCGTCTGACGCGACTCGGTTGGCAGTTCATGCTGATCGGTTTGTTTGGACTTCTCGGCGGATCGCTCAACGGGTTGAACTTGTTGATCGTTGTGGCGGCGATGACGTTGGCGGTGTTGCTTGCGCAGTGGCGAGTCAGCCGGTCCACGATCGAATCGGTTCGCGTGGATCGACGCATCCCCGCTGAAGTCTTCGCCGGAAAACCGGCTCGCATCCGGTATCAAGTCAGCAATCGTCATCCGTTGATGCCCCT
Organism: Rhodopirellula halodulae; assembly: GCF_020966775.1. NCBI lineage: Bacteria > Pseudomonadati > Planctomycetota > Planctomycetia > Pirellulales > Pirellulaceae > Rhodopirellula > Rhodopirellula halodulae. The sequence goes on along the minus strand of NZ_JAJKFV010000002.1, from coordinate 206,104 downwards.
GTGGATGATCAGTTTGACCGATCGGATCACGCGACTCGGCGCGGAAACGGTGGAGGCTCCATCCACGACACGATCGGGTTCCGCACCCGCCGGTTCGCGGACGATTCATACTGGGGTCGGGATGTTGCTTCCGTCGCAAGCCACCAGTGCCTATCTCGATGTGACGTTTGAGAAACGCGGTCGCTATCGTTTGGATAAATGGCGAGTTTCCACCACGGCACCGTTTTCGCTTTCCACCGCATGGCGTGATTCCGCGGACGAAGAAGAGTTCGTGGATGTCTATCCGCGGTTGTTGGTGCTTCCGCGGTCGTGGCGGCAGCGATTGCCGACCAAGTTGGGCAACGTGTCCTCTTCCGCCCACCGCCAAGGGCATGCGGACGAAGTCTTCTTTGGGTTGCGAGAATACCGTCGTGGTGACAGTCGCAAACACATTCACTGGCGAACAACCGCGCGGATCGGCGATTTGGTCGTTCGGCAGTTTGAGCAACAACGACGTTTGGACATCTGCTTTTTGGTCGATGCGTATTGTCCCGCGTCCGCTGCCGAAGATTCGCCCGAACATCACCAGGTGGAAACCGCGATCAGTTTGGCGGCGTCGTTGGTCGTCCAATTGTTCGGCGGATCGGGAAGCCAAGTCATGATGAGTGTCGCAGGCGAAGAAAACGAAACCTGCGGCGGCGGATTGTCTCGCGAAGCTTTGCGGCGAATGTTGCAAATCTTGGCACGCACGCAGACCACTGCTCAACCGGATCTGAACCGATCGTTGGAACAGGTCGGCAGCGCGGTCAAACATCTGCCTGACCTGGTGGTGCTCAGCCCTCGGCCGCTGGCACAAGTCCTGGCAACAGGGGATAGCCAAGCGACGTTGCTCCGAGAGTGGCAGCAGCGAGGTCGTTTGAATTGGGTCAATCTATCGGGCCGTGACGCCGCAGCTTGGCTCGCGGATTCGTCGGTCGCATCGACGGCGATGGAGGCATTGCATGAGTGAACCTACTGATACCCCGCCAAACAGCGTTGATGCTCTGCCGGAGACGCCGTCAGCCGATCAGGTCGTCGACAAGCCGGGCGAGATGCCTGCGCAGGACGACTCGCCAAGCATGCGTGAGTTGCAAGCGATCGTTCAAACGGTTCCCGATTCGCCATTGCGACTTCGTACCAAGTTCGCGTTCGCCATGGTCACGATGCTGAGTGGATTGGTGATCGGCAGCAGTGGGCAAACCGCGTCGCTGCCAATCATCGCGGTGTTCTTTAGCGTCGTTGGATTCATCTTTGTTGATTGGCTGAAGTTCTTTGCGTTGCCGTCGGTGGTGGCCTATGCCGCGATGGCGATCGCCGCGATTTATAGCGTCTCCGGTTTCATGCAAGACGACATGGCCGTTGGCAACAAGATGGAGTCGGTGGCAGAGTTGCTGGTGATCGCCCAGTCGATCTTGATGTTGCAGGAAAAGACGACTCGACTCTTTGAGCAGTTGATGATTTTCGCGTTGCTGAATTGCGTGGTTGCGGCGGTGTTCAACGATGCGTTCGCTTACGCGATTTTCTTCATTCCGCTGGCGATCGTCGGTGGCATGGCGATCTCGTTGATGGCGGCGGACACGTTGGTCGAGCAAACCCGGTCCTCTGACCAGGACCCCAAACGTTTGCTTGGTTTGCCAGTCAACAGCGACGAGGATCAATCGTCGCCGATTCAGTGGACCAACGTCGCCGCTGTCGATTCGTTTTCGCGAGCTGGATTGAGACTTCCTTGGATGGTGGGCGTGGTTCTGTTCCCCGCTGTCTTGTTGTTTGCAGGGTTGTTCTTCTTTGGCTTGCCACGCCGTGTGGATGCATCGCGTGGCAGTTCCAACGGAGTGGCGATGGTCGGGTTCAGCGAAGACCTCAAAATGAGTGCGATCCGCAATATGCAGCAAAGCACCAAGCGTGCGGTGCGAGTGGATTTGATCGATCGAGCAACGAAGAAGCCGTATCCGGTGGTTGCGGATCTGTATCTGCGTGGTTGCGTGTTGGAGCAATACACGATCGATGCAACCACCAGTTGGCGAGCAACCGCAGTTTCCAAGTCGCCCGCCCGCCCGCTGCCTCCCGAGTTCGTTCCGAATCGTTCGAGCGATTTGAACTTCTATGACCGGGTGAACGTTCGGATCGCTTGTGAGTCGTTGTCGACGGATTCTTTGTTCGCAATCGCTCCGTTTCACTGGACGCCCGGTAGTGACGACTTGATGGTGATCAGCGGCAAAGGCACGTTCGCACGTCGAAATTCGGCTGGCGGTTCCGTTTCCGCTGGGCCACTGGGAACACCTTGGTACCCGCCGGTGACCTATCACATCGGGACCCATGCGTTCCGAAACGGTGTGCAGACGCGTTGGTTGGCTTACCAAACTCCCATGATGAACCGGGCGATCGAATCCGACGAGGAATCGATGGGGCTCAACGCCAACGACCTCAACTACATGGATCAGTTGCTGGAGTACCCGCAGGTTCTGATTCCAACCGCGGACTCGATGGCTCGTTCCATCATCGAGACGTTGCCGGAGAATAAACGGACCACGGTCAACATCGCCGAGGCCATGCAGCGGTACTTGGCATTCAACAATCAATTTCGATACTCGCTGCAGCCCAACCCATCCGCGATGGTGGGGGTGGATCCGATCGAGCAGTTCCTCGCGACCGACCGGCGTGGCCACTGTCAATTCTTTGCTTCCGCGTTGGTGATGATGCTGCGAAGCCAAGACATTCCGGCTCGCATCGTGGTCGGGTACCACACCGATGAGTTCAGCGATCTCGGCCAGTATTTCATCGTCCGTCAAAGCCATGCGCATGTCTGGGTGGAAGCGTTGATTCCTCGCAGTGACATCCCCGTCGGCACTTCGATTTATGGCCAGCCTGAGTCGCCTTATTACTGGTTGCGTTTGGATCCAACACCGGGTGGAGGTGGCTTGGTGGGTGATGAAGCCGGCGGCAATCAGATGCTGGATCTCGCCAAAGATGTTTGGGACGACTACATCATCGAAATGGATTCCAAGCGTCAAGAAACGGCGTTGATGGCCACCCCCGGTTTGGCACCGATGACGGCATCGTACCGGTCGTGGATCGATCGCACGCGTGACTTGGCGATGAAGATCAATTCCGGTGACGTGGAGGGGATCGGCGGCGGTCGGTTGTTCTCTTGGCAGGGCGCCGTGTTGGCGATCGGTTTGTGCGTCTTGGCAATGCTTGCGTTCAAGGTGCGTTTCCCACTTTGGCTTCGTAGCAAACTGCGAAAGCAAGGCGTGGCCAAAGCGGCACGTCCATCGGTGCCGTTTTATGCTGAAGCGTTGGATGTGCTTTCTCAACTAGGAATCGAACGTCGACCCGGTCAGACGCCGGAAGAACTCACGCGAACGTTGATGGCGGGGGCCGAGGGGGCAACGCCGGTCCGTGTGTCGGAAGACGATTCACCACCGACCAATCCTCTGTGGAGTCAATTGCATGGCCCCATGAGTCGATTGACCGAAGCGTTCTACGCATTACGGTATGGTCAGTCCGCGAAGCCCGCATTGGATGCTGGAGCTCCAGCCGATTCTGGGGACCAAGCGTCTGAATCCGTTGGGCGAACAAGCTCCGCCGAGGACGCCATGGCCTCACGGCCCGACATTGCGGATGCCTTGAAGTCTCTTCGTCAAATAGCAAATCACTCATCATGATCATCACCATCGACGGTCCCGCCGGCGCGGGGAAAAGCAGCATCGCTCGTCGGGTCGCCAGTGAATTGGGGTTCGAGTTTTTAGACACCGGGGCGATGTACCGAGCGGTGACATGGGGGGCGATGCAGCGTGGTCTGGGCTGGGACGATGTGGAGCAGTTGGTTGATTTTGCCGGAACGGTCAACTTGGTGTGGCAAGACGATCGTATCTACTTGGATGATCAAGACATCAGTGAAGAGATTCGCACGCCACAGGTGACGGGGAATATCCGTTATCTCGCCGATCCCCCGCCGATCCGTGAGCGAATGAGCGCTCAACAACGCCGCATTGCGGTCGGACGTGACATCGTCACGGAAGGCCGAGACCAAGGGACGGAAGTCTTTCCCGATGCGGAATGCAAAATCTTTTTGACAGCGTCGCCGGAGGAGCGTGCTCGCCGACGCCAGCAGCAATTGGCCGCCGCCGGACGTGTGATGACGGTGGAAGAAATCTTGACCGCCCAGAACCAACGTGATTTGGAAGACCGCATGCGACCGGTTGGCCGTCTGCGTGCCGCCAGCGATGCCATCGTGGTGCAAACCGATGGGATGACGCCCGAAGAAGTGTGCCAAGAGGTGTTGCGTTTGGTTCGCACTTGTTTGCCCGCTCACGCGGCGAATTCTGATTCTGCTGACGCCTCCTCATGACGTCATCAAATTTGGAATCATCTGTGGTGGATGACCCACGCGAGGTTGCGACGGCATTGGTGGCGTTGCTGAAGCGAACCCAAAATCGTCTGATCTTGGCAGAAAGCTGCACCTGTGGCGCAGCCGCTGCAGCGATCGGAAGCATCCCTGGTGCGTCCCAAGTGTTCTGCGGCAGTGCAGTGACTTACCGAGAAACCACCAAACAAGCGTGGCTCGGAATCACCGCAGCCGACTTGAAACAGCACACCGCTGAAAGCCAAGCGATCACCAACGCGATGGCGACTTCGGTCCTGGAACGCACCCCCGACGCCACCATCGCAGCCACCATCACAGGGCACCTCGGCCCCGACGCTCCACCCGCGGTGGACGGCATCCTCTTCATCGCCGTCCTGCAACGCGGATGCGAACTTGAAGCACAACGAATCGTCCTTCGCAGCTCCACCCGCCAGTCCCGACAAACCGAAGCCACCGCCAACCTCCTCACCGCAATCCAACGCTATTTGTCGTTGCCTGGACACATCCCGGCCAACGAATAGCTGCTTCACGATGACTCCTGCTTACCGAAGCCGATGCTTCATCACTCGAAGCCCTGGGCCGCGGGTCACAACAGGAATCAGTTCAAAATCAAAGCGTTGATAAAGCTTCACTGCTGCTTCGTTGGCTTGATCCACTAAGAGCAGCGAGTATTCAGCCGGTTTCTCGCGTCTGCGATTGAGACCATGTGCTTCTGAAATCAGATGATTCATCATTTGGCGAGAGTATCGCCACTGCGCGTCCGGAGGCTGCCCCTGAAACCGATGGTCAATTCCCAGCATTGGAATGTAAAGCAGACTTGTGTAACTGCCGTCGGGCAACGGCCAACGCCATCGAACCGTGCCCACTGAACCGTAGCCGACCACCTGGCCAGTCGCGTTTCGAAAGAGCCAGACCTTGGTGCCATAGTTCGCGATGGACTCCATCGCGTCTGGCCCAAGAATCCACTCCGTGCAATATCGCCCGTGCTTGGTTTAACCCAAGAGAAGCCGACCAAGTCAACTTGGTCGGCTTCACAGAATTCGTCGGCATAAAGCTGGAACTCATTCACCGTTTTGCTTTGCTTCCTTCCATGAAGGCAAGCGTTTACCACGACTGGCCGATTGAGGCTGCGAGTCATCATGCAAAGCGTTCGCCATTGCGTCGCTCATCGCTTGTCCATCGCGACCGAACTCGACAACGGAATCTAGGTAATCAATGACTTCAATGTCCGGCCACAATTCGCGTAGATCAACCTGCAACGCGACTGCAATCTTCTCAAGCGTCGCGCGCTGCGGACGGCACTTGCGATTCAGCATCTGAGAGATCGCTGGCTGGGTGCATTCGATACGTTCGGCAAGTTGTTTCTGAGTGATGTGCTTGGCCTTCATGATCTCTCGAAGGCGATCAGCGAACTGAGCCTCTTGTGAATCCATCTTCTCAACTTCGGCTTTCAGCGCCGGGACCTTCTCTGCGGCCCCTGCTTCGGACTGCGCAAGGTCCATGCCATAGCGGCCCTCGGTGTCGGGCAACAAACGAAACTGATCCAACAGAGTGTGCCATGCCCGGCCCTTGTCACCGGGCAGAGACTTGGGGTCGTCAATGATCGCCATCAGTCGTTCCGAATTGGCCCGAAGCTGATCGCTGCATTCAGTGAGCGCAGCAATGAACGCTTGCTGCTGGGTCCCGTGCAGCGAAAGGATCATCCGCATCAAAGAAGTGTTCGTGTTTTCGAGGGGTGCGCCGGGAGTTTCAGTTGTGCTCATGATGTCGTCTCCACTTCAGGCAATCCAAACGGGTTGTCGTGGCGAATGTGCATCCGCTCCAGCACGACGTTCAATCGCATCTGCATCACGGACAGCAGACGAGCCAGTTAGCGTTTCGCACTGTGCTGGAATTTCAATGAGTTGCAAATAAACCATCGACCAATTATAACATAAATATAAGTTTCCTCGTATGTCTGGCAAGTGTCTGCCGGAATTTTCTCTGGTTCACGGCCCTACCCAGTGCCAGGCCCATGAAACAAATCGCCTCAGAGCGATATTTTCGCCGCAAGACGAATCAATGGGATGACATGATGTGCATTGAACCGGGCGGATACGCAGACAATCTCGGCAACCGGTATGAAGGCCCGTGGCTAGCCCGACAGTAGCTGTTGCTACTGTCTGAGCAACTGACGTCGATCACTCACTCTTGAATCAGTGGGAGATGATGAGGCGGATAAGTGTTGAACCACTTTCTGCTGATGCGGCTGACTTCAATACCAACGTGGTTCCAAAGATCATTCGGTTAAGTTCAGCATCGGCGAGATCATGATCGCGCATCCGCTTCCAGAGCTCATGGTCACTTTCAACTTGCTGCTCGCGGTGACCTGGCGTGACTGGATGACCACCTGCTTTTTGTCGTCTGGATCTTCCGCGTAGATTTTGGCGTCGAACACTCCCGGGCCCAAGAAATCGAGCGGGATGTCCAGACTTCGGGCTTCGTCGACAATCGTTCCCACGAACCACCGATCGCCTTTCCGCCTGGCAATCGTGATGTAGCTCCCGATGGAACCGTGGACCACCTTCGAGTTATCCCAAGTCGTTGGCATCTCCTTCCAGAATTCAAGTTCAGGATAACGATTCTCTGGATATCGATCGGCTTGGTCGTACCAATGCAGGTATTGCAGCGGACTGTAGAACACGACCCCCAAAGCAAGCTGAAACGAACGGCTGACGACACGGCCATTCAAATAACAGGGCGTGTAGTCGCCAGCCCCTGCGATCATGCGAGCAAACGATGTGGTCAGAACATTCTTTGGCGGATTCCCTTTCTCTGGCAATTCCTCATTCCCAAGGATTCCTTCGACGGTCAACAGATGTGGGTAGGTGCGTTCGATCCCGGTCAACCGAAAGTTGTCATGAATATCAACGATAAGTTTGTACTTCGCGGCTTTCTCGATGGAAGCGTACAAGAATTCCATGTCCGACTGGCTCGTCCAGTCAACAAATCCCATCTTGACCCCGCGAATGCCCCATTGCTGATACGTCTGAAATGTTTTGTCCAGGTCGTATCGTGACATGGCAATTTTGTTGATGTAGCAGATCAATCCGATACCGTGCTCATTCGCATAACGAATCGTCTCCTGCATGTCGATCGAATCGATGACCGTCAGTGGGTTCGAATTCGCATCGCGTTCGGGGCCATACCAGCCCGCGTCATAGTGCACATATTGGTAGTTGTTCGCGGCGGCGTAGTCGATGATCGCTTTGGCACCCTTCGTCGTCAGGCTGCTTCGCCAGACCTTTCCAGGTTGGATCCATGATGTGTCATTCAGCTTGGACGGCGGCGACAGGTTCTGAAGCAAATAGTGATTTTCAACTAATGTCCCAGGTTGTTCCGCCACCATGATCACTCGCCAAGGAGTCGTCAGTGACTTGCTTGCTGACACAGTCCCGCTTCGAAACCGCGTGACCAATTGATTCTTACCGGATCGATTCAGCATCATGGGAGCGTAGTGCCCAATGCTTCCAGCTTCTGCGATTGCCACGAAATGCGATCCGGCTTCGACCAGCAGCGGGCGGATCGAACGGCCCGGCATCTCAGAGATTCGCAGCTTCGAATACCGTGCTTGCGGATAATCATCCCAGTAAACAAAGTGATCGTCGGTGAACTGAAAGTGTGTGTCTTCTGATTTCAGCTCCAACTCATCAATCCCTTCCTGCGGAGGAATCGTGTAGCGGAACGCCACCCCTTCATCGTATGCACGGAAGGTTAGCTCAAGTCGAAGTGCCTTCTGATTTCCCCCACGAAGCTGAATGACACATTCGTTGTAGGCATCAGGGTAGGAAGCTCTCGAACCGATCACGGGAACCCAACTCTCGTTCGCCGAATCGGCCTGCTTGCTCTCGACAACGAACCGATCACCGAGTTCGCCTCCATCTAGAACCAGAGAGAGCTCTGAATTCTCAAGAATGGGGACGTTCCGAAACGCGACGCTGTAATGCGGCACCCCATCAAGAAGCGAAAACTGAATCGAATGATCTCCGGATGGAGACACGATCGTTGTCTCTTCCGCTGCCCAGTTGCAGTTCGATATGGAAAGGAACAACCAACATGCAATTGAAAAGGAAACCAGCTTTGGCATTGAGATCATCATTTAGATTCGACAATGGTTGGCACGACCGTTGAGCACTTGCCAGATAGGGGCAAGCGAGGCGAAGGCCAAAGGGGAACAGGCAAAACGATTTTGCCTTGAATCGATGCGGCGACGCTTTGTGATTCAGCCGCTGCACAAAATGGGTGTCGCGATCGGCTCGGAAACCCAGACTTAGATGACAGATAAAACAAACCGCCTGTCACGTTGAATCCAGCGGGCGTTTGCCACCACTCGAAAACGCAGCAAGCACCACATCGGTAGCGCCCGCGAGGGACCTGCTGCGTATGACATCAATCACAGACTGGAAGCTTGTGACACTTGAGATCAGACCAACTTCGTCTTGCCGGGGATCGCGAAAGCGGGTTCGGGAAGCGATGCCTGCATATCCAGGTTCTCGGGGAACAGATCAAGCTTGGATTCGTTGGCGACGAAGTCCCAGCTGACTTGTTTGCCGGTGTAGGCGGCCAGTCGACCGAGCACAGCGGTCAGCGAACTGTCAGCGGTTTCTTTGAACTCGACAATCGGCTTGCCGGCACGAACGCTGTCGACCAAATCCTTGTGCTCTTGTTTGTAAGCCGCCCCCAAGTCGCCTTCCATCGACCACACTTCGTTGCCGTCACGGTCGTGGATCATGGCACCTCGGTTGATCCCGTAGATCGTGCAGATGCCTTTGGATCCGTAGATCACATTGGAGTTATCGCTCTGCGAGTTGGGGATTTGGCGACACATGAATGAGACCAAACGGTTTCCCGGATAGATGTAATCGATGGACATGCTGTCCCACATTTCGCTGCCTTCGGGGCGAGTGAACCGGCCACCGCTCCCGTAGGCTGACTCGGGTGGGCCACCCATGATCCAGTTGATGGCATCAATGTTGTGAACGGCTTGCTCGGCAATCTGGTCACCGGACAACCAAATGAAGTGCATCCAGTTGTAAATCTGATACTCGGTGTCGCTCATGCCCTCTTTTCGAGTCTTGTTCCAAATCCCGTTGCTGCAATAACGAGCGGTCGCGGAAATGATGTCGCCAATCGCACCGTCGTGAATACGTTTGATTGCTTCAACATAGTTTTCTTGTCGTCGATATTGAGTTCCGGTGACGATGGAGGTGCCATTGGCTTTCGCCTTTTCATCCGCGGTCACGCACAATTGATATCCCGCCGGGTCCACGCACGTTGGTTTTTCGGCGAAGACATGCTTGCCAGCATCCACCGCGTCCAGAACCGTGCGGGGTCGAAAACCAGGCGGTGTGGCAAACAGAACGATGTCAACTTCCGGATCATCGAGCACCCGTTTGTAGGCATCGATTCCGCCATGCATTTTGCTGGAATCCACGGCGACTTTGTCACCATGACGTTTGCTCAAAGATTCGCAGATCTTTCCAATCTTTTCGCCTTCCAGGTCAGCGACCGCGACCAAGGAAACGTTGTCGTTGATGGTCAACGAATCATTGATAGCTCCCGTCCCGCGTCCCCCGGCACCGACCAAAGCCAAACGCAGATGTTTGGATGCCGAGCTGGATGAGCTTTCCGCGGGTTCCGCACCGCGGACGGGGCGACCGGTGGTCGAGGCGATGCCCGCGGCGAGTGCGGCTCCGGTGCCCATGAACCGCCGGCGAGAGGCTTCACCGGTCGTCGTCGCGGTTTGAGATTCGCGACGTTGGGAAAAAGTGGATTCGTTGCGAGAAAGCATCTTGGCGGGCTCCTGATGGAGAATGCGAAGGAGGGAAAGATCACAGATCTTCCCCAGTTTAATGCAATCCCGCCAAAGAAGCTCAATTCTCGCGAATCGTTTGGCGACAAAGTCGCGGATCAGGCTTCGTCGAGCAGATCAACGGCGGCAAAGGCTTGGCCTTCCAGCATCGCCAGACTGGCACCACCACCGGTGCTGACATGGCTGACTTGATCCGCGAAACCGAGTTGATCCACAGCAGCAGCACTGTCGCCACCGCCGATGATGCTGATGGCATCGCTATCGGCAATGGCTTGCGCGACCGCTTTGGTGCCTTCGTCCATCGGTGGTTTTTCGAACACGCCCATCGGGCCGTTCCAAACGATGGTCTTGGCCGAGCGAATGACATCGGCGTACTTTTTGGCGGTTTCGGGCCCGATGTCGAAGCCTTCCATGTCATCGGGAATCTCGCCGGCCGAGACGATCTTCTTGTTGCATCCGGCGATGTTTCCGAAGTCGTCGCCACAATGGGTGTCGACGGGAAGGTGCAACTTGTCACCGCCTTTGGCGAGCAGTTCCTTTGCCAATTCGACTTTGTCCTTTTCGACCAACGACCCGCCCACTTTGCCATCTTGTGCGAGTGAGAAGGTGTAAGCCATCGCACCACCGATCAGGACGGCATCGCAGATGCCCAACAGGTTGTTGATCACGTTGATCTTGTCGCTGACTTTGGCACCACCCAAGATTGCCACAAACGGACGCTCGGGGTTTCCGATGGCATCGTTCAAGTACTGAATCTCTTTCGCGACCAAGTGACCGACCACGCGTGGCTTGCCGGCCATCGCTTCGGGAACGGCGACCATCGATGCGTCTTTGCGGTGACAGGTGCCAAATGCATCGTTGCAGTAGGCGTCTGCCATGGCGGCGAGTTTGCCAGCAAACTCAGCGTCACCCTTTTTCTCTCCCGCGTTGTAACGCAGGTTCTCCAGAACCAAGACTTCGCCCGCCTTCAGCGAGTCGGCTTTGGCGGAGGCATCGTCGCCCACGGTGTCGGTTGCGAAATGGACGGGACTGCCGAGCAGTTCGCCCAAGCGTTTGGCGGCGGGGGCCAGCGAGAATTTCTCGTCACCTTCACCGCCGGTGGGGCGACCCAGGTGACTCATCAGAATCAGTTTGCCACCCCGTTCAATGACGCTCTTGATGCTTGGCAACGCCATGCGGATGCGACGGTCGTCCGTGATCGCCAACGAATCGTCCAGCGGCACGTTGAAGTCCACTCGCATGAGGACGGTTTTGTCTTGGACGTCGATTTGATCAATGGATTTCTTGGCCATCGGGCGGGAAACTCCGAGTTGGTGTTGGACGGGGTGATTGCGACGGGCGGAACCCGAGCCATCAGTATTGGTCAGTTGGGCAATTTCGCGAAGGGGCCACCTGAAACCGTGAATTTCGTGGTGTTTTCGCATCTCCGCGAGCCGCGTGACCATCCCAGGCAAGATCTGAGATCTCTTTTCCTCACGTCTCACCATCGTCAGAACCGAAACAAAGAGAGCGGTGGCGAAACGAGAGCGGTTCGTCCACGGCATCGGTACGTCGCGAGTCACGGTGGAACAAGCGGGCGACAACCGAAGTCAACTTGGATGGTCATTCGATTTGGATGACTTTGATCGCGGACGGAAGACTTTGCCCTTTCGATCGCAACCGATACCAGCGGGGGAGGTGCGGGTGAGAGCCTGTGCCAGGATTGCAATGCGCCATGACCACACGGTCACATCATCGCGAGACACCCTCATCGATCAGGTGTATGGTCCCGCCACGTCGGGCACCAAAGTGCAGCGTTCCGCACGCGTGATCTTGGCGAGTCTTGTCCTGGTTTGCCTTCTTGGGCAAACGGGATTCGCTCAAGACGGCTCCGAATCGCGTCGTTTCTCTCTGTTGCCGCAGTCGGGCCCGCCGCGAATTGGTTCGGTGGCGCATCGGCAAGAGATTTTGAACGCTCTGCCAATGGAACGGCTAACACCCGAGGCCAAGCAACGGATCTTGGGAATTGCGGAGAAGCCGACTTTGTTTCGTCGGTTGCCTTCGCAGATCATTCCGTGCGACCGCGACATGTTCCTGTTCCTGACTCGGAACCCCGATGTATTGGTGGGCCTTTGGGATTTGATGGGCATCACCAAAGTGCAGTCGACTCGCACGGGGCCTTACCAGCTCGACGCCAGCGATGGTGTGGGGACGTTGTGCCGAGTCGATTTGGTGTACGGCGACGCCAACAAGCACATCTTCGTGGTCGATGGTTCCTACGACGGAAAAATGACGCCCACCGAAATTCGCGGCAAAGGCGTGTTCGTTTTGGAATCCACCTACACCGTGGGCGACGACGGCAAGACCCGCGTGTCGGGAGTGCTGGATTGCTTTGTGCAGCTGGACAGTCTCGGCATCGATCTGATCGCTCGGACCATGAGTCCAATCATCGGTCGATCAGCCGACAGCAACTTCGAACAAACCGCTCAATTCATTGCTCAGGTCAGTGAAGCCAGCGAACGGAATCCATCGGCGATGTTGGACATCGCGGGACGATTGCCTCAGGTGAACGAAGCAACGCGAGATGCGTTTGCACAAACGATTCTCGGCGTTGCCCGACGTGGTCAACAAATCGCCGCGACGTCGCCGCATCGCACAGCTCAGTGATTGCCAATCAAGCAATCATGTTTGGCACAGGGTGACATTGTTTGGTGGCTATCGACGCGGCACCAAAGTTGTCAGTTCAGAGGTGCTTCCCACAAACCCAGTGCCGGGTTTTGCACGAAGTAAAACTCGGAACCGTCTTCATCGGTGTGGAAGCCGTCTTCCAACTTGGTCACGTCGTAACGTTTCATCAACGCGTCGAGATCACCGGGTGTGAAACCAACCGATGAGATTTCTTCGTCGGTGAGTTTGCCGGCGGCGTAAACGACTTCGAATCGGTTCTCGGGCGATCCGTGCACCAAGTGAGCCGCGGCGGATGGATCACCGGCGAGGTCTTCGTTCTCGGCGACCAATTGCATCACTTCGGCTTTGGTTCGATAGCCGTACTTGCGAATCAATTCATCGATGCGAGGGTCTTCGCCAAACTCTTCCACGGCGGGACCGAGGATCGTCAAACGCCCACCGGTGGCAATGGCTTTTCGGGTTCGATAGATCGCCTTGTTACCCAACCAGGTGCTCTTGAATTCGTCCGGATCCAAGTACGCGACCACGTGTTGTGGTGCTTTGGGAAGATGCGTGATGTTGACCTTGCGTGCGAGTTCCGCGGCGGCGAAGAATGTTTCGTGATCGTCGCCAATAAACAGACCTCGCGTGTGTTTCGTTCCATCCTTCATTTGCTGGATCACGGTCAATGCGTACAGCAGCGGCATGTCTTGGCAGAAGTGATCCGAAGCGTAGTTCAGTATCTTGCGAAGCGGCGTGTCAGCGACTCCCAGCGTGTCGTCGATCCCGACCATCGCGCTCAGGTAGTGACTCTCGTTGATCCCGGTGACGCCCCCCGTACCAACGAATACGTTCTTGTTGTAGTTGGCCATCCCGATGACTTCGTGCGGCACGACTTGGCCGAGTGAGAAGATCAAGTCGTGGCCACCGTCGCGAAGCTTGCGGTTGACCTGGGCGGGCCAACTCTTTGTGTAGATCCCGCCCGTCACTTCGCTGACGAATTCGGCCGGGACTTGGCCAAGTTCCACCACGTCCTCTCGCCAACGGTGCGGACGAAAAAGATCGTGAGGAACGCCCGGGAACATGTGGTCGAGCTGGGCGGGCTTCATGGGCGTGTGCGTTCCCAACGCCGGCATGATGTCGGTGATCGCATCGCCGAGCAGCTCGTGACACAGCACCGTCAATTCACCCGCTCGACTGAACAATCGAGTCGCATCGGGAGGCAACAGCAGGACGCGTTCGGGCTTTTTGATCGCGGAAAACGTTTCCTTCAACGCTTCTCGCAAGTCATCCGTTGTCAGCGAAGTAGTTTCAGATCCAACGGAGTAATAGAGGGTCATTCGGTTTGCTCCTGCGACAATTTTGAAGGGGGATGCACATCTTCGCCGCCGTTAACCCTAAGATAAGGGGTGGCAAGTTCACCAGAACAACGCCCGTCCTGCTTGCTCAACATGAAAGAGGTAGATGCGATGGCCAAGATCTTACTCGTCGAAGACAGTGCAACCCAGGCGGTGGAGATGACCATGTTGTTGCAGGAGGCGAATCACGAGGTGGTGCACGTTGCCAATGGTCAACTCGGGCTATCGCATTTGAAAGAACAGGCACCGGATATCGTCATCACGGATCTGGAAATGCCCGAAATCAATGGTCTGCAGTTGGTGGAATGCATGCGAGCGGACTTCTCGCACATCCCCAGCATTCTGGTCACCAGTCACGGCAGCGAGGAATTGGCCGCGGAAGCGCTCCGTCGTGGCGCGGCGGGTTATGTTCCGAAGACGCGAATGAGCGATCTGCTCAATGACACCATTGTTGATGTGCTCGGTGTGATCCGCAGCGATGCGTCGTACGCGAAGTTGATCTCGACGTTGAAAAAGAATGTCTTCGTGTTTGATCTTCCTTCGGATCCAACGTTGATCTCTCCGCTGGTTGGATTGTTGATGCAAGTCAGTGCGGGGATGGAGCTTCTGCCCAGCATTGAAATGGTTCGTTTGGGCGTGGCACTTGAACATGCGCTGACCAACGCCATGTTGCATGGCAATTTGGAAATCCCACGCGAGCAACAACCAACGCATGGCCAATTGGCTCGGGAAGGAATGATCAACGACGCGATGAAAAAGCGGCTGTCGGAAGAACCGTACAAGAGTCGGTTGGCACATGTCGAAGCAACCGCATCGGAGCACGCCATTCGGATCGTGATCACGGATCAAGGCCCGG
The DNA here is from genome assembly GCF_020966775.1 of Rhodopirellula halodulae. Classification (NCBI taxonomy): domain Bacteria; kingdom Pseudomonadati; phylum Planctomycetota; class Planctomycetia; order Pirellulales; family Pirellulaceae; genus Rhodopirellula; species Rhodopirellula halodulae. Next base: position 191,009 of record NZ_JAJKFV010000002.1, on the reverse strand, counting down.
GGTTTGATACGTCCAGCGTTCCACAAGCCGGTGAGTTGGATGCGAGTTCGCTTGCGGCCAGTGCGGACGGTGTCGGACAAGGCGACAAGCAAGGGTTGGTGTTGATTGCGAGCTTTGTTGATCAGATGTGGTTCAACGACGAAGGCAACCAAATCACGTTGGTGAAACGATGCGGTGTTGAGTGAACCGATGAGTCATGTTTCTGAATTCCAAACGTCAGCAACGTACCGCGCGTTGGCCAATGCCCTGCCGCTGAACTTGTTGATCAAATCGGCGGATGGGCGCCGAGTGTTCGCCAACGATTCGTATCTGAAATGGCGAAACGTCACCTGGGACGAGTTGGCGGGCAAACGCGATGAGGACTTGTTTCCACCTGAGATCGCGCAGAAGTACCGTGCTGATGACCAACAGGTGATGGACACAGGCGAGCCCTTGCACAGTGTCGAGTCCACTCGGTTGGGCGACAATTCCATTGGCTGGATCGAACGGGTGAAGACGGCGGTTCATGATCACCGCGGCAAGTTGCTGGGCATTCAGGTTCTTTTTTGGGACGTGACCGCAAAGGTTGAAAAGGAAAAGGCGTCGCAGTTCGAGCAATCGTTGCTCAACACATTGCTCGCGAATATTCCGGATTCAATCTACTTCAAAGATGTCGACAGCCGTTTCATTCGAGTCAGTCAAGCGATGGCGCAGAAGTTTGGTCTGCAAAGTGTGGAGCAGGTACACGGCCGAACTGATGCCGACATTTTCACACCCGAGCATGCGGAAGCGGCTCGCAAGGATGAGTTGACGGTGATCGCGACCGGTGAGGCTTTGGTCGATCGAGAGGAACGAGAGACTTGGCCCGACCGCGAAGACACATGGTGCATGACCACCAAGATGCCGCTACGCAACGAGGAAGGCGACATCATTGGGACCTTCGGGATTTCGCGTGACATCACGGAACTGAAACGATCGGAAGCGGCGCTGAGAGAAGCGGTTCGGATGGCGGATGCCGCGAATCGTTCCAAGAGTGAGTTTCTGGCCAACATGAGCCATGAGATTCGCACGCCGATGAACGCACTGATTGGGATGGCGGACTTGCTTTCGCAAACCGACTTGGATGCGGATCAACAAGATTACGTGCAGATCATTCAGGAGTCCTCCAATGGGCTGTTGCGACTGATCAATGACATCTTGGATTTTTCGAAGATCGAAGCCCGCCGGCTCGAACTCGAATCGGTTCCGTTCTCTCTTTCGAAAACGGTGGAGTCGACGCTCCGCTCATTCGCTCTGCCCGCCTCTGAAAAAGGGTTGGAGCTTCAAAGTGCGATCGCGACGGAGTTGCCTGATCGATTGATGGGAGATCCCGGTCGAGTGCGCCAGGTGCTGACGAACTTGGTCGGCAATGCGATCAAGTTCACCGACAACGGGGGCGTGCGTTTGGAGGTGGATGTTCTGCTTCGGGAGGAAAATCCTCTCGACTCGAATAATGGCGATCAGCCATCGGGCAAGGTGGGGCGTCCCGATCTGGTGACGCTGCGATTGAGTGTCCGAGATTCGGGAATTGGCATCCCTCCGGCTCAACAAGACGCTGTTCTCAATCCGTTCACGCAAGCCGATGCTTCCACCACGCGTCGATTTGGAGGCACGGGATTGGGACTCAGTATCAGCCGCCAATTAGTCGAACTGATGGGCGGGAAGCTTGTTCTGCAGAGCGAGGTCGGAGTCGGAACCACATTTTCGTTTGAATTGCGAATGCCGGTTTGTCCGGAGTCCGTGCCCAGTGAAGATGACGACGAAGAAGAAGATTTAGGAGGAGCGTCCCATCAACGGCTCGCTCCTTTACGGGTCTTGGTCGCGGAAGATGGTGTGACGAACCAGCACGTGATCGCCGGGTTGTTGCGATCGCTTGGGCATCAGTGTTCGATCGCCAGCGACGGACGCGAAACGCTCACGAAGTGGCGGTGCGAAGAGTACGACGTCGTTTTGATGGACATGCACATGCCAGTGATGGACGGCTTGGAAGCGACGCGCGCGATCCGGCAGGAAGAACTCGGAACCAGCCGGCACACACCCATCATCGCGTTGACCGCCGCGGCGATGAGCGAAGACGCGGCGGCGTGTCGGGCCGCGGGAATGGATAGCTACCTGACCAAACCGATTCACAGCCGCAAACTGCGAGAGGCTCTGACGCCCTATCAAAAGGAACTGCCGCAAAGTGACGACACTTCGCTCGCTGAAACCATCGACCAAACGCCGGTGGATCACTTGAAACTCAGCGACGACCAGAGTTCTGTGACGATCAACGCGGCTCACGCAGCCTTCCCCTCGGCCGGATCGACTTCCAACGCCATTTCGTTTTCGTCGAACACGTTGGGATGTTTGGATCTGGATTCTGCACGTTCGCGAATTCCTGGTGGGACGGCGGGGGTGCTTCGTTTGGCGTTTGTGTTCCGGACGGAATGCGAGCAATTGGTTTCCAAGTTGTCGGATGAAATGCCGGCCGGCCTGAATGACGATGCACGTCGAACAGCTCACACTTTGAAGGGAGCATGTGGACTGCTGGGGGCGAAGCAGTTGCAGATCGCGGCGGAGCGAATTGAAGAAGCTGGCCGAGAAAATCGGGTCGCCGACGCACCGCAATTGCTGGACGACTTGAAGCGGGAAGCGGAACGTGTGCTGGCAGCCGTCGATGAGCTGCTCTCTCAATCGGGCAGCCCCGACGAGGCTTGAAGTCGTTCGGGAAGGCCTGAGCCGTGAAGGCACCAACCCTTCGCTGGCGAGCTACTTCAAGTTGCGGAGTCGTTTCGCATTGGCAGGTGAATCGGCCCAGTTCGGATCGATGGTTTGTCCGGCTTTGGCTGCCGCGATCAGATGGTCCACCAAGACGTCGGTGGGCTCACCACGGATCTCGGCGACTTGTTGCAAGGTGTAGCCATCTCGGCACAGACGCCACGTCCAGTATTCATGACGCCACGCGGACGGATCGACGGCAACGGTCTCGGCTTCATCAGGAAAGACGGATGGCTGGGCGGGCTTTTGCGTTGGTGATGACTTGGTGGGTGTGGCTGGTGTGGCAGTCGGTTGGGGCGTCGGTGTGGATGTTGTCGGGGGAAGACTGGATTCGTGTTCGGACAACGTGTTGGCAATCAATTCCAGCAAATCGCTTCCGTAAGCCTCGATGAATTCGTCGGATACGCCGGAGACACTTTCGAGCTGCGTCACGTTGGCGGGTTTGGATTGAACCAGTCGTTTGATGGTGGATTCTGAGAGAATGCGATGGGGAGCGACGTTAAGTGCCGCGGAACGTTTCCGCCGAAAACGTTTGATGCGATCACTCAAGTCTTGATACAGCAATTCCGAAGCATCGTTGGACGTGAGTGGCTCCGGATCGGTCGGTTGAGTGGCTTCGGTCGCGATGGACGGTTCGGTTGCGGGTGAGGATGGCGCGGGTGGGGATAACGTGGGGCCGACGGAAGTTGGCACCATGGGAGCGTCGCCAGGTTCTTCCTCCGCGACATCTCCCGATTCGATCTTGCTCGCGATTTTTGCCAGCTTCTTCGCGAGCGGAAACTTCAGTTGCAACGTGCTCGGAAGTGGCACCTGTCCATTCATCACGCTGCGACCAAGGTCCGTCATGTGAACGGTGGGCCGCCGTTCGTTCAGTTCTTTCTGATCCAGCAAACCAACGGTCAGCAGTGAGTCCATTGCGTCGGTCAGTTCAGCCTGCTTCATTCCCGATAGCATGCCGTAAGTGCTGAGGCGACTCAGCCGAAGCTGGGTGACCTTTTTGTTCTTTGAGCCGGCCAGCATTTGGGCGATCAGGTTCTTGCCCAGTCGTCCATGCGTCCGGGTCACGCCGCTGAGGATCACTCGCACCGCGGTGGTCAGTGCGGACATGTCCAATCCAGGCTGGTCACTGAGTCCGCCGCCGACCTGCAGTTCGTTCGCGGTTGGAAGAGTGTTGCCGGCTGAGTTCGTGCCGGTTTCCGCGGGCATGCAGTCGCCCGCAGGATCGCAGTGGTCGCACTTGCCACATTCCGATGCGTTGGGGTCGCCGAAGTAATTGAGGATCACATGTTGGCGACACGACGTTGACCGTGCGAAGTCGATCACCGCTTCCAGCTTTTCGTATTCGGCCTTCTTGCGCCGCGCCAGTTCATCAAAGTCGATTTTCAACTGATGAAAGGGCACGTCGCGACGCATGATGTGAACGGCGCGTCCGCGGAACGGCGGGATGTAGTCGAACGACTTCAGCTTGGTCAGTTCACGCAGTGTCCGCGTCAGTTGTTTGCGTTCCACTCCGGATCGAGTCGCCAGGTAGCTCAAACGTACAAAGACATCTTCGCCGCGTCGCGAACCGACGATCTTTTCGATCCCCGTCATGACTTGGCGTTTGAGTTTGGCTTCCGGCGGCAAAAAGTCCAACAAGGTGGGGGCGTCGCTGTCGATCCGCAGCACGGCTTGGTTGGCACTGGCGTCGAGTCGTCGCAACACACCTGCTTTCGAAAGCAACGTTTCGGATGTCCCAATGGCTTCGCTGCCATCACGCACCCCGATTGCCTCGCGGACCTGATCCAGCGTCAGCTCGATCGGATCTTCATCGCGAGACAACAGGTATTCGTGAACCTTCTTGACCGTTTCGCGAGACGGGTACCGATTCTCGATAAAGAACTCTTGGATTTGCCGGTCGGCATAGGCGAACAGCAAGCAACACTGGCTCATTTCGCCGTCGCGTCCGGCGCGGCCCGCTTCTTGGTAATAGGCTTCGAGCGAGCCGGGCATGTTGTAGTGAACAACAAATCGAATGTCCGATTTGTCGATCCCCATCCCGAACGCGTTGGTGGCAACGATCGCGGACAGATCGCCATTCATGAACGACTCTTGGACACGACGTCGTTCGTCCGGATGCATGCCCGCGTGGTAAACGCCCACATGGCGACCGGTCTTTTCCGGCAGCCATTCAGCGATCTCTTCACATCGTTTTCGCGTGGCACCATAAATGATGCCCGCACCAGATTGCTTGGCCAAGTAATCACGCAAGGCGTTCTGTTTGGCAACGTCGTTGTTGCAAGGCGTGACCGAGAAACGCAGATTGGTGCGAGCGAAGCCGGTAACAAAGATCTTTGGTTGTTTCAGGTTCAACAGTTCGCAGATGTCGTCGCGAACCGTTGGGGTGGCGGTGGCGGTCAGGCCAATCGTTTGCACTCCGCCGAGGTAGCGATCCCGAAAACGACCAAGGCGCGAATAGTCGGGGCGGAAATCGTGTCCCCATTCGCTCACGCAGTGAGCTTCGTCGACGGCCAGCAAGGTCACATTGGCTTTGGGAACCACATCTAAGAAGCGACCGTTTCGCAATCGTTCCGGTGCGACGTAAATCATGTCCAAACGACCGGCCGCCATTTCTTCCATCACCGATTCTTGCTGGCCGTGCGACTGCGTGCTGTTCAGCAACCGGGCTTGGATGCCGCGTTTCTGTAATGCGTCGACTTGGTCCTTCATCAGTGCGATCAGCGGTGACACGACGATCGTTGTGCCCTCACGCGCCAGCGACGGCAATTGGTAGCACAGGCTCTTTCCACCGCCCGTCGGCATCACGCACAGACAGTCCGATCCCTTCGCCAACGCGTCCACCACGTCTCGCTGTCCGGGACGGAACTGCGTCAGTCCGAACTTTGGCAGCAGGGAATCCGGATCAGCGGAGCGGTTCGATTGGGATGCGATCGACGACATCCGATCTTTCGTGGCGAGGGAGAATGTTCAGATTGCAGGGCCATCACACAAATTCGATGGCGGTCGGTGCCATCATCGGGGATACCGCGTGCCAGTGCTACCTCGAACCATGGGCTGAATCGAACCACTGCATTCTGAATTGCCCGCGTGTTTTGCTTCGCGGTCGGCCCGGCACAAAAAAAGCCATCTCGCTGAACTCAACGAGATGGCTTTGGGAGTCTCAAGAAGCTCTCAGTCGATCACGACTTGGCAGGAGCTTGTTGCTGTTGCTGCTGTTGCAGGCCTGGACGAACTCGTTTGTTGATGTCCGTTTCCAAAACGCCGAAGACCGACTCGTGACGAGCGACCGACATTTGAAGAGCAGCCAACAAACGTTTCGCAGTGAAGAAGTTCACGATGATGCGTTGCTTGACTTGGATAGGTTCCTTTGGCACACCGATCGGTTGTGGGTTCAGACCAAAGTCGATGATCAGTTCTTCGGGCGAACCGGTCACGCGGCAGAAGTTCGCGTAGGTTGCAACGGCGTTGTCGTCGTTGACCTGAACTTGCACAGGAGCCTGAGCTTGGCTTTGAGCCTTTTCAGCTGGAGCGGCTTTTTCTGCTGCTGGGGCTTCTGCCGTCTTGGTTTCGTCTGCCATCAAAATCTCCAAAAAATCAAAAGGGGAAAGGTAACGTTGAGATTCGCGTGTTTGGGGCCAATGTAGTGATCCCCCCCAACGTCGCAACGCGAAAGCGACGGGTGGGGATCAAGAATCTGTGTTTTTGAAACGCCTTCGATTCCAGTGAGGTTTGATCGAGTCAAAGAAGCGAATTCGCGGCAAATGGGAAAGGATGTTGGAAACCTAGCTCACTCAGAAGTCGAAGTTGAAAGTTTTGATAATGACTCGCCACAAACGTGCTCCTAGAGACATCGGGTCGACATGAACCTTGGCGGCACCTCGGTATCCGGGCCGCAGTGGCCAATCGATTCCCTCGATCGGAACACGTGCTTGATACGAGACGCTTCGTGGTTTGATCTGTCCGGTTTGTGGGTCGATTTCGGTTTGCAGGTTGCCACCGGTTTGGCTGGACATGGACGCCGATGCAGCTTCCAACGGCTTCTTGGAAATCTCCTGGATGGAACCATGAAAGGTTTCCAAGCGACGCGAATCCAATTTCAGGTCGACTTCTTGTGATTCACGGACCAACTGACGATCGCCTTGGTCGATGATCAGCACCGCTTCAAAAGCTTCGGGCGAACCGATTTCGCAGATCAAATCGTCGGCGGTCAGCAGCGCACCGCGATTGCGTTCTTGCAGTGGCGTGCCGGTCCAACTTGGTAGACGCCCATCACTGGTGTCTTGTTCCTTTCTTTCCGGCGGAGGAAGTACAAAACCGTCACGTTTTGCGCGAACGTTCAAGCGATCCAATTCTTCTTGCGTCTTCGCCATCAATGTCTCGATGGCTTCCAACATCTCTTCTTGAATCTCGATCTGGATTTTGGCGGAGGTGTCATCCAACCGGCGTGACTTTAAGTTGGCCAATTGAACTTTCGCGAGATTGCGTTCGCCCTGAAGTTCCGCCAGTCGAATCTCCAGTTCAGGATTCTTCAGCATGGCGATGGTGTCACCGGCACTGACCAAAGTTCCGACCGGGACGGTCTCTTCCACGCGACCAACCACGCCGGCGTAGACCATGCCAGCTTGACTGGGGCGAATTTCAAACGCCGCGTCGATGTGGTGCGGCAAAGGGATGTAGCACACCGCGGCGAGGATCACGCCCGCAACGGCGAGCGTCGTTAACAACGGTCCGCGTTTCACTTTTGACAATCTCCCAGGTGTGCGAACAAATTTCCAAGTTTGAATGACGGGTTGGGCCACCAAACCCGAGAAGCCGATCACGGCCAGGATCCGTCCCAGTGCTTGCAAGCCGTAAGGCTCCAAGACTTGCATCACGAACCACACGATCGAAAACACCACCACCCAGCGGTAGATCACGCTGGCAACGGTGAACATCGCAAACATGAATCGATTGCGGGTTGGCAAGAATGGGTCCTCTTGCAGTTCCAATCCCAAACACGTGGTTTGGAACCAACGTTTGAGAACTTCGGTGCTCTTTTGACGGAGGTTAGGAATCTCCAAGTAATCCATCAAAATGTAGTAGCCGTCGAAACGCAGCAGCGGGTTCCCGTTGACCAAGACCGTGCTCACGACATTCAAGAACATCATGTTGAGGCACAAGTCATTGACCGTCGTGCCTTGTTCACTGAAGAACCAAACAAACGCGGCGATCGAGGCGAGGATCATCTCGACGTAGATCCCGCCGGCACCGATCCAAATGCGTTTCCATTTGTTGGGCAACATCCACGAGTCGGACACGTTGCAATAAAGACATGGTGTGAACACCAGCAACATGAAGCCAATTTCGTGGCATTCGCCGCCGAACTTCTTGCAGCTCAACCCGTGACCAAATTCGTGAATGACTTTCACGATGGCCATGGTCGCCGCCAAGATGATCCAGCGATCGGCTGCGAAGAATTGGTGGAAGGTCGGTAGCTTGGCGTAAACTGTCTGGTACTGCGTCGCGAGCAGCAAGGATGCGGCGAAGAACAAGCCAATGAAGAAGAGCAACGCGGGGACCGTGAACACCCAACCGAAAATCGGCAGCATCCGGTTCAGGATCTTTTCTGGGTCGATGCCACGGAAACGGATGGCGAAGACGTTGGAGAATTTCCCCAGCAGCTCTTTGTTCTTTTTCTTGCGTCCGCGTTCGCGAAGCGACTTTCCTTGACCGGGTGAATTACTGATCACCAAGCCGCTGCGGTGCAGCATGCCGATGAATTGTTGCAAGTCACCAAAGGTGATCTTTTGCGGCGCGAACCGCTGTTCGAAGCCGTCTTTGATTTGCTGCAAACTGACATGCCCGTCCAGCATGTTCAGGATGAAATACTCTTCGTCGTGAAAACGAAAGTACTGCAGGCCAACAGGCTCTTTGACCACCCAGTACCCTTGTCCCTGGTAGTGGTGGCGGCTGGCGGTCAAGTCAGGACGTCGGCGCACGGTCAGTGCACGTGACGAACTGCTTACCAGTGATTCAGCCAAAGTGGTCATGGAGTCAAGCTACGCGAGAGATCAAGTTGCGAATGGTTCAAAGAAGCGATTGAGAAGAGTTGCAATCACTGAAAAATGATTTCCGCATCCATACCGGGTTTGACCATCCAGTTGCCGTTGCTGTCCTTGCGATTGTCGATGTCGACCCAAATGCGATAGCGTTTCAGCCCATCGACTTCGCTGCTGACAAAGCCCAGTTGAGCGTTGGTTTCGTAGTCTTGGTCGGGGTCGGCCGAGTTGAATACGCGAACCACAACTGGTGCGCCCGCGCGAGCCATGCCGTTGGACTCGATGGCACTGATGTCGCCAACCACTCGCAGGCGATCCAGTTGCACCAAGGTGGCGATTGGTGATCCTGGTTGAACCCATTCGCCAAGCTGAGCGATTCGCATTTCGATGTAGCCATCAAACAAAGCCGTGATGCGGCGACGATCCAGTTCGAACTCGGCGATTTCACGTTCGCTGCGTTTTGCGATGTACTGCGCCTCGGCAATTTTCTTTTGCATCTCTGCCAAGTCGATCCGAAGCAGAGCTCGGATGGCTTCCAGCACTTTCTTCTTCATCTCGTAGTAAGGCGTTGCACCTTTTTCGTACAGCTCGCGAAAGGACTCCGCCTCGGCGCGGGCCAGTTCTTCGTTGTTGCGAGCGTCTTTGAGATTGACTTCGTTGGCCGCGTTGAGTTGAGCTTCCTTCTCTTCCGCTTTCTTGAATTCCAAGGCCAACCGAGCGGACGTGTCGTCGACCAGTGCGAGCAAGTCGCCTTTGGAAACACTCATGCCCTCTTCGATCGGAAGTTCAACCAGCTTGCCTTCGACCTCGGCAGGGATGTCCACCTTGCGGATGAATTTGACAGAACAGTTTTGCGAGACTGTCGACGGATCGGTTGCGGATCCAGTTTGAGCCGTCGCCAAGTCAGCACTGATCAACGCGGTGCCGATGCAAGCCATTGCTGCAAAGATCAAACGCCAGGTGTTCATCAAGGGAAACTCGTGGTGGGGGTCAAGAAGAGAAGGGAGAGGAGAGAAGGAGTTTGCGAAGCGTTTCGGAATCAGAACATGAACTTGTAGAGCCACTCGAGCACCTCATGCAGCAGTACAAAGCCGCTGGCACGTTTGCCGCATTTCACGTCGGCGGTCAGCTTGGTGCCGGGGCTGGGCGACAACTTGTTCAGTTCCGTTAGGTCGGGCAGGACACGCATTTTGATGATCGAGCCATGCTCTTCGCTGGTATCCGCGCGAAGCGAAATGTTTTCGACGGGGAGCTTGCCCGGCAGAGCTTCGTCCGGGTTGGATGCCAGGATGTAATCCACATCGAGGACTTGCGTTTTGTTTTTCTGAATGAACTCATCCAAGTGACCTTCACGTTTCTCCGGCATCTCAACTTCGAGATACATGGGTTTGGAGAGATCCGCGATTTCCATCAGGACTTGGCCCGTTTGGATCGGTCGGTTGAGCAGCATCTTCTCGACCTCCCACGAAACAACGATTCCGTCGATGGGCGATCGCACAATCAGATCCGCGGCTCTTTGCTCTTTCAGCTCGAGCTTGGCCTGTTGTGCCTTGAGCTTGGTGCGGACTTCGACTTCTTCCAGTTCAATTGCCAATCGCTCCGTGGGCTTCAGTTGCGAGCGATTTTGTGACTGCGTCAGAATGCGATTCAGTTCCGCCATCGTCGTGCGGATTTGCCCACGCAGATCTTCAATTTCGATATCGATGTCCGGGTTGATCATCTTGACCAGTGGATCACCGGCTTTGACCGTCGAGTTGTGGTCCACCAGCACTTCACGGACCTCGCCGTCGATTCCGGCGAAGACTTCGCGGCGGGCTTCGGCTTTCAAGGTGCCTTCGGCTTCCAGGTCGAACTCCATCGGGATGAAGATCAATCCGCAGATCAATGCGGCAATGCCCGCGATCACACCGACAGTCTTGGGCAGGGTGCGAGCCCGCAGAACCCAGGTGGCGCGACCGAGTGTCCGCCACAGCGGCATCAGGAAGAGATTCGAGTGTGCTTGCGAATTCGCGATGGCTCGAGTGCCGTGTTCGAAAACCAAGTCACAACGTTGGCGGAAGATTTCCGGCGGCAGATCTGATTCGATTTGTTCCACGATCAACGCACCGATGACTTCGCCGCGGTGAGCGTTGTCGCGGTCGACTTCTCCGGCGGCACCCACCTCGGCTTCGTGACCGAGTTTGCGTTGTGGTTCACGCAGCGGAAGGACGGCCAAGTTGCGGCCGTAGGAAAGGTCGACGTAATCCTCGAGGGCTTCTTCAATTTGCGGCGGCAGATCTTCCGTGGACCCGTCGTGCCAAAGAGGTTCGCCGGCGGCGACCACTCGAGTTGCCAGGACGTTCAGGGCTGCAACGATGTTCGAGCGATTCTCGATGGTGTCTTGGCCGCTGATGGCCTCCACCTTGCACTTGCGGCCTTTCTTGATGGCCACGCTGACTCGGTCGCAGCCGATCAATCGGCGGCCTTCGTTCGCGACGATGGCGGCGGTTTCTTTGAGATCGAGTGATTCGTGAGCGGCGCGGGCAAACGAGTCGGCTTGTTGCCAAAGGGTTTGGCGATCACCGAGTGTTCGCAACTTTTGGCTGCGAAGCCACTCCGCCGCCAATTCGCACATCTGCTGTAGGAACCGCAGGTAGCCACGTTGGGTATCCGGTGCCGTGTCGGGGCGTTGGAAGATCTCAATCAAGCCGTCCTTTTGTCCGTCATGCTGCAGTGCACCCAGCACCAACAGATAACGGGTCGGGTTTCCTTCCGCGTCGCCGTCGGTCGTTCCGCTGTAGGGCGGGACCAAAAGAGATTGGCCGGCGGCCGCGGCTCGGCGGATCAATCGGTTGTGTCGATCGGCGTCTTCCGTGCCTTCGTTCAGAATCGAAGGTTCCGCATTGATTTGGTACTGCAGCCGTAGTTGTTGGTCGTCATCGAGCAACCAAATCGCACCACCGGCGGCTGCCAGGGCGGTGATGATTTTCGAAAGCAGCTCTGGATAAAACTCCGAGGCGGTGGCACCGCTCTTTGAGAGAGCTGCGATTTCGTTCACCAAACCACGGATCTGTGCTTTGGTTTCTTCGACCGTTTGTTGGTTGACCGACATGGGCCTGCTTGACTGCTCGGGCGAGAAGGGGGCGGAAACGTCCAGTGGGGCCGACACTACTTAAACATCCGCCCAGATCGCCACGGGAAGTGACGTCAAAAACGGAGTTTGCCTCCAACGTGGGTCGACTGCACCACTGGCATGGAAAACGCCGATTGACCCGGTCCTTCCCCCCAGCGCGTCTCGGCCGACAACTCCGGAAACGCTGAGGAAATCGATTGCAGCGATTTCCACTGGACAACTTATACATTTTGTATAACCTCGTGTCTAGAGAAAACTTTTGAAACCGAGAGGCGGTTAATCAGGATGTCGCTTGGTCTCTCGTCCGTGTCTTTATCTCTGTGTCTTCAACAATGGATCCGCGTCTTGGATGATGCCCAGCCCGCCCGTCAGCAATCCATCGCCGCAACGCGGGGTTCTTCCAAGGAGACGCTTCAGGGGACGGCGGGTGCCGTCGGTGCCGCTGCGGTGGGGAGCGAGGTTGCTCCTGGCCAGATGTTGCAGTCGCTGCAGTGGGAATTGAATCGAATTCAGCGAACCATCCGGTTGACGCTGCAATCGCGGTTGCAGTCCTTGGTGGGGCAGTCGCTGGAGACGATCGAAGAAAATCGAGAACTTGCTCAATCCATTCAAAAGATATTGGACGCGCATAGCCTTCGGATTCGATGCCCTCAGTGCGGGCACGCTGCGATTTTGCGTGTCTCGCCGCGAAAAGGGATGCCAGCGGGAGCGTTCGTCTTGGATCACACCATTGACGGGAAACGCACCTTTCATGGCGGGTCCGCTTCGGTGCCGCCAATTCAGTTGACGGCCAAGCCCGAGCGGAAGCCTCGTTCCGAATCGACCGCCTCGTCAAAGTCCGGTCGCACGACCACTTCGACGGCGGAGTCACGAACGAAGGCCGGCTAGCTCCGCTGTCCCATTTCGCCCAAAAAGCCTACAAACGTTTCCCAAATAGCCCTTGCCGGCCTTGGGGTCGGTCGAGTAGGTTCTGCGATTCAAATTTTCGGTGCCCTTTTGTCAGAAGTTGTAAGCAGTGGCTGTTCAACGAACCTACATGGCCAAACCCGGCCAAATCGAAAAACAGTGGTACGTCGTCGATGCCAGTGACGAAGTCCTCGGTCGACTCGCCAGCGATATCGCTGTTGTGTTGATGGGAAAGCATCGTCCTGAGTACACCCCACATGTGGATTGCGGTGACTTCGTCATCGTGACCAACGTCGAGAAGATCGCCATGACTGGCAACAAGATGAGTGATCGGCACTACACGTGGTACACCGGTTACACCGGACTGCGTTTGGAAAGCTATCAAGATCGTCGTGATCGCAAACCTGAGGATTTGCTGTTTCACGCTGTTCGTCGCATGCTTCCGAAAAACAAGCTGGCTCGCCAAATGCTGAGCAAGCTGAAAATTTACGCTGGTCCTGAGCACCCACACACCGCTCAGCAGCCAACCGAATTGGCTCGCACCAGCAAGAAAGCCACCGCCTAGTTCCCACACGTCCTCACCGACCGCATCATGCGGGTCTGATCCATGATTTCAGTTAAAAAAGACAAGATCAACGGCGACGCACTGGGAACAGGTCGTCGCAAAAGCAGCGTTGCCCGAGTTCGCGTGCGTCCCGGCAGCGGTAACATCACAATCAACGGAAAATCGATCGAAGACTATTTCGTCAACGATCAACATCGCTACGCGATCACTGAAACGCTCGATGCAGCGGGATTGACCGGATCGGTCGACCTGTTGGTTCGCGTTTCCGGTGGTGGCATGACCGGCCAAAGCGGCGCCGTCCGCATGGGCTTGGCTCGTGCCCTGTGCAGCCACGATGAGGCTCTGCACGATCCAATGCGTGAAGGCAGCTTCCTGACGCGTGATTCACGTATGAAGGAACGTAAGAAACCAGGCCTTCGCGGTGCTCGCCGTGGCGTTCAGTTTAGCAAACGCTAAGAAGGTTCAATTTTGGGTAAGAAAGAAGAAGCTTTTGAAGTCGAGGGCACCGTTACACAGGCCCTCGCCAACACTCGCTTTCGCGTGCAATTGGAAACCGGCAACGAAGTCATGGCACACGTTGCCGGCCGCATGCGAAAGCACTTCATTCGGATTGTCCCAGGCGACAAGGTTCGCGTGGAACTCTCTCCGTACGATTTGACCAAAGGTCGCATCGTCTACCGAGAACGCTAGGTCACAAGCCTTCGCATCCGCTCGTGTTGGCCGACGGTTTCATTCGCCATCTGCTTGCCGTTTCCATTCGTCTCCCCTCTTCCATAGTGACCGATACAGTGGCCAAGCCCCACCGGAAACCAAAGAAAGCCAACCACGGCAAACGTCCTGCCAACGCCAAAGCCCGCAAAGCAAAGCGTAAGAAAATCAAGACCTGATCGTGGCACGTAGCGAATTCATCCTGGACCCGGCTCTGCTGGACATTGAAAAGCCAATCGCAGACATCAATGCGATTCGCGAGTACAACCCGCAGCGGCACGAAATGGAACAGCTGACGGCGATTCTCTATGAGGATCTCGATCAGCATGCTTGCGCAGCGTACAAGGCCATCACGGAAGATGAATTCTGGGTTCGCGGTCACATGCCCGGCATGCCGCTGATGCCCGGTGTGGTGATGTTGGAAGCAGTCGCTCAGCTTTCCAGCTACTACACCCAAAAGCACGATCTTCTCGGCGCCGCCATGGTCGGTTTCGGTGGTGTTGACGAAGTCCGTTTCCGCGGAGTCGTGACCCCCGGCGATAACTTGATCGTGTTGGTGAAGCTCGAAAAAGCTCGCCGTGGCCGCATGATCGTTGCCCGCTTCCAAGGCGTCGTCGGCACGGACTTGGTTTTGGAAGGTTGCCTGCGAGGCATCCCAATTCCAATCGAAGCTGTCACTCGCCAACTTGGCGCCGCCAAAGAGTCGACCAACTCCTGAGCTCCCTTCCACCGGGAGGAAATTTGCGGTGTGGCGTAGGTCCGGTTCTACCGGACGCTCCTGCGAGCCAATGATCGCAGCCCCCCGTGTTCCTCGACAGGCCGCCCGTGTTCGCGGTCGGCCAAGAGTGGCCAACCTACAGTTGGTTCTTCAATGTCTCTCGACCGACGTAGGATGGGCATTCTTGCCCATCCCAAAACGTTGGCGTCTCTTCGGGCTTCTGGTGCAAATTGGTCAGCGCAGTTGCCCTGAGCCCACTTTCACCGCAAGACAATTCAGCGTTATGGCGTAGGTCCGGTTCTACCGGACGCTCCTGCGAGCCAATGATCGCAGCCCGCGTGTTCCTTGACAGGCCGCGCGTGTTCGCGGTCGGCCAAGAGTGGCCAACCTACAGTTGACCCTTCCGTGTCTCTCGACCGACGTAGGATGGGCACTATTGCCCGTCCCAAAACGCTGGCGTGTCTTCGAGTCACGTAGGTCCGGTTCCACCGGACTCTTCTCCTAATAAGCCAGCCGCCAATGACCTCAGTCTTAGCACTGGAATCCGTCGTTGATCTGACCATCCTTGATCACGATGCTGATGCCGTCTCGAATTTGCAGGTCATCGTCTTCGCCTTGGTGGTCGACCTTCGCGGCATTGGTGATGCGAACGTTTTGTCCCACGCGGCAATTTTTGTCGAGGATCGCGCCTTCGATGTAACTGCCGGCTCCGACGCCCAGCGGCAAACGGCCGTCGCGATTGGCACCACGCATTTCGATGAAGTCCGCTCCCATGACCACGCTGTCTTTAATCGTCACGTTGTCGCCGATGACCGTTCGAAGGCCGATGACGCTGTTTTCGATCGTGACATTGTCGCCAATTCGGCAGCCGTCGGCGATCAAGCTGCCCCGGATGTTGGCGTCGCCAATGATCGTTGGTGGCAGAAAGCGAGGCCGGCTGTAGATCGGTGAATGTCGATTGCGGATGTCAAACGGCGGGTTCTTGCTGGCCAGCGACAGGTTGGCTTCGTAGAACGAGCGGATGGTACCGATGTCTTCCCAGTAGCCATCGAACAGGTGCAGCTGAACCTTGTGCGTGTTGATCGCTTCCGGGAACACTTCTTTGCCGAAATCGCTGTGTGTGCTGCTTTCCAACATGTCGACCATCAGGTCCTTGTCGAAAATGTACAGGCCCATGCTGGCCAGTAGGTCACGCCCTTGGCTTTCGATGCCGCGAGCGTCGATCCAGCTAGGCTCCATGCGAACTTTCGCGATCTCCTCTTCGGTTTGTGGCTTCTCGACAAAGCCGGTCACGCGGCCGGAGTCATCGACTTGCATGATGCCCAGCGCGGAAGCGTCTTTGCGAGTCACGGGAATGCCCGCGATGGTCGCGGCCGCACCGGATTCGATATGCGTCCGCATCATTTCTCGAAAATCCATTCGGTACAGTTGGTCACCCGAAAGGATCAGCACGTGTTTGATCCAGCTTTCACGAAGGTGGACCAGGTTCTTGCGAACCGCATCGGCGGTGCCTTGGTACCAGTCCGTTCCTGAGTTGACGGTTTGCTGAGCCGCCAGCAGTTCGACAAAGCCGCCGTTGAAATGGTCAAACGTGTAGGTCTGACGAAGGTGACGGTGCAGGCTTTCCGACAAAAATTGGGTCAGCACGTAGGCACGATTCAGGCCGCTGTTGATGCAATTGCTGATCGGAATGTCGATCAAGCGATACTTGGCCGCCAATGGCACAGCGGGTTTGGCGCGGATCTTTGTCAACGGAAACAGGCGAGTCCCGCGGCCGCCACCAAGAATCAAAGCGATGGTGTTGTTGAGGTCCATGATCACTCTCGTGGGATGATGTGCTCGTGCGTGTGAAGAGTCTGTCTTAGATGGTTCGGTTTCAGCGGTCAGCAGGCAATGCGTTGTTTTTACGAAGCCGAATCTTGCAAGAAGATGGTCAGAGGCTACCAGTATTTCTCGAAGCGAATTGTGCCTGGCCCGGAAGCTTCATCAGCATCGTGGAAACCGGCCGCACGCAACAGAGGGAGCATGCCCGGCCTGTCAGGAGTTTCCGCACCTGGCGGAACGTAGCCGATCATGTCTGGGTTGCCGCACAGGAAAACGTGCGTGTTTGACGGGGACAGCGGATCGCCAACCAATTCAGCCAGTCGACCGGAAGTGAAGATTGTTTGAAGGTATTGCTTGCCGACGTAATCGGGACGGTTCGGTTCCAGGTTCTTCGGCTCGCGAGTTGTCAGAGGCAGGTAGCAGTAATTCGGAAAGCGACGCATCAGTTCATCGTGTTCGGGCTGGTATCCGAGATCGGACTGGAAGCGAACGCTGGTGGCCACCACGACCTTGCCGCGATGGCCGTTGGACAACAGCGTTGTGGCCATGGCGTTGTGAGGTGCTTCGCCGGTCCCCGTCCCGAGCATCAGAACGTTCTCGTCCAAAGGAATATCGCCCAACAGGTAACGTCCCGTGATCTTTTTCTCCACGCAGATTCGATCTCCGTCGGTTTTGCCGAACAGGCGAGGCGTCAGCGCAGGTGGTTTGCTCGCCGACGTGGCGCCTTGGCGGACCAGGGTGATGTAGAACTCCAGGTAGTCGATCTCGTCCACCGGCGCCAGTTGGCCGGCGTGCGGCGAATCTGCGTCGTGCAAGATCGGACATGAAATCGAGTATGCGCGGCGGACCAGTTTGCGTGACTTTTTGATCGGGACGTCTTCTGGTTGAGTCCCACGCAACCGGGGTTCCCAGTTCCCCAGTCCGATCGCGACGTACTGCCCTGGCACAAACGGCATGAACGGTTCGTCGCACTGAATGCGGAATCGAGCGAGGTCTTCCGTCAGGTCGATTCGTTTGATGATGGTCGCGTTGTAGTGTTTTTCGCGGAGCTGCTGTTTCTCTTCCTCATCTGGGTAGTCCACTTCGTCCATCTTTCGTTCCGCTCCCAGATGCTGGTTCATGTCGGCGACCTCTCTTGCGGGAGTTACTATACTGGATGGCGTCGAGCGGCGTGGTGACGACGGGTGCCTGGCCTACGGAGAGAGATGGATTGGCAGTGCCGTGGTTCAGTCGGGCCGAACGTGGGACGTTCATAGCACCCGAGGCCTCGCATCCGACACCGACCTTCCTTTATCTCATCATTCCATTCAGGCCATCGATCATGTTTGATCGCCAAGTCTTCTTTCGGTTGCTTTCGCGTCCTTTCTCAAGCCTTTCGCTTGCGATCGGATTGGCGATCTGCGCGCAAACCCAATTGCCCGCCGAGAACTGGACCAGCCTCGTGGGGAACCGCACCATTCAAGCGCAGATGGTTGGGCTGTGGGACGACAACGTCATCCTGCTGATGTCCAATGGACGGAAAGTCAGCGTGCCGATGAGAAGCTTGGTTGCGGAGAGTCGCATTCAAGCCGAAGAAATCGCCGAACGGCTGAAGTCGCAACGTCAGGCATTGAGCGACGAATTGCGTCAGGTGGCGTCGGCGGAATCGGCTCCCGCGCCCGACCCGCTGCCAACGCCACCGGCAGCCCCGGCGTACACACCGTTGGCCGCCGGATTGTCGGCTGATGAAGCGGTGTCGCAGATACAGCAGCAGCTTCGTGACGGACACTTGGCGGTTATCTTCGACGCCCTGCCTCCATCTTACCGCAGCGATCTGGATCAGTTGGTGGATCTGGCGATGCAGAAAGTCGATCCGAACGAATGGAACCAAGGCAATCAACAGCTCTACCGTTTGGCGGATCTCTTGGTGACTCGCCAAAACTGGATCAAGTCACATCCGCGTTTGTCGTCCGGTGATCCCAGCAGTCCGAGTGCATTCAGCGAAGCGTTTGATGAATTGCTTCTGCCGCTTGCCAACATGATTCGAGTAGGCATGGCGGACAACGCGTTCTCACCCGAGTCCATCCGCGGACAAGGCTTCACCGCTTGGTTTCGAGAACGTAGCAGTGTGATGGCACCTTACCTTCATCAGCTCACCGGCTCCTTCACCAGTTCAGAGGCTCGGTGGGAAGTTGGGAGTTTCAAGGAAGACTCCGCAATGATCCAACCCGTCGGTTCGGGTGCGACTCAGCCTGGCCAGCGACGCGGCAACCGCGGTGGTTCGATCGAGATTGTCAAAGTAGACGGCTACTGGATTCCAAAGGGTGTTTCGGAGCGGTTTCCAGATTGGATCAAAGAGCAAACCGAAAAGCTGAATGGAATGAGCGATGGTGAGGCCACCATGGCATCGTTGAACACAGGTGCCGGTGCCGCGAATCCAATGGTTGCTGGAATGGCAACCCAGGCCCCGCAAATGCTGGACTCTTTTTTGGCCCCACTCGAATCGGCCAACAGTGCCACCGCATTTCACGAGGCATCGGAGCAAACAATTGCTGCGATTCAGCCGATGTTCAGTATGGTCTCTGCCTTCGCGAAAATGGGTGCGAGCCGTGGCGGCAATGGAATGGGGGGCTACGGCAACTCGGGTTACGACGACATGAACATGGGGATGGGCCCACCCGACTATGGCGAGAACTATGGCGAACCCATGATGATGGAAGACGGCAGCATGGATCAAAGTGGTCCAGGCTACGGCATGCAGCCAACGAATCAGTGAGCCAGTTCAGTAGATGAACATTGCGATCATTGGTGGTGGTTTGTCGGGATTGTCGACCGCCGCTCACCTGCGTTTGTTGGCAAAGAAACAAGGCAAGCCGCAGCCCAACGTCACGCTATTTGAAGCAGCCGATCGACTCGGCGGAGTCATCCATACCGAAACCGTGACGGATGAGGCTGGCAATCGGTTCGTCATCGATCACGGTGCCGACATGTTCGCCACCGCGCCACCCGCAGCCATCGAATTGTGTGAGCAGTTGGGAGTCGCGGATCAGCTGCTGCGCCCCAATCCCAACGGTCGTGGCGCCATGATTGCGACGGGCGACCAGTTGGTCCCCATTCCCGAAGGGTTTGTCTTGATGCGACCAACCCGGCTTTGGTCGATGATCACAACGCCTTTGTTGAGTTGGCCAGGAAAGTTGCGTTTGCTTCGCGAGCGTTTGATACCGCCTCGAGACAACAGCGTTGCTGACGAAAGTGTGGGCGCGTTTGTCCGGCGAAGGTTGGGACCCGAGTGCTTGGATAACATCGTGGCGCCGTTGGTGGCTGGGATCTACACCGCGGACGTGGATCGGTTGAGCATGGCGGCGACGATGAAGCCACTGTGGGACATGGAGTCGCAAGACGGATCATTGGCAAAGGCGACCATCCGCCGCGTTCGATCTGGAGAGGACTCCACCGAACAAGCCAGCAGCGGGGCTCGCTACGAAAAGTTTCGCGCCTTTCCAGAGGGCATGAAGCAGTGGATGGATACACTCGCTGACTTCATCGGTCGTGAGAGTATTCGACTGCAAACATCAGTGCTGTCGATCGAACAGGCCGACAATGGGCGTTATCGAGTGAACATCGATTCCGGTGCATCGCCAGGCTTGGAAGATTCGTCGGAGTTCGATCAAGTCGTGATCTCAACGCCGGCGCACGTGGCGGCAGGTTTGGTTCAGTCTTGGAGCGAAAAGGCATCGGAAACACTTCGCAGCATTCCCTTTGCCTCGACCGCCATCGTGGTGATGGCTGTGCGGAAAGAATATGTTGAACGGTTGCCGGATACGTTTGGTTTTGTCGTGCCGCCAAAGGAACAGCGTCACGTTTTGGCGGGCAGCTTTGCTAGCACCAAATTCCCGCAGCGGGCACCGGACGATCACGTCATCATCCGGGCGTTTGTCGGTGGTGTCTTGCAACCTGAAATCCTGCAGCGCAGCGACGACGAAATTGTTTCCGTGGTGCGAAAGGAACTGGGGGATCTGATTGGGCTCGACCAAGCCTTGTCAATTGACGAGCTTGCGTCGGTGATCCGCGTGGTTCGGTGGAATCAGGCGATGCCTCAGTACGAGGTTGGGCACTTGGAAAAGGTCGAAACGATCCGTTCCGCGTTGGAGCCATTCACCGGATTGCATCTGAACACGAATGCACTGGGCGGTGTGGGGATCGCACCCGTCATCGCGGCGGCGGAGCGAACTGCGAAGAAGATTTTGGCCGACGTATCTTAAGGTGCTGCCGAGACTTCCGGATTGAGGTGCCGATCCATGACCGGATCGGGATGGATGGCGAACGTGACACCCCGAGTTGACGGTATTGCGACGCGAGGGAATTGTTTCGTGAATTCCATCATCGCGTCAAAAAGTTGGGATTGACTGAGGTATGAGGATGGTTCACGCTGCGCAGTCAGTTGAGCACCACATTCGGGTTGGTTGGTTTGTTTTGGAAGCGTTTTCCAGTGAAACGAACCTGAATGCGAGAGGCATCTTGCCTCGTTGGTGACGGTTTGCAGGGTATTAGATTAGTGACGAACATTTATGTCGGGAACCTCTCGTTTAAAGCCACGGAGGATGAGCTTCGTGGGGCGTTCGAACAGTATGGCGAAGTGTCATCTGTGAACATCATCATGGATCGAGAGACAGGACGTAGTCGCGGATTTGCCTTTGTCGAAATGGCGGACGCCGAAGGCGCAAAAGACGCGATCGAAAACCTGAACGGACAAGAAATTGACGGTCGCAGCGTGACGGTCAACGAAGCTCGTCCACGTGAACCGCGTGGTGGCGGTGGTGGTGGATACGGTGGCGGTGGCGGCGGACGCGGCCGAGGTGGCTATGGCGGTGGCGGCGGAAACCGCGGCGGCGGTGGCGGCTACGGTGGTGGCGGTGGATACGGCGGCGGTGGCGGCTACGGTGGCCGCGGCGATCGCTGATCCTCGACAGCAAAGTTTGAGAAACGCGAAGCCGGTTCGGAGACGAATCGGCTTCTTGTTTGCGCTGATTCAGTCGTCCAAGCCGGTCATCATCGCTCGCTTGGGGGAATCTAAAATCGCGTCGTCGCGAGAAATCTCTTCACGCATCGCACGCAATCGTTCGTACTTGCGTCGTGCCGCCTCCGCGACTTCCGCGTCCTCGTACTTCGGCGTCGAATTGACGGGCGCTTCCAGAGACAACTTGCCAAACTCGTCCAGGATCTCGGTCAGGCTCATCGCCGTTCGGTCACTGGTACCTCGTGTCAAACGTTTGATCATTTCCATCGATAGGATGCCTGCCGAACGAAAATGGATCTTGGTGACCACGGGTTCCGCGGGGTACATGCCCATCAAAATCATCTTGTCAAATCGAACCTCGGAGGAGATCGTTGGCAATGGTGAGTTCACCGCCTGGTTACCCAAATCCAGACGATGCAAGTTCGTGCGTTCTTCACTGGTGATGTAGACCTCCAATTCGAAGTCATCTGCGGTGGAATCCTGCGGCAGATGAAGCAGCATCAGCTCCAGCGCCTGGCGACCACTATCGGCAACGCCCGACACCGTCGCGTCACTCTTTTCAAACGCGAACATCATTGCCAAGGTGCGTCCGATTACCACGCCCGAGTCATCAGGTGTGCCCATCAAACCCAGCGTTCGGAAACGGCTGACCGCGACATTGATCATGGGTTCCGGTTCAATCGTGTAGCCAGGGCGTTCGATTTCATAGAACGCGGCGGCGCAGTCAGTGCCAAAGTAGACCCGACCTTCTTCGTCGTAATACAAGTTGGGTTGGACGGAGAGACGATGGTCCTCGAAATACTTAAGCACCTGTTGGCGGGTCACCGCCGGAAGCTTCTGGCGGCCTTCGTTGGCCATCTCCAGTCCAATCGTGATCGCTGACGGACGACCGAGTTCGCCATGTTGTCCGGGACGCACTCGCGAAAACGACGACGAGACCGAGGCACCCGGCGTCAGCACACGACAAGCGTGACCTTTGGCGTTGCTGTATGCCCGCATCCAGTCGCGTTCGGATTCTGGGAGTGCTCGCAACGTCATCAACTCGTCGCGGCGCGGGGCGGAGCCAATCTGGCCAACTCGCAGCGTCAAGTCGCGCGACGACTCACTTTCGCCTTCGGCTCGCGAAGGCCGGACCGGCTGTGCGAAGCTGCCCAGGCTCAGTTCGGGTGTCTCTTTTGCGACCTTGTCCGAAGTCTCGCCGGGCAACGAACCAGGAGCCGTTTTCGCGACTTGCCATCCAATCATGCCGATCAGAACTACCGCCAAAGCGATGGTACCTCGGCGAAGCATCAGGGGATCTACCATGACGAACTCGTTCGTTGTGTTGCGTGGGATGATGGCGGCGTGACGTCGGGGCAGCGACTCGCCGGATGAGATGAAAATGGATGAGATGAAATGGTTGAGACGGTTAGACGCGAATGCTGACTCCGCCGTCGACGACGATCGTTTGGCCTTGAATGAGGTCACTGCCTGGTCCGCTCAAAAACGCCACCACGGAAGAGACATCTTGTTCGCACAGGCGTCGTTGCCCGACCATCATGCGTTCGGTCGCGGCTTCGATCAAACCTTCCGATCCAGGCATGCTGGCGATTGCTTCCGTTGCGATGATGCCAGGCAAGACGCAATTGAAGTTGATCCCATGGTCGCCCAGTTCCAATGCAAGATGACGGACCAAGGCTTCGAGCGCCGCTTTGGAAGCGCCGATGGCACCGTAGTGCGGGACCGCCCAGTTGGATCCGTGGCTGCTCACCGCGACCAGTTTGCCGTGATCGTCACCCTTGGCCAAATGAGGCCAAGCCGCTTGCGCGAGCCAAACCACGGGAGCGGAGTTGCTGCGCAAAACAGCTTCGAAGTTGACCGGCGTGAGATCGTTCAGATCGCGAAAGCCACCGGCGGCGGCGTTGCTGACCACGATGTCCAGTCCACCCCATTTGTCGGCAACCGTGTCCACCATCGCGGTGACATCGTCTTTCGAAGACACATCGGCCCGCACGAGCATGACGTTTCGACCGAGGTTGGAAACCTCCGTCGCGACTTGGACGGCTTGCTCTTCTGACTTCAAAAAGTTGATCGCGACCGACGCACCGCGTGAAGCGAGTTCGAGAGCGATGGCTTTGCCGATGCCACGGCTTGCTCCCGTGACCAAGGCTCGTTTTCCAAGTAGGTCCAACGTTGCATTCGTTTGATAGGAGTCACTCTGCATGATTGCCGTCCTGTCCTTATCCGTGACGTTTCATTTGTTGGTTCCAATGCACGTGAAACGCGTGCAGACGTTCTTCGCAACGTCCAAAGATTCTTTCGGGTGTTTGGCGATGGTGACTCACAGCGGCGTTCATCCCCGCTTGAACCTTGGGGAAAATCGCCGCGTCTTCTGCCAAGACCTTTTGTGCCATGGAAGCCGCGCTCCGACCAAGTCCTCGCGAAAGCAATCTTCCAACGGGACCGCTGCGCTTGGACTTTCGCGTAAATCCGAACACTTTCATTTTGCTTTGGGGAGTTCCGCCGCTTTGGCCATCGGTTGCGCAATCGACCACCGGGGTGATTTGGTAGACCAAACTCATGGTGTCGGTGAACGATGCCATGATATTTGGAAACGCGTGCACATGGTGGTATTCAGGGCCAAAATTGCCGACCAAGTACTTCATCACACGTTCCTCGATTCTGGCCAAGAAAGAGTCCTCCCGGGCGTCGGTTGCGAAGCGAGTTCCCCAGGGAAGCAATTCATGCGTGCTCGCGTTTTCGCCCGGGTCTGTTCCGAATGTTTCAGAATGCACTTCGCTGAGGTGATAACTTTCGAGCGATCCTTCGATGGGAATCTTCCAGTCGCACGGGTAACTCAACTCATCCGACAGAACCAATTGCCAGTCATCTGAATTGGTTCGGGCGGCCAGTTCGCTCAGCCATGGTGCGGGCCAAGACATCTGCGGATCACTTGGTTCGTCGGACCTCTTGTCGACAGCGAGATCTACGAAAACCAATTGACCAATTTGGTGAACCGGATAGCCGGTCAAGCGGTGCTTTTCACGGTCAAAGTAAGGGAAGTTCTTTGCTTCGGGGATCTTTCGTGTTCGGCCATCAGCCCCGTAACGCCAGCCGTGGTACGGACATCTTAATTCTTCCGATGTGCCCTGTCCCTTTGGGACGAGTTGGCATTGCCGGTGGGCACAGACGTTTTGAAATGCGACCAGTTCACCGTCGTGGTTGCGGACGACCAGTGGGAGCCCGAGGCAGTCCATCGCGACGTAGTCGCCTGAATTTGCCAGTTGAGACGCGGCGGCCACCAGTTGCCATCCGTCGCGACGTAACGCCGTCCGCTCACGCCGATTGAAGTCAGCGTCGGTGTACCACTGCGATGGCAGAATCGCTGGAAGGGAGGTCGTCGCGTGATACATCTCTAACGCAACCAACCAACTCGGTATCCATGCAACTGCAAAATCACGTCTTGGTTTTGCCCCAGAAGCAACGCCGACAATCGTCCGCCCGCTGCGGATTCCGGACCTTTGCCAGGAATGTCTTCTTCCCATCGAACCTGGACTCGGAGCGGTTCGCCAGGATCAGGCAGTCGGCCAAAGTCGATGGTGTCGAAAGAAATCGGCAGGCTGGGGTTGCCGCCCACTCGGTAGGCGAGCATTCCCGCAGCGTAAAGCACCGCATCCATCGTTGCGGGCGACAGAACCCATCCCATCAGCGGTCGAGATTCGCCAGCAAGGTGTGCTGGGCTCGGTGCGACGATGGTGCCGACGGCCACTGGTTTGTCGGTGGACGTTGCGGTGGCACTGCCGGCAACGTTCAGGAAGCCAATGCTTCTCAAGCACTGAAGCGATGGCCCATGATAGACCGGCGCGGTTTCGTCGACGTAGGGAACGGGCAACTCTTCAACCCGTGCAACTTCAATCGAACCGCGTTTGGTGGTTGGCGATCCCAAATCAAACGCTGCCGAGAAATGTTGACGCCGTGACTGAACCAATCGGCCATCTTTTCGGCGAAGGTCACTGACCAAGGACCAGCGGTCGGATGAACTGGCATCGCTTTTCAGAATCTCAATTGCCAACGGATCGTCCGTCGCAAATTTGAGAGGCATGGATGCCACCACATCGCGACATCGAGTGACTTGCTGTGAAGAGTTCCAACGGGCGGCCTCGGCCAGCATTTCAATCGCCATCACGAAAGGCAGCGTTGGCCGTCCCACCACCAAGTGATCTTTTAGAAACAAATCGTTCTGAGGATGAAGCGTGACTGCGAAAGTTTCTGGGTTTGAGTCGTCCATCCGCTCGGTCGGATCAAGCATCGGGGAAGGACGATCGGGAGACTCGATCCAGCGTGAAGACTCCGACGGAAAGAACTTCCGGACATAACGTCGGTCCGTGATCAGGACCTCAGCTTCGTTCCCACCATGTTCCACTTCGCGAAGGAAATGCTGCAGGCCTTCTTCCGCCGGCATGAATTCCATGCCGATCATGTCGAGCGCCAATTTGGCTTCGGGTTTGGTTGCCATGCCGACATCACCCCAAGCGTGCCAATGAAAAGTCACGCAACGGGTTTGTGGCCGTTGCTGGCGCAGTCGCCCGATCAGCTTGGCAAGCATGTCATTGGCGGCCGAATAATCGGTGTGCCCGTTGGCGCCAAAACGTCCGCTAATCGAACCGTAGCCGATGAACCATTCCAATGGATCGTTCTGTGTCGCGGCGGCAAGCGAAATGGTGCCGTCGACTTTGGCACTGAAGCACTGAGCGACCTTATCTGGACGCTTGCGATCGAAGCGTGCGTCTTGTCCTGAACCTGCACCCTGGATCACGCCGCGAATCGGGCCGTCGGTCGAACGGATCTTTGACAACGCGGCTTGGACAGCTTCGGCGTCGGAGACATTCACACTGTGATAAGTGGCCTGAATCGATCGTTCGCGGCACTCTTCCAACGTCAGGTCGATTTCGATCGCCTTTTCGAGCTGACGCCAAGTTTTAACCGGGTTGCCACCTTCTTTTTGGATGCGCGCCATCACCACGCGACGAAGATCCGCCCGATCACGCTTGGCATGGGCACGCATCTCCGCATCGATTTGCGGAACGGGAGCCATGCCAAGCAGGTGCAGCTTCAAATCGTGACGCTGAGCGAGCTCCATGGCGGTCATCGCCGTGATGCCGCGACCGCCACCAGCAACAACCCAATTGCCGCCCCGAGTCAGCCGTGGTGTCTGTTGTGATGAAATGTCCAACGGTTGGTAAACGGCTCGCGTCGCAATACGTTCTTGACCTTGGACAGCGACTTCTTCGTCATACGAAGGCACGGCCAATTCGCGAAAGACGCCATCGGCTATTTCGTCGGCGGAGGAACCATCGATGCCTTCCACGACCAGCATCGGTGTGTCTCGGAAGCCTCGCATCCAAGCTTCGATCAGCATCGCTTTGGTCAGACCGGCCAAACCACCCGACTCTGCGGACCGACTGTGAATGGCGACGTTCGACTGAGCCGCCGATGTCATCGCGTCGAAGCCGAATTCGCCGCCCAGTTTCAGTGTGGTGACCAGCGACGATTGACTCATTCGGTCGTCATCGATCATGTGCTGCATCCAACGCTGGCAAACGCGATAGGGAGTGGCCAATGCATCGGCGTGCCGTTGACGCCATGATTCCACATCGAACGTGGACCAACACGCACCGGCGTCATGCGGTGTGGTCAGGAACAAATGCGGAGTCGGCTCGATCTGCCAAATCCGATCCAGCTCCGCATCCAAAGCTTCCATCGATGATGGGCGATTCAGATGATAGACCTCAACGCCTTGCTCAAGACATCGTCGCGCCAAAGAATCCGCAACGTCGTTGTCGCCCAGAATCAATGCCGCACCGTTGAGGTTCGGCGATGTTGGCATTCCGTCACGGCGATTGGCCTTTCGGGTTCGCATCACAAATCGATGAGTGCCCGTGGCGGGAGCGTCCTGTTCGCCTGATTCAGCGGTGGGGCGTTCGTTCAGCGAGGCGTTTTTTTTTTCGCTGGATGGTTCCCGCCCTTCGATTTGGTCCATCACAAACGTGTGGATCGAAGACAACGTGGGGAAGTCCGACAGTTTCAAGTTGGATTGGCGGAGCGATTGCAGTTCGTACTGTTGCTCCAGCTCGCCCAGCAGCTGAGCCCGCTTGATGCTGTCAATTCCCAGT
Source organism: Rhodopirellula halodulae (assembly GCF_020966775.1). Lineage (NCBI taxonomy): Bacteria > Pseudomonadati > Planctomycetota > Planctomycetia > Pirellulales > Pirellulaceae > Rhodopirellula > Rhodopirellula halodulae. The sequence continues at coordinate 163,215 of NZ_JAJKFV010000002.1, read as the reverse complement.
TCGGCTTCCAGATCCGCGTCCATGTCGATGATGTCTTCGTCGTAACCGGTTTGGTCAACGACCAGATCAATCATCAATCGCTTCAGCGAGTCCGCCAGATCAGACCCGCTTTCTGGTAGTGGCAATTCTTCTGTTCCAGGCGACGCCTGGTTCGAGTACGCGGTGGAAGGTTCCGGTGCGTTCTCAATGGATGAGGGATCACCGACCAACTGCAAAATGTCGTTCAGCGAAGCGAACTGAGCCAGACGCATGGATTGCGTATCCACCTCCAAGTTGCCCCACTGCACAATCTCGCCGATCAGTTGAGCCTTTTTGATGCTGTCGACGCCAAGCTCCGCTTCCAGGTCCGCATCAAATTCGATGACTTCCGGATCGTAACCCGTCAGATCGACCACCAAATCGAACAAGAAGGATCGAGCTGATTGCATACGTTGAAGATCGGTTGCCGTGGAAGCTGGTGACGCCATCGCGTTCGCAGCCTTGGTCGGAGCCACGGTCGCCGGCGAAGGGGGCGCAATCGGTGAATCGATCGTAGCCTGCGATGCCGAACCATTGCTGCTGACTGGTGTTGCCAACATGGAATTCATGTTGCTTGCGTCGTTTTGCGGATCGGCACATTGGTCCGCTTGTCGTCGGCTGCGGCGAGTGACGTCGACCACCTCAAATGTCGGTTGTTGTTGCGTTTGCAAGGTCGTGGCCGCGCTGACAGGTACGCTGGTGGCATGCCCGTTTTGCATGGCGACATGGCCATTTTGCGAATGCCGAGGTCGACTCGCCGGTGAAGTGGGCATCGACGGCGATACGGACTGATCCAGTGTTTGTCCCAAAGCTTCGTAGGCCAGCTTCAAAAGCTTCAATTGGCGATGTGGGGTGCGTCCGCGTTCATCAGCCGACAAGCACAGCACGTGCGGTTCAACGGTGGAGCCCGCCAGTCGTGTGAGGACATTGTTCGGGCCAACCTCGACCATCAATTCACAACCATCATGAGCCAATCGTTCCACCGCACCGCTGAAGCAAACGGGACGCGTCAATTGGGTGACTAGGTTGTCGACAATGTCCGCGGGTTCAGCCAAGTAGCGATTGGAGACTGCGGACAAAAATGCGAAGCGAGGTGGTCGAGCGTTTTGACCGGTGAATCGAGCGCGCAGCATCTCCTGCGCGGGCATCATCTCGGGAGTGTGGAATGCAGCGGGAACGGGAATCACGACCGACGCCATGCCCGCGGAGGCCAACGTCTCCTTCGCAGCACGCATTTGGTCAGGCGAACCGGCGATGACCGTTTGCTGACGCGAATTGTGATGCGAAATCGTGTATCGGATGTCGCTCGACAGGAGTGCCGCATCGACTTGGGAAGGTGCGCCACGAACCGAGAGCAATTCCCCTCGTTCGCGAGTCGTCATCACGACGCTATCACTTCGCGACTTGGCAAACTCGATGGCTTGGCGAGTCGGTACGACGCCGGCGCACCATGCTGCCGTGCATTCGCCAAAGCTGTGACCCAAAACAACGTCAGGACGCAGTCCAGATCGCAGCAATGCATCGGAGAACATTGACCCAACGGCCAACACCCACGCTTGAGTCCACCAGACATCACGACCGAGTTGCTGATCAGGATCATGCAGGCGATCCGAAACCGCGGGCAATCCCATGGCTTGCAGCTCACCATCAAACGACTGCAAGAATGCTCGGCTCGCCTCGGCATCGTCGGACTTCAGCCAAGCCGGGGCCTCCGCGTATTGCGAACCTTGTCCGGGGAACAACCAAGCCGCGCGGGGCAGGAGTTCGCTCGGGCGAGAGGACGGCATCCAAACCCAGCCATCATGACGAACCAAGCCACCTGATTTTCGTTCTCGGATGGGGCCGCTGAGTGCTGCTGATGCGGCGGACGCGATTTCCGGTTGGTTGTCACCCAGCAAGACGGCTCGATAGCATCGGTGGGCGAAGGAGTCGAATTGCTCAACGACAGAATCGTTTGGCGTGACGCCTTCCGCGATTTGGCGAAGAGCCGTTTGCAATGCCTCGAAGGAAAAGCACTGAATCCGAGTTGTGATGCAGTCTCCCGATTCCGGCGATGTGGCCGCCACGACGTTTTCGCGAAAGTTCGGCGAAGGAGTCGATTCGGCTCGGGATTCCAAAGCGGTTGATGGCGAAATCAAAGTTGACTCATCAGAAGACAAGGATGCAGACTCATAGTTCATCTGGGGGGCGACACTATAATTCACTTGATAGCCGTCGTCGGCAACTTCGTGGATGCGTATCGCTTCGTGAGGTGCTGCTGCGGAACCGAAGGAAGGCGACAATGTTGCCGCTATTGTTCGAACGATGCCCTGACCACCGCCCAAGTGGCCGATTTGTCCCACCAGTTTTCGTGCGGAAATTATTTGATTTCTTTCGGAATCCTGAGCCGCTGCGGCACGCGCGCCCCGAACATCGCTCGTGAAGCTCTCGGTAGGTTTGGTGAGAATTCCGAGAATCTTACGGCCGTTGGCTTTCGCATCGCTGAGGCGTTGAAGGGTCAACACGGCAACGCCTTCACCCGGGATGATCTGCGATCCATCGTGCGGAAGATCTTGGGGATGCCCGGTGGTGAGGAGCTGATTCTTGCGAGCCAACTGTTCGAACGCGACCAAGTCCATGCCGCGCTGAGTGACGCCGCAAATGGCCAAGTCCATTTTGCCGGCATGCAGTTGTTCCATCGCGGTGATCAGCGCGAGACCGCCGGAGGCTTCGTCAGCATCGACCGCGAAAGCACCGCCCATCAAATCGAATGTGCGCGCAATCCGTGATGCCAGTGTGCTGGCGGTGAACCCGCCGGTTTCGTCAAGCAAAGCACCGTATTTGTCGAGCGTGACTTGACGCAATTCGTCGGCGGTCGCCTGGGCTTGGAGGTCGGACCAACCCAATTCCCGCAGTTGCCGCGTGACCAACCGAGTGATCTCTGGCAGACGCAAACCAACCTGCAATTCGTTGCTGAATTGGCCACCAAAGATCGTTCCGACAACGACACCGACTTTTTGCCGATCGACGGACCATTGGCCGCCATCGAACTCATCCATCGCTTGTCGAACGGCTTCGATCAGCATCAGTTGAGCCGGATTGGCGTTGGCCACCATCTTGGGCGGAATGCGATAGGACTGGGCGTCAAACTTGAAGTCGCGAATGTAGCCGCCACGGCAATGCGGTGTGCTGTAACCAATCTCGCCGTACTGTGAGCGATTGGTGACACCAATCCAGGCTCCGTCCGCCGCACGCTGCATCCATCGACCGGGCGGAGGATCACTGATCGCGGAACGACTCGAAGTCAACAATTCGCGGAATGCATCCAAGTTCGGCGCGTCCGGAAGCACCACACCGCGACCAACGATTGCGATCGGCTCGGCTTCTCGCGAACTAGCTGTTGTGCGGGAATTCAATGTTGTGGACGGCTTTTCTTCAATCACCGCGTGAGCGTTCAAGCCACCGATGCCAAATGCGTTGACCGCGGCGACTTTTCCACGCGATGAAGTCCGTTGTGTCCAGGGTTCCACGCGGTCAACAATTCGTACCGGCGAATTTTGCCAGTCGTGTCGTTCGGTCGGCTGTGAGAAATTGATGGACGGTGGAATTTCACCGCGTTGGATTGCCAGCAGGCACTTCGCAACGCCGACCAAACCAGCCGCTTCCAACAGGTGCCCCAGATTGCTCTTCACACTGCCGATGGGAAGTGGGCCGTTGCCGCTCTTTCCGGCCAGCAATTGAGTCAGGCTTTCAAGCTCCGTCGCATCACCGACCTGCGTGCTGGTGGCATGACACTCCAAGTAATCAATGTTGAGTGGTTGCGAGTCAACGGCACGTTGCATCGCCGTTTGCTGGCCTGCGCTGCGGGGCGCCCACAGGCCCTTGCCTTTTCCGTCGGAAGCAACACCAACCCCACGCAGTGTGGCCAAGATCGGCATCTGGTTCGCTTCGGCGACGCTGCGCCGCGCGATCACCACCGCGACGTACCCTTCGCTGCTAATCAGCCCGCTGGCTCGATTGTCAAACGGGTAAGAGCCCGTCTCACTGCACGCGCCCGATTGCGAGAACAAAGCCAAGTTGTCGACGTTGTTGAATGTTGCTCCGCCAACCACCGCGAGATCAATTCGGTCGGCTTCAATCGCCGAGGCGGCATGTTGCAACGCCAACAGTGACGAGGAACAAGCCGCATCAATGACTTCGCGTCGACCTTGGAAGCCGAGCATCCTGGCGGCCAACGATGCGGCGGAGTACGCGTTGAACTCCGGGAGATGGTTGGCTTGATGACGTGGGCGATCTTGGCGAATGGCGTTGGCGACGGACCGTTTCAGTCCCTCTCGCGTGCCAGCATCCAACGCTTGAACGTTGGAAGTTTGCTCGACCAATTCCATCGCGGAATCAGCCATCGTCGCCATCGCTAGCGGGCCACCAAGTTCGGTGCCACCGCTATGTCCGACAAACACACCGGCTCGCATTGGATCAAACGAGAACGATTGGTTCGCGGCCGCCGCTGACTTCATCGCCGCGACCGCCACCTGAGCGAATTGCCGATGGGTCAAGTCAAACGTGCCCAAAGACTCAATTTGACGCTCGACATCGGGATCCAGTGGCGCGGGCGAGACGCATCCACCGAGCTGAGTGTAGGTCTTGCCTGGCACTCCGCGTTTGGAATCGAAGTACAGTTCGCGATCCAAACGGTCGCTCGGCATCGGGGCGATGACGGACCGCCCATCGAACAGCATTTCTTCAAAAGCCCGAGCGTTATCGACGCCTCCGGGGAGCCGAACTTCAAACCCGCAAATGACACAATCGTTTGGATTGCCTTCTGAGATGGCGGCTTCTGGCGATCGGGCAACGGAAGTTCGCTTGTCGCCTTCGGCGGCGGAGTCAGCTGTCCTTGCCGAGCGCTTCTTCCCGGTGGGTTGCTTCGTCGTGGGAGCCGTCCAATTGCTGATCATCTGCAACAACTCCTCGGTGCCAATGGCCGGAGTGTCATCCAGATGCGTCGTTGCGATCACGTCGTCGATGTTTTCACGATCAAAGGTTGGGTCGTCGCGGAAATACGGCAAGAACGTTTTGACAAACGGATCGGCCATCTGATCCAGCTCTTTTCGAGTTTGCGATGGAGACGCACTTCGGTCGGAGTTGGATGGCCGTGACGCAGACACTCGATCTGGCTTGCGGGTGGCCAGCCACTGCGTTGTGGCTGTGTGGAATGCGGCGTCCAACGATTCGATGGAGCTGCCGTCGCGAGTCGTCAGGTGGTAAGTCCGACCGTGCAGACGTGGCGTGCTGATGATCTTGCAAATCGCACGGGCAATCCAATCCACATCGACAATGTTCTTGCATTCATTGCCGGCAAAACCCAAATCGCGAAACCATTGACCGTCGCTCGGCAGACCAAATCGAGACGCCAGCATTTGATACATCGAGAACGCACCGTAGATCGTGCGATCACCGGACACCGGCGACAAACCCGTGCGGTCAATCACAATCGAAGGACGGTAGATGGTTAGATCCCGACCGGTGAAGGCCTCGCGGACAATTCCTTCGGCGATCAGTTTGCTGCGTTCGTAGTCATTGGCGAACGATTGACCGACGTCTCCTTCGGACTCCTTGACTCGTCCCGATCGCTTGCCGCAGACGTAGGCGGTGGAAACGTGATGAAACTGGGTGAGTCCCATTCGGCGGGCCATCGCAATGACCTCGCGAGTCCCATCGACGTTGGTGCGATAGGGTTCGTTGTCGCCTTCGGGGTCAGCCGGCAGAAAACTCAAGCTGGCAGCGCTGTGCAGAATTCGATCGCAATTTTGGCTGGCCCAGTCGATGGCTTCGTTGCTGAGGCCTAAACCAGGTTGCAGCAGATCTCCTTCCAAAATCGTTGGACGAACGAGCTTTGTTTGCCAAGCCGTTTCGTATCGGCTGAGGATGTGATCCACTCGTTGCGATGCGGATTGTTTGCCTTTGCCTCGCACCAGGACGGCACACAATCGGCCCGCACGTAGCATCTCCGCCATCACGTAAGAGCCCAGCATGCCGCTGGCTCCTGTGATCAATGGCATTCCGAGAGAAGGCGAGTGGGGCATGGTTTTTGGGTCGGCTTTGCAGCCACCGCATCGGTGAAGAACAAATGTTTCGTACCGCCCAAGTTTATTTGCAGATCCCCCCGTGCAAACGGTGACGCCAAAAAAGGCGGGAATGTCGAAGCAGTGAATTCGCTTGGTTCAACTTGGCCGGGTTGCAAGGATTGTGCCCGCCGAGTCCTTTCGACCGGTCTGAATGGTGAAGTCGAAAATCCGGCGGGCGCAGTGGGACACTTGCATCCGGTCTTGCTTGGGACGCGTAAAGCAATTTGCTAGCCCGCTGTGAGCAAACTGAACCCGTTGCGATCAAACTGATCGAATGATTCAAGCTTTCGGCAATGCGGTGGTTGGGGGCTCGTCGGGTGTTTCGGCTTCCAACTGTCCAGCCCGTCAGATTGCAAAAATTACGTGAAAACCGCGTTTCTCATTTGGTGACCCCCCACTGACTGACTAGGTTGACTGAGTCGTGTCTGGGCGGATTGGACGAGATGGACGCGGCCGCACAACATGCTTGGCAACGCAATTGATCCACTCACCTGGCTGACACCGCAATCATGCAAACGACGCCCACTCCGTCCAGCTTGCCAGATTTTTCACGGCTCCCTGAGAGCCCCGATGCTCCGGTTCGTTGTCTTCTCATTCAGCCGCGTTTTGAACAAACGAACTACTGGAACTTCGTCGAAAGTGCCAAAGCGATCGGTGCCAAAGCGACCGCTCCGCCGTTGGGATTGATGACGGTCGCCGCGTTGTTGCCTCAACAATGGGAGTTTCGCCTCGCGGATCAAAATGTGGACGAGGTGAACGAGGAGGATTGGCAATGGGCCGATGTTGTCTGCACGGGCGGCATGCTGCCTCAGCAACCCGGCATCTTGCAATGGGTTCAGCGGGCCAACGCGGAAGGCAAGTTCATTGTAGTTGGGGGGCCGGATCCGACGAGCCAGCCGCAGATCTATCAAGACGCGGACGCGGTGATCGTTGGCGAAGGTGAACTGACCATTCCGATGTGGCTCGACGCATGGCGAGATGGGAACCCCAAGGGGCAATTTGAATCGCCGCACAAGCCCGATGTCACTCAAACACCGACGCCTCGTTTTGATCTCGTCGACTTCAATGACTATCTGCACGTGGGCGTCCAGTCTTCGCGAGGCTGTCCGTACAACTGTGAGTTCTGCGACATCATCGAGCTGTTCGGCCGCCGACCACGCGTGAAGACGCCCGATCAGTTTCTGGCCGAGCTACAGCGGCTTTACGATCTCGGCTACCGAGGTTGGGTTGATTTCACTGATGACAATTTCATTGGCAACCGCAAGCTGATCAAACCGCTGTTGGTGGCACTCAAGCAGTGGAACGAAGAACACAATTATCCTTTTGTGTTTTCCACCGAAGCCAGTATCAACTTGGCGGATGACAAAGAGCTACTGGAACTGATGCGAGACGTGCAGTTTCGTTATGTCTTTTTGGGGATTGAATCGCCCGATGAGGAGACATTGATTCACACTCAAAAGCGAATCAATACGGTGCACCCGATCATCGAACGAGTTCGAACGATCTACGATCATGGGATTTCCGTCGCCGCTGGGTTGATCATCGGATTCGATACGGACAAACCCGGCACGGATGGGCCGATGATCCGGTTCATTCAAGAGAGTGGCATCACGCTTTCCATGGTTGGCTTGTTGTCGGCGCTGCCCAACACGCAGCTCACCCGGCGTCTGGCGAAGGAACGTCGTTTGATTGACTCCGAACACAACTGGATTCAAGACGACGCGGCAAACTACGAGCTGCGAAGCGCCGAATCGAAAGATCAAACGATCAGCGGGATGAACTTTGTCACGATGCGTGACCGAGTGGAAATCTACCAAGAGCTCCGCAACATCATCGAGCATGTCTACTCGCCGCGGGCTTTCATGGACCGTGTGATCGACACCGCCTCGCGAATCAAAATCGTCAACAAGCACGTTCCCAATGGCTGGGAATTTCGGCGAATGTTCAAGGGCTTTCGAACGATTGCTTGGCGGATGCTTCGCGATAAACGAACCCGGTATCTGTATCTGCGAAACTTTGCCAGAGCGGCGTGGATGGGGCCGACGAAGTTTGAATATGCCCACACTGTGATGGGTAGTTTCCTGCACTTCGATCTGCAGACACGCAAGATGCTGGAAGCTCTAGACGTCAGCATCGATTTCGCGAAGAACCACGCGACGTACCCAAGAAGCGTGGCCGACATGCCGGCGTTCAGCAATCACGACTCGGCAACCTCGCTGCCAATCGCTGACGCATCCAGTTGCGACTCCGCCGCTTCTGCCTGAAGCAGATCAATGCCGCAAAGGTTGAGATGAAGGAAGCTTCACCAATTCACCGCTTCCCAACCTCTTCGTAGGCCATGTCTCACATGGCACTCTGGCCGATGCTTCGCAGAAACGAGGCGTCTCCGCCCAACCCACCTTCAGGTTCCGTCCAAAAGACGGCTCGATCTTCAAATCAAAACCCAAGTCTCTGATACTGGAATTAGCGTCGTTTGACGCGTGTCGTCACAGTGATGTCTGGTGTCGGTTTCGGCATGTCCTTTACGGAGAATAACCCGACATAAGCCAAGCCGGACTCGGTGTCTGCTCGATCAACCTGGTCGGTGACGGACCGAAATGATGACTGCAAATTCCCCGTGATATCAACTCCGCGACAAACGTATGTCTTGTCGAAAGTGTCCATGCTTGTCCCGTTGTGTTTTTCGCAAATGCGATCCTTAACGGAATGCGATGCCCCTTTATAAGCAGGTGATGGCTGCCGGGATCGGATCTTCGTAAAACCTTGACGAAGTTGCCTTTTCTTCTGGTGAGTCCAATTAGAATGCCACCCGTCCGAGCGAACCCCGCGTTCCGCAACGGCGTGCTTCACTCATCTTGATTGTTCAACTTGGTCCGCGATTGATGCCGCAGCTAGACACAAATCCGCTACCGGTCGGTGTCGTTTGCACAGACACGATCGAACAACTCGACCCCTTCGTCCCCAGCGCGGCGGTCAAGGACCAGCGGTTGACTCAGCGTCGCAGCGCGAGTCCACGCAAACGACGCGCGCCTCGCAATCAAGCGACCGGCACCATGCAGCTCTTCATGACCTGCATGCCCCTGGTACTGGGTGATGTCACATCTCTTCTGCTGTCAGCGATGATCGCCGCTCTGCCTCTGTTCACGCTTGAATGGTTGGGCCTGCATTCTGGATTGCTCTTGCAGGCAGTTTGTCTTGTTGCATGTTATCTCGGCACCGGTGCAATTTTGGGACTTTTCCCCGGGACGGGTAGCAGTCCCGTTTTGGAGTTGCGGCAAACTGTTTTGGCCGCTGCTGCCTCCTTTGCATTTGTAATGCTCGCCAACATGACGCTTGCCACCTTGAGCACCGGCGAATTTTTGTTGTGCTCAATTGGGATATTGGTAGCTGTCTTTTTAGTGCCAATTGTTCGGCTAACTGTCCGCAAGCTTTGTTCCAAAACAACATGGTGGGGCGAGAACACCATTATCGTTGGTGCGGGACCTCAGGGGCGGGCTTTGTTTCGCTTCTACAGTCGCGTGCCGCAGCGTGGACTTCGTCCGATTGGAATCGTTGATTTTCCTCGGCAAACTGCTGATCTCAATTCAGAAGAACTCAACGGAATCCCGTACTTAGGGTCTGTGCAACGATTGGACCGACTTCGTCGCAAGCTCCAGGTCCGCTGGGCAATCGTGGCACCGGGTGGCTGCGAGCAAATTGACATGAACGAAGTCATGTCGCATGCGGGGAACGTACCCAACTTACTTGTGTTGCCGTCTCAAGTGCTCCTACCAAGTTTATGGTCGAATACACGAGAATGTGCCGGGGTGATGGGGGTTCACCTGAAAGACCACCTTCGTAGTCCAGTGAGTCGTTTTGTAAAACGCTCGGTTGACGTGGTTGCATCAGCAGGTGCTTTGATTGCACTTTCGCCACTCTTTGCGATCGTTGCGGTCTACATCAAACGCAAGAGTCCTGGACCGGTTTTCTACGGTCACAAACGAATTGGAATTGGCGGCGAAACGTTCAAAGCCTGGAAGTTTCGTACGATGGTCACTAACGCAGATCAAGTCCTCGAGCAATATCTCGAGCAAGACCCGGAGATGCGTCGCCAATGGGTCGAAGATCAGAAGCTGAAGAACGATCCGCGAATCATCCCCGGTATCGGTCGCTTTCTACGAAAGACCAGCTTGGATGAGATCCCGCAATTGTGGAATACACTCAAAGGCGAAATGAGTCTGGTGGGACCCCGTCCAATCGTGGCAGACGAGATTGGACGCTACCGAGAGATGTACCCTCTCTACCTCCGGGTCCGCCCAGGAATCACAGGTCTTTGGCAGGTCTCCGGCCGCAACGACACCAGCTACGAACAAAGAGTCCGTCTCGACAGCTACTACGTCTGCAACTGGTCCCCCTGGCTCGACACCTACATCATCTTCCGAACCATCCGAACCATGCTCTTTCGAGAGGGCGCGTATTGACGGATGCCAGCAGTTTCGATAGCGGAACCGCAATTCGGAGTGAGCGTTTCAATGAGCTGAAGAGTTGGTTAGCTTTCTGAATCCAACGAGGAATTGATCTGTGATTTCTTTGATGTTGAATTTTGTTTGCGCATAGGATCTTGCATTGCAACCAAGTTGTCTACGTTTGCTTTCGTTGTTCAGAAGCTCGATTGCAGAATTGACGAAAGCGTCTTCGTCATCTGGTGCATGAACCGAACCCGCTTTCGCTCGCGATACAGTCCTTGCTGCGAGATTGTCAAGTGGCACAGAAAGTAGGAGCGGTCTTTCTGCACAAAGGTAGGCCAAGACTTTCGAAGGAACGGAATAGACACCCGCGTCAGGTTCAAGGATTGCAACCAAGACTTCTGCGGTTGCCATGACGTCCGGAATGTCTTCAAAAGGGGTGAACGGGTGGACGAGCAGGTTATCCAGTTCTAGCTCTAGTGCTTTTCTTCGGAGCCAATCAGCTCCTTTGCCTTCGGATATTACGACTACGCGGCAATCTGGTGACTCTTTAAGCTTTAGAGCTAGCTTGAGCATCAAGGCAGGGTTGTGCTTTAGGCCCATCGTGCCGGTGTAGACGATGCATTTTTTGTCTGACAATCCGTTTAGAGATGACCACTGGTTGATCTTTTGCTTAACGGGGATTTCTCGGATGGGAGCCCAGTTTTCGATGACACTCGTTTTCTGTCGTTGGATTCCCCAACGCTGAAGCACTGGCTCAAAATCACTGGTAATTAGAATGTTCCAGTCGCTGTTTTTGAGAAGATTGGCCTCCATCGATTTGTAGTATTCGCCGATCATATGACCAATGCCGGGAATGCGTTTGCTTAGCAACTTTTGAGTCGCTAAGCTGAGTATGTCTTGGAGCCAAAACACAAAAGGAATCTTCTTTTGGCGGCAAGCGTTCTGAAGTGGCCTTTGAGCGTCAAGAGGAGTGTTAGCAGAGACGACGACGTCCGGTGAATAAATGTCAACTTGATCGGCGATTAGTTGCCCATAGCGTCGTTCTTGTCGCCACCTCTTTATTAAAGAGTATTTCTCAAGAGGCTCGGAGAGAGTAACAGCCGAAAAGGTTAGACCAGCAGCGTCTTCGTTTGTTCGCTTGAAGCCTCTTCCGGGGGTCGTTTTTAGTGATCCGCAGTAGGTATGTTGCACTTCGTGGCCGCGTTCCGCAAGTTCACGGCTGAGGTCAACCGGAAACGGATAACCTCCATAGTCATGCATTAGTATTTTCATGGCGACGGTTCTGCGTATCCCCTGGAGCGATAGATTGAGTGACTTACTGGTATCCCAGTGATGAATTGACCTCACCCGCGACACGGTCGAATGCTTTCTCAATGGCCGGCGTGAAGTGTTTTTTCCATTCCTGCCGCTTGCCGCTGCGAAATGTGTGGCTTTTGCCAGGATTCATTGCTACGGTTGCTTTTGAAACGAAGTCGTTGACGTCATAGGCCCGGCCACGAATGGATTGGTCGAACGTTGCAATTCCACGCAGCGTTTCCTCTCGTTTCTCGTCGCTGACCAAGTCTTCGAACCGAATGGCCATGCAGTTCGGGTCGTCGATCCAGGGCTGGTAAAAGCGAAACCGCGATCCGACGCCAGGATATTCATTCGGTAGTTTGTCCGGCATTCCATTAATCGACAAAAGCAGTCGCGATTCTAAATTGGGGCAAGCACGAAAGTGTCGGCTTAATCCGTGCCACCATGCCATCGAGTGCAAGTAGAAAGCCTCGGAAACCACCACGTCACGCAGGTCGCGATAGATGAAAAAGTGAGCGATCCGTTGTTTGCGGATTTGGTCGGCGAATGGCGGGCTGTAATAAAGGTGGGAAGGGACGACTTCGCCTGGCGCAACGCTCTTGATTCGATTGAGGTGAGCTTGATCGGAGCGGAGACGAAATCGAATGGACGGAACGCTTGCGATAAAGGATCCATAGAACTCTGTTTCTGGCAGAGCTCCCAGGGCTTGGATCAGAAGATGAGTTCCGCTTTTTGGAAATGAATTGCACAGCACGGCGCTGCAGCCTTGCGGAAATTCACGTCGAACTCGACGTCGCGCCCGGACCCGCAACGGCTTCGCCAGAAGGCTTTTCCCTTTTCGATAGACGGCCGAATGACGAAGCTTCACCATGTTTACCTGCGGTGTGAGTTGGAAGCTGACATGTTAAGCCACCCGTGTCGGATTTCAATCGTTTCTGCCATTCCCCGGATCGAATCCCTGCTGGAAACCGAGCCACGAAAATTAAGGCTTCATCGCCGCGGTTGCTTTGCGTCCAGATGCGAGAATGGAACCTGAAATCGAGTCGTTGCCGGCGCGATTTTACCGAGCCGTCTTTGCGAAGACACATGGCTGTTTCCCAGTCAGGTTTAGGTGGATGCAGATAGCCTTCGGCGGGATTTAACGGTGTTCTCCGGGCATGATTGAACTGCAATCCATTGAAACACAGGTGTCGAATTTGCGATGCGACAATTAGACTTTTCGAGTTGGGTGCTCGCTGAGCCGTCTTTGGGAAGACATTGGAATCGTATCTAGTTTCCAGCGCTGTCCTGAGTCAAAACGTTTCGTTTCTTCCACACAACCGCTACAGTCCAATCTGCAACCGCGTATGCCGACGCCGAAACAACCAAATTCCCTCCTCCGCCGACTGGCCTCCAGTAGCCTCTGGGCTTTGATCGGACGCGTCGCTTCCGTCTTCTGCGTTCTCTACAACTATCGCTTGGTTTGTCGTTACCTCAGCGATTCCGAGATTTCTCTTTATGTCATCGCCGTCAGTGCGACTTCGTTAGGAACCGTCATCACATGTTCCGGGCTCAGCACCGTGTTGCTGCGTCAATTAAGTCCTCGGAAGGAGGGAGTCAGTCGGGACGAGCGTAGGACATTGCTTCGGCGGGTATTCGCGATGTCCGCGATCGCATGTGTTCTCTGTGCATGCGTTTTTTCAATGTTGCTGCATTGGTACCCCAGACTCTTGGGCCGTTCGCTACAGTCCGTCTTGCCATTGATCCTGACTTGGGTCGCCTTACGAGCCGCGATCACCATGTTCACTGAGAGCTTCCGCGGACTTCAAAAGTTTTCACAGGCGGCTTTTTTCGGCGGGCTTCAGGAGGGGCCATTGGTCAATGTGTCCATGATGCTGTACTTGTTGCTGTTTGGGGCCAGCATCAATGACGCACGCGACGCACTTTTGGTGCACGTCGTGATCTCACTCTTGATCACGTTGCTAGGTGTGTTCGTTCTGCGAAAAGCGTTTCAAGATGCTGATACGCCCGTCGAGTCTCCGCATCGAGTGCCGGGGTACCGAAGTCTTCTCGCTGAGAGCTCCAAAATCGTGATCTCGCAGATGGCGGTGTTTGGATTGGTTGAATTTGAGACCCTGTTGGTTGGGCGCTATTGCACCGATGTGGAGGTCGGAACTTGGGGGGCAATACGGCGAATGATTTCCCTGGTCAGTGCGCCACTCTTGTTGATCAACGCCGCCGTCCCTACGTTCATCGCCGAACTGTATTCTGCCGGTGATCTGAAACAATTGCAGAGGCTCTTGCGCACTACGTCAACCATTGCGACTCCCCCAGCGTTGATCGCATTCTTGCTTTTCCTGTTCTTCGGAGATGCGGTGCTGTCGGTGTTCGATCCCGATTTCGCGGTCGGCGCAACATCATTGTGCTTGCTTGGGGCTGCGAATGTCGTCTTCGTTGGCGCGGGCAGCGCGGGATTGACCTTGCGAATGACCAATCGTTTGGGCGTCACCACGGTGACAACGGTACTTCTGGCGATCGCTTACGTTTTCACAGCACCCTGGGTCATCCAGACATATCAACTGTTTGGAGCCGCCTGCATGGCCGCTTTGATGATTTGTGCTCGCAATGTGATTTCAATGTTGATTGTCCGCTGGCAAATCAAGATATGGTGTACGCCAACAACTGATCTCAGGGGCATGTTGGAATTGAGTAAGCGCATTTTGAACCGAAAGAAACAAGCGAAAACCTAAGAGCTACTATGAAGCCGAACTTCATCATCGGGGGCGTTCCCAAGAGTGGTACGACGGCCCTTGCGAACTATCTGCGGACTCATCCGCAGATTTACTTTTCCTTCGTGAAGGAGCCTTTTTATTGGGCTTCCGACATGCCTGGGTTACGTAGCAGTGAAGGAATCGAAACAACGCAAGCCTACGAGTCTTTGTTTCAGGCTGCGACCGACGAGCACGCTGTTGTCGGGGAGGGGTCGACACTCTACCTATATTCGGACTGTGCGGTGCCGGATTCACTGGCCTATAACCCGTCAATGCGGTACCTATTCATGTTGCGGCGTCCTGACGAAGTCGCGCATGCCTATCACATGCAGATGTGTTTCCATGAAGCGGAAAACGAACCGGATTTCGAAAAAGCGTGGCGAATGCAGGAGTCGCGTCGGAGCAATCCAGCATCGATCGCAGCGAGATGCAAGTCTCCTAGACTGTTGCAGTACGCTTCCGTAGCAGCGTTAGGAACGCAGTTAGAGCGCGCCCTCGCAGTCATCCCGCCGGCGCAAGTACATGTGCTGCTATTCGACGATTTCGCTCAAGATCCCAAAGCAGAGTACGAACGCGTATTGTCGTTTCTCGAGCTTCCCAGTGATGGGCGATCCGAGTTTCCCAAAGACAACGCAGCGATGAAATCAAACAGTGTTGTCGTCACTCGGATGTTGCGAAGCAAACCGGTGCGCAACGTGACGATGTTTTTGAAGTCCAGGCTCAGCGGAGCTTTCTATCGCTATGCCCGTGCGGCAAAGCACAAGCTGATGTTTCGTCCTTCGAAACGCGAGCCCGTCTCTCGAGAGTTCAGCCGCGAGTTAGTAGAGCATTTTGCTCCCGAGGTCGAAAAAGTGGAGCGATTACTCGGCCGTGATCTAAACCACTGGAAACTTCCGAAAGATCAAGCGTAAATGCTCTATCGTGCAGGTTCCGTTTCGTCGTAGGAAAGATAGGTATATCGCCGCTTGATAGTTAAGCGTCTAAGAATGCAGATGGCGACGAGGATGCCCAATACAGACAATGTTAGAATAACGGTGGCCACGAAGTCTCCAGACATCAATTCGAGGCTCAGCCCAGGCATGATTCCAGCATAAAGTGCCGTTCCAACTGGACTTTGGTCGGCCAGTGCTTTTAGTGAATTGTCGAGTATTCGGAATAGTAAGCCAACCAGGAACACAAACAATGGGAATAAATACACGCTGAAATTGATAATTGCCTCGGCGAACATTCCAGGCGGAGTTCCACCGCCTTTGTCTCGGAGGTCTAATCCGCGGTGGTAGATTTTCTCTGTGATTTCTCGCCCCATCCGTATTGCTGGCTTGTCTTCCCAAAGAGTACGAGGGATCGGGGCATAAAACATGCCAAGGTATGATTGGCCATATTTATATTCCATTAAGTCCGGGACTCCGTCATAGATATGCGAAAGCTTGACCACACAAGCGAAGTTCTTGTTCCCGAACAGCGGTTCCAAACCTAGGTTTACGATTGACTCTGACGCGTCTATTCCCCGTTGATTCTCTCTGCGCAGTGCAAGCATGCAAGTCAGAATCACTACGCATGCAGCAACTGCCAGTAGTAGCGTTCGAAATTGAATGATCTTCAGTCGGTTAATCGCAACGCAGGCGGCGATAAGTGCCAGCAATACATTGACGCGACTGCTGGCCATGAACGGCAACGCTACGGCTGAAAGGCTGAATGTCAAGATCCAAAGTCGTAAGCCAATACTGCGGCGAATCGGCCAAAACCACATCGAAATTAGAATTAGCATAACAATCCGTGAAATGCCTTGAGCGAGCAAGCGATGGTAGCCAAGTGGAGTTTCGTTTCCATTGACAACCATGCGACGCTTTGCTGAAAGCGATGCAAATCCATCATATTGAAAGCCTGTTTCGCGAAGAAATAGGTACGTGGCGCCTAGTGAAACGAGAAGCCAAAACGGAAGCCAGAGCGAAAGTCCTCGATAGGTCGTTCCCTCAAAAATTCGGTTTAGCGTTCGCATGCGAACATGAATCGATCCTGCCACGACGAAACCGGTGCAAAGCAAAACTGAACCCGTGGCACTAAGAATTGCACCAGGGATAAGCATCTCGATTGGACGTCCCTCCAGTAGGTCTTGCGCCGCTTCCGAGTGCGCAGATAGCACATAGAGGACACGTCCAAATACACCAAAAAAGAACGACAGTGCAACAAAATTGAGTGGGTGGAAAATGTCGTACGGGCGTTGCCGCATCGCGATCAAGATTGGCGTGGCGAGGGTGATGAATGCTGGGCCCACTAGCATCAGAGCGAGTCGAAATCGGGTCGGAGACATTTCGGACCAAGCAACTGCGAGACCAAGCAGCGTTGCAACAAAGAGTACGCCCAGCGCAAGTCCCACTGCCTTGCGAATCGTAGCTTGTTGTTGTAACTCTTTAGGAGGCATACGTCAGTTCCGGTAGAACAAAGCCGAGATGGGTTGATGGGCGACGGTCAGGACGCACTGATTTCTCAGACACTTAAGAAATTGATCTTCGCAAGATTGGGCAATTCACCTAACTCAAACGATTCTTGCTGGATCGCTCGTTTGATACATTTAATCAAATCACCGCTGTCGCTTGAAGGATTGCTTTCATTTAAAGGGCAGTAGAGGGGGAATCCAACTCTGCTGGACAGTTGTTCGACCTTTTTGCTTCGTTTTACACCAACCACTGGGACTTCGTGAATCAATGCCAATATTAGCGGATGCATTCTGACACTTACCACGCACAATGCATGTGCGTACACCTTGACCACGTCCTCGAGTGAATCGAAGTGTTGAAAGCCCACAAGAGGGTCATCAATCGACGTTGTAAGGTGGTTTAACAGGCCAGCGTCAAAGTTTGTTCGAGAGTCATTGGATACAAGTACCACACTTCTTTCCGGGAATGCGAGGCGAATTTTCTTCACCAGGCTTTGGTAAAAGTCGGGTTCCGCATACGTACGAACCGGGCTGTGGTGCAGGCCAATCGCAATTGGACGCTCTTGCTTTTGCAAGGTCTTGATCTTTTCCATTTGGAACACGGATGAAAGAACGACGTCTGCGGTTAGCTTAAGTTTTCCATCGTCGCATCCAGCACTGCGGAGCATGTTTAGCGAATACTCATCGCGGCATCCGATGCGTGCGGTGTACCCTGTCAAACTCTTCACGATCCACTTCGCAAGTCGCCGCTGGACCCCTTCAACTCCAATTCCAACCATGTATGGCTTGCGACCATGGGACGCAGCAATTCGATGTAGCCACCAGAGGTAGAGCAGCCCTTTGTAGGAACGGTCGCCGGTGATGATTTGGCCGCCGCCAACAATCAGTTGGTGCGTCCGAAGCAATAGGCGGACTTGCTTCACTGCATTTGCCGGAACAACGCGAATTCCCATCGACTCGTAGACCGGTGCATACCCACTTCGGATTCGTGGGCAGATCGCCACGATGTCCGCGTTCGGATGAAGCGAGCGTAGATTTCGGATCACGGTCTCCAGGATGGCTTCATCGCCTGAATTGAATCCACCGAAGAAGCCGAAGATTGCGTACTTGCGTGTCTCGGATTGAGCGTTGGGGCTGTTCATCAGCCATGTCTCATGGGGGTAGGCCAATGCCCGGTTTGGAAACCATCAAGGAAGCAAGTCAACTGAGCTTCAGCCTCTTCCCTCAATTCATTGCCCCGACTCCGCGCCATTCCCGTAGCCTTGGCGTATTGGGCCGGCTCTTTGATCCAGTGTTCAATTTGCGATGTAGCTGTCTCGACATAATCGTTGTCGTGAGCAGCTAGAGTACCTCCGGTCTTTCCGACAAGGTATCCAATACAACCTCGGCGGAGCGTGATGACTGGAACCCCTGCCATCAGTGCTTCGTTCAAAACGATCCCCCAGGATTCGTTTCGATATCGAGTCGGAAATAGGAATGCATCGATTTCTCGATAGAAAGCGGTCTTCTCGTCACCGTAGACAGGTCCAAGAACGTGTATTCGGTCGCCATATTTCTGCTGTGCATCGGCGATTCTCCGCCTAGCTTCCGGTTCAGCCGCGGGGCCGGCAAGTATTAACTCGACATCACGGTCGCGTCGTCTTAGCTCCGCAAACGTTTCAATTGCATCGCCCAAACCCTTTTCGATTGTTAGATTGCTGAGCATGCCAAGCCGGAAAGCACGTCCTCCCGTGTTTGGTGCATTGTCGGGTTCGCTTTGCTCTGGCAATCCGACGATTCCTGGTGTCACATAGGCAAACCTCAGGCGACGAGCGTAAACCTTCTCCAGTGCGGATGCCATTTCCGGGCAGGCAACGACGTGTACAGCATTGTCTCCTAAAAACCGAATGATCAGGTCCATTCGCCAATCACGTTTGGAAAGATAAGACCACACATGATGGTGGACCACCATTTCAAATCCTCTGCCGCGACCAGCAATCACTTGAGCGAGATTGTAGATGAGTCCAGACGCGGAGTTGAGTACGAGGTACAATCGCTCCTGTCCCCGTCGTTTCCAGCTAAAGATTCGAAGGGCAGAGAAAACGCTGCGAATCAGCTTTTTAAGCTGCCATCTTCGGCCGCGAGGGCGACCGTTCTTTCCAATGTCAAACACACGCAGTGAGAATTGTCTTTGCATCTCACGAACAATTCGCTCAGTCATGAGCGTCATGCCGTTGCGTGGTCCTGGTAGCACGACCGCGACAGATATTGGAGGCCTCGTTTCGGAAGTCAAAGGACAGCCCTTCGTCAAGATAGAGAACTCCAAAAGGTCTTAGCACACGGAATCTGAATTTTCGCCATCACGCAACACATTCTAGTTTCATTGGCTCAGGCGAACCCTCTCGTAACCAAGTCGTTCCATGGTCGAGCCTGCGGTTTTCCAGAATGCTTCTTCTAACTCTGGCGTGAAGTGTTTCCGCCATCCACCAAAGCTGCCTGAACGAACAAAGTTTTTGCTGGATTCACCACGATCTTTCCAGTACTTATCTTCTTTCTGCTTCATCGATTCTAAACTGCAATCGGCAATTGCGTCTCGAATCAAAGAGTCATCGGCCTCGAGTCCTATGTGATCGACGACGCTTCGAAGCGACTCATGGGGCTCGCTCTTCAAACGCTCGAATGGCAAGACGAGGATGTCATTCTGTCGATCCGCAGTCGCATCAAGCCAAGTTGACGTGTGGTAGTGCCAAGCTCGATACCCGTTTGTCTTGCCTTTCAAGAATAAATTCAAGAATCGTTCGAACGAGTTGCCGTACTTGTAAAAGTAAGGGGTGTAGGTTTTTTGAAAGTAGTATTCGGAAACTGCGACGTCACGACCGTCACGTACCAATAAAACCGCGCGTCGATAGCTCGCGCGATGCGGTTCGTGTGTCTTGATTAACCTTCCTCCGCCAGCGGCGACCTCCGGAAGTAACCGGTGACGCCCCACTAATCTGGAGACGCCATCAACGCCACCTCGCCAAGGAACGGACTCTTGAGTCACTACATATGTGATTAAGTGACGAAGCCACGTGTTGCCTGACTTCGGGTACGAGCTCAGAAATACATCGTTTGATGTCAGGTTCCGGTGCCGTAGTGTGACTAGTCGGTGCCGAAAGCCACTCTTCATCAAAGCATGCCGACTGCTTATTATGCAGCGGTGCCAAAGATTCGGGATGGCCGTCGGCGGCGATTTCATGGAATGCTGGCAAATGAAAAGCTGAGGTCAAATCGCTTGTATCACCGCCAATTTTAGTTCAACGAAGATTTGGCACAAGTGTCGAAGCACTCAACAGCTTATTAGGGCTCCTTCATTGTGCGTGTTTTTTTGGTTTAACCGGGTTTATTGTGGGTAGGGATCCAGCCCACCGCAGTAGAAATAGATCGCGGTTTTGAAGTTTTCTCGGTTTCGGTAGCCACCGACGCGTCGTTTGATTGACATGATCTTGCTGTTGATTCCCTTGGCCACCGCGTTGGTGATTCCATGAGCGCAGTAGCTCACGACGTTGGCGAGACGTTCCTTGATGGTGCGGGCGACCTTCTTCAGCGGAGTCAGCTTGGTGTGAATCACTCGCCGGTACCAGTCCTGGAAGAAGAGCGTTGCTGACCCCACGTCCTCATGGTGCCACAGGTCGCGAAGCATTTCCTTGTAGGCCCAAGCCTTTCCCGTCTCCAACTCTTGCTTGTAGACCCGGTCGAATCGTTCTCGCTGGCCGTCGGTCAGGTTCTCTTGCCCCGGGAGCCAGAGATAGCGAGTTCCCGTCAAGCGATCATCGCCTTGACTCTTCAGTTGTCGGTGTTCGCCGCGACGCACCTTGTCGACCGCTTCGCTTGCCAGCTTCATGATGTGAAAACGATCGTGCACGATCTTGTGCTCCGCCAGTGGAATGTTCTGCTTGGCGCTTCGGACCAACGCGGCACTCATGTCCATCGCGATGGCTTCTACAGAGTCACGCTGTTCCTGCGAAAGCTGCGAAAAACAGGCGTTTCCGCTCTCGGTATCGTTGCCATCGGAAATCGCTTCTACGGTGCTGCGATCGAGGTCGTAAATTAACGTGATATAGTTTTGCCCTTTGCGGAAGGCCTTTTCATCGATAACAATTCGCGGCATCGGTTTTGCCGATTTGCGAGCTTGCCAGCGAGCGGCTGCTCTTTTGAGAATGTGCCAGGTCTCGTCCCAGCTTGTTTTCAAGATGCCTTGGGCTCCTAGGACGGTTTGCGTGGCGAGCAACACATCGATCGCAAAGCGATCAAATAAGATAGTGAAGCGACTGCTCTTCTCAGCCCAAGGCAACGTCGCCTGTCTGACGCCGTGCTCAGGGCAATTCACGCGAGACGGTTGAGCGTGAAGGACGGTGCGGAATTGCATGGTGTCCAGGTGTCGCCAGCGACGCGACTTCGTGTGATCGTAGACCGAGCAGGCTTTGCCGCATTCGGGACAGCAAAATGAGGTTCCTTCAGGATGCTCGACGTACACGTCAACTTGCTGGGCCTCGGGATCAAGTTTGACATCAGCCACGAACCAAGGTTGCTTGAGTCCGAGAATTTGCTGGTAAAATTCGGTTTCCTGCATCGGTGCTCTCCTTTGCCGAGAATTTTAACCGACCCACAGGATTCCCGGATGGACCGTTTTTTCGGGGGCAGTGGCAGCCTGCCAGAAAAAGTCGAATCGTCGTTGGCCAAGAGTTACTAGACGAAGGTAGTTTTCAAGCAGGGAAAGGCAGTAGCACGTCGCTTTTCTTCTTCACACAGTTGCTCGGTTAAGCGTACTTCGTCTCGTCGTTCCAAAAAGCTCGCCGAATGCCTTTTTCGCATCATCCTTCGTTTCTGCCTGCTAAAGTTCTTGAAGGTCGCCTTTTACTATCGGGTGAACGCTCTTGGGTATCTTTTTCGGTGCGTTGGCCGTTTTGTAGACTCAATAGCGTTGTTAACGCGTTCCTGGGATCGCTTCGCGGAACGCAGCTCAGAATTCAAGGGCACAGTCGACGACGGTAATCTTCGGGGCCATTTGCAACCCTCGTTGTTCCAAGTTGATCAGGGGCTCGCTCAAAACAGTTTCTAAGGAATTTGCAGGTGAAGGCATGCGGTTGAAGCGACTCTTGGTCCAGGGCGAACAAGCCAGAACCATGCTTTGGGAAGCACCTTGGGGAAACGATTGGGCTCGAACCAGAAGCAGCAAACTGTTAAGGATTTGCGACGGAAGCTCTCCGTGTCTGAGACTCGGAATGTCGTGGAGTTGAATTCTCGCGGAGCTGCATCCGGATGTGCTCGCGACGCGATCGCGAGGGTTCGGTTGAAGAAACGATCAAACTGCGAAGTCAGGACGCTTCACTTGTGATAGCAGTCCGGAGACCGTACCAAATCCGAGCAGCATCCAAGTCGCGTAGTCGTAAGACCAAAACACAGTGGCGATCTCGAACAGGAACGCGATGGAAAGCATGGCGACGGCGATGAAGTAGCGTTGATCTAGCGGGAAGAAATAGGTGCTGGCTCGACGTGCGAGGTGGAGTGCCGTTGACGTTGCGAGAACGAACAGCCCTGCGAACAAAACCAATCCAACCCAGCCAAAACGCAGGCCGTTATTGAGGAAGGCGTTGTCGACGATGCCTAGGCGTTTTCGGACTTTGGGCGCAGTGGGAAGCCCTGGAAGGTCTTTCGGTGGGAAGCCGGTGCTGGCTGTCGTTCCGTAACCTAGCGGGCCACCCTCAAGGAAGATTGGAACGTAGACCTGTAAGATCACAAGGCGGTTTCTGGTTCCCGTGTAGATGATGGCTTCGTCTTCATCGTCAACGACCAGAACGGAGGCTCGCTTGCGGTCTTGTTCGTTCGATTCTATCAATCGAATGAATTCGTTCCAATTCGCCGCGACAAGAATCGCCGCGATCAGACTAGCTCCAAGCAATGTCCACGCAGCAGGGCGGTAGAGCCATGCGATCGAAAGGCAGCCTGCCACGTAGAGTGTGATTAACGGGCCTCGCGACAAGGACGAGGCGATTCCTGCGGTTAAGATGGCAACGATTGCGAGGCCGGGTAGACGGTTCCGCTTTCCGAGTTTTGGAAACCAATTGATTTCTCGCTGCGTCATCAAAATGGCAAACGGGATGAGCGTGAGTAGCATGTTGCTCAGGAAGATTGCATGTCGTGTGGGACCGCATGCTCGATAGGCAATCCCGTATCGAACCCGACCGTTAAAATTGACCAGCTCATCGCGTGGAGCAAAGGCGGTTTCCCAGATGTTGGTTCCAGAACAGGCTTCAGCGACGCAGAGTAGAGAAATGATCGCGCCAGCAATCGCGAAGACTGGTCCGAGTTTGAGTAATGAGTTGCGGTGCAGGAAGGCATAGCGGCCGGCGGCATAGGGAAGCATCCATTGGCCGTAGGCCTGGGCGGCGACGGCGAGTGGCTGTTCGCCGTGGTAAGTGTCGACGATGATGTGCCAGATCGTGATCGCGCCAATGAGGTAGTCGAGCAGGCCGAGGTGGCGAAAGATTTCTCGCCATGAGTGTGTGCAATAGACAACGAGAAGCACGATCGCAGTCGCCATCGTGACATTGATGCGTGTGTTCAGCACCGTGATGTCAAACCAAGTGCCCGCCAGCAAAGAAGCGGCCAAGCCAGCGCCCAAGGCGTATTTCTTTCCGTGCTGCCATCCGAACCACCCTGCGAAGCCAAGCGAAACGGTCAGCATGATCCAAAACGAGATTTCGGGGCTGAGCATGTGCAGGTGAAGGTTGAAAGTGGAAGGAAGAAAAGAGCCGCAGATGTCAAAGCGAACCGAATCACGCTCATTGCCAACTTTGACGTTGCCTTTTCCTTCGGCTGAACGCCCGTGACCGAGCAAATGATTTTGCTGAGACTGATGCACGGCCGCAGGTTGTCATTGGGACTTGTTCCTGGAGCATCTTGCGAATGCAGAGTGTGTTTGCGCGGCACAAGGCTTGGGCGTCCAGTTTAATCTGGGACGCGTTTATTTGCTGCGATGAGAAGTGCGTGGAGGGTCAACGGCAGGGCCATCCTGCTTGTCAGCTTTTTGACAACGAAGATTGCTGCGACGTATGCACTTCTTTGCTGACGCTGCGGGGTCTAAGTCGTGACGCAACGACGGCAAAACTCTGTTGCGTGGCGGGTTGCGAGCAGCGTCTGCAAACCTAGCGAACCGCCTGGGCAAACTTTGACGGCTGTTGCGGTCGCGACGGTTTTGAAACTCGCAGGGTGGGGGGATGGGAACTTGTCCCGGTTTCCTGCCTTTCCTCCGTGCGGAATTGCTTGACTTTCCGAAAACACCGGTAGGCGATCCCCATCTACGGGTCTCAAACGAGCCACGGTGCGAGTATGAAAATGAAACGGAAATTCTTGGCGACCATGCTGTTGATGGTCCCCTTCGGCGGTTGTGCGTCGTTGGATGATTGCTGCTACGAGCACACCCAGTCGGCTCGCGCGATCGTTCAGTACATGAAATGCGGCAATCCTGATTCATCCTGCTACCCACACGACTACAAGTGTGGTTGGATTGACGGCTTCTACGAGGTGTCCACCGGTGGCAGCACCTGCCCGCCGGCGGTTGCCCCGTCGCGATACTGGAAGCCAGGTCAAATTCTGAAGGATTGTGACAACAAGCGTCACGCCTATTACAGCGGGTGGCAGGACGGAGCGGCTCGAGCAGAGCAGTTCCCGGACACGCACACCATTCGCATTTTCGAAACATGCGAGTGCCCGTTCCCCCGTTGCGAAGAACCTTGTGCGGACGGTACCTGCATTCCTTGTGGGACTCCCGCGATCGGAATGCCGGTTTCCGACGAGATGATCGAGATGGCCCCGATTCCGGTGCCAACCATGGAAACCACCGACATCGAGACCTCCTTCAGCGACCTGCAAGCTGCCGCAAAGAAAGCTCAAGTCATCGACTTGGACGTCAGCGAACTTCCGGTTGATGCCGGCAACACGATTGGGCCTGAGGCGACTTCGAAAGCTGAGCCAAAGCAAAAGCCTTCGATCAAGCCCGATCGCGAACCCGAGTTGATTGCTCGCCGGAATGCTCCTTCTTTCGAAGCCAAGCCTGCTTCCGCACGGACTGGTGTCATTCGAATGGTTGAGCCCACCGGTGAAGGATTGAAGGCCAGTACCGAGCTCAAAGACGCGAGTGGCAATGCCATCGCTTTGCCCGCTGGTTTCTTTGAAATGATTGAGACTCAGCCCGTTGTCAAACTCGCCGAGTAGACGAGTTCCCGTTTTTGCAACTTCCAACACCCGAACATTCCTTGCATTGCGAAGGGACTCAGCAATGACCCGCTTTAAAGAAACCCTGATGAAGAGCATGGCGAAGACCGCCTGTGGCATGCTCGCGATGGCCGCGATCGGCAGCACCGGATGTCATCAGCACTTGGTGTCGTCCGCCGCTCACGCCGTGCCGGCTCATCGTCTGGATCCAGAACTGTTTGCTTGCTCGCGTGAGGCGTTGGGCCCGTTGCCATATGCGACGCTGGGCCAGCCGAAGCCGGCAGCTCACCGAATTGCGGCCGGTGACACCTTGAGTGTTTACGTCTTTGGTGTTTTCCCACCAAACGAAGACGAGACACCAGTTCAGCAGCGAACTCAGGCTGTTAACCAGCGTTACTATCCGCCGCGAGGCAGTGTGGTCGCTCCCGCAACCGGCCTTCCAATTCAAGTCGATGCCGATGGGAGCGTGACGCTGCCCATCATCGGGCGGGTTGATGTAAACGGTTTGACGATGAGTGAGGCGATCGAACGCATCACCGCTCGTTTGATTGAAGAAGAAGTGGTTCAAGAAGGCAAAGAACGCGTGACGGTGGATCTCTTGATCCCGCGTGTCAAACGTGTCGTCGTTCTTCGAGAAGATACGCCGAACACCCAAGTGGCTCTTGTCTCACCGCAAGCCGTAGATGAAATTCATCGTGGTTCGGGCGAAGTGATCGATTTGCCGATCTACGAGAACGATGTGTTGCACGCCCTGGCATCGACAGGTGGATTGCCAGGTACCGACGCCGCTCGTGAATTGTATGTCATCCGTGCGAGTGCGGGCTTGAACACCAGCTTCATCAGCGGTGGTCAATTGCAGAGCATCGTCTCCGGTGGAGAAGGCGGTCAGTGTAACCCTGGAGTGATTCGAATTCCGCTTGCGGGTTGCCCCTGTGACAACCTACCCTTCACACAACAAGACGTCATCTTGGAAGAAGGCGATGTGGTGTTCATTCCACGTCGCAACGAATACTTCATCGCGGGTGGCCTGCTCCCCGGAGGACGTGTTCCTCTTCCTCGTGACCAGGACGTCGACATCATCGAGGCAATCGCACTCGCCAGTGGTTCAGCAGGTGGTCCTCTTGGCCGCGATGGTAGCGTCCTGGCGGGTGGAACTCCCGGTTACCTTCGAGAGCCAAGCCGTGTATTGGTTCTTCGTACGTTGCCCGATGGGCGTCAGATGACCATTCGTTGTGACCTGGATCGTGCGATGAAAGATCCGAAAGAGCGACTTCGAATTCTGCCTGACGACGTTGTCATGCTGCAGCAAAAACCTGGTCCCGCATTCTTCAATGGGTTCCTGAACTACTTCAGCGGAGACTCAATCTTGGTTGCCTTCACTCGAGAGTAGGTTCGAGTACCTAGTTCAGCAAACGAAAGGCCGCGAACACTTGGATTGTTCGCGGCCTTTTTCTTTTGGGCATCACGCCAGCGAGGGGCGTTTTCGACGCAGCCTTGCTTCATGGAACAGTTGCGACAACTGTTCTACGATTACTCTGGCTTGGGTTGGCCGTTGTTGGAGATGGTGGCTGCCTTGGGGGCGGACATCCGTGGGGTGGCGGAGGTGGGGCGCGTGTAGTCGCTCTTGTAGTAGCCGTAGTAGCCACCGTCCGAATCAAACTTCTTGCCCGCTCCAAATGCGTTCAGCATGCAGCCCAGCATTTCACCGCCGGAGCTTCCGACGCGACGCAGTGTGTTGACCACCTCATCACGTCGCACATTGGCAACTTTGACGACCAAAATGCCGCCGTCCAATCGTGGCAGAACGACCACTGGATCGGAAACCGCCAACACAGGCGGAAGGTCGACCAGGACCAAATCATACTCATCTTTCACGACCGCCAGGACCTCATCCAATCGATTGGACTGAAGAAGCTCAGCGGGGGTTTGGCTTGATGAACCCGACGTCATCACAGAAACGTTTTCAGCTTCCGTCGTCTTGATGGCTTCTGGAATTTCAAGTCGCCCCTCCAGGACATCGCACAGGCCGTCTTCTTTTCCAAGGCTGAAGTAGCGATGAGCACTGGGGCGTCGAAGGTCAGCATCGATGACCAGAACCTTCAGCCCGACCTGCGAGAACGAAACGGCAAAGTTGGAGACGACGGTCGATTTTCCATCGCCCTGCATGGGGCTGGTGAATCCGATCGTCTGGACGTTGCCGCTCCGAATATCAGGCAGGAGCACCGTGCGTCCCAATCGGAATGCTTCGGCATCAGGTGAGAGCTCCGTTGCGATCAGGCCCTTGATGCCCTGGTTGATCGAGTTCAATTTGCCAACTCGTCCCAGGCTTGGCAGTCCGATGGCTTCGTCGAGTTCCGCCGCGGAACGGAATCGGCCATCGCGGACGTCGTTGGCGACGGCGAGAAACAGCCCGGAAAACAATCCGAGCATTAGACCGCCCGCAGCACATAGCGGAAGCTTTGGCCAGGATTTTTCACCCACCCGCGGAATCGCCAAAAACTCGTAGAGATATCCAGTCAGTCCGCTCGCCGTATCCAGCTCACGAAGCTGTTGAACGACACCTTCGAACAGCTCTTCCTGACGCGTGATCTTCTTTTGAAGGATCATGTCCGTCAGTTCGTATTCAATTAGTTCTTTGGCTTTGGTTTCCGCGTCGGCGGCCAGATAGGTCAGTTCCTTGCGACGTTCTGCGAGTGCGGCCAAGTCGTGGTTTAAGAAGCCAACATAAGCCTTCAGCAATCCTTCAGGGGTCAAGGCACTCTCGCCGAACATCTCACCTGGGTCGGTGAGATCTTTTTTGTCTTGCAAGAATTCTTTGACCAGAGTGATTTCGCTTTCGAGTTCTTGGACCTTGGGGTGTCCCGGACCGAAGACAGAGGACAATCGTTGCTTCTCACTGTTGAGCTGAAGCAGGTGAGTGATTTGGGTACGCGCCTCTTCCATTTTCGCTGGCATCGCAGCTTTGAATTCGGCTGTGTTTGCAGAATTCATTTGCAGTCCGGCGAACACACCCAATCGCTCAAGACTCTCGCTGTCGATCAAAGCAAGTTTGTCGAGCTGATCCATTGGATCGGTCGAATCACCCATCTCTTCGAGAGTCTCGTCCACTCGAGCCAGTCGCGTTTTGACCGTTGATTCTTGGATATCGAGATCCAGTAGTTCGTCTTGGAGTCGTCGGTAGCGGTCTTGGTAAATGTTGCTGCTGCCTTCCCCTTGGAAGAACAAGGGAGCTTCTTGGCGAGCTTTCAGGTGAGCTTGTTCCGCCGCAATCAAATCGGCTTCGACTTCGGTTTTGGCTTCGTTGACCATCTCGTTGGCCCGACCCATGACCTGCTCGACTTGGTCGATGATGAATTGTTCGTACCGTTTCATCACGGCCGTCAAAATCAACTTGGCGTCGTCGGGATCAGTGTGGTTGAACGAGATGTTGAGGCTGCGAGCGGTTTTCGCTGCGCCGTCGCCACCTTTGACAATCGAAAGTTGGTCGATGACGTAGTCGACGGCGTCTGTTTTTTCGTCAAGGTGAACCAGAATCGATGGCAAATCCCGCAGCTCGTTTTGGTCTAGTGCTTCACCGACGATCATCCGGCTCTGCAGCAATTCCATGTGGTTGGCCAGGATGTCCTCGTCAACCATGTCGGTGCCGGTGCTGTTGCCTCCGAGACCTGCGCTTTTTTGATTGATCAGGACCTTGGCATTTGATTCGTACCAAACGGTCGCGTTCAGTGCGTAGGCGATCCCGGCGACGATGCCCGCGATGCTGAGGAAGGCAATCAGCCAACGTTGGCGACTGAGAATCTGTAGGACATCCAGAGTCTCTTCGTTGTCGACGGAGCTACTGGAGGGACTGTGAGCGGGAAGCCGGTTGGTCGGTTTGGCAGACTCAGCCATAGATAAGATTCTCGGGGTCAGTCGATGATGGACGACAGGGTTCGAAGCGTTCCCCCCATCGTGACAGACCGATGTTCACTTGCGCCCTGGTGATCGTCAAGCGAAAAAGCATGTTTCAGCCGTTTTCAACCGGCGAGAGGAGCCCATTTTGACCTCATCTCGTCAGAATGTCGCGGAGAATCATTTTGATTCGTCCAAACCGCACAATCGTTACGAATCAGCTCCGCGGCGATCGACAAAACGCTTGGATTTTCCCTCGGATCTGGGAAGCGAGCTAGCGGCGACCTCGTGGATCTCCACCCGCAAAGCCAAACGCTCTCGGAAGGCGTCCTTGAGACGGTCGGCGGCACTTGCCGTTTCGTCCCTCACGCCGTTCAAATCGTCGCGTTCCAGCTCAATCGAGAGCTGATCCAAATGATCTTTTCGTGTTGCGATCATTCGAAATTCTGCCGTGGGGGCGATTTGTCGGACGATGGCTTCAATGCTGGTTGGAAACACGTTGACTCCTCGGATGACCAGCATGTCGTCGGCTCGGCCAATCACACCACCATCCAGTTTGACAAAGCCGCAATCCAAACCATGTTGCCAAACGGGACGAACGATGTCGCCGGTGCGGTACCGAATGACCGGACCACCCAGACGCGCCAGATTGGTCATCACCAACTCGGAGGCTTCGCCAGGTTTCGCACGTCGCTGCGGGGTGCCATCCTCATCCAGCACAAAGAACTCGGCGATGAACTCAGACTCGATCACATGCAGACCCGAATCATCGGCCGTTGGGAAACCCCACGCACCTAGCTCGCTCGCACCCGCGTGATCGATCACACGAGCTCCCCACGGTTTTTCAATTGCACGCCGAATATCGGGAACGCTACCACCGGGTTCCCCCGCCACAATCAGTCGACTCACCGGGCTGTCACGCAGATCAATCCCGTTTTCTTTCGCGACGGAGATGAGATGCAACGCATAAGTCGGCGTGCAACAAACGACAGTGCATCGTCGGTCCAGCATCAATTGAAGACGGGCCAATGACGACAAGCCACCACCCGGGACCACTAAACAACCTCGATCGACCAAGGCATCGTTTGCCGTCCAAAACCCAATGAATGGACCAAACGAGAACGCCATCATCGCGGTGTCCGATGAGGTGACCTCCGCTGCGTCCAACACGTACTGCCAACAATCCAACCACCATCGCCAATCATCGGGCGTGTCGAAGATGGGCATTGGCCATCCTCGAGAACCGCTGGTTTGATGCGTCCTCGTGTAGTCTCCTCGCGGCAAGGTAAAGAGCTTGGATGGCTGGTCACGGGTTTCGCCAAGTAAGTCAGTTTTGGTCAAGAAAGGCAACGCCTCAAAAGCGTCCCAGTCCGTCAGTTCAGGCGATTGCTCAAAGATGTCTTGATACAGAGGGTGATTTTGCGATTGGATGCTTTGCCAGACTGTCTGGAGCCGTTCCCATTGCCATTGCCGAAGTTGATCTCGGTTCAAAGAAAGTAGTTCTGTTCGCGAAGGTTCCATGAAGATCAAAAAGATTGGCAGCGGTGAGTTCGCCAGCAAGGAATACGGAAGACTCGACACGGCGGTTGAGCGTATCGAATCAGGGTGGAGGTGAAGGCAGACAGCATAACAGCCAAGGTAGCAAGGTCGTGCAATCGAAGAGATCGCGGTAAACTACCTGGAAGTGAATTGTTGAGCGCGTTCAGAGAATGTTTGTGCCTCGATTCCATCCGCATCACTGCTCTTTTCGCACTTTCGCATCACGGCACCCCTCTCCATGGACGACAAGATCGAGCCTGTGATCGCAGTGGTTGGACATCCGGTTGCCGGCAACCCGACACAGTTCGCTTTGGAAAGTGCCTTTGACCAAGCCAATCTGGATTGCCGAGTGCTTTCGTTCGACCTCGACGAACAGCAGATGCCGATTGCTCTGGCTGGAATGGATGCCATGGGGTTTCGAGGGGCGTGGATTGACGCGAATTGCAAAGCATCCATCGTACGTTCCTTGGCGTCGGAAGAAGAAAGCAAATCGTTTGCCTGCGACGCGTTGCAGCGCCGGAGCAGGCAGGATTCAGCCAAGGAGATCGAGGTTTTAAGCTCACCCTGGTTGCCAATTGCAATCCGGCAAGACGTCTGGGGCGACATGGTTGCACAGCAACTCGCTCTCGGAGGATTTCATGTGCAGCAGGTGATGCTGGTCGGCGAGGATTCGACTCAAAGCCGGCGTTTGGCTCACTCTTTGGCCGAAGTAAAATCGTGGCCCTTTTCGGTACCGGTTGCCACTCAGGTCGCTGGTTCTCAAGAAAGCGATTCGGAATCAACGGATCCCGAATTGACCGATGAAGGCATGATTCGCGAGCGATTTGTGTTCGTGAATCGCCCGGAGGAGATCACCAGGACAACCCACGCGAACATTTGGTTGGTGTTGGACGGCAATGCGGCGGACGCAATCCAGGCTTTTCACGAATCGTCCACACCGCCGGGAACCGTGTTGGTGGATCTGAGCGAAGACTGGTCGGCAAACGACATGAGCGAGTGGGAACGTTGCAAAATGGATGTCGGCAGCAACTGCATCACACGCTGGGACATTCATGCCGCATGCCTCGCCAAAGTCGTCCCGATGTGGCTCGGGAAGGAAGTCCGAGTGGATGTGTTGCGGGATGCAATCGAAGAGTATCTGTCGGTTTGACTGGCCATGAATGGATCGACCATGGAAAGAACGACACCGCCTCCTGAACTCGCCCTGCACGATGTGCACATCGTTGAGACCGTTGCCACGTTGCAGCGACGGATCAGCGAACGTTTTCCCGATTCAGGGCTGCAGCGTTTGTGTGGTGAGTTGCTCGAAGTCGCCCGTCAGGCGTCCCAGCGTTCTCAAGAGATGGGCCGCCCCATTCGGCGTATTCGGGTGGCCAGCTATCTGTTGCTCGCTGGACTGATTGGGTCGGTGGTGGTGTTGGCGTTTTCCGTGGCCCAATCGTCCACGACGGACCTGACGCAAGACGACATGAAGGTTACCAACCTGATTGCCACCGCTGATTCGGCTAGTCAAGTCATGTTGTTGCTGTGCGCGGGAATCTACTTCTTGATCTCGCTAGAGACTCGTTTGAAACGACGGCGTGCTTTGACTGCAATTCACGAGCTGCGATCGATGTGTCACATCATCGACATGCACCAATTGACGAAAGACCCGGAACGTCTGCTTTCCAACTTCCGAGGTACTGACAACTCACCGCGACAAAAAATGTCGGCGTTTGAACTCAATCGCTATCTCGACTACTGCAGCGAAATGTTGTCGCTGACTGGAAAAATCGCGGCTCTCTATGTCAAGACTTTTGACGACCCTGACTCCATCGCGGCGGTGAGTGAAATCGAACAGCTCTCGACCGGTCTGTCTCGAAAGATCTGGCAAAAGATCATGATCCTGAACCAGACAGCTGGGACGACCGTTCCGGCTCACCATCCCAAGCCCTGAACGCTTCCAACGACGAACGCCATGCCCACTGCGAAACGTGTCTCCAAGACGTCGTCCGGATCCAAGCGGATCCAAGCCGACCTGTTGAAGGCCGCGGAGGAACTTCGAGATTCCGTCGACTCACTGGTGTTTGACGAGCCGGTCACGCACGTCTACAACCCGTTGCAGTACGCATGGGGTTTACATGAAAAGTATGTTGGTCAAGTTGGTCCGAAAGTGCGCGTGCTTTTCTTGGGAATGAACCCAGGCCCGTGGGGGATGGCGCAAACGGGCGTTCCATTCGGTGAGATCGATGCGGTTGCAAATTGGATGGGAATTCAGGGGGAAGTCGATTCGCCTTCTTCCGAACACCCAAAGCGTCCCATCGAAGGGTTGGCGTGTGAACGCAGTGAAGTCAGCGGGCGTCGACTGTGGGGTCTGATGTCCGAACGCTATCCGAAGGCAAAAGACTTCTTCAAAGAACATTTCATCGCGAATTATTGTCCGCTGGTTTTCATGGAAGAAAGTGGCAAAAACCGGACGCCGGATAAGTTGCCGGCCAGCGAAAAGAAGGCGTTGGAGGCGGTCTGCGATGCTCATCTGGTTCGAGTGCTGCAAGCGGCGTCTTGGACGGACCTGATCGGAGTCGGAGCATTTGCCGAGAAGTGTCTCATTCGATGCGTTCAATCGATGGGAGAAAGCGACGTTCAGAAAACAAGCCGGAAGAAAGCTGTGCGGCGGCAGACAGAAGAATCCGCCTTTCGAATACACCGGATCCTGCACCCCAGTCCGGCGTCCCCGGCGGCCAACAAGGATTGGGCGGGGAAAGCGACGCAACAGCTACAGGAATGCGGGCTCTGGTGACCTTGTCCCGCGATAGCGGTCGCTGAAGTTGCAAAAATCAGACAGTGTTGCCGTCGGTGAGTCTGTTAAACTGACGACACTTCGACTGCAGAGCCTCTTTGGGACCCCTCTGTGGTGAGTTCACTCGCACGGGGGAATGAATGTCGGATTCAGTTTCGCAGTACCGTCGTCGCACTCGTCAAACGGCCTATGCCATCGCCATTTTGGT
Source organism: Rhodopirellula halodulae (assembly GCF_020966775.1). Classification (NCBI taxonomy): domain Bacteria; kingdom Pseudomonadati; phylum Planctomycetota; class Planctomycetia; order Pirellulales; family Pirellulaceae; genus Rhodopirellula; species Rhodopirellula halodulae. Next base: position 129,510 of record NZ_JAJKFV010000002.1, on the reverse strand, counting down.
TGCTGGTTTGATGGTTCTATTCAATGCTCCGTGGCGTTATGCGCAAATTAGCGAACGTTGGGTGGGCGAGCCCTTCACGCTGATTCAGCGAGTTCCGACGATTCACACCGACCAAATCACTCGGGCGGGTTGGCCGTGGCGTTACCAGATCGTCATCGATGGTGGAGACTCGCAGCATGCAACGCGAGTGTCTTTCCACGATGCTCCCAAGTTGCAGCTTTTGAATGAAAATTCGACCCGCTTTTGGTCTTGGGGGGCATTGATCGCAGATAGCTTCGTCGCAGTGCTCCTGGTGGTCTTGGCCTTCATGTTGTGGTGCTGGCGAGGAAAGCAAATCGCGAAATCCGTCACGCCCGAGCGGACGCAACGTCGGTTTGACATCGCCGCGGCTTCGGCAAGTTTCCTTGTCCCGGCATTTTGTGTCTTTGGATCCAGCCTGATCGCTCGCCAGCAATATCAATCGGTCAAGCGTCTCGGTGCACGTGGTGGTTATCACTTCACCTTTGAAGCACCTCAGTTGTTTCAAAAACGCATTCCCGAAAAGTTGCACCCTTATTTCCTGCGTTTGCGATCGGTTGAGCTCTACTCACCTGATCGGTTGGCAATGCAGCAATTGTTGCAAGTGCCCACGCTTCGATCCGTGTTGATCGCGGATGGCGAATTGGATGCCGAGTTGCTGGAGCCACTCTCACGCACTTCTGAACTGACCAGTCTCGCTCTGAATCGGACTCCCGTGTCTGCGGAAGTTTGCCAAGAAATCGCGAAATGCGAGCGTTTGATCTGCTTGGGGATTCATCGATGCCGGTTGGATTCCGAGATGATTGCACATCTTGGTGGCATGAAGCATCTGCAGCATGTCGATTTGCAAGGCAACCTTTTCGCATTGGAAGCAATCCAACGTCCCACTTGGTCGCAAACGTGTCGCACGCTAATCCTCAGTAGGCCTAGGCCGGGCGAGGCGGCTCATTTGAATATTTATCAGTGGCCTCATTTGGAGCGTCTACTGATTCAGGATTCGATTCGAATCCGCAACGATGCAACATTGACATTGTCCTTGGTCGATCTGCCGTCGCTTCGCGAAATTCATCTCGATCGTTCTCAGAAACACTCTTTGTACGCCAAGAATTTGCCGCGGTTTTATCGAGTCCTTGAGCCGATTGATTTGATGTTGCTTTATGGAAACAACACCAAGCTTGAGGGGCTGACGCGGTTTGAAACGCTGGATCTCGAAAACGTTCCCAGTATCCGCGCCATTCAGTGTCAAGCAACGGATTTGAAAGAGTTGCGTTTATCAGATGTCAATCGACTCAAAGACATCCATATCGGTGTCTACAACTACGATTCCCAGGGACAGGTGCACGCCGCGAGTCCGACAATGAATGGGGATTCGACTTGGCTTGATCAGATTGCCGCGACGCCGACGTTGACGTCGCTTGACCTATCGGGAGTGCGGTTTGATTCCGAGGCGTTGAAGGGATTGACTCAACTGCGGTATTTGCGGCGGTTGCGAATGCGTGAGGCCGATCTCAACCCAGCGCAACTGGACTGGATCCTGTCCATGACCAATTTGGAGGCATTGGACATTCCCGAGTGTCAGATCTCTTCGCAATGGTTGGACGACTGTTTGGCGAACCTGCCAAAGCTAAAGAGGCTGCATGCCGATCTTTCGGGGCTTGATCAAGTCGCCATTGCAGACAACAGCAATCTCATCGCTCTCGATCATTTCGAAGTGACTGAGCTTGAGCGATTGAAGTTGACGCATCTGCCTCGGCTTCGCGGAGCCATCCAAATTCGTGGCGAAATTGATGAGATCGAACTGGTCGATTTGCCGTTGCTGGATGAGTTGCTGATCGAAAGTCCGTGGCCGGCGAAGGCCAAATTAGATGGGCTTCGTAGTTTGCGTTACTTCGGTGGCGGCGGACCTGGGCTCAACGACGGGGTGATCGATCAGGTTCTGAAGTTCCGAAATTTGGACCACATCGTTTTGGCCTACCCGAACGTTTCTTCCCAGAGATTGCAGGCACTGGGAAAGTACCGGTACCTGACCGGATTAGAATTGCCGGGGTGTGCCGTGGACGATCAAACAGCGTCGCATTGGACGAAGTTGATGCGACTGCGTGTTGCCAATTTTGATGACACCAGTGTCTCGACCAATACCTTTCGGTGGCTGAAGGAGATTCCGTCGCTTCGGCGTTTGTCGATCGCTCGGGTCGATTTGAACGAAGAAGCGAGCCGCTTGGTGAGTTCGCTTTCGCAGTTGGCTTCACTGGATATCAGCGGCTGCAACTTCCCGGTCGAGGATCTGCAGCGTTTGGTGGAGAACGGAAACCTCGAAACGCTGAACCTCGCCGGATGCACGCTGACGGACAGTCATTTGAACTTACTCGCGAGGTCACAAACCCTTCACCGAGTGATGTTGAAAGACTGCAACCTCAGCCCGCGTCAGATCTCAGACGTGCTTCGGCGGAGCCCACATTTGACGATCGATCTTGGTGTCCGCCAGCAGTCGTTCTTCGTCAACTTTTCACCGCCCCATCAGACACGATTGGTTGGGTGCAATGTGTTTCGTCGGCAGTCGCAACGAACGGCCGCCACTCCAATCATGCCAAAGCCTTGGGAACCCGATGCGGAGGGTTGGGCCAATCAGGGAACGAGCGAGGAAAACGAGCCGCAGATGGCCAGTATTTTGCAAGCCGCATCTTTGGATCCAGCGATGGACACCGTGATCGAAGCGAATTTGGTCGGGAACCAGCCTCAATCGCCGGCTTCTGAATCCGATGCGGAGGATCCTCAAATGATGGTGGTGGACCTGGCGGAATTTCGAATGCAGTCGGAGCGAGCGTTTTCGACCGAACTGTTTCGTCCGCTCGGAAATTGATCGCCTGACCAAACACAACGGTTTGGCGTGTGATCAAGTTCGTGCGAGCAAGTTATCGTGCAATCAGGCTTTGGCGATTGTTTGCTGCCGTTGCCGCGAAGCCAATCCACCGAGCAGGATCGAGCCGCCGACCAGGCAGCCAAATCCGCCCAAGATCACGATTCCTGTTGCCGCCAAACGCTCTTGCAATTGAACGTTCGAAATGGCGGTTTCAAAGCGTTTTTGGTGTTCCGGTTGAATCCGCAACAGCACCGCTTTTTCGTGTTGAGTCTCATCGCCGACCAGCACCTTGCCTTCGTAGCGACGAACGATCAATTCATTTTCAATCCAATCTTCGGCGATGGGAACCATTGCGGGATCAGCGGTGGATTGCTGCTTTGCAATGAGTTCATCGACATAAGTTTGGACTGATGCGCGAGCATAAAGCTTGGTCATCTCATCGGCTTCGCTTTTGGAAACGCACGGACCGGAGGTCACGACCATTTGCACGTTGTCACCGTCGCGAGCTTTGGTTTCATCGATCCATCCTGGTCGCTCCGGCGGATAGATCGTGTGTGACAGCGGGGCAACGCTCAATTCGGCGGTCCCGTCCTCGACGACGTCTGCTTCCGAGACCTCGGTTGCATCCGAAGTCTTGGCCGAGGCGTCGTCACAGGAGGCGATGGTGACGTGCAATGAACACGCGGTTCCGAGCAGAAACGCGGCCAACGTCGGCAGATAGCGACTTCGATCAAACGGTTGCAATTGCATCGGACTTCACCCAAGGAGCAGAAAGCTGAGTCATCACGATCACGCCACCCGCGATCAGCATCCCAGCGGGCTGTGGTACGGGAACGATTTGATGGACGACCCACTCGCCGACCACCGCGACGGTCACCGCCCAAAGGCTGAGCCGCACGCGACGCAAAGGATCGACCGGCTTCCACATTCGCAACACGCCAAAGAGCAATGCGAAGTGAGCCATCATCGCCGCGGCTTTGGGAACGCCTGTTTCGAGGTAGAACGAAACCGGAAGTGCGGTTGCATCGATGTCTCGGGTCAAACCTTCATCCATCGGGACCATCAAGAAGTGGCCCAACGCAAATGCCAGTAGTCCCAGACATGCTCCCCAAGACGCCGACACCAATCGGCGAACGAGGCCCTCGCCCTCTGTGCTTTCCCAAAATTTGCCGATGCCCAGCAAGCCAAATGCACCCAGCCAAATCACCAGAGCCATCCAGACATAAGGTGCGAGAGCCAAAGGAGTGAAAGGCGTGCTTCGCATGCCGATGACGGAGCTGAGTAGCAGCAGCACTCCGGCAACGATCATCGACGTCATTCCCGACGTGGACCATTCCGCGGCGCGCGATAGGCGAGTGCGATCGGCCAAACCACCGCGAAGCAAGGCTCGGACCTGAGCCTTGGACATCGTCGGTTTGCGTTTGGGGGGAGTGGCCGGAGCAGAAGTCAGTTGTTGTGAATGGTTGGATCGGTTGTCATTGGATGGCGAGTAAGATGGCGGTTCCGACAACTGCAGCACAACATGACGCAGCACGTAATACGGAACGTAAAAGAATCCCACCATCGAAAGCACCGGCAACAACCAGTGCGTGTTGACCAACAAAATCGCCACGGCGGAGATTGCCAAGACGAGTTTGATCCCCGGCGAGGTTTCCAAAGCACGCCACCAAGCACTGGCATCGGCGAATGTATTCCGAACCGCGCGAGCGATGGGCTCTTCGCTATCCGGTGAGTTCAACACCATCGCCGTTCCGCCTTCCTGGCGACCGAGGGCTGCCTGTGCGAAGGGAGCTTGTTCGTTGGATTCGAGATCGTTCGCTGCATCGGTGGCTGGGCGATCGTCCGAGTTCGCCCGGACAACCTCGGCCATGACCGGTGTTTGTTGAACGTCCATGGAAACCAAAGACAGCATTTCCGCAACATCTCGTGGACGTTTCTTCGGGTCCTTCTGAAGGCACCGCGAAATCACGTTGCGGTAGTCTTCCGGAACGCGGCTGAGGTCGGGTGAATCGGTCAGGTGTTTGACGATGATCTCTTGGGGTGTTTCACCATCGAACGGAAGTTCTCCGGTGAGCATTTCAAACAAGATCACTCCCAATGCATACAAATCGATTTCGCGACCGTATTGGCCTCGACCAATTTCCGGTGCCATGTAATGGAAGGTGCCGATGCTTTCCGTATGGCCGCTGCGGTGGGAGGCAGAGATAAACTTGCTCAGTCCGTAGTCACCCACTTTGACGATGCCGTCGTCATCGAACAGGTTGCCCGGTTTCAGGTCTCGGTGGACCAAGCCAGCGGAGTGCAAATGAGCCACGCCGGCCGAAACGCCCGCGAACCAATGTCGGACCTGCGATTCGAACATCCCGCTAGGCAATCGCTTTGACGGACGAAAACGATTTCGTTTTTCAGCTTGGTTCGCTTTTGCCGCATCATCCAAAACCTCTCTCAGGTTCGGGCCGGCCACGTATTCCATGACCACCCAAGCTTGATCGTCCGAATCCCGGCAGACGTCATGCAGTGAGACGAGGTTTTGGTGTTTGAGGTTCAAGCAATGGGAAACGCCTCGCAGTTCAACTTCCAAATTTCGCTGGATGCGTTTCAAAGCGACTTCTTTGCCCGCCTGACTGACCGCGAAATAGACCTCGCCAAATCCGCCCACGCCGATGCCACGACGAATCGTGTATCGGTCCAGGACCAGATCGTTAGGGGCGTGGGTGAATTTCATCGGACGAGAAGGAGGCAAAAGATTGGAGTGGTCGGCGGGAAGTTCCATTGTATCGGCCAAAGCATTCATCGCATGCCTTTTCAAAGAGAAGAGAACGTTCCGCCAGATTCAACACAGACGGTCAAACGGGGAGCCCAACGCTCCCCATGTCCAACAAGACCCGTGTGTCCCTCATCACAGCGACGAATCGCTGCTTTCTTCATCCAACTGAATCGAGACGTAGGCTTGGTCGTCAACGCCCTCGAGCTCTTGCATGTAGGACGTGATGTCGTCCAACAAGTTCTCATCCGAAGGTTCGTCCAAGTTGATTTCGCCGAAGTATTCGACGTCCACCTTCATGGTCTCTTCTTCCACATCGATTCGAGTGGCGATGTCATCGAGCAAGCGGCGGGTATCGGACAAAGCACTGTCGTCCAAGTGCAATTGTGTGCTGGTCTGAGCGACACGCAGTGCACCCAAACGAGCTTGCAGGTTTTCGACTTCCACTTCGAGTTGGCGTTTGGCATCCAGCATCGCGTCCATACGCTGCGAAGCGGCGGCCAGCGATGCTTCGCGGGCAGACAGCATCTGACGCAGTTTTTCAGACGTTTGCTGACGAGTTTGGAACCGTTTGAAGCGGTTGCCCAGGTCGGATTTCACTTGAGCCGAGGTGTAGGTGACTCCGCCGTAGGAGTAGACATCGCTGTCTTCGCGGAGGTCGTTGCTCAACCGTTCGATGTCCGATTTGGCTTTGACCAATTTTTCTTCCGTCGCTTTCACTTCACGCTGCAGGCGAACCACTTCGGTTTTTTCCTGAGCGATTCGGCGAGCGTTCTGCTGAATTTCGGGTTTCAGGTCGGTGATCAGCTGGCGGGCTCGTTTCAGTTCCCATTCCAAAGGAACCGCGTCGCTGGCCGAGTTGGTCAGGTGCGACCAACCGCAACGAGCGTAGCTGCCAATGGGGGTAGCAATGGTGAGACCGGACAACAATGTGGCGGCGGTGCCTGCCAAGACTATTTTCTTCAACATCGGGTGTTCTCCTAGGAAAACCAATCACGGGATTTTTTTGGGGCGGTTTCATGCCGCATCAGTGGGTTCTTCGTTAGTGGCACCCGCGTCTTGGCAAATGGGCGCGAAAAAAACGAAAAAGCAGGTTTCGGGGTGAATTTTGGCGACCTGGTACGGTCCAGCTCCGTAGAAGAGATGTCGGTCAATTAAACCCAAATGCTCGTTTTGAGCGTGTTTTCCGCCGCGCTCGGACGCTGTCTGACGTAGGTTTTCTTAAAACCAAATTGATCATTCGGCCTCAAATTTGCCGAACCTATTCCTGGGTGAAGCCATCTGAAATGGTCCTGGGGAAATCGCCATGTCAACTTCATCACCAACACCGAATCCATCCGAATGGGTGCCGCCTGAAACCGGCACGCCGAGGCACGAGATCCAGTGTCTCGACTGGGGACGGATCACGGCGTTATTCGATACCGAAACGGTCGACGCTGCCTTCGGCGATTGGATTGCATCCGATCTGTCTGAGATGGAGGTTCAGCTTTCCGCGTTTCAGTCGCACGGAGCCAAAATCCGGGGACTTAAAGAGGATCGCTGAGAGGCGACCGCTGAGATGGGGCCGCCTGTTGAGTGAAGGCCAAGGGGCGGTTCTTTTTTCGATCGGCGTGCGGATTGGCTTGGTCCTCGCCGGGAAACTTTGCTACCGTCACGAAATCCCGGCGTTTCTATTCGGCCGGGAGCATTCGATTCCGAACAGGGTTACTCGGGTTGTTCGGGTTGTAGTTGGTTCGATCACAGGATTGGTTGTTGAGCATGGACGTGGTCGATGCACTTGGATGCAGCCCCACGTGGCGTCCATCCAGTGGCGTCCTCCCAACTCTTCGCCTGACCTCACGCAGCAAGGAAGCTGAGATGAACACACCTCGTCGTCAATTTTTAGGACTCGCTGGCGGTTTGCTGGCCGGTGGACTCTCTCAATCTCGTCTTTTCGGCCAAGATCCGCAGTGGACCAAACCGGTTCACCGCGTCGCCAACGCAGCGATGTCCGCACAAAAGGCAACGCCGGCCATCAGTGGGATGAGCCCCGCCAAAGCCGATTTGGTCCGCGGTTTGGAAATGGCGCGTCAGTCGCTTTCACGATCGAAGACCGAGGTCAACGATTACACGGCCATTTTGGTCAAACGTGAGCGCATCGGTGACACGGTCGGCGAACACGAATACATGTCGATCAAGGTGCGCAATCACAAGGAAGTGGGCGGACGTTTGGTTCAGCCGTTCAGCGTTTACCTGATGTTCCTGAAACCGAGTTCGGTTAAGGGACGCGAAGTGATCTACGTCGAAAACCAAAACAACGGCAATATCGTCGCTCACGAAGGCGGCTTCAAAGGTCGTTTCTTGCCCACCGTGACCATTCCACCAACCGGAATGCTAGCAATGCGTGGCCAGCGATATCCGATGACGGAAATCGGTGTCGAGAACATGATTGTCAAGCTGATCGAACGCGGTGAGAAAGCGTTGAACTTCGAGGACGTTCGCGCTGAGTTCCGTAAAGGCGCCCGTCTGAAAGACCGCGCCTGCACCGTTTTGGAGCTGACTCAGCCCACCCGTCGCCCAGATGCCGAATTCCACACCGCCCAGGTGTTCATGGACGATGAGCTGAACATGCCGATCCGTTACATCGCTTACGATTGGCCAGCCTCCGAAGGGGCTCGCGGGGAAGTCATTGAGGAATACAACTACCTCAACCTGAAGGTGAACGTCGGGCTGACGGATGCAGATTTTGATCCGTACAACAAGTCCTACAATTTCCACTCCTGATTCACTGGCCGGGTGAAACCGCGAGAAACTTCGCTTTGAGAATTCGATGCGGGGAATTCGTAGGAACAGTCATTGTTGTAAAAGAGTTACACTGATCCTGCTGGTTTCCCCGTGTGTCGCGGGAGTCCAATTCGCTCACCTGCACGTTGCAGGAAGCCTGTTTTGCCCACCCGCGAGTTGCGGAAGGCATGTTTCACTTCCTCCCGCGAATTGCTGATCGCGGGTGGAATGTTTGCGGAGTTTCATCATGACAGCTTTTTCCAGTCCAGCCTCGCTCATCGCGACCTCGCTCGCTGCAGGTTGCATTGGGGTGGCGTCGCTCTTTCTGTTGGGATGCAACGCATCAGACCCTCAATTGCCCCCGCCATCCGTTCCTGCAGAGGCTATCCAGGCCGCCGTTGGGGACGCGGGACCGCAGGAGTTGGTGCTGGTGAAATTTGGTGCCCCATGGTGTGGACCCTGTCGCCAAGTCGACAAGGAACTCGCATCGTTGGAGGAAGACGTGCGGGTCGTCGCGATCGACGTCGATGAGGCTCCCGACGTGGCGGCTCAGTTCGGAATCCAAAGCATTCCCCGCATGTTCTTGGTTCGGAACGGCGAGGTGTTGGCCGACGAGCTCGGGTTCCATTCGAAGTCGGAACTACGAGATTGGGTTGCCGATTTCCAGTGATCCAAATGGGGCTCAGCGATCGTGATCGACCGCTGAGTCCGCATTCACGATACGAGTCGATCGCGAGATGACTCTCGGGAAATCTCATGCGTTCCTGAGCACTTCTTTCCATAGTCGTCTGGGAATTCTCAACGGTTGGCTTTACCGTGCAGGCTGAACGAAGCAGTGATCTGATTTCACGTGTTCTGGTCAACTGATCCAGCGACTTCCAAACAGCTTGGGTCCCGCGGAATCACCCCGCGGTGGGAATCAGCCACTGCGGAACGCTTTCCCCGTTTGGCTCGCCCGAATGAACTCCGCCGCCGAAAACCAATCCGAAGTCAAACCCGCTTCCGCGACCACGTCCTATCCCGCCAGCCGATTTGCTCTGTTCTTCGGTTTGGCCGCAATCGGTGGAGGATTGGATCTGTGGACCAAGGAAGCCATTTTTCGATGGCGTGGTTTACCGGGAATGAGTGACGTGTATTGGGTGATCGAAGGGTACTTTGGCATCGAGACGGCCGTGAACATCGGCGCGGTCTTTGGTCTCGGGGCCGGCCAAGGCTTGGTCTTCGCCGTGATCTCTGTGATCGCCGCGATCGCGATCATGGTTTGGCTTTTCTATTTCGGTGCTGCCCGTTCGTGTTGGTTGACGTTTGCACTTGGTTGCATCGCCGGTGGAATCATCGGCAACCTTTACGACCGCCTAGGCTTTTGGTGGGAACCGGGCATGCACGAAGCATGGCAAAGCGGTGTTCGCGATTGGATTCTGTGGCAGGCTTCGGACGAATGGAAGTGGCCCAATTTCAACATCGCCGATTCGTTGTTGGTGACGGGAGCCATCATGTTGTTGATTCAGTCGTTCTTCTTTCCGCCACCGCATCTGGGGGCTGACGAAGACTCGAAGAAGACAGAGGATCCATCACAAGATACGACCGGCAATCCGGCGACATCGTGAAGTCCACGTTGATCGCGTCACCACGTCACGGGCTCGCGCACTTTCTTGTCGCTTGGCGTTGGTGGTTGTTCGGTATCGGGTGTTTGTTGGCGATCCCGCTCACCATCCAGCAACGTGATTTGGGCATGGATCGTTCGCTGGCCTCCATGTTCGCCAGTGATGATCCAACGCTGCTGCAGTATCAGCATTTGCAACGCACATTCGGCGGCAATTTAGTCGTCATGCTGGTCTACGATGATCCTGATTTGATGACCGCAGAAGGCGTTCGGCGCAGCCAGGCTTGGACGGCTCAGGCGGAGTCTTTGCCGGGTGTGCGAGGCGTCCTGTCCATCGCGAAATTGGTGGAGGCATTCCACTACATACAACCGCCGATGAGCTTGTCCGATGCGGCTTCCTTTCTGACATCAGAATCGAGCGACTCGAAAGCGGGGGCAACGTCTGGATCGAAGATGTTGTCTCAGGATGACCCGATCGCTCTCGCCTTTCGTGGCATGTTTGCTGGATACACACACAGTCCGGATGAGGAAACGGCCGCGATTGTGGCGATGTTGGACACCGATCAATCGCAAGCGGCAGTGGAAGGTCTTCGCGCACTCGCAGAGCAGTTGCCACAGGAACGACGTCCGGTGTTGGTTGGCGAACCGGTGTTGCTGGACGATGCATTTGACTTGATCGAGCAAGACGGAAACCGCTTGGCGATGGGCACGATTGGCTTGCTGAGTCTGGTGATGCTGTTGACGCTTCGCGATTACCGAGTCGTGCTCTTGGCGATATTGACCATCGCCTGGTCCACCGTCGCGACGCGCGCGTCGATGGTCGTCTTGGGAATGGAAATGTCATTGGTGTCGACCATCTTGATCGCAATCATTGCCGTGATCACCGTGGCGTCGGTCATGCATGTGGGGATCCGCATGAAAGATCGGGTGACGACGGCGTCTCAGAATCATTCGGCAGCGATTGCGTTTTTGGCGGTGCCGATTGTTTGGACCTGTTTAACTGACGCGGCCGGTTTCGCTTCCTTGTTGCAGTCGGACGTCCAGCCGGTGAAACAGTTCGGCGCGATGACCGGTATCGCAGCGATCAGCATCGTGTTGTCGCTGCTTTGGTTCACGGCAGCGATGATGAAATTGCCGGGGTGGCGACGTTTCTCATCCGATGAGTCGGCTTTGCGGCAGTTGGAAGGGAGCGCCGACGCCAGTCTGGATGGTCGATTTCACCAATCCATGATGTGGTTGGTTTGCAAGAGTTTGCATCATCGAAAAGGGCTGACTGGCTTGGCGGTGTTGGGTTTGATCGTCAGTACCTTCTTGGCGGCTCGGCTGCCGACGGAGACGAGCTTCTTGAAAAACTTTCGCGATGACAGTCCGATCGTCCAGGCCTACGAACGTGTGGAACGAGAGCTGGGTGGAGCGGGCGTTTGGGATGTTGTTTTACCCGCCCCGGAGGTGATCACTCCGGAGTACGCGGAGCGAGTTCGGAAACTGCAAACGCAATTGCGACAGGTGCAGGTTGTCTCCGCCGATGACGGAGAAACCCATCGCTTGACCAAGGTTTTATCTCTCGCTGATGCGGATGGGGTGGCCGCGATGAGTCCTCTGTTGGCCATCGTGACGCCTGAAATTCGCTTGGCGGGGATGCGTGCGGCGATTCCGACGTTTGCCGAAGCCTTGTTGACGTTTGAACCATCGGGTGAACTTTCAAGCGACCCGATCGACCGCGAATTGCGGATCATGTTGCGTAGCAAAGAACACATGCCGGGCGATGTCAAACAGGATTTGATTGCGAAGGTCACGCAGGTCGTTCACGAATTTGATGAGGACGCCAGTGTGACCGGGTATTCCGTGATGATGTCGCGATTGGTCGACAGCTTGATGCGTGACCAGTGGCAAGCCCTGATCATTTCGCTGTTGCTTGTGGGGGCGTTGATCGCGATTGCAACGAGAAGTGTCCGGTATGCCATGGCCGCGTTGCTGACCAATTCCTTGCCCGTGATGTTGGTCCTGACCGTGATGGGGTGGTTGGGTGGCGGATTGAACTTGGGGTCGGCAATGATCGGAGCGGTGTCGATTGGATTGTCGATTGACGGCTCCATTCATTTCTTGGCGGGCTATCAACGACGGTTGTCGCACGGCATGCGTCCGGATCTGGCCGCGGCCCACGCGGCGACGGATGTTGCTACGCCGATCTTGCTGGCGACACTCGCGTTGGTGGTTGGCTTTGCCATTTTGATCTCTAGCCCATTCATTCCGACAGCAACTTTCGGCACATTGATCGCAGCAACTTTGGCAGCATCGGCGATCATCAACTTGACGTTGTTGCCTGCCGCGGTGGTCGCGTTTGAGTCGCGGCTGTTTGATTCATCCAACAAACCTTTCCCGACCTGAATGGAGGCATCCATGTTTGTTCGCGGCGTCGCGCTGGATATGGACGGACTGCTCTTTGACACCGAACGCATTTACTTTCGTGTTGGTCAGGTATTGATGGAGCGACGTGGGCACACGTTCACATTAGAGCTGCAGCAAAAGATGATGGGCCGTGTCGGGTTGTCAGCGATTGGCCAGATGATCGAGCACCATTCTTTGGACGATGATCCGGTGGCGTTGCTGGCCGAATCGGACGATGTGTACGGTGATTTGTTGCTGGGAGAACTGCGTCCGATGCCTGGATTGGACGCTTGGGTGGATCGCCTTCGCGAAAGCGGTTTGCCGTTTGGGTTAGCCACCAGCAGTCGTCGCAAATTTGTCGACATGATCTTGCCGACAACCGGTTGGTCCGATGAGCTCGCCTTCGTCCTGACGGGAGACGACGTGACTCATGGGAAGCCAAACCCGGAGATGTATTTGAAGGCCGCGGAGCGATTGGCGATGCCAGCGAAACAAATGTTGGTGCTGGAAGACAGTGGCAATGGCGCGGCCGCGGCGGTTTCCGCGGGGGCAGTGACGGTTGCCGTTCCCAACGAACACACTCGTGGTCACGAGTTTTCCGGAGTGCACTTGGTCGCCGATTCGCTCGAAGATTCGCGTCTGTGGGACTTGCTGCCAGAACCGGGCACCGAAATACCCGCCTGACCTCCGACGCTGGATCAGACTCGCCAATCCAAGTCGCTGCGGGCGTGCAGTCGTTTGCTGATCTGCGTGTTGCCACCGGAGACCAAGTTCAGTTGTTCCAGCAAGTTGTCGACCGGAATTTGCTGGGCTTCGTGGATCAGGATGGGAGTGATCCCCGGAATCACGACGGTGGTGAGTGTTCCTGAGTGGGCGGCACGAACTTTGGACTCGAGCCGTTCCTGTTCCGTTTGGCTGCCGACGAGCAACAGCAGTCGCTGGCGTCCGCCACATTGCAACAGCGACGGGGCGGCAACTTGCAGTGCCGATTCAATGCTGGTCTGTTCCGGTGCCTCGCGTTTGACGTGCGAGGTTTGCTCGAACATTTGGGTTTCGGAAATGGATGCTTTGCTCGATTCGCCCGTGAGTCGTGTCAGTGAGGAGGTGGCGGGCGATCCGTTTGGGTCGGTGGTTTGGCTCTTGCCCGTGGAAGTCGTCGAGTCGGATGTTTCGAGCTCCATGGCTCGTTGGTTGTCGATGATGCTCTCGACCATCGGCAAACACTTCGCAACCAACTCCACCGGCATCGAAGATTCGTCCCATTCCGAGTTGGGGTCACGCAGCAATCCCAACAACCACTTGGGCGCCGTTTGCGCGTGCAGTTGATCCAGCAAGGGATTGAAACGCATTTGAATTTCTTGCGGCATCTCCGTCCATGGATTCTCTGAATCCTGGTCGTCGCCGGGGACGCATCGAATCGCTTTGGCGATTCCCACGGCGATTCGCGTGAGCACTTCGTGCAGGCTTCCGATTCTCTGTTGGAAGGTTCGCAGTTGATCACCGGCCAATTCGATTGCAATGCGATTGAGCTCGAACGCTGCGAGTTGCTCCGCGGATTCGATTTCCGTCACAAGATCTTCCGAGGAAACCAGTGATTCCAACAAAGAAATTTGTTGCTGTTTCACTCCAAAATCAAGCTCTTCCAATTCCAAGATCGAATCGGAACACCAGCGTTTCAGTTCTTCCACGGCTTGCAGACTGGTGGTCACATCGACGCGTCCGTCGTGCAGTCGGACTGAGATTTCGCGTCGGAGCATGACCATCTGCGTGGCAGCCTTTCGATCCAATCGATCCAGCACATCGCATTCGCTGAGACGTTCACGCAGCAACCGGTTCAGTCGCTCGGGTTGCAGGAGTTGATCAGCCGGCACCTGCGAAACAATTCGCGACAAGCCAGCGGAGACCGCGTTGGCGTCCGTTCCAATAGCCGATTTGACTTCGTCGATATAGACGCCGAGTTCCAGCCCGCAACGCTTTCGAAAACGTTCGCAGGTGACCGAGGCGATCTGACGAGCCTCGGTGGGGTTGCCAAGCCAATTGAGCAGAAGGTGACGTGCCGCGGCGGGAGCCAACAGGTTTTCTTCCAATGCGCGAACGCACTTCAGTCTCGCCACACCCACCGAGCGCAGCGAGGGTTTGCTATGCAGCGAACGTTCGTCGATGTCACTCTTGCGAGCTTCCGCCAATAACTCACCGGCCCCGGTGGCATCGGCCCAGAGATAATCCACGATGGTGGTGCATCCGGCGGCGCTGGTTTCACCACCAGCGATGACGTAGGCGTTGCGAAGCGGGTTGCGAGAGGCGGGGACTCCCGGCCAGTTCAACCCGGGATCGCCCGGGTAGCTGTTTTCCGGATGCATGTAGTGGCTGATCTCGGCGATCGCAGCATACGAATCATGCAGGGTTAGCGGTTGGTGTGGGTTGCCTTGAACGGAGACCATTGAGAACAGCGGAAGGATCGATGCGCTTTCCAAACTGGCTTCATCGAGCAGCGTGCGCAGTCTTGGTGCCAAGTCCAGCATCATGCCGCTGGCCGTGCCGCCCGACAGCGAGCCGACCAAATAGATCGACGGCACGCGATCACCACAGACAGCGGCCAAGTGGTCGATGCATTCACGCAGTTTGGAATCGATGGTCTGCGCGTGGTCCATCATCGCCAATCGACCCAGCGGACGCATGCCTTCGGTGGAACCACTTCGCGGAACGTTGTAGATCCAACGTCGCGAAATGGACCGGAAGTGATCGGTGCGACCTTCTCGGTATTGCTGCGGTGACTTCAGCGGTGTGTGTAGCGTGGTGGCCGGTGGAATGCGATCGGATGCTTCCGTCAATCGTGCCGCATGGATGGTGTTCATGTCGGTGTCGATCAAAACAGAATGCAAATCCAAGGGACATGCGCTGTGGAGTGTGGCGACACGGCGTCGCAGTTCGTGCAAACATTCCGCTCCCAGGCCGCCGACGGCGATCACCATCGCGTGACCGGTCACTCGACCGGAGAAGGCTTGCTGGCCCGAGTTGAGACTGGGTAGGTCTTCGACCGCTTCTTTGCGTTGCTTGACATTCGGGTTGGCGGACGACTTCACCACCGTCTCATCGCGACCGCGAGGCGTTCGCAATGCCTCGACAAAGTCCTTGCAGCTTTCAAAGCGACGATCCGGATTCTTTTCTAGCGCCCTCGCCACCGCGACTCGATCGGCTGCGGGCAACGGATCCAGCACCGGCGCGGCGTGGATATGCTGCGTGGCTAATTGAGCGATCGTGCGTCCGGTGAACGGACGTGTTCCGGTCAAGAGTTCTTGGTACATCACCGCCAGCGAGTATTGATCGCTGTTGATACTGGGCCGACCGTCAAAGAGTTCCGGTGGTGCATAAATGGGTGTCAGCCCGCCCACCACGGAATGGTCGTTTTCGCGAAGGTCTTTGAGGAGACCAAAATCACCAACTTTGACGTGACCGCCAACAAGCAAAAGGTTGCCAGGCTTCACGTCCAAATGCTGAAGTTGATAGTTGCTGTGCAGGTAGTCCAGCGCATCTGCGGCATCGTGCAAGTAAGACAACAAAGCCGCACGCGGAATGCCGCACGAACCTCGGTCTTGGTGACGCTTCAGAATGTCTTCGAGGGAACCATCGGCAAGTTCGGTCACGATCACCAACCGGTCGTCGACAATGCCGAATCGTTCCAGCGTCAACAGGAACGGATGGTGGACGCCTTTGATGCGCTCCAGCGATTTTAATTCGCGAGAGCCTCGCTTGGCATCGGTTGCTCCAAAGACAAATTTGACCGCCTTCTTCAATCCACCAGGCGCATTGGCCAACCACACTTCGCCGAAGCCGCCTTCGCCGATCTTCTTTTCCAGCGTGTAGCCAGCAATGGGCTCATAGCCGGGAGCGATGTTTGGAGTGGATTGAACGGTCATGGGACGACGCGAAACAACGAAGGAGGTGGGTGATACTGTTTAGTTGGTGAAGCTTTGAAGAACCTCAGCGAGGCACGAAGCAAAGGATCGAAGTTGACTACAACGCGCTGAAATAACTTCGGCACGCTTGATCGAGATATTCTGGACGCAACGTCAGCGGCAATCGTCGATAGCGGCAAAAGTTGGCGACTTGAGTCAGCAAGTCACGCGGATGGCATCGACGTGGCGGACGATTGTTCTTTTGGTAGTAAGCCAACAGGTGGTTGGCGGCTTCGGGGGTTTCCGGAAAACCCATTTGTGCGGCAACCGTCTTCATCAGCGAGCGAAACTCGTCTGGCGATGGATCGTTGACGAAAATTTTGTAAGGCACGCGTCGCAGAAACGCTTCGTCCACCAAGTCATCGGGATTCAAGTTGGTGGAGAACAGGATCAACTGTTCAAATGGAATTTGGATCTTCTTGCCGGTCGGCAACGTCAGGTAGTCGCAACGGTTCTCAAGCGGAACGATCCAACGATTCAGAAGTTCTTCGGGGGCGATTCGTTGCCGCCCAAAGTCGTCGATCAGCAAACATCCGCAATTGCTTTTCATCTGCAGCGGTGCTTCGCAAATGTTGGAGCGATGGTCGTGGCGAACTTCGAGGTTCTCCATCACCAACTCGCCACCCACAACGACGCTGGGGCGTTGAATACGAATCCAGCGGCGATCCCATTCTTGAGCCTTCAGAAGTTGGCCATCTCCTTCCGGGATGGGAGCCTCTTGGTGATAGGCGTCGTCTTTGACTTTGATCAGGTTTCCATCATCCAGAATCGCATGCGGGATCCAGATCTCTTGGCCCAAGCAATGTGTGAGACTGCGAGCGATGGTGGTTTTACCGTTTCCGGGAGGCCCAAACAGAAACATACCTGTGTTGCTGTTGATGGCCGGCCCAATTTGGTCCAGCAACTCGTCTTGATAGGAAATGTTGGAAAGAGACGCCTGCAGATCGTCGCGTTCGATTGGATCGACACCGGCGGCTTGAGCTTCAACGCTCAACGTGTAGTCAGATAGCGGCACCGGTGCGGGACCGATGTAGGCGCATTGCTGCAGGTGCGTTTGCGCACGTTTTTGTCCGAGCTCCGTCAACGAATAGTAGTAATCGTTGAACGCGGCGGGACGGACGTGAGCCACAAATTTTCGCGTGCGAAGTGCGTCCACGATCGGTTCCACCAACCGGAATGGCAGTCCCATCATGGTTGCCACGTTGCGGCCACTGATCGTTCCAATCTGATGAATCGATTTCAGCGTCAACGCCTCGATGAAACTGACCGACAGACCCAGCTCATTCAAAGAGCGAGGCTCGGCTGGCCAGAACGTATCGTCTGTCAGCAATCCACCCAGAGCGGCGGATTCGAAATTGTGCGTGTCGGTGAGCAGGGCATTCATGCTTGAAGCAAGCCGTTGATGAGGTCACATGGGACTTCAACGCGTCTGGGACGATGGATTCCACCCTCACAGATTCGTTGACCACGCAAACCTAGCTTGCGATTTCACGCCAAAGCTTCACCGCTGTTCATAGTGAACGGATCTATCAATCCATTAGCAGTCGCGCCGCAATAACCGTCGCAGCCGTTTCAATCCGCAAGATTCGTTTGCCGAGACCGAATGAGTCGAACCCTTTTGCCAAGCATTGCTGGTGTTCCACGTCGGAGAGTCCGCCTTCGGGGCCAATCACGGCGAGTTGACGCGGACGTTGGGGCTCTGAGCTCTTGGCTTCGTGCTGGCTTTGAGATTTATCCTGGACCGGTACCGTGCAGGGGAGCGGAGGCGAGTCCGGCATTGCGACCAGTCGAGTTTGCCAATCGTAAGCGTCCAGTGTCAGCAGTTCAGCGAAACGGATTGGTGCATCCAATTGCATCAACGTGTTGCGGCCGGATTGTTTGCAGGCTTCGACCACAATTCGTTGAAGTTTTTGCATCAGGTTGTCCGCGGGAGGACGTTGGGTCCGCTCGAACACCACCGGGATGACACGAGAGACGCCCAGTTCCGTCAAGCGTTCCATCAATTCTTTTGCACGATCCGGTTTGGGCAAACCGATGGCCAAATCCAAGTGCACGCTCGGCTCACGGTTCACATGCACAATGGTGTCGCAGCGAACGGTGCATTCTCGTTTGCTGACCGACATCACCTCCGCCGTGCATTGGTTCCCTGAACCATCGAACAGTTCGATGGCGTCACCGGTTTGCACCCGCATCACTCGCGCCGCGTGAGACGCTTCCTCGTCCGGCAATTGGACCACCGGGGCTTGGGCTTTCAGGTCTGGAACAAAATAGCGTCGAGTCATGGATCAACGGACATCAGTCGGGCCGGTCGTGCGGGTTACAACGATCTCGCAAGGTAACCGAAACAGAAAGCAATCGGCGAGCGGGGGCAGTCGATCTGACTAGCGATAGCAGTTTGTTCTTGAGAGACCATTGTTCATGCCGATCCCGTTGCTCAGCCCGGCCGATCGCTGCCACTGGGGATTGTTCCGTCAACCTTTCACGGAACCACCGGATGTGGAAGTGCCCGTCCATCGCGACGAATACATTTATCCAACCGCTGAGCATCAAAAGGCGAATCTTTGGGTTACGACCCAGTTGCGAAATCACGTTTCTCTCGCGGTTGTGCACGCTGCACCGGGCGCGGGCATCACGACCTGGACGCGGCGTTGGAAAGCCACGCAGGGGATTGAACGCATGCCATTGGAGGTGTTGGCCTCCACTGAAGCTGGCTTTGACAGGCAGCGGTTGCAGAATTGGTTGGACGTCTCACGCCAGAATCAACACCAAGGCATCCGGACACTGGCGATCGTGGATGGGACTTCTAAGTCTTCACTGCTGAAGTGGTATGAACAAACCGTGAGCCGCGATCCGCGGCACGCACCCATGACGATGTTGGTGGTTCGTTCATTCATCGTGCCGGGGCATGGTCACATGCCAACGCACCGTTTCGAAACTTCCACGCGAGCCATGGCGAAATGCTTGTTGGACAACTTCCGTCACGCGGGTCAACCGAAATCCTGCGTTACAGATGATGCGGCTGAGCAATTGGCCGAATGGTCGCAAGGCAACTATCACCGTTTGGGGCTGCTGACCCATCTCGCATTGATTTGGGGAGCACGCGAAAAAGTGCCTCGCTTGGACTTGAAGTCACTGCTTCGTTTTCGCGGCAACGTGGTGGCGAGCGAAGAGTGGCTGACGCAGAAACGCGAATCCGCCAGGGCAAACGCTAGGGCTTCGGTTCACTCAGCAGCAGCTTGATCACGTTCGATCGATGAGTTGGTGTAGACAAAACGCCAACGCAGATTGGACGATTGCGAATCGGTTGAGTTCGCGGTTGCCACCGTCTTCCAATCCGAGGCGACGAAGGTTCCTCGGTTGATGATTCGCGAACGCTCGCGAGGAATGGCTGGGAAGTCCGGCGAAAGAGGCGTCACGCAGTGATCGTCGCTCCAAGCGGCACCGAGTTCCGATCGATCGTCGACGGTTCCATTCTGGTTATCATCCCAACCGTCCCATCCTGGTTGGCCATCCTTGCCAGGTACAATCCAGACTTCGGCTTCCGGATCAAAGCGTTGAACCGACGTGCGATTCCAATTCGAAAGATCTGGGTTGACGTCGGATGAGGCGGGCGACTTCGCGGCGCGAACCAGCAACGACAACTCAGCGGCATCGATCTGAGATTCGCTCCAACCGGCATCCCGTAGATCTTGTTGGATGGAGGTGGTGACAACTTTTCGAACTTGGTCGGCGGTGTCAGTGCGATCCGGCACGCAGGCGACAATCCACAGGGCGCGCCAGACGCATCCGGCGGTGATCAAGCCGAGACTGACCAGCTGAACTCGATTCATGAACCTTCTCGAAGTCGATCAAAGTACTCGCGAGTTTGTTCACGTTCGTCGCGGGGCAGGACCTGGTCTTCCAACGGGTCGCTTTCTTCGCTGAGGTTGGATTCGATCGCGGATTGAATGTCCTCGCGAGTGACACCTTTTCGGTTCGCACCATCGGCAAAGCCCGCGATGATGGCGCGGCCACGTTTGACCTTGCCGCGAACTTGCGTGTCGTAGGTGTTGGTGTCGGATTCTTCCTCGGGACGGTCACCTTTGCCCTTGCCTTTCCCCATCCCTTGGCCGGGTTTGTCGCCGTCGCCGAACCCATCACCTTGACACTCTTGGCAGCCATCGCCGTTGCATTGTTTGCAATTCATTTGGTTTTTGGACTGCGATAAGTCACCGAGCGCGGACTCAAGATCTTCCAGCTCTGACAGGGCTTGCTGCATGTCGCCCAGTTGCTGCGACATCTCCTCCATCGCTTCGGCTGCTGCCGCTGCGTCGCCTTGTTCCATTGATTCCGCGGCTTGCTCCAATGCTTCCGCCATTTGCTGCATTTGCTTTGTTTGAGAATCGGCCGCTTCGGCTTCGTTCAATTTCTGTTGCAGCTTGGCCGCATCCTCGTTGCGGCCTTCTCGGCGAGCTTGTTCGATTTGCTTCTTCAGCTGTTCTTTCTTTTGTTGATGCTCCGCGGCGGCCTTCTTCATTTGTTCGGCCATTTGCTGAATTTGTTTTTTCAGTTTCTCTTTCTGTTCTTTTGACAGCGTTCCGTCTTTGACCTGATTGGCCAGCTTCTTGATTTCCTCCGCCGCTTTTCCGAAGTCTCCCTTTTGAATTTGCGAGGCAACTTTCTCGGCGGGGCCACCTTCCAAACCTTTCATTTGGGTCATGACCTTTCGCATCTCGTCGGGTGAACCCAAGCGGTCTTTGCGAGCTTGGATTTGTTCCTTGATGTCATTCAGCTCCAGCAATGCGTCTTTGCGAGTCAGTGTTTTGCTCTCGGTGATCTTGTCCAGTTGAGACTCCATCTTCTCAAACATTTCGCGAGCTTCGAGCAAGCCTTTGGCATCGGCTTGTCGTTTCTGCTGAGCCAACCTTTTCTTCAGTTCCGCGGCAGCAATTTTGACCTGGCGGATCTCGCTGGCGTTGACGAGTTCGGTACCTTCCAAGGGAGCATCGGTGGCTGGTTTCACCACGAAGACCATCACCAACAAAATTGGGATGATGGCCAGCGGCAACCAAGACACACGTTGAGGTGTCAGAGGAAATTGATCGGCAATCGAAAGCTTGCTCGCGCGGCGGGCGGCATCCTGACGCAATGCTTTGCCGGCACGCGAATCGACATCGACGGTTTGTTGCGAAGCGAGCACGCTGCTCAGCCGCGCCTTCAGTGCGAATCGCGAATCCACTTCGGCGGCGACTTGAAGCAGCGATGGTGCTTTCCACCACATGGCCAGCGCTGCTGCGATCGCTGACACGATGGTGACCGCGGCGATCCAGCCAATTGACCATTGCTGGACCGATTCCGCGGACGGTTCGAGATTCAGTATTTCAAGCGGGACGGGGGTGATCGCGACCGCGGCAATTGCGATCGTGGCGACAATGAGACCGACGAACCAAAAAACCGCGAACGAGCGTCCAAACTGTCCCAACATCAATCGGTGACGTGCCGACCGCACTTTGGTCTCGACCGCGGACTGAGCCTGCTCCGGTGACAAGGGCAGCCCTTCGTCATGCGGACTGGACGAGTGGGAACCGTGCGATGGTGGCCGAACGTTCATAAATGGATCTCTTTGGGAGGCCCGAGGGGTTGGGAGGCTCGCAAAACGAACCCGCCATTGTGAAGCCATCGCGGAATTCGCGGTATAGCGATTGCAACAATCTGAGACGTCGTTGCAACGATTATAACGCGACGACGCGACCGTCCGCAGCAGAATTGTCCTGGTTCCCCGGAATCACGCGGGATGCGATCCTGTACTGGCATGTATTGGTTGGATGCTTTTGGGATCCAACTAGCCAGAGTCCGGTCGGAACCCAGAGTCCGGTCGGAACACTGATCTGTAGCCTACAATTGATTGTATGACTGAAAGCACACTGCCAGCCGCCGAGACGACCCCCAATTGTGAGTCGTCCGATCGCCCTCAGCCAGACACGTCCAATCCGCTTCAAGATCCGGATCAGTGTCCTGGTTGCGATGTGGTGATTTACGACGGCGAATGCAATTTCTGTCGGGCGGCAGTCAAAAATCTGCGTCGGTTGGATTGGGGCGGAAAGCGATTGGCTTATCTCTCACTGCATGATTCTCGCGTGGCCAGTTGGTACCCCGATCTGACGCGAGAAGAACTGATGGAGCAAATGTACGTGGTGGACCAGCAAAATCGGCGTCACGGCGGTGCCGACGCGGTTCGCTATCTATCCCGGCGTTTGCCGACGCTTTGGTTGGCGGCTCCTATTCTGCATCTGCCCGGAACCGCAGGAATTTGGCGACGGCTGTATCGCGAGGTTGCGAAACGCCGGTACCGATTGGCCGGCAAGTCCTGCGACTCCGGCAGCTGTTCGATTCACTGATAGATGATCAATTGAAGGATTGATCGCGGCGGAGCCCCACCCATTCGCTCTGGGTGACAGAAACCGGCGGTCTGGATAAAGTTCGGCGATGAGCCAAACCACCCCTTCGCCCACCGACCGACCGCTGCCCGACCTTTCGGACGCCATCCGAATGTTCGAAGCCGCTCGGGGCCAGATCGAATTCGCCCGTCGCTATTCGTTGGAGTTGTTGGAAGCAACGCCGATGGATCGTTGGTATGAAATGCCAGCCGGCGCGTCGTCCCACGTCGCTTGGCAGGTTGGGCATCTTGCGGTCAGCCAGTACGGATTGTTGATGTTCCGAATGCGAGGTCGCGAACCCGAGGATCTGAAATTGATCCCTGGGAAATTTCGAAAGACCTACGGTCGAGGCGGCAAACCACCGGAGTCGCCCGAAGGCCAACCCACCCCGCAAGAGTTTCTGGACAAGTTGAATCGGGTGCACGAATTGTCCTCGCAGGTGTTGGATCAGCTTGATCCCGCTGAACTGCTGGTCGAGATCGAGATGCCTTACGCGGTTTATCCGTGCAAGTTGGGCGCTGTTCTGTTCTGTCCCATTCACGAAGGCTTGCATGCCGGACAGATCGGTGTGCTGCGCCGCGGTTTGGGATTGGAATCGGTTCGCTGATCGGAGATGACGATGGAAGTGTTGGAAGAATCGATCTACGACCATCCCAAGTACTACGACTTGGTCTTCGGGACCGATGTGGCGGCGGAGACGCAGTTCATCTTGGACTGCGCGGACGCCTTCCTGGACAAGAAACCCAAGCTCTTCTTTGAGCCCGCCTGTGGCACCGGTCGTTTGATGGCTTCGCTGGAGCGGAAGGGGCACGCGACGTGTGGATTGGATTTGAATGAAAAAGCCGTCGCCTTTTGCAACGAGCGTTTGGAACGCGCCGGCTTCCGGCCAACCGCGATCGTGGCGGACATGTGCGAGTTCACCGCCGCCGATTTTCGGCCGGTGCTGGGCAAGGCAAAAACATCAAAACCGACGGGGCCGGCCTGCGTCGCTTTCAACACCATCAACAGCTTTCGGCACGTCGGATCCGAAAAAGAAGCCCGCGGGCATTTGCAGAGCATGGCCGGAATGGTGCGGCCGGGCGGGATCTACTTATTGGGCGTTCACTTAACCCCGACGGCTGTGCCTCCCAGCGAGACCGAATCCTGGTCCGCACGAAGAGGCAACCTGGCCATCAACACGCACATGTGGACGATCGATCGAAACAAAAAGAAACGCATGGAGCGATTTGGAATTCGGTTCGACGTTCACACGCCACGCCGAAGTTTCCGCATCAACGATGAACTGCATTTGCGAAGCTACACGCCAGCACAAATGAATCGATTGATTGAGGCGGATGGTCAGTGGGAGTGTTTGGCAACGTACGACTTCGCTTACGAAATCGCGGAACCGATTGCCGTTGACGCGTCCACGGAAGACGTCGTCTATGTGCTGCGAAACCGCGGATGAGTTTCACGAGATTGCGTGGGTTTTTGACAGGCCGACCACTCGATTGACGCAGTCGACCAAGTGTCCCCCCAGCTTTCAGTATCAGGACCGTATCAGCGAAAAATTTTTCGCTGCCAGAGGAGCAATCAGGCGTCCGCCGAACGCGAGCCCCGGCCGACGAAAACAGCCGCCATCACAGCCACGATTCCGGCCACGAAAAAGAGGCTCGTGTTGCGGAGCCAAGCCTGTTTGTCCAGCTCCATCGCTCGGTACTTGTACATGGCCGGAAGGTCCACGCCGTTGCGATTGATTTCTTCCCATTCTCGGATCATCTGGGCCGAGTTCACTTCTTGGTAGGCCTCTTCGAACTGGGCGATGTGTCCCTCGGTCGTCGTGGGAACGCTGATTGTGGCCCAATTCACGGCACAAAACGCCGCTGCCAAAAAGAGCCCCGCAGCTAGCAAACCGAGTGCCGTGAAGAGCACGGTCGGGCGATTCGCATGACCAGCTGAACCGGCATCTCGTTCCTTTTGATCGGAATCGCTCGTTTCAGCGGTGGGCAATTGGCGGAGTTCACCCAGCTTGGGAACGGCGATGCTTTGACCACATTGCGGGCATGGTATTTGGTCACCCGCCTGAGCAGGGCCAACTGTGGCGGAGTGGTCGCAATGCGGGCAAGGAAGCAAATACATGGCTGAAATCACGAATCAAAAGAACAACGCCCGGGTGGACCGAGTCATTCTGGGAACTAGAATCACGGTGTGCTGAGGGTAACACACGACCAATCGCTCCCGTCAGGACATCACTTTCCTCGAAGCTGTCACGCAGCATATTTCGAGAGGTCAGTTGGCGGCAATTCAGTCATGATCTTCATCGAAGATTCTCTGTCTTGCCCAACCACGCGGCTCGCGAATCTTTGCTGATTCATCGAGCCCGACCAATCGATCGAGGGAGTCATGTTTGCCTGACCGGACATCCGCTGGATGAGTCGCGATACAACCACAACGAACTATCGTTCGTCTTCGCTTCCGAATGGGATTCGGTTCGCGCCACAAATGGTCCACCGTCCCTTTTCAGCCTCCAGGATGGAATATCGGGTCAATCGGAAAATTTTTCCAATTGGCAGTTGTTCGGAGGTTCGCAGGTTCACGGGTGGTAGAGTGACTGTGTGTCGGAATTTTCTTCAATGGACGTCGTCGGTCGGTCGCACGATCTGCACCCGCGTCTCTCGCCCTGGCAACATTCCTTGCACATTCACCGCATCGGTTTCCTCATTGGCCGTTTCGGAATTTTTATTCGTTGATTGTTCTTCTCGAAACCCACGTGCCACTCGAACCCTCCGTGATCGACTTCGCCAACGACCTCTTGCCTGGGCGGCAAATTACGTCTCGACCTTGTAGTCGCCGTAACTACACTCCGTCGGAGTGCTGCCCCACGACACGGACGTTTGATCCCCAAAATTGCTGAACGCTGATTCGCCACAGTGTTCTCCGTGACGACCGACCAAACCATTTGAGGTCGTCCGCCATAGAAAAGACATGCCACCTAAAGGAGTATCTACTTTGTTCGATCCGATGATGGATGATTTCGACGACGTTTCGGCTCAAAGCACCGACGTGGTCACAGGAGGATTCCGCAAGTTACCAGTCGACGACAGCGAAGATGACAACGCGGTCAGTGTTGCTGATGCGCCCGAGGGCGAAGTCCAATTGGACAGCCCCGATGAATTGATCGCGTTGGACGAATCGGAAACTTGGTCGGATGACCCTGTTCGCATGTACCTGACGCAAATGGGTGAAATCCCGTTGCTGACGCGTCGTGAAGAAATCGAATTGGCCAAACGCATCGAAGAGACTCGACGCCGCTTCCGTACGAAGTTGCTCGAGAACCACTACGTTCTGGTCGAAGCTTACAAGACGCTGAAAAAGGTCTACCGCGGACAACTGCCTTTCGACCGAACCGTCCAAGTCAGTGTGACGGACCGTTTGGAAAAAGAGCAGATCATTGGTCGTCTGCCTCACAACTTGAAGACGCTGCAAACGTTGCTCAACCGCAACCGTCACGACTGGAAAGTCGCGATGAGCAAAAGCGCCCCGGCACGTCGTCGTGCGGAAGCATGGCGTGCACTGGCTCGTCGTCGCCGCCGTGCGGTTCGCTTGGTCGAGGAACTCGGTTTGCGGACTCAACGCATCGAAACTCGAATCGGCTTGCTGGAGAAATTCTCCAAGCGACTCGACGAAATCGATGAGCTGATCCGTCAGCAAAAACGCACCAAGCACGGACGAGAAGTTCGTGAGCAGTTGCTGCACGAGCGTCGTCAGATTTTGACCGCGTGCCAAGAAACGCCAACCTCGCTTCGCAACCGCGTGAAGATGTTGGGGACCGTGTACAGCGATTACCAACAAGCCAAGCGTGAACTGAGCGAAGGAAACCTTCGTTTGGTCGTCTCGATCGCGAAAAAGTATCGCAATCGTGGACTGTCGTTCCTGGATTTGATCCAAGAAGGCAACGCGGGTTTGATGCGTGCGGTCGACAAGTTTGAATATCGTCGTGGTTTCAAATTCTGTACGTATGCGACTTGGTGGATTCGCCAAGCAATCACGCGTGCCGTTGCTGACCAAAGCCGCACGATTCGGATTCCGGTTCACATGGTCGAAACCATGAGCCGCGTTCGCAACGTTGCTCGTCAATTGTTGCAAGAACTCGGTCGCGAACCATCGATCGAAGAAACCGCTCGCCGCGCCGACGTGACCATCGAAGAAGCCCGTCGCGTGTTGACCATGAGCCGTTTCCCGATTTCGCTCGACCGTCCCGTTGGAAACAGCGAAGACAGCCAGTTTGGCGATTTGCTGCCCGACGGCACCGCAGAAAGCCCACAAATCGGTGCGACGCAAGAAATGCTTCGTCAACGAATCACGGGTGTGCTGAAGAGCCTGTCCTACCGCGAACGCGAAATCATCAAATTGCGTTACGGTTTGGGTGACGGATACAGCTACACGCTGGAAGAAGTCGGGCACATCTTCAAAGTGACCCGCGAACGGATTCGTCAGATCGAAGCCAAAGCGGTTCGCAAACTGCAGCAACCCAGCCGCAGCCAAGATTTGGTTGGTTTCCTAGACTGATGCCAACCTTGGCTGAGATCTTGCAGCAAAGCTGGCAAGTTCATCAATCAGGTAACGTGGACGCCGCGATGCAAATGTATCGCGGCGTTTTGCGTCAAGTGCCTGAGTCCGCAGATGCCTGGGTCTATCTCGGCATTGCCCAGTTCGACAAACGAGACTTCGCCGGTGCGGTGGACTCGTATCAACGTGCGATTGGTTTGCGTTCCCATTTCCCGATCGCTTGGAATAATCTCGGCAACGCATTTCGCATGCTCGGCGATGTGGATCAGGCCGAGCACTGTTTCGATCAAGCACTTCAGCAGCAGCCCGGCTATCTCTCAGCCATCAAGAACCGGGGCACACTCTGGATTTGGAACGGGGAAATCGAACGCGGTCTGAAATGGTACGAAGAAGGCCTCGCCATCGAGCCTCAGAACGCGGAACTGCATCGCAACCTCGGCGTGATCTCGCTGTTGCTGGGCGATTATGAACGTGGTTGGAACGAGTACCGTTGGCGTTGGCGAATGCCCGGCGTGGGGCGACCCGAAATCGCGTCCCATTTGCAATCGGCCGGCGGCCACGTGCCTGTATGGTCGGGGCAGCCGCTGAACGGCAAAACCGTGCTGATCTATCCCGAACAGGGACTCGGCGATGCGATTCATTTTCTGAGAGTCGCCAGGGCTTTGTCGAAAGAGGCCGACCGAGTCATGGTGGTTTGCCCGCCGAAGCTGATTCCCTTGTTTTCATCCGCGGTGGGTTCTGACGGATTGGGAATCGAACGTCTGATCCCCGATGTGGACGCTCATTCAGCAGCAATGAGTTTGCCCGCCGGTGTGCCGGTCGACTACCAAGGTTCGTTCTTGGAAGTCCTGGATGGTTTGTACCAGCGGGATGGTGAACTTTATGACGGGGCGGAACTGTTCCGGTGGACCGAGTCGAAATCGCATGCGGGGTATTTGAGCGTCCCCGAATCCACCCGGCATTATTGGCAGAACTCACTCTCTCCACTGCGGCAACCGGCCAAAAAATTGATTGGGTTGAATTGGCAGGGCAACCCAGAGCATCACGCCGATGTTTATCGCAGCGTTCCGCTGGAAGCGTTTCGCTCGGTCGTTGAGTCCGAATCGCTGACGTGTGTGAGTCTGCAATTCGGGCACGGGACGGAGCAACTTGACCAATCGGATTTGGGCCAGCGAATTCATCGTTTGCCACCCGGAATGGATCAGTCGAGCGGTCAATTCGTTGATACCGCCGCCGTGCTTTACAACTTGGATGCGTTGGTGACCACGGACACGGCGATTGCCCACTTGGCGGGATCGCTTGGTGTCCGCACGATATTGCTGCTGGGGAAAGTTCCTGATTGGCGTTGGCTTCGATCGGGCGAGTCCACGCGGTGGTATCCCAGTGTCGAAATCGTTCGCCAGCCCGAGCTTGGATCTTGGGAGCCCTGCATCGACGCGGTTCTCACGAAACTCGCATGACAACAGTTCCACTCGCTAGTATGAATCTTCCACGTCACGTCGCGATCATCATGGACGGCAATGGCCGTTGGGCGCAGGCTCGTGATCTGCCTCGGATTGAAGGTCATCGACGAGGGGTTTCCACCGTGCGAATGGTGACCGAGACCGCGAGCGAGTTGAAACTGGATGCGATCACGCTGTACTGCCTGTCCAGCGAGAATTGGAAACGCCCCCAGGCCGAGCTGGACTTCCTGATGCAGTTGTTGCAGCAATATCTGGTGGAAGAGCGACGTACCATTCGCGACCAAAACATGCGTTTGCGTTTCATCGGACGCCAAGATCGACTCGGTGACGAGGTGACTCGCGAAATCGCGAAAACGCGGGCGGTTTGCAAAGGCAATACCGGAACCGAGTTGGTTCTCGCCGTGGACTATGGCGGTCGCGATGAGCTGACACGAGCGACGCGGCAGCTCGTTTCGCAGGTCCAATCGGGCGAAATCACCGCCGACGAGATCACCGAAGAGCGATTGGATCAAACGTTGGACACGGCTGGTTTGCCGGAAGTCGATTTGATGATTCGCACGGGAGGCGACATCCGTATCAGCAATTACTTGCTTTGGCAGATCAGCTACGCCGAGCTGTACTTCACACCGAAATGCTGGCCTGAATTTGAGCGAGAAGACTTCCAGGCTGCTCTGGACGAATTTGGCAACCGTCAGCGTCGTTTCGGCGGCCTGAACGTTGGTGCTTGATCCAACCTGCTCGCTCTCGCAAGCCAATTTGCCGCGTCGAGGGTATGATAGAGCGAGGTTCGTATCTTTTCCTTTGAGTTTGTCTTCTCATGCCACGCAGTCGTCTCGGTCCGCTCGCCATCGAATCCCCGTTGGGATCGGATCCATCAGCGCGAGACGCTCGGGTTTGGCGTGCGGTTCACATCAAGATGCGGAAGGCAGTCGCGGTTCGCGTGTTCCAAATGCCATTCGGCGGCACCTTGGAATCCCGCCAGGCGTTCGCAGAGGAATGGGATCGACTGAAGAAGCTCGATCACCCGGCGATCGTGAAGTGTTACGGCGGTGGGTTTGAAGAATCCGAGGCTTACCTGGCGCACGAGCTGGTCGAAGGCCCGACTTTGGCGGATGAGATCGAGCGAAGAGGCCGGCTGCCATGGGAGTCCGTGTTGGAATTGGCGGAGCCTCTGATTGATGCGTTGTTGTACCTGCATGATCGCGACATCGTGCATGGGCGTCTGACGCCGGACAAAGTCATCATTGCCGGGTTGAGCCCGGTATTGATTGATGTGCGAGGCGTCGACGGCACACCTCCGTTTCGCAGCGGCCCCTACCACGTTTCCCGCCCTCCTTCGGCGGCGCAGATGATGCGTTCCGCACCGGAAGCACCAACGCAAAACGAACAAGTCACTCCGCGAACCGATTTGTATTTGTTCGGTGCGTTGTTGTACGAAGCGTTGACTGGATCGCCACCGATCACCGGATCGACCGTGCAGGAAGTCACCAGCAACTTGAGATATCAATCGCCCACTTCCGTTGCCTCGACGGTGATGGAATGTCCGGTGTGGATGGACCGGTTGGTGATGCAGTTGCTGAGCAAAGAGCCCGCACAACGTCCGGTTTCCGCCGCAGCGGTCAAGCTGCAATTGGCGGAAGTTCGCAAACGCGCGATGTCACGCAGCGGCGTTGCCGAGCACGCATCCAGCGGGTTCAGTCCGCTGTCAGTGACCGACGATCAAGATCGAAAAGAAGCTCGCAAGTTGCTTGGGCGAGCTGAGGTCACGGCGGACATTGACGAGATCCCCGATGCGACGCCGTGGCACGACCAAGCGTTGGTGTTGCTGCCAATCTTGGCACTGATCATCGGAATGTTGGTCTGGGTGGCGTGGCCGATGAATGAAGGCAAGATGAAAGCGAAAGCCGAACAGTTGCTGGCGGAAGAGACCCGTTCCTCCATGTCTCAGGCTCGCATCAGCTACCTGGAACCCATGTTGGCGCAGTTTCCTGATGGCGAGCACGCGGAATGGGCGTCCGAGCAAGTTGACCGCGTGCGAATGATCGAAGCGGAGCATGCGTTGACGGTGAAGCTGAATCGCAACCTGCCGCTGCAGAATGAGGCGGAGCGTTTGGTGGCGGAAGCCATGCGGTACGAGACCTTTGGTGACAACGCGACAGCGGTCGACAAGTATCAATCCATGATCACGGTGCTGGGAGACGAAGAACAATACAAACCGTTGGTGAACTTGGCTCGCAGCCGAATCGCGAAAATCTCGGAGGTGGATACCGATCAGACGGAAGCTGCTCGATTGATCAGCGATCGCATGAAAGAAGCTGATCGCCTGTTCTTGGATGGCCGAACGATCGCCGCACGAAAAATCTGGTACAGCATCGTTGAGTTGTACGCATCCAACGCCGCGGTGGAGCCTTTGGTGGCCACGGCTCAAGATCGTTTGGCGGAGACATCAGGCGGATCCGCCGTGGAGCAATTGCCGTAACGAGTTTGCAAATGAGCGAAGCCGAATCCAGTGCCGTCCGCACTTCCGACCACGCCGGCACCTGTGTTGCCGAGGCTTCGGTCGCAACATCGCCTCGGCATCGCTGCATCGTGATTCAGCCGGGCACCGTGGCGCCGTCGTATCTCGATACGGACCAAGACGACGATGCGGGGCAATGGACCAACCGGCCTGCCGCGACCCTGGCGGTCTTGTTCTTTGTGACCGGCGCCTTTGGCATTCCGTTGTTGTGGCGCAGGCCGAGTTTCTCGCTGTGGCAGCGGATTTTTTGGTCTCTGGTGGTGACGCTGTACACGATTACACTTTTTGTGGGAGTCACAATTTTGGTCTTGCGAACACTCGATTCGGCAAACGGGGGCTAGGCCATGTGGCAAGCGTGGTACGAATATCGAATCGACTACGCTTTGTTTACATTGGTATTCTTCGCTGGGCATGCGTATCTGATGCATCGGGTGCGTCGTCAAATGCCGCCTGATTCATCCCATGGGGAGCTTCCGTTCGGGCTTTCCAATCAGGCGATGAAGAATCGCTTTCGGCTATCGTGTTTGGTTTTGATCCTGTTGTTGGTCGCTGGGTTTGTGGCCGTGGAGTTGGTGGATCGCTATCAACGTTCGCGATTGAGGCAGCAGGTCAGTGGGTTTGCACCGACCTACGCTGAAGAGCTTGAGCAATTGGGGCACCAGCAAATCGACCCTGGAACGCCCGCGGACGATCCGGTCTATTTGCGAATGATCGAAGCTCAGAAACGTTGGCTGCGGGTCAACTCGCAGGTCAGCGATATCTACACCATGCGTCGGATCGATCCGGATGAGTCGCGACGATTGCAATCGCTTCGAAGCAACACAAAAGGGTTGCCCTATCAACTGATTGTTGATTCCGAAACCGACTACGACCGAAACGGAATCTTTCGTGGCCCGCGGGAATCACGAACTCACATTGGTGAGATCTTCTACGATTCCAGCCAAGCCGAGATTAGCCAAGCGTTTCAAGGCAGCCCAACTTTCGCGGAGGTGCCCAGCCAAGACCGTTGGGGCATTTGGGTGACCGCCTACGCGCCCCTGCGCAACGACGATGGAGAGGTCGAAGCCTTGGTTGGCGTCGACTTTCCTGCCGAGAGCTATGTCCAATCGATCATCATTGCTCGTGTTGGCATGATCGGAATTGTCGCGACCATTCTGTCTCTGTACTTGGGGGGCGTGGTCAGCATCGGCATGTTGAAGATCGGCATCGTGGCGAAGGAACGCAACCAAGTTTTGCTTCAAGACCAACGTGACTTGGCGACGAAGGCAGCGGCACAGGCACGGCAGGCGGCCGTCACCAAAAATCAATTCTTGGCAAACATGAGTCATGAATTGAGGACTCCGATGCACGGAATCCTCGGTACAACGGACCTGATGCTTCGTAGCAAGCTGACCGACGAACAGGGACGTTACATGCGGATGATCCAATCGTCGGCCAAAGGCTTGCTGACGGTTTTGAATGACATCTTGGATTTTTCGAAGGTGGATTCCGGTCAAATGAGGCTGGAGTTGGTGCCGTTTCGGCTATCTGATTTGTTGCAGCAGACCATGGACGCCGTCGGCGGTTTGCGAGACGAGAATGTTGCATTGGAGTTCAGTTCGCCCGAGGATGTTCCTGATCTATTGCTGGGCGATCCCACACGTTTGCGACAGGTGTTGATCAACTTGGTTGGCAATGCCTTGAAATTCACTTCGAAAGGACAAGTCACGCTGAGCATCCGTCGCGACATCGAAGGAACGACAAATCTGGACTCCCCCGAGACTGAAACGGCAAGGATCGTTTTTGTCATCGCCGATACAGGAATTGGGATGACGCAACAGCAGCAAGACCGAATCTTTGAAGCCTTTATGCAAGCCGACTCGTCCACAACGCGGCGTTTTGGCGGAACAGGTTTGGGGCTGGCGATCAGTTCGCAACTGGTTGAATTGATGGGAGGCCAATTGGAGGTTTGCAGTGTGCCGGAGCAAGGCAGCAACTTTCGTTTTGACATTCCATTGCAGGTTCCAACACCCGAGCAAACCAAAACGTTTGAGGCGGTGCAGCGGCAAGAAGAACCGGTGGAGGAGTTCGGTACCTGCGATCGACCGTGCGATTTGTTGTTGGTCGAAGATGGGGCGATCAATCGTGCCGTCGCCGAAGCAATGCTGCTGGCACGCGGCCATCGGGTCACGTCGGTGCCCAATGCAATGCAGGCGATTGAGCGCTTGCGTCAGCGTTCGTATGACCTTGTCTTGATGGACGTGCAGATGCCCGAAATGGATGGTCTGACGGCAACCAAAATCATTCGCGAAGAATTGCCGGCGCCATCGAAAGATGTGCCCATCATTGCTCTGACCGCTCACGCGATGACCGAAGATCGCAATCGATGTTTGGCGGCGGGGATGGATGCTTGTTTGACCAAACCGTATCCACCTCAGTTGCTGTTTCAAACGATCGAGGCATTTGATTGTCAGCGTGCGTTGGAGGATGATGACTTGATGCAACCTCTGCCGCGGGGCGGAACGGCGACGTTACCGAGCAGTGTTTCATCGACGAGCAGTGATTCATCGCTGACTAATGATTCATCAGCGGCTATGGATGAATCGCCGGGTTTGGATCCCAGCGTTGTGATGCAAAATGTGGGAGGTGACCTCGATGTGTTGCGTTCCCTGGTGGATACAATTCGCAAGGAGCTTCCACCGCAAATCGAAGCGTTGCAAACGGCGATGAATTCGCGGGACCGGAGGCAAATCGAGCGAGCGGCTCATCAGCTTCGTGGGACGGCAGCGGCGATTGGTGCCACCCAGGCTCAAAAAATCGCGGATACGATGGAAACCTTTTGCCAAACGCAAACGTCAGAACAAGAGAGGATGCATTTATTACGCGACCGTGCGAAAGCCCTCATCATTGCTTTCGACCTCGCCCAGACGGAATTGGATGAGTTTTTGAACTCTTCCTCCGGTCTTGAACATCCCGGAATTGAATCCCCATGAAATTGCTGATCGCTGACGACAATCCCGTGTGGCGCAATTTGATCTCGGCTGCTGTCGAGAACTGGGGCTACCGGATCGAATCGGCTTCGGATGGCAACGAAGCGTACGGTTATTTGCGATCCGAGGACCCGCCACGATTGGCGTTGTTGGACTGGTTGATGCCGGGCATGGAAGGTGTCGAGATTTGCCGCCGAATCAAACAGGATCCCGAGCATCCGTTTACCTACATCATTTTGCTGACCAGTCGCGATCGTGACGAGGACATGATTCAAGGTTTGGACGCGGGAGCCGACGATTACCTGACCAAACCGATCGTTGCGCCGCTGCTAAAAAGTCGATTGGCCGCGGCGCGTCGCATCATCGAAGCGGTTCCACCCATGAAGTGGACCAAGCCGCAAATCGAAGGATTCGAGATCGATCATCTGATCGGACGTGGCGCATTCGCGACGGTTTGGAAAGGCACTCATCGGTCGTCTGGCAAACCGACAGCCATCAAAATCATTCGTGCCGACCTCGCGACAGATTTGGTGTTCGAGCGGTTTGCTCGCGAAATTCAAGTGATGCGGAAAATGGATCATCCGGGAATCGCGTCGATCTATGCCAGTCACTTGGAACGTGATCTCGCGTACTACGCAATGGAACTGGTCGAAGGCGAATCGCTCGCGAATTACATCGCTTCGGAGGCTCCTCGGGCGACGCGAATCATTGAGATGATGGCGAAGGTTTGTGACGCGTTGCAGCACGCGCACGATCACGGTGTCATTCACCGCGACGTGAAACCGTCGAACATCATGGTTGGCAAGGACGGCCAGCCCAAACTGGTTGACTTTGGTTTGAGCAAATCGATGTTCCGGACCAAACTGCCGACATCCAACAGCAGCACGCATGACGGCGCCGTGCTCGGAACACCGCTCTACATGTCACCAGAACAAGCTCGCGGGGATGCGGAAAGTGTGGATCACCGATCGGATCTTTACGCGGTGGCGACCATGCTTTATCTGTTTCTCTTGCGAGAGCACCCGCACGGCGCGCTTTCGATGAGTCGCGAAGAAACGATTCATGCAATCGCGACCACATCGCCTCGTCCCGCGACAGAGGTCAATCCAAAGTTCAATCCACAATTGGAAGCGATTCTGTCTCGATGCTTGGCCGACAATCCCGACGATCGACCGCAGACAGCCGGGCAACTTGCAAAGGAACTGCGAGAATTCTTGAATGAACGCGCCGCGTCTCGAAGTCAGGCACCACGGCCACGGTCGTTGGATGATTGATGCCGCGACTTGACGCTCGACTCAAATGTGTCGCATCGATGATTCGATCCGAGCGACATGCCGATATCGGTTCCGATCACGGTCATCTTCTCGCGGCGTTGCTCGCCGCTGGGCGGATCCAGTTTGGATTCGCGATTGAAAACAAACGTCAACCGTTCAAGAATTCCAAGACAACCTTGAATGGCTATGCAGCCGAAGTGCGTTTCGCTGACGGCTTGGCGGGACTGCGGCCGGCGGAAGTGGATTCACTCAGTATCTGTGGAATGGGTGGCGGTTCCATTGTCAGGATCCTGGAAGCTTTTCCTGAACGAGTGCCCGACCGTTTGATGCTGCAGCCCAACAAGTCAATCAATGTTGTGCGACGTTGGGCTAGAAACAATCGATTCAAGTTGTTGGACGAACGTTGCACGCAAGGCGGGCGGCGATTTGAAATCCTTTCGTTTCAGCGAACAGACCAGGCGGAAGATCCTGCCTACCAGCAATTGCAGCAGCGAGGGTGTGATTCCGAATTGGGCTACGAATTCGGTCCGTGGTTCTTATTGCGACAAGACGCCGAGCTACGACGTTTGCTGCGGGAAGAACTCGACTACCTCAAGAAAATGCCAGCACTGACGGACGAAAGTCGAACGCGAATGGAAGCGATCTCGCGGTTGGAAGCGGCGGGCTATTTCTTCAGCCGGTAACCGATTTCGCTCAGCTTTTGTCGAACTCGTTCGATGTGGTCGCCCTGCAATTCGATCAGATCGTCTGCCTTTTTCACCGTTCCACCCGAGCCACACGCGGATTGCAATTGGCCAAGAAGGGCTGGCAGGTCGTTGGCTCGCGAGGTCAGTCCTTCCACCAAGGTCACCGTGCGGCCACCTTTCCGGCGATCCAATCGTATGCGAGCGGTTTGCTGTTCGGGCGGCAGTCGATCGGCTTCGCGTTGACGAGCGGCCTCCGCATCGGCTTTCTGCTGATCCGTGCAGAGGCAATCCGTTTCCTGCTTTCCGCAGAGGTCGCACGTCGGTGGGATATCAAACGGGGTTCCCGCGAAAAGACGTGTCATGGAATCAGCAGGTTGCAGGGGAAGTCAGTGCCTCACCATCGGACGCTTGCGTGCTGCCATCGGGTGAGTTGAAAACGGCATGTGATGATCCATGCCAACCACATTCAATTCAATCCCTTCGCGGGCAAATTCACCTTCCAGTTCATGCAATTTTTCCATCACGCTGTGATCGATCAAATGAACGTCGCTGAAGTCGACGGTGCAGTGTTTGCCTTGTTGGAGGGACTTTTCGACCACTCGGCGGCGAAACCCAATCCAGTTGCTGAATACCGCTGACTGAGCCGCGTGCACGTTGACTTTGTCTTCCTGAGTTTCGTCGAACTCGAGGGATGGGACGAACATGGACCGAACCGGAACCCCGTGGATCATGTGGATGATGAACTTGGTCGCGATTCCGATTCCGATTCCGATCAACAGGTCGGTTGCCAAGACGGCGATCAAGGTGGTGGCGAAGATCACCAATTGCTCGCGTCCGACTCGATACACGCTGCGGAACTCGCTAGGGGAAGCCAAACGAAATCCGGTGAACACCAACATGGCGGCCAATGCGGATCGCGGGATGCTGTGAATCAATCCCGGCAGCAAGGCGACAAAACCCAGTAGGAAAATGCCATGCCACATGCCTGAAAAACGCGTTTTGGCTTGATTGTCGATGTTGGCTTTGCTGCGAACGATTTCCGAAATCATCGGCAATCCACCAATGAATGCGACAGCGGTGTTGGCGACGCCGACGGCCAGCAAGTCACGATCCAGGTTGGTCTTGCGTTGATAGGGATCCAACATGTCAACGGCTTTTGCGCTCAACAGAGACTCCAGTGATCCGATCAAGGCGAACATCAGCACCCAGCCCAGCGCTGCTGGCAGAGTCTCGCTGTTCATGAACACGCCGAAGTCCGGAAAAGTGATGGCACCAAACAGATTGAACGGCACGGTGACCAAGTCCGCTTCGCCGACAGAATACTTCTTTCCCATCAAGGTGTAGGTGTGGTCGTCAGCAAGGTGAAGAGCCATGCCCATCGGAATGGCAACCAGCAACACGACCAATGGTGCCGGCAACTTCGCGACGAATTCGTTCTGGGTTCGATTCTTCAGATAGGACAGCCCAAACAAGATCACCAGCGAGACGACACCAATCAGTGCGATCTGCGGATTCGCGTTCATCAAGAGGTGCGGCAACTCCAGCAAGATCTCAAGCGGTTCACCGGACGCTGATTGTCCAACGACGATCGGCAACTGCTTGACCATGATGATCACACCAATCGCCGCCAGCATGCCGTGGACGGTGGCGGTGGGAAAGAAATCACCCAAGATGCCCGCACGCAAAAATCCGAACGCAATTTGAACGAGGCCCGCCACGACGCCCACTGCGAGCGCCATTTGATAGGCCTGCATGTCGGCCACCGGATCCGCTCCGCCGGTGTAGCCAAAGCTGGTGACTGTGCCCAAAACAATGACGATCATCCCTGCTGCGGGACCCTTGATCGTGAGTTCGCTATTGCTCAGGAAGGTCGTTAAGACAGATCCGACGATTGCGGTGAAAACTCCTGCGATGGCGGGGAATCCGGACGCCAAAGAGATGCCCAAACACAGTGGCAAGGCAATCAGGAACACCAACCCGCCCGCGATCAAATCGTCTTTTAAAAAACGTTTGAATCCATTCCCGTCGCCGCGAGGAATTGGTTCCGAAACGGACGTTTGGGGCGTGCTGTCGACCTGGTCGGCGGAGGAGGCCTGAGGTTGGTTCATGGTGGCGTCGATGCTCGGCGTGGGAGAACATCACCGCATCTGCAGTGACTCACCTGCACCAAAGCATGGGGCGTGCCGAGCCAGTTCGGGAAAGGGCCTGAAGAACGCTCTAGGCCGATTTCAATTTCAGAAATCACGCAATTTCCGCTGTGAAACTACCCTCGATTACTTTGGGTTTCTCCGCGGATTGTGCCAGCGTTTGAGACGCCCGTACCAGAGTCTGCAAACGATTGCGTGGCGTGTGCAAAGAATTGCAGAGGGGTGTTTCACGCTGGCGAAAGCATTCTCGCCGCGGTTCAGTGCAGCCCGTATCGGCCCATTTTGTAGTGCAGCGTGCGAACGCTGACGCCCAACCGTTTCGCCGAATTTTCTCGGTGGAAATCGCACTCGGCCAGCACTGCGGCAATCATTTCTCGCTCGCAAGTTTCCACCGCCTCACTCAAGGACGCGGGCAGAGCATTCGCCGCCGCGGGCTGCGACGATTGAATGTCGCCGGGCAATTCATCGGAATCGATGACGTCCCCGGTATGAGTGACCACCAATCGTTCGACCATGTTTCGCAGTTGCCGAACGTTTCCTGGCCACTGCGCCGCCACCAATGCTCGCATGGCATCTGGCGCGATCTGTTTCATCGGTCGGCCATGCCGCGTGCAAAAGTGCTGAAGGAAGTGTTCGATCAACAAGGGGATGTCATCGCGTCGCTGTCGAAGCGAAGGGACTTCGATTGGGATCACGTTCAGTCGGTAGTACAAATCTTCTCGAAAAGACCCGTCTTGAATCAACTCGGGGACCGATTTGTTCGTTGCGGAAACCACGCGAACATCGGTTTCAATGACTTGTTCTCCCCCAACGCGAGTGAAGCGTTTTGACTCGAGCACCCGCAGTAGGTCGACCTGACTTTTCGCGGACATCTCTGTGACTTCGTCGAGGAACAGTGTTCCCCCCGCAGCCTGTTCAAAGCAGCCTGGTTTTTGCCGCGACGCACCACTGAAGGAACCTTTTTCGTGACCAAACAGTTCACTTTCCAACAGTGTTTCTGGCATGGCACCTAAATTCACCGCGACGAAAGGACCGCCGCTTCGGTCGCTCAAATCGTGAAGCGCTCTCGCAACGAGCTCTTTTCCAGATCCACTTTCACCTTGAATCATGACCGTGGCTTCGGTCGCCGCGACTTGGCGAATTTGATGGAACACATCCTGCATCGCGGCGCACTGGCCGATGATGTTGGACAATTCGCCTGCGTCCGCCAATCGTGTTCGCAGCGATTGATTTTCCTGACGCAGCTCTCGGTGTTCGCGGGCTTTGCGAACCTGTTGCCGAACCAAGTTCAAATCGAGTGGTTTGGAGATGAAGTCAAACGCGCCCGCACGCATCGCATCAACGGCGGTTTCAACCGTTCCATGGGCGGTGATCACGATTACCGCGACATCGGAATCAATTTGTCGAAGTTGTTTCAGAAGTTCGATTCCATCCATTCCACCGCCCAGCCGCACATCGGCGATCACCAAGTGAAACGTGGCCGAATGGAATTTCTCGAGACCTTCCTCTGCGCTCGCTGCTGTTTCGATCCGATCCGCTTCTTTGACCAATCCCTTTTTGAGACCCGACCGAATGTTCGGTTCATCGTCGACGATCAAAATCGGGAAACCACTATGTGTCATTCTGGTTGGCTCAGCGGGAGTAAGACGGTGAATTCAGTGCCGGCGACGGACGCGGGTTTGCCTTCGGTTTCGCTATCAATCACTCGAAAATCGATGCTGCCGTTGTGTTGACGAACAATCTTGTCACACAACGCCAAACCCATGCCAGTGCCGTTGCTGCGAGTGGTGAAGTACGGATCAAAAACGCGTGGGCGAATTTCTTCGGGGATGCCGTTTCCTTCGTCTCGAACATCGATCCGTATCTGTTCCTCTTGTCGCGACAAACGAAAGGTGAGCGTGCCTCCTTCGGGCATGGCCATCATTCCATTGAGCGCCAAATTCAACAGGACTTGTTCCAAACCGACGGAGTCACCCTGCACCAGCCCCACCAACTCGACCGACTGTTCGATGTGCAAACGCACCGATTGCTGTTCCGCTTGGGGACGTAGCAATCGGACTAATCGTTCGATCAGTACCGCCACGTCCACCGAGCTCGATCCAACATGATCGGTGGAGGCATAGTTGCGAAAACCATCCAAGACGTCATTGATTCGGTGAATCTCCGTTCGCAAGACATCCAGCAGTTCGTCGACCTCGTCGTCTTGCGTGGTGGATTCCAACCGCTCGCAAAGGAGTTGGATATGGAGCGTCAATGCACTGAGAGGATTCTTGATCTCATGCTGGAGTCCGGCGGCTAACGAACCCAACCCCATGTAGCGTTCCATGCGTCTCAAGCGTTCTTCCATCAACGCTTTTTCCGAAACGTCTCGCACATGCAGCACGGTGCCGATCTCTTCTCCACGACGGTTTTGCAACAGCGTGCAACCGGCACGGAACGTTCGACGGTGACCTTGCTCATCAAGGTTGTAGTCTCGATCACGAATGGGGTGATGATAGGTCGCCACCTCTTCACGAATTTCGGCGAGCAACGCGTGGCGGTTTCCGAGCGAGTCCAATGTTCTGCCGACGGACTCATCGTCGATGTCGATCAGTTGTTTGCCGCTTGGGTTGATGCTGGTGATGCGACCGTTCCGGTCCGTGGTGATGACCCCAGCGTCCATGCTGGCGAGCACGTCTGCCGAGTAAACTTTGACGTCTTCCAGGGTGCGTTTGTTGCTGAGGTAGCCACGGACGACCCAAGCGACCGCCACCGCCGTCGCAATGATGTTCAATCCCAGCAGCACACTCAAACCGCTTTGTAAGCTGAGTTCACCGGAAAGCGTGCGGGCAGCTTCCAAGTCGCTCTTGGGAAGGTGCTGGGTCAAGCGAGCAAAGATTTCTTGCTCATGGCGAACGTTGGAAAGCATCGACGCGGTGACTCCGAGAGCCAACAAACTCAGCAGCGCCAAGACAATCGCGAAGCGACGCACATTCGGGCCGTCATGGTTTTCAAACATCGTTTCGCGTCGGTCGTGAAGGGAAAAACGGAACGAGCGGCTGCAAAGCCTTGCAGGGCGTTCTGCAAGTTTCTGCAGGTGGGGCGTTGGATCGCATCGCCGTGGACGAGCGTTTCAGCGATGCATTCCAGCTTCTGGGTTTGGTCGACTCGAGCGGGGAATGCTTGCTGATTCGCGTTTGAAGTGCTCGCCAAGCGGACTTCCGTTTTGACTCACAAATGGATTTGGCACAACACGTGCGTTCGAGCCCAGCTTCGCTCGATACCTTCTTCGGCAGAGCGGAACGCGGTTTCATCAGGCAGTGACGTTCCTGTTTGTCGATGGATGAATCGCGAGACGTCATTTCAATCAAGTCATCATCCATGCCCACTTCCACCCCTGATGCATCCGTTTCCCATTCCGTGGATTGGGGTTCCGCGAAAGAAGCGGATGGTCGAGAAGAGATTGCGAGGGCGATTGAACACGCGGCTCATCTGCTTCCCACCCAGGGCCCACTCTCGATCTTCGTCCATCACAACACGTTGCACGCATTGGAGGCATTGCCGTTCGAGGAGGCCGTGGTCGAAGGAAAGCGGTTGTTTGGGTGCGAGCCGTACTTGAGCGAGCAACGTTACCACGAAGAACTCACGCGTGGTCGCATCACGCGAGAAGACCTTCGCGAAGTGTTGATGGATGATTTACAAGACGACGCGGACATCCTAGTCGCAAGTTTTGGGACGCGGTACACGCTGCGATTGTCCATGCTTCAAACACTGCTGCCGCCAATTCCCGATGCTGAACTGCACTGGATGTTGGCCGAAACTCAGTTGCTGAGGTCATTCCGAAATGACGTCCCGGCGGCCTTCCGCGAGAGAGTATTGACGCAGACGCGAGCTTGGGTCACCCGGCAATGGGCCATTGAGTGTTCGGACGAAGTCGAAAGTCGCACGTCCAAGCATCATGCTTCTCCTCTGCCTCAAGTTGTGCGATCCGAACTGGCTGCTGACAAGTCGAAGCCAATTCACCGTTGGAGCGATGAGCAGTGGGAGCGATTCACGCTGCGGTGTTTGTGGAAACTATGTGAGTGCGGAGTGCACATCGCCGATGAAACGACATCGCAGAAGGAAGATGCGTTGCCGCGTGTTGATGTTCCAATCGCGGAATCCATCGGTCGGGTCTGCGGCGAGAATCCGAATGCCTTGGTCGATCAGGTGTTGATTCGGTTCTGTGCGAGCTATTTGGACCAGGGATTTGCCGACTGGATGTTGCCAGATCGTCAGCATGGGTTTGCTTGCGCCTTTTCCTTGTTGTTGGAAGGATCGTGGAACCTGCGACCAACGTGGATGGCATCGATCAAAGAAGACTTGAAGCAAGTCTGTCACTCCTCGTGGGACGCTCTCGACAGCATCGAGTGTTCGCTTTCGCGGCTTGGTTTGGAAGGCCAAGACCGAGAATCGTTTTTAACGCATTCGTTGTTGGCCCTTCGCGGGTGGGCGGGCATGGTGTGGCAAGCCGAGAAGCAAGGCAAGGCTTTCAAGCAATCGGTTTCTTCGGGAACGTTGAGCGAATACCTCGCGATTCGGTTGTTGCTGTTTCGAGGTGCAGTTGAATCCATCGGGCAACAACATTTCGGCAATTCCCAGTTGCTCGCGTCAGACATTGTTCAACGTGTGCGAAAACAAGCCGGATCGCAGACGAACCTCGGCACCGGATCGCGTGTTCATACCGTGTTCCAACTGGCACAGCTTGGTGGATGGACCCCAGAGCAATTGACCAACATGTCGCCAGCGCAGTGGCGGTGTTTGGTGGGTGAAGTGGATTCGTTTTCATCGATACACCGCCGACGGTTGTTGCACTTGGCCTACGAACGTCAGTACCGCCAATCCGCATTGGACGCGATTGCAGTTCACGCTCAACGGCGGCGAGAGAAGCAAGCCACGCCAGTGGAAACAAAATACGCGGCTATCTTTTGCATCGATGACCGCGAGGAATCTTTTCGGCGTCACTTGGAGGAAGTGCAGCCGATGTGTCGGACCGCAGCCGCCGCGGGATTCTTTGGTGTAGCGATGAATTATCGGGGAACGGATCACGCCCGTTTTCGGCCTCTTTGTCCAGCGATCGTCACGCCGAAGCACTATGTCCGAGAAGAACCGCTATTCTCCGCGATCGATGTTAGCGAACGACGCGCGATTCGCCGACGCCGTATCGGTCGATTCAATCATCAGGTGCATCAGCACTCTCGGACGATGTTGGGCGGTTGGGTCACCGGAGTCTTGGGAGCAGTGGCAACGTTCCCG
Source organism: Rhodopirellula halodulae (assembly GCF_020966775.1). NCBI lineage: Bacteria > Pseudomonadati > Planctomycetota > Planctomycetia > Pirellulales > Pirellulaceae > Rhodopirellula > Rhodopirellula halodulae. Next base: position 85,863 of record NZ_JAJKFV010000002.1, on the reverse strand, counting down.
ATGGTCGCTCGCATTCTGGCACCTCGTTTGACCTCGCGGGTGAGAGATTCAGCGGGCATTTTTGTCAGTCCGCCGGCGACCGAATTGCATTTGGAGCGATTGGCGGAGGATCCAGGACCGGAACCCGATGCGATGGGGTACAGCCTGGATGAGATGGCGGCGATCGTCGTTCGTGTGTTGCAGGACATCGGCATCGTTCGTGAATTTCCGCCGATCATTTTGTTCTTTGGTCATGGCAGCGGCAGTCTGAACAACCCGCATGAATCGGCATACAACTGTGGTGCGTGCAGTGGAGGACGTGGTGGGCCGAACGCCCGAGCCTTTGCGATGATGGCCAACGACGCGAGGGTTCGTCGCCGGATGCGTGCATTAGGAATTGATTTACCCGACGATCTCCGTGTGCTGGGGGCTTATCACAACACCTGCAACGATGCGGTGCAGTACTACGATCTGGATTGGCTACCGCGTTCCCACCGAGATCTGTTTCGAGAGATTGAACGAGACATCGAGGAGACGCGAGCACGCAATGCTCATGAACGTGCGCGACGTTTCGAGTCGGCTTCGCTCGATCTGACTCCGAGGGAAGCCCTCAAGCACGTCGAAGAACGGGCAGAAGATTTGTCGCAGGCACGACCGGAATACAACCACGCGACCAACGCCTTGGTCACGGTAGGAAGACGCGAATGGACTCGTGGTCTGTTCATGGACCGGCGGGTATTTCTGACGGAGTATGACCCGGCACTGGATGATGATGACAATTCAATCCTGAGTCGGATCCTCCAAGCAGCGATTCCTGTTTGTGCTGGAATCAGTTTGGAATACTACTTTTCGACGGTGGACGTGGAGGGTTACGGATGCGGTTCGAAGCTGCCTCACAACGTGGTTTCGATGATCGGAGTGATGACCGGGGCCAGCAGCGATCTACGCCCCGGGCTTTCGCAACAGATGGTTGAAATTCACGAGCCAATGCGAATTCTGTTTGTGATCGAAACGACTCCGGAAAGACTCTCACGCATTATCCAGGCGAACGAAGCGATCAGGCGATTGGTGCAAGGCGATTGGGTGCAGGTCGCCGTGATCGATCCGGAGACAGCCGTGATTTCGCGATACGTCAAGGGACGTTTTGAACCGCACCTCATCGCGGAACACGAACTGCCGCGTGCGCCATCGTCATCTCATTGGTATCGGGGGCGGCGGGGGCACCTGGGGTTTGCATCGATCGACGAATCTGCACCGCAGGAGGCCGTTCGATGAACCAGCAGGAACTGTTTGTGCAGGTGTTGGGGGCGATTGCCGTTGCGAGTCCCGTCGTCTTGCTGGCGGTCCTAGGACTGACTCAGTTGCTGAACAGGCCGCTGAGCGAATTGTGGATTGTCAGGCTCAACCAGTTGGGTGTGGTGTTGTCTCTGTTTGCGACCACATTGGTCCTGGCGGTGATGTTGATCACGGGCGAACGCAACTTGCCGATCGAGTTCGGGAACTGGGTCACCATTCCCGAACAAGCGTTTCATTTCCATCTGAAGTTCGTGTTTGATCGCCTGAGCATCCCATTCATGATGCTGTCGTGCGTGCTTTGCGGTGTCGTGGGCGAGTTCACCCGTCGTTACCTGCATCGCGAAGAGGGGTTCGCGAGATTCTTTTTGTTCTATGCCATCTTCTTTGACGGGATGGTGTGGTCATCGCTGGCGGGGACGATTGAGACATTGTTTGTCGGGTGGGAAATGGTCGGTTTGTCGTCCGCATTGCTGATCGCCTACTTCCATGATCGCGAGAGTCCGGTGCGCAATGGACAGCGGGTCTGGGTGATCTATCGTTTGTCCGACGCGGCGTTGTTGATCGCGGCGATCACGATGCACCACATGGTTGGCGAGGGGGACTTCGGTGGATTGATGAATTCCAGCATTTGGCCTGATGGATCCGTGTCGGTCAGTTCCAGCCAAGCTTTGTTGGTCGGGGCATTGCTCTTGATCGGAGCCGCGGGGAAGTCGGCCTTGTTTCCGTTCAGTGGTTGGTTGCCACGGGCGATGGAAGGGCCAACGCCTTCCAGCGCGATTTTCTACGGAGCGTTGTCGGTGCACCTCGGTGCCTATCTGCTGTTGCGTTTAAGCCCGCTGCTAGAGGCGAGCGTAGCCTTGCAAGGGTTGGTGCTCGGCTTGGGAGCGGTATCGGCTGTGTCGGGGGCGTTGATGTCTCGCGTTCAGAACGACGTCAAAACGTCACTTGCTTTTGCGTCGCTCACGCAAGTCGGAATCATTGTCGTGGAAATTGGATTGGGGCTTCGATACTTGGCTTTGATTCACATCATGGGACACGCAATTTTGCGAACGATGCAACTGCTTCGAGCACCCACGCTGATTCGTGACTATCAGGATCTCGAGAACAAGATTGGAACGCCGTTGTCACCCAACTCCGGGACGGCATTGGGGTGGCTGCCAAAGCCTTTTCAGCGATGGTGTTTCCGGTTCGGGTACGAACGTGGGTTCATGGACACAGTCTTGCAACGCTGGTTGGTGGATCCCTTCGTCCGAACGTTTCGCTGGTGTGAAGGTTGGGAGCAGTTGATCACATCCAGTCTTTCACGCAGCGAAAAGGCCGATTCCGAGATCAACCACGCGAACGCTGCGAATGATTCCCCGTCCGATCTCCCCACCGCAGCCTGAAAGAATCGCTTTGCCTGAACTGCATTTTCCATGGATTGAGTGTTCCATTTTGTTGCCGCTCGTCGGGGCCGCTTGGGTTTGGATGCTGCGTGATCGCGAACGGGCCCTGACGCACGCGATCTTCTTCTGCTTGGCAACTCTGCTGCTCACGCTGGGCGAGTGCGCCGATTTTCTTTGGATGGAAACTTTTGAAGCCCACGATCATTGGGCGTTCTTTCGCTGGGTGATTCCGCCTGACGTCTTGGTGATCGATGAGTTGAGTGCGTTTCAACTACCGCTGGCATCGCTGATTCATTTGGTCGTCGTTTCATCAACACTGCGAACCAAAACGAGAACTTTCTCTCTCGAATCGACGTTGGTTTCCCAGTCGTTGTTGCTGGCCATCTTTAGTTGTCGTGCATCATGGGCTTTGGTTGCACTGTTGATTGTTTCGACCATCCCGCCGTACATGGAACTTCGACGCCGAAGGCAGTGCACGCGAATATATTGTTTACACATGGCGACCTTTGCGGCACTGCTTTTGGTGGGGTATGGATGGTTGTCCATCGCGGATCGCAGCGGCAGTTCCGTGCTGGTGCCTGGCGCGATGCTGACTGTCGCTGCGTTGCTGAGGAGTGGGGTCTTTCCATTGCATTTGTGGATGACCGATGTGTTCAACAAAGCATCATTGGGGACCGCCATCCTGAACACGACGCCTTTGGTGGGAGCCTATGCCGTGATGCGGTTGGTCTTGCCCATTGCACCTTCGTGGGCTTTGCAAAGTATCGCTGTGTTGTCGCTGGTCACGGCGGTTTACGCAGCAGCGATGGCATTGATCCAGGTCGACGCGCGTCGAATGTTTTGCTTTCTGTTGTTGTCGCAATCCTCGCTCGTTCTAGTCGGTTTGGAACTGGTGACACCGATCGGATTGACTGGGGCTCTGTGTTTGTGGTTGTCTGTCGCCATGTCGATGACTGGATTTGGGATCACGCTTCGCAGCGTGGAAGCTCGTCTGTCGCGCATCTCGCTCGCTTCGTTTCATGGGTTGTATTCGCAGATGCCCATCCTGGCCGGTTTTTTCTTGCTCACAGGTTTGGCGTCGATTGGGTTTCCAGCGACGGTTGGGTTTGTGGGAATGGAATTGCTGATCGAGGGTGCTGTTGAGGTGTATCCACTAGTGGGAACCTTGGTGGTGGTCGCGACGGCATTGTGTGGAATCACGGTGTTGCAAACGTACTTCCGGATCTTCACCGGAGTTGACAATCGATCGTCGATCTCGATGAAGGCCCGTCCCGCAGAACGCTTCGCAGTGTTGTTATTGACTTTGCTTCTGTTGGGTGGCGGTTTGTATCCACAGCCGGGAATCTCTTCTCGCTATCACGCCGCCAAAGAACTCACTCGCATTCGTGGCGAAATTTCAGGCAAGAGTCCCACGCCCGTCACGACGGTTGCCCAGCAAGAGGGATTGAATCCAGAGACATGACCGAAGGAAGTCCTGTTAGACTTGCGGAGTTCCCCCTCGAAAGACCCCGCGTTCGCACAGGCAACCAAATTGAATCAACGAGTCTTCTTCTGGAGTTTGACTTCGTCGCTGGCCGGGTTCTTGTTTGGATTCGATACCGTCGTGATCTCGGGGGCTGAAAAGTCCATTCAGTCACTTTGGGAACTGGGCGACCTTCAACATGGACTTGCGATGAGTGCGGCTCTTTGGGGGACCGTGTTGGGCTCACTGGTCGGAGGCTGGCCAACGGATCGTTTTGGTCGGAAGACGACGCTGCTGTGGATTGGAATTCTGTATTTGGTTTCTGCTGTTTGGTCTGGAATGGCCACGGACGTGTTTTCGTTCATGATCGCCCGGTTCATTGGCGGGGTGGGGGTCGGGATCTCCACGGTTGCGGCACCGCTTTATATCTCCGAGATCGCTCCGCCCGAGCGACGTGGTCGACTCACCGGGCTGTTCCAATTCAACATCGTCTTCGGGATTCTAATCGCGTTTGCATCAAACTATGTGATCGGATCCGCGATGCAGGAAAATGCATGGAGGTGGATGTTGGTTGTCGAGGCGATTCCTGCTTTGGTATTCACCGCGATGTGCCTTCAATTGCCATCGAGTCCACGTTGGCTAATCGCATTTCAAAACAACGGTGAAGCCGCTGCAGAGGTTCTGCGGCAATTGCGACCGGATGCCTCGGAGGATGAAGTGCAAGGATTGGTAAATGAGATCGCGGAGTCGGCGGGCGACCGTTTGTCCGAAACGCCATCGACACCGTTCTGGAGTCGTCGCCTGATGACGCCCATTTCAATCGCGTTTCTTGTCGCGTTTTTCAATCAGCTATCCGGCATCAATGCGATCCTGTATTTCTCACCGCGGATCTTCGAACTTGCTGAGATGGGAGAGCAAACCGCGCTGCTGCAATCGATCGGCATTGGCGTGACGAACCTGATCTTCACGTTCGTTGGTTTGTATCTGATCGATCGGTTGGGACGCCGCACGTTGTTGCTGATTGGTTCAGCCGGCTACATCATGTCGCTTGGCATTTGTTCCTACGCATTCCAATCCGAAACGTTTTCGATTGTTCCCATCTGCATTTTCGCCTTCATCGCCGCTCATGCGATGGGACAGGGAGCGGTGATTTGGGTTTTGATTTCCGAGGTCTTTCCCAACTCGCACCGAGCGGCGGGGCAATCGCTTGGCAGCTTCACCCATTGGATTTTCGCGGCGTTGCTGACCTTGGTCTTTCCATCCGTGGTCGCCGCGTTTTCACCGGCAATCATCTTCGGTTTCTTTTGTTTGATGATGGTGCTGCAAGCACTTTGGGTGACGTGCTTGTTACCGGAAACAAAAGGCGTGTCGCTGGAACAAATGGAACGACAACTCGGGATCAGATGACTGAATTGAATTCGGCAAACTGAATCAAATCAGGCGATTTGAGTGCTCAACACCGGGCGGATTGCCGGTTGAATTTTGCACTGATTCCGTCCATCGTCCTTGGCCGAGTAAAGTGCCTCGTCCGCCCGACTGAACGCCGAGCGGTTGTCATCGGAGGAGAGCACGTAGGTCGCTCCGATGCTGACCGTGATGTTGTGGTCGTAGCCTTCAATTTCCAGTTGCTCGGCGGAACGTCGATGCATTTGGAGCAAAGACGCCAGTTCATCGATGCTGGTATCTGGGAAGATCAATGCGAACTCTTCGCCACCAATTCGGGCGACCATGTCTTTCGCTCGACAAGTGTTGTGCAAAACCTGAGCGACTTCCTTGATCACGCGGTCACCCAAATCATGGCCACCGCAGTCGTTGATGGATTTGAAGTGGTCGATGTCCGCGATTGCGACGCAGAAAGGCGTGCCCATCCGTGCTGCGATGTCGAGTTGCTTTTGAAACTCGATGTCACAACGGCGACGATTCGCGATGCCGGTCATCGAATCTCGCAAGGAAGCCTCTTGCACCTCGATCAGTTGCTTTTGACGCAGGATGGCATGAACTGCCACTCGGGTCAGCAGGTGATCCTTGAGGTCGTTCTTCGAGAGGAAATCCTGTGCTCCAGCGGCGATGGCCTGGAAACCCGTTTCGCGATGATCGTCTCCGGTTTGAACGACGATCGGGGTGGAAGGCGAACGCTCGCGGATTTCACGAATGCTCTGCAGGCCATTGCTATCGGGCAAACCGAGATCCAGTAGGATCACATCAAAGCTAGCCACTTCCAGCTTGGAAAGTGCATCGCTGAGCGACGTCGCTCGTACGATCGTTGCTTGCATAATGTCCGTTCGAGCAAACACACGCGTGATGTATTTGGCATCGAGATCGTTGTCTTCGACAAGCAGCAAACGGATCGATTCGATATGCATAACGTCGGTGGCCCCAAAACTAGATTCAACAATTCGATAGAACGTTGAAACCTAGGCCACAAATAACGACACGCCGCGAAATCACCAAAGCAATTTCAAGAATTGCTCGATTTCGCTGGGGTCGGTGCAAAAGGAGGTCACTAAGCGGTACATGGAATGTCCGTCGGGGAGTTCCAAATTGGGGTCATTCGGAGCCGGCCAAGGATAGAAGCGTGCACCGGCGTCCTGCAAACGCTCCGCCTCGCTCTTGGGCAGGATCACGAAGACCTCGTTGGTTTGATTTTTCCACGCGAGTTCGCCGGTGGACGATTGTTCGATGCCTTCGGCTAATCGCGTGGCCATTTCGTTGGCGTGTTTGGCCAATCCCAGCCACAAATCATCATCGAGGTAAGCATGAAACTGTGCCGCGATGAAACGAGTTTTCGAAAACAATTGTGCCGCACGTTTCCGGATGAACGGCATCTGTTTGGCCAGTTCGGGCCGAAAGAAGATCACCGCTTCGGCGCACCAACATCCGTTTTTAGTTCCGCCAAACGAAAGCACATCCACGCCGGCTTTCCAAGTCATCTCGGCTGGCGTCAGGTCGAGATGCACCAACGCGTTGGCGAATCGCGCCCCATCCATGTGAAGGGGCAATCCATAATCGTGAACGATGCCGCTGATCTCATTGAGCTGATCAACGTCGTAGACTGTGCCCACCTCGGTCGCCTGGGTGATGCTGACCGCCATGGGTTGTCCGTGGTGGACAAAGTTGGGGTCAAAGCGACGCAGTTGTTTCTGCAACGCGCGGGGACAAACTCGGCCGAGGTCGCCCGTGATGGGGGCCAAGCGAGCGCCCGACGTAAAGAATTCGGGGGCACCACATTCGTCTTCGATCAAGTGCGCATCGCGGTGGCAAAGCACGAAGCCACCCGGGCGATTGACCGCAGAAAGCGCCAACGAGTTCGCGGCGGTTCCCGTGCCTACGAAAAAGACCTCGAGTTCGGTTTCGAACAACTCGTTGAAGCGTTGTTCGAGACGTCGATCGAGGTCGCTGGTCCCATAGGCGGGTGACATCCCTTTCGCGTGACGGCTGAGAGACTCGGCAACGGGATCGGCGGCACCGGCCCAATTGTCACTCGCAAAAAACATGAACCGATACCCCGCGAAAATCAGTGAGTGAGTTAGATGATCATCCCGCCACTCGGTGCATCGTATCGCTTTCTTGAGCCAGCAAATAGTAGAAGGTCACGCGACATTTTGCCTTGTCGCCTTTCATGATCTTACACACCTTGTCGATTGCCGCATCGGCTTCTTCGGAGGTCAAATCCAAGTTCACCGAACAATAGCCTTTCTTGATTCCCGCAAGCTCATCCGGGTCGGTTGCCGCGACAATAGAAGAGTCATGATTGGCCAAGGCCAGCCTCAAATGGCTGACCAAAGACTCCACGGCATCTTCGTTCGGGTTGGGGACATACTTCTTCACGTTGGCGAGGTATTTTTCCATGTCTGCTATCTCTGCTTGATGGACTCGAAATGGGCGGAAGCGACCACCCGTTTGTAGTGGACAGAGGAATACAAAACAACCTAGTGAGCCAATGCTGTTATTTGATCACACGCTGGACTAGATTGTTCGCTCCTATCACCCCTATGAGGAGTTCCAACACCATGCAAGTGTGTAGATTAGATCAAATTACAAGACGCTTTTCAGCGTTTGCAATCGCCCTCACATTGGTCGGTTGCGTTCATGCTTGGGCGCAAAAACCCGACGTCGTTTTCGAAGAGACGAATGGCTTCGTGAAAGTGGAAGCGGAGGATTACGCTTCTCAAAGCCAGACCGAGAAGCGGGCTTTTCACTTGGTCACCCAGGACGAGCAACCAAGTATTCGGCCGGACGGTGATCCATCGCACGCGAAGCACGCCAGCGGTGGTGCTTATCTGGAAATCCTTCCCGACACGCGCCGCACACATGCGGACAAGTTGATCCGCGGAACCAACTTCTCACCCGAGCCCGGTCAGATGGCCGTGCTGACTTACCGGGTGAAGTTCAACACGCCCGGTCGCTACTACGTTTGGGTGCGAGCCTATTCCACCGGCAGCGAAGACAACGGTTTGCACGTTGGCCTGAACGGACAGTGGCCTAATACGGGACAACGTCTCCAATGGTGCCAAGGTAAGCATTCATGGTATTGGGACAGCAAACAACGCACAGAAGCTCAGCACTGCGGCGAGCCAGGCAAAATCTATCTTGAGATCAAAGAACCAGGCGAGCACACCATTCATTTCTCGATGCGAGAAGACGGTTTTGAATTCGACCAGTGGTTGATGACCACCGATCGCAATTTTAAGCGTCCCGCCGCCAGTCCGACTGACAAGCCGCAGCAGAACACGGCGAAGGAAACGCTGACGCTTCCGGCCAAATCATTCCAAACTGAAAATTCAGGGTATTACGTCGACCAAGGAAAATGGTTGGCGATCAATCCCGATCGAAACAAAACGGCCGCGGCGCAGAAAGTCTTTCCTTTCCCCAGCGGTCACTACGACGTCACGTTGAAAGCCGTGGGTGAGAACGACGGGCAGTCAACGTACAAACTGTCAGCCGACAAAGAAGTCCTTGGCACGTTCACTTGCCCATTGGCCAGCGACACGTTCCAAGAAGGCAACAAGTTCCACAAGACTTTCGCGGATGTTCAGATCACCGACGGAGCGGAATTGGAAGTCAGCTCGACGATCGCTTCCGCTGATGGGCAAGAATACAGCCGTGCTCGATGGAGCGGATTGACGTTCACTCCCGCGGACGAAGCAACGGCGAAAGCGGTGGCTCAGTTTGTCAAAAACAATCCCAACGATGCGGTTGCGAAAAATGCCAGGCGAGACGGCAGTCCCACCAAACCAGTCAGCGCTGCTCCGCTGCATCTGCCTCGTAAAGCTGATGGTGACGGATCGGTTCAAGTCACTGGCGAAAAGCGTTTGTGGCACAAGGTCACGCTGACACTGAACGGGCCCTATGCACACGAACAAGATAACTCGCCCAATCCATTCACGGATCATCGAATGGAAGTGGAGTTCAAGCATTCCAGCGGCAAGACCTATCTGGTTCCCGGTTACTTCGCGGCGGATGGCGATGCTGCGAATTCTTCCGCAGAAGACGGGACTCAGTGGCGAGTGAATTTCGCAGCCGATGAAACCGGAAAATGGGACTACACGATTCGTTTCTTGACCGGCAAGCACGCCGCGATCGATCGCGATGCCGAGGCGAAATCCGTGTCACCGTTTGACGGCAAAACGGGCTCGATCCAAATCGGCAAAAGCAACAAGAAAGGGCGTGACTTCCGAGCCCACGGGCGTTTGCAGTATGTCGGCAAATCACATCTTCAATTTGCGGGCAGCGGAGAGTACTTCCTGAAAGCGGGAGCCGACGCACCCGAAACACTGCTTGGTTACACCGAGTTTGATAACACAGTCGCTGGCAAGGCGAAGAAAGTGCCGCTGAAGACTTATCAACCGCACGTTGGTGATTGGCGAGGCGGCAACCCAACATGGAAAAACGGCAAAGGCAAAGGCTTGATCGGTGCGATCAGCTACTTGGCCGCGAAAGGCTGCAACGCCTTTTCGTTCTTGACGTACAACGCGGGGGGAGACGGCGACAATGTTTGGCCGTTCATCCAGCGTGATGACAAGATGCACTACGACTGCAGCAAATTGGACCAGTGGGGCATCGTCTTCGAGCACGGCACCCACAATGGCATGTACCTGCACTTTAAGCTTCAGGAAACGGAAAACGACGACCACCGTACGGGACTAGGTAAGTCGGGTTACAAGCCCGAGTCGCTGGACGGTGGAAAGCTCGGACCGCAACGGAAGTTGTATCTCCGTGAAATGATCGCTCGTTTTGGGCACAACTTGGCGCTTAACTGGAACCTTTCCGAAGAGACCACGCAGACCACGGACGAGCATTTGGCAATGCTCAACTACATCGAAGCAATGGATCCCTACGGTCATCACCGTGTGTTGCACACTTATCCGAGCCAGCAGGACCAGAAGTACGATCCGTTGCTCGGTGACAAGTCCAACTTGACGGGAGTGTCACTGCAGAACAGCCACATCAAAGACACGCACTGGCAAACGGTGAAGTGGAGTGAGAAGGCACGTTCGGCTGGCAAGCCGTGGGTGGTCGCCTTTGATGAGTCGGGTTCCGCCGCTCACGGACAGTGCCCCGACCTGGGATACCGTGGCTACGATGGTCGCGACAAAACCGGCAAGATGACCTACACCCAACACGAAGTCCGCAAGCAAACTTTGTGGGGCAACTTCATGGGTGGTGGTGGCGGAGTCGAGTATTACTTCGGCTACCAATACGAAGAGAACGATTTGAAATGCGAAGACTGGCGTAGTCGTGACCAGAGCTGGGACTACTGCCGCATCGCGATCGAGTTCTTCCAAAACAATGACATCCCGTTTTGGAGCATGATCAATGCCGATGAGTTGGTCGGAAACAGTGACCATGGCAATTCAAAGTATTGCCTGGCAAAGTCCGGTGAGGTCTATGTTGTCTATTTGGCCGATGGTGGAACGACCTCGATTGATCTCAGCGAAGCCGATGGAGAATTCCAAGTGCACTGGTACAACCCTCGGATCGGCGGCGAGCTGCAAACGGGTTCGATTCCCGCGGTCGCTGCCGGACAATCGGTCTTGATCGGCAACCCGCCTTCGGATGAAGACCAAGATTGGGCGATCTTGCTACGCAAGTGAGCTTGATCGAATGATCTCAATGGCCCGGCGCATTCGCGTTGCGGCCATTTTTTTTTGTCGGTACTGCTTGGCTTCGTTGTCAGCGCGGATCGGAACCAGCAACGTGAGCATCGGATCTCCGGCTCGGACATTCGCGATTCCGACAGGCACATCTGCGAGTACAACGTCCAAGTCCGCAGACCGCAATTCCTCGCGAATGCGTTCACCGCTCAGGCGGCAATCGCGATTGGCAAAAACGATGCGTTTGATCCATGTTGAGTGTGCAGAAACACTTTGGTTGGCGGGCTCGGTCCAAGATGCCAAGAAGCCGTCGTTGTTGGAGAGACCATCTTTTGGGGAGAGACCATCATTGTTGGATGGAACCGAACGGTGCGATCGCGTGATAGCATCGACGTGCATGCGCATCAGTGAACTTCCCGGCGGCAATTGACCGTTGTCGATGGCCGCTCGTTCGATCACTTCGCACGACGCGCTGGGGCGTTGGTTCAATTCCAGCAGCCACCACCCACCGTCCTGGTCTCGGATGAAGTCCAGGTTGAACAAGCCTCGGATGTCAAAGGTTTGTTGCACGCGTTCGCAAAGGGCGTGCAGGTGTCTCCAAGGGATGTCGCAGTGGGACTCTATCATTGGCCGAGCGAATGGATGCAAAGGACCGTAGGAGCCTGAATAGACAAAGGGAGTTTGGTGGCCACTCGCGTCGGAAAGTCGCCGCGTCAACGAGCGGGTGATGCCAAGGATCCGAGTCGCTTCGCCATTCGCAAGTGCCACCAGTCCGAGCGGACGTCCAAAAATGCGTTGTTGGATCCATCCGGAACGAGCCTCGTCGCCAAAGGTTGAAGCGGACGGCTTAAAACTTCGAACACCCAGCCCCGCCGTCGAGTTGGGGGCTTTCCAAAGCCACCCAGCATCACCCGCGGACGGTCGCGAAAGTTCCGAAAGCAACTGTGCCGTTGGCCGCGCGGAATCCTCTGTTCCCAGCGGCTGGCAGACGCCCGCTTCGCACCAAAAAGTCCGAGGAACCTTCACCAAATTTTCGCGGTCCAGTTTTGTCGCGTTGAGAGGGTTGTGAGCAATCTCTTTCGCGGTTGAATGCACGGCGGCATGCAATCGGGTGAGCCTCTCATTGGGCGACCCGTCCTCAATCAGATTTGAGCCATGGGCGTGGCCCGCGAGCAATGTAGGGTCCTGAATGCCGCCCACCGTAACAATTTGGGCATCGCTCACGCTGGCTATCCCACGGCATTGTTGGGCGATGCTGGCGTTGCCGCCGCCAGGGGATTGCAGCAGCCAAACTCGGTCGCAGGCGGCTCGCGTGTCCGAGTCACCGAACCAATCCAGGCCCAAAATCCGAGAATTCGGCAGGCCGCGACGCAGGGATTCAGCACTCCAGCGAACAGAAGCCCCCACGAGCAGGATTGCGGGGAGGTTTTCAGCGTCGCGGGGGTTTGTTACCGTTTCCAGCTTGCCCGACCCACCCATCGCCATTGGTACGTTCATCCTGCGTGTGGGGTAAGGACCATGTGTTCCCACCGGTAAATCTTTGGGCGTTTGTTTCCCCTCTCCAAAGGCATCTTCTCATGCAATTTCACATTGGTGAATCCCTCGTCGGCGACGGTAACGAAGTTTCGCACATCGATCTGATGATCGGCAGCAAGGACGGACCTGTTGGTGCCGCATTCGCCAACGCGTTGGCTAACCAGAGCGAAGGTCACACCAACCTGTTGGCTGTTCTCGAGCCCAACGTTGCTGTGAAGCCATCGACCGTGATGGTGACCAAGGTCACGATCAAAGGCATGAAGCAAGCCGTCCAAATGTTCGGCCCTGCCCAAGCCGCTGTTGCTCAAGCTGTTGCAGACGCCGTTAGCGAAGGCATCATTCCAAAGGACCAGTGCGAAGACCTGGTTTGCGTCTGCGGCGTGTTCATCCACCCAGCAGCCGAAGACGACGAAAAGATCTACAAGTACAACTACGAAGCCACCAAGGACGCACTGAAGTCGGCAATGCAAGGCAAGCCATCCGCAGATGACATGCTGGCCAAAAAGGACAACGCGGCTCACCCATTCAAGGGCTTCTGAGCAACGACTTCGGTCCAATGCAAATGACGAAAAGCTTCGGGTGCAAACTCGAAGCTTTTCTTTTGTCCCCGTCGACGTTTTCTTTTCAGCAGCGGTTGAGCGATGACCAAAACGATTCTCTTTCAGTTGGATGTGGATCCGCATCCCAGTTCCTTCGACGCCGTGGTCGCGGTGGACGCGGGAGTGGACCACCTGTTCCAGTACGGCAGCGTGCAAGCCGAAGCTGTCGAGGCGTTGGTGCACGGCGCGATGTTTACCCGAGGCGGTGACGACCTGAAGAACTCTGCGGTCTTCATTGGCGGCAACGATGTCGTCCAAGCCGAAGCTTTGTTCCGTGAGACGCAGAAGGCTTTCTTTGGCCCGGTGCGGGTCTCGGTGATGTTGGATGCGTCGGGCTGCAACACGACCGCCGCAGCGGCCGTGGCATCCGCCTCCAAGCACGTGGAGCTGGATGGGTGCACGGCGGTGGTTCTGGGCGGAACCGGTCCCGTGGGGCGACGTGTCGCTCAAATGCTAGCGCGACAAAATGCGAATGTTTTGCTGACCAGCCGGTCACTCAATCGAGCGGAAACGGCTTGCAAAGAGATTGGCCAAAATGTCAGCTCCGGCAACTTGGAAGCTGTTGCACCGGAAGACGAAGCGGCGCTGAAGGCATTGCTGGAACGCGCGGACATCATCATTGCCAGTGGAGCCGCTGGTGTCGAACTGGCGTCCAAGGAGATCCTGCAGGACCTTTCCAAGTTGCGCGTCGCGATTGATCTCAATGCGGTGCCGCCGGCGGGACTGGGCGGCGTGGAAGCCTTTGACAAAGCCAAGCCGATGCGTGAGGGCAGCGAAGATGGTCCCGTGTCCTACGGACCCATTGGCGTGGGCGGTCTGAAAATGCGAACGCACAAAGCGGCGATCGCGAAACTGTTTACATCCAATTCGTTGGTTTTGGACGCGGATGAAATCTACGATCTGACGATCGAGCAGATGAACCGTTGAGCCCAAGAATCTGTGAGTCACAGATTGATCTGAAATCCAACGGTGAACGGGACACAAAAAAAGGCGAGTCATTTGACTCGCCTTTTCGTTGGACTGCTGTGGGTTTCGCTCGATCAAAGTTCGCGAGCGAAGGTTGGATTCCACTTCACGCGATGGGAGATGTTGCGAACGCTGGCGGGGCGACTGGAAGTTCCCCGTGGACGCCAGTTGGCTTCTTTCTCGCCAAGTTGTGGTTGTTCGACTTCGTCGTTGTCACTGGCGGAATCCGAATCCTCCGATTCGAACAGGTAGTCGTAGTTGTCCGGCAGATCGCTATTGGACTCAGGCTCGGGAGCTCCGATGTCCACCTTGCCCATGGTCGAGCGAGGTTCTGCTGGTTCCGACTGATAAGGAGCGTCCAGTTCCGTTTCTTCGACGATGGGTCGCGAGCTGATAATCGTTCCGGGCTCGCTGATCACGCTGGAATAAGGCGTCGTGTCGACGATCGGACGGAACGAGGAGTAACCGCTGGTGATCGCGGGACTGAATGGATCCACGTACGACAGTGGAACACGCTCAACCACGGTTCGCGGAACCATCGTTTCCACTTGATAGGTTTGGTAACGCGGCACCGACACGGGGCGACGCACCATTTGGCGAACTTCTTCTTGTTCGTAGTACTTCACCGTGATCGGTTCGCGGCGAGTCTTGTAGACCACGCGACTGGTTTGAACGGGAACCTTGCGAACAACCTCTTCGGCGACCCAGCGTTTGGTCTGGACAGGAACCTTGCGTGTTGAGGTTTCCGTCACGGGACGCTGAACGAAGTAAGGCACCTTGCGAACGGTCGTTTGCGGGACCATGCGAGTGGTTTGCACGGGCACATTTTGAGTGACCATCTCGGTTTGCATGCGTTGCACGGTCACGGGCACATTTTGCGTGACCATTTCCGATTGCATCCGAGTCACTTGAATCGGTCGTTGCACCTGTTGAACTTCAGGCACGTACTGTGTCTGAGCCACTTGTTGGTTGATGTAATTCGGTCGGTAGACCATTTGCGTTTGAACTTGCGGTGGCGTGACCATCGGAACGGTTGCCGCTGCGCCGCGAGGGTACGCCAGCAAACCGAGCGGTCCGGGTTTGTAATAGGCACGCGGATTCCAAGTCAGACCGTATTGAAGTTGTCCAGGGGTGACCGTGGTTTGAGGCACGTATCCGCCGGCATCCACAGTTTGTTGCTGAACCGTCGTCACAGGACGATACGAGGTCACTTGCTGCGTTTGCAGTTGAGTTTCCGTCACCGGGCGCTGAACCATGTACTGTTGTTGGACCATTTGCGTTTCCGTCACCGGACGTTGCACCTGGTACTGGCGTTGGTACATCTGCGTTTCGGTCACGGGCCGATACGTCGTCACCTGTTCTTCGCGTTCGGCTTGCTCATTCACATAGCGAGTTTGCGTCACCGTTTCTTCGCGATAAGAGGTTTCGGTGACCGGTTTGTAGATCGTGTAGCGTTCTTCGCGAAAGGCAGTTTCCGTGACCGTTTCGGGGACGGTGACTTCGCGTTCTTCGACTCGAGTCTTCAGAACCGGTCGATAGCTGGTCACCTCTTCTTCAACATATTGGGTCTCGTAAGTGAGACGAGTTCGCTCGACCAGTTCCGGTTGCATGACGGTCTGAGTCTGCAAGCGGTATTGGGGAGTGAAACAGCACGCATCTTGAGCCTCGGCGCTGGTGGCTGAGAGCATAACGCCCAGAGCAGCGAGCTTGGCAGATTTCGATGACAGAACGGAGTGAATCATAGGTTCGATCAAACCAAAGTTTTTGAGGCGAAGGCCGTTGGATGCGTTCATGTTGGCGATTCTCAAATGGGACTTTCCGCAATTCGGACGGCGAGTGTGTCGAGACGAACTCGCCGGCTCCCAATTCGCGGAGCACACCGGATTGTTGCAATGGCGTGTCCAAAGGAAAGGGCTTGCCATCAGCGCGGCAAGCATCCCCCGGCCAAAATTGGCCGCACAAATAAGCGTAGGCAAGACTTAAGCCAAATGCATAAAAAACCCGTAAAAAACGACACTTTTGCAAGCCACCCGGGCAGTCATCTTCACTATTTTGCCGAGGCCGTTTCGTCAAACGCACAGACGTTGCGTTTTCGCAACATCGCACAATCCACCCAAACCTCCGGGCCGTTGTCCTTGGTATTTTCCGGTCAGCGATCGTGGAGTCGGCCGTCTGGCGTGGTCGGTTTGGCACTGGTCCGCGAGGGACCGAGCTGTGGCACCGTCGCTTCCACCGTTGGAAGTGGTTACTTTGTTGGCCTTACTACTGGCCTCATTTTCTCCCCACACTTTGCCGCGAAAACTCGACGTGGTTGTTTGCGGACCCGCCTCCTGAGTTCCCACCATGAAAACCGGACCCTTCAATCCCGCTTTGTTGCCTGAGTCTGTTTTTGCCGTGCCACCGTTGGCTCGTGATTCCGACTATCAAATCGACGCTGACGAAAACGAAAAGATCATCCGCTACCTCGAAGCCGGTGGCGTGCGTTCGCTACTCTACGGTGGCAACGCGGTGCTGTATCACACCAGCCTCGCTGACTTTGACAACTTGCTCGCCATGCTTTCGGATTCGGCTGGTCCCGACACGACCGTCGTGCCATCGATCGGGCCGTCCTACGGAATCGCCTCGGACCAAATTGGCATTTTGCAAGAGTTCGATTTCGGCACCGCCATGTTGTTGCCTTCGCGAGACATCGTCGATTCGGCGGGCATCGCAACGGGGATTCGGATGTTGGCCGAGCAGTATGGCAAGCCGTTGGTGGTCTATCTCAAACACGACCGTTGGTTGGAACCGCAAGACATCCAGTCATTGGAAGCAGACGGTGCGATCTCGTGGATCAAGTACGCCGTCGTGCGTGAGAACCCCGCCGAAGACAACTACCTTCGCGAGGTCACCGACGTATTCCCCGCGGAGCGGATCGTCAGCGGCATCGGTGAGCAACCCGCCATCGTTCACCTTCGTGACTTTGGCATCACCGGTTTCACCAGCGGTTGTGTTTGTGTCTCGCCTCGTAAGAGCATGGACATGTTGGGAGCGATCCAAAGCGATGACATCGAGATGGCCGAATCCATTCGCCAGTACTTCCGCCCTCTGGAAGATTTGCGAGATGGGATCCATCCGATTCGGGTGCTGCACGAGGCAGTCAGGTTGGCGGGTGTCGCTGAAACAGGCCCGATCCAGCCGATGCTGAGCAATGTTTGTGAGGAGACACAAGCCAAGATTCGCGAAGCGCTGAAGACCATGAAGTTGGTCGACTGATCCACGCGTTCACACGACGCAGCCATACGACAAACGTCCGCATGGGAAATCCCACGCGGACGTTTGTATTGAGGCGATTCAGTTGGATGAACGGCAAAGCGGGTTTGCTTCCCGTCCGGCCGGTCAGTTCGAGCGGATCTCGATACGGCGGGGTTTGGCTTCTTCCACTTTCGGCAGATGCAGTGTCAACACGCCGTCCTTCAGTTCAGCGGTGATGTTGGCAGCATCGATCTTTTCGCCGATGGTGAAACTGCGTTGGTAGTCCCCCACTTCGTATTCCGATTGCAACGATTTGGCTGGTCGGTCACCCGAGGCGACTTTGCCACGAATGGTGAGCATTCGATTTTCGAATTCGACGTCGAGGTCCTCCGGTGTAACACCTGGTAAGTCGCCAAAAAGCGTGAGTTCTTGTTCGTCTTCCCAGATGTCAAACCGAGGCATGAACGTTCGGCTGCGAAGTGGTTCTTCGCCTCCGGTGTGTTGCACCTCGTGGCAAGACGCGGATTCATTCGATTGAGTTGTGAGAGTTGTGCTCATGATGGATCTCCAAGCAAATGGGCTTTGTGTTGAAACGGCAAACGCTTTGATTCAATGCAACGAAGGTCAATGAGATTGAATTTCGATGCGTCGCGGTTTGGCTTCTTCGCTTTTAGGTAGCGTCACGTGCAAGATTCCGTTTTTGAAGTCCGCCGTGACGCCGTCTGCGTCGACATCAGCGGGGAGCTCCAGTGAACGGTGGAAGCTTCCAAAGCCTCGTTCCTGTCGATGCCATGTTCCCTCTTTCCGCTCGGGTGCCGTTCGTTCGCCTTTGAGTATCAGTTGATTGGCATCCACGTAAATTTCCATCTGGTCAGATTGAAAACCGGGCAGTTCGGCCTCGACGTGCAAGTGCCCTTCGTCTTCCCATACGTTGAGCGCGGGATAGGTCACCGACGATGGGACGGACGCCCCATTGCGGGTGAAGAGTCGATCCATCTCACGTGACAAACGATTCAGTTCGTTCCAGGGTTCCCAGCGGGTCGCAAGCATGATCTTTGTCCTCCAGCTACACGGGTGTGCAACAAAAGAATGGGTGTCAGAAAAGAGCCGCCAGCGGTCGGTATGTCAGTTTGACAAATTGACAGTGGCAGCTTGAGTGACACCCAGAAAATGCAACGAGTGTGCCAATTCGCGAGCCGGGACTCTGCGAAAGGAACATGTTGGCAGTCGGCCAAACCAATCGCACGAGCGGTGCGTAGAAGACGGTTTGGCCAACTATTGGCTCTGCTGGGCTTCGCGCGGGTCTACTGGACTTCGCGGAGCTGGAGCGTGTCGACGATCTTCTCGTCGGCGAGCGCGTTGGTGATCACGCCCAGCCACATGCCGGGTTTGCACCAGCCTTTCTCCTTTAAGATTTCCAACGCGTTGGAAATCGTCTCATCGTGGTCTTCCGAGAAGTCCATCAGGAAAGGTTCCACGCCCCAAGGCAGCAACAGGTGGTGGAAGGTGTGTTCGATGTCGGTGAACGCAAAAATTGGCACGCCACGCGGTCGCAGCGCACCAAGGACGTAAGCCAGGAAACCGCTGCGGGTGAAGACGACGATTCCTGATTCGCCAAGCTCCTGAGCCAAGATGGCTGAAGACCGAAGCATCTTTGATTTGGGTTCCCGCAGGACAATCTTGGAATTCAATTGGCGGCTGACCGTTGGTTCAATGCTGCCGATAATGTTCTGCAGCACACCGACGGACTCCAGCGGATATTTGCCCGTGGTGGTTTCGCCCGAAAGCATCACGGCGTCGGCCTGTTCGCGAATGGCGTTGCAGACGTCGGACACTTCGGCTCGGGTCGGAACCGGCGAGTGAATCATGGACTCCAACAAGTGAGTCGCGATGATGACCGGTTTGCCTTCGACTTGGCAGGCACGGATCAGCTCCGTTTGGACCAGCGGCAGGCGGTGGTAGTCAATTTCGATTCCGAGGTCACCGCGAGCGACCATGATGGCGTCGGATTGGCGAATGATCGCTTCCATGTTGCGAACACCGGCTTGGTCTTCGATTTTGGAAATGATACGTGCATGTGAATCATGTTGGTCCAGGAATTCGCGCAGGGTCTCGACATCCTCGGCCTGGCGAACGAACGACAACGCCACGAAATCGATGCCCGCTTCGATCCCGGCGATCAAGTCGGTTTTGTCTTTGTCGGTGATCGCGGGGAGATTGACTTGAATTCCGGGCAGGTTGATGTGCCGTCGCGATTCCAAGACGCCGGGGGTGATCACTCGGCAGCGGATCGTCGTGGCATCCTTTGCCAACACGTGCCAATGCAGCAGCCCACTGTCGACCAAGATGGTGCTGTCCAAATCAATGGCACCCGGCAGTCCCGGATAGTTGACGCTGACGCGTGGTGTGCCATCCGATTCGAGTGCGGATTGGTTCGAGCATTCGTCGGTGAACAGGACCAGTTCGTCGCCGGCTTTCAGCTCGATGGGGTCATCCACCGCCCCGGTGCGGATTTCAGGGCCTTTGACGTCCATCATGACCGCGACATGGCGGTGAATGGATTTCGAGACGGAGCGAATGCGAGCAACGATTTCTAGGACCCACTCAGGCGTTCCGTGCGCCATGTTCAAACGCATGACGTCGACACCCGCTTCAATCAACGCAGCCAGTTTTTCGGGGGACTGGGTAGCGGGGCCGATCGTGGCGATGATTTTTGTGTGGCGGTAGTCCTGCACGGTTGCGTCTCGAAGAGCGGAAATAAGTGACGAGGCGGCGAAGTGTCGCGACCAATCGCCAAGTCAGCAACCAGCCGGAACGGCAGCGGGCGGGATCGCTCCTGTGGTGGCCTTTTTTGTTGTGATAGTCTCCGTTGTCGAGGCAATCCAGAATACAGTTGTGCTGATCATCCGCCGCAAAAAGGGTTCTGAACGATGTCCCCCCTTGAAATGCAACCGACATTCTCTATGGATTTTCCGCTCCCGTCAAAAGAGTTGATGGGTCGGGTGCGGCACGCCATCGCTTCCTTGGGGGCGTCTACTCGGGCGGTGACCGCTGGGACATGCGTCGAGATAGCGCCACCGAAAGACGAGACTCGGTTCTGGTCGCCTCATCTGTCGGTGCAGATCAGTGACGTCCCTGAGTCGGGACACGACCACGTCTCGTCAGCTTTGGTTTCTTCCGAGGATTCACCTGCGGGACGCTCGCAGCTATTTGGACGTTTTTCGCCACGCCCCGAGATTTGGACGTTCTGCATGTTCCTCTACTTCGCGTTGGGGCTGCTGTTTTGTGGTGGATTGCTGGTGGTTTACGTGCAGTGGAGTTTGGGCCGTGCTATCAGTGCGGTGTGGGCTCTGCCGATCGCGATCCTGGGGATCCTCGGCCTGCACATTGCCAGTTGGATTGGGCAAGGTTTGAGCAAGCATCAGATGATTGAATTACGAGAGCAATTGGATCAAATTCTGGAGTTGGCTGTCCCGTCCTCACCCACCGGGAAACGCCCCGGCTTGTCGTCGGAAGTCCAAACGTCGACGATGCAGTCTGAAATGACACGCTGAATCGTGCCGACGATCAAATATTCGCGTCTTCGTCCCCTCCCCGCTGACCCAATTGGTTCCATGAGCGTTGCTGACTCCAGTGCTGCTGATTCCGTTGTTGCCCCGGCTGCCAAAGCCGGTGAGTTCTCTCCTCCGGGATACTACGACGCGCTGGCTCAACAAGTCCTCGATGGCACCCCGATCACTCGCGAGCAAGCGTTGGCGATGCTGGAGGCGTCTGATTTGGATGTGCCCGCGATTCTGTCGGCGGGCTATCGGATCCGGCATCAACACTTTGGCAATAGCGTTCAGTTGTATTTCTTGATGAATGCCAAGAGTGGTCTTTGTCCCGAGGATTGCCACTACTGCAGCCAGTCGAAGGTCTCCGACGCACCCATTCCGAAATACAACATCCTGAAACGCGATGCGTTGATGGAAGCCGCGAAGGTGGCCGCCGAACGAGGTGCGAAAACGTACTGTTTGGTGATCTCCGCACGGGGGCCCAACGAGCGTGAAATGAAAGCGGTGGAAACCATCGTTCCTGAAATCAAGCAGAAGTATGGATTGGATATCTGTGCTTGTTTGGGACTGCTGGATGAGTCGCAAGCACAGCGTTTGAAAGCTTGCGGCGTCGACCGCGTGAACCACAATTTGAACAGCAGCGAATCGCACTACGAAACGATCTGCACCACGCACACTTATCAAGACCGCGTGCAAACGCTGCGAAATGTTCGCGACGCGGGTATGGAGATGTGCAGCGGCGGCATCATCGGAATGGGCGAATCCAAAGAGGACATTGTCTCGATGGCGTTTGACCTGCGGGACTTGGGCGTGAAGTCCATTCCGGTGAACATTCTGAACGCGATCGACGGAACGCCGCTCGAGGGCACCGATGCGATGTCACCCCAAGACGCTTTGAAGTCACTCGCGATGTTCCGCTTTGTGAATCCCGATCGTGAACTGCGCATCGCGGGAGGTCGTGAACTGCACCTGCGTCAATTGCAACCGATGGGGCTGTACGTCGCGAACAGTGTCTTCGTCGGTGATTACCTGACGACGCAGGGGCAAGCTCCTCAAGCTGACTACGACATGATTCGTGACTTGGGTTTTGAAGTCACCGGATCGTGCGAAGAGGTCAGCGTCTGACGTGAGTAGCGGAACACGTCGCTCGCGATTGCAGGAAACGTTTGCAACCAATGATCCGGTGGCATTGGTCACCGGTAGTGGAGCACCCCGTGTCGGTCGCGTGATCGCCGAAGAGCTCTCGCGTCGCGGTTGTCATGTGGTGCTGCACGCCAACACCAGCACCGACGAGGCAAACGAAGCGGCCGCAACTTGGAAGGAGCGGTTCGGTCGTCGTGCGGCCGTTGTTCAGGGAACGTTGGAAGACGACGAGGCCTGTGACCGCATCGTCGACGAAGCCGCGGCTTGTTTCGGGCGGCTGGATATTTTGGTCAACAGCGCCGCGATCTGGACGCCGACTCCGCTGGCCGAAATCACCGGTGACGAGATCCGTCGCTACTTTCAGATCAACTCGGTTGCCTCGCTGCTGTGCGCTCGTGCGGCGGGGCGTCACATGACATCGCAACCCAGCGGCGGATGCATCATCAACTTGGGTGATTGGGCGACGGTGCGACCCTACGCTGACCACGCGGCGTACTTCCCCAGCAAAGGTGCCATCGAGGTCATGACTCGGTCGTTGGCGGTAGAACTTGGCGCGATGAACTCCAACCTTCGAGTCAATTGTGTGCAGCCCGGTCCGGTGCTGTTGTCCGACGACGTGACGGAAGAAACCGTGGCCGAGTTGGCTCAGAGCACTTTGGTCGGCCGCGTCGGCACCCCAGACGATGTGGCTCACGCGGTCAGCTTTTTGTGCGAAAACACTTTCGTTACCGGAGTTTGTCTGCCGGTGGATGGTGGGCGTGGCATCTTTGCCCCCGACGGATTGCAGTTGGGACGCAACACCGGCTGAAAATTTTAACGGCAGCACCACTGGCAACACGATCCGAACGGAATCTCAAGGCACAGGCGGAACGACGATGACGCAATCAACTTCAGGCAAGGCATTGAAGCCGGTGGAGCTGTACACCGATGGTGCTTGCAGTGGAAACCCGGGCCCCGGCGGATGGGCGTTTGTGCTGCGTTGTCCTCGCACGTTGAAAGAGATCGAGCGATCGGGAGGCCAGCCGCACACCACCAACAATCAAATGGAATTGATGGCCGTGATTCGCGGGCTGGAAACGCTGAAAGAACCCTGTGCGGTGGAGCTGTACGCCGACAGCAACTACGTCGGTCAAGGCATCGCGAGTTGGATGGCGGGTTGGAAACGTCGCGGGTGGAAGCGAAAAGACGGTTCCAAGCTGGTTCCCGTCAAGAACGTCGAACTGTGGCAGGAACTCGATCAGCAGATGCAAACGCATCGTGTGACCTACCATCACGTCAAAGGCCACGCGGGTCACACCGAAAACGAACGTTGCGATCAGTTGGCGGTCGCTGCCTACCAGCAATATCTGTGACCCACGGCCCTGTCGCGATCGATGGCGTCAGCCCGATCGCAGGTGCAAATTGACCTGCCGTATCGGTGACACTGGTCAGACGCGTAAGATACCCAGTCCCGCAGCACCGTTTGGGCGTGCGGTTGAGTGGTCTTCACGGTTCGGTCGGTAGGTAGTCATGTCGCAGCGGAAAGTCGTCATTGTCGGGGCAGGCCCCGGTGGGTTGGCATCAGCCATGCAATTGGCGGCCGGTGGTTGCGATGTCACCATCCTGGAACGACGAAACCAAGTCGGCGGCAGGACCTCCGCGATCGAGATTGATGGATATCGGTTTGATTGTGGACCGACGTTCTTTTTGTACCCGCGCGTTTTGGATGAGATCTTTCATTCGACCGGGCACGATCTGATGGAAGAGGTGCCGATGGAGCGGTTGGATCCGCAATATCGGTTGACCTTCGGCGGGGGTGGCCAGCTGGATTGCACGCCGGACATGGATGAGATGGATCGCCAGATCGCCAAGATCTCACCCGAAGATGTCGGGCAACTCAAACGCTACATGGACGACAACCGTGTCAAACTCGAAAAGTTTCGTCCGATCCTGGAGTCGCCTTTCAACTCACCGATGGATTTGCTGAAGCCATCGTTGTTGGGGGCGGCGGCTCACGTGCATCCCATGCGAACGCTCGGTAAGGAGCTTCAGCGTTACTTCAAAGATCCGCGGCTGGTCATCGCTTTCGCGTTCCAATCAAAGTACCTGGGCATGTCGCCGTTTAACTGCCCCAGCTTGTTCAGCATTCTGTCGTTCCTCGAATACGAATACGGTGTCTTTCATCCGATCGGCGGGTGCAGCCGAGTCAGCGAACGAATGGCCGAGATTGCTCAGGACATGGGCGTGAAGATTCGGTTGGATGAACCCGTTGAGTCCATTGAAATGGAAGGTCGGCGTGTGCGAGCGTTGCACACCGGTCGCGATCGTTACGACGCGGACGCTTTTGTGGTCAACGCCGACTTTGCTCACTGGATGACACGAACCATTCCCAATTCGGTTCGTCGCCGTTGGTCCGACGAGAAAATTGCGAAGAAGAAATTTTCCTGCAGCACGTACATGTTGTATCTGGGTGTGGAAGGCTTGTACGAAGACCAACCGCATCATGGCATTCACATCAGCAAAGATTACGACCGAAATCTCCGTGAGATCGAAATCGATCACGTGCTCAGTCAGGATCCGTCGGTCTATGTGCAGAACGCCGGGGTGACCGATCCCAGTTTGGCACCATCCGGTCATAGCACGCTGTATATTTTGGCACCGGTCACCCACGAAACCGAAAACGTGGATTGGTCCAAGGAAGCTCCGCGTTTTAGGGAGACCACTTTGGACAAGCTCGAAGAGGTCGGCTTCGACGGCCTTCGTGATCGAATTCGGGTGGAGCATCAGATCACGCCGGATGAATGGCAATCGGACTACGCGATCTACAAGGGTGCGACGTTCAATCTGGCTCACAACTTGGGGCAAATGTTGCATCGACGGCCTCGCAACCGATTTGAAGAACTGGATGGCGTTTACTTGGTTGGCGGAGGAACCCACCCCGGCAGTGGTTTGCCCGTGATCTACGAATCCAGCCGCATCAGTTCTCGTTTGTTGCTGCAAGATTTGGGAATGGACACGCAATTCATTGAACAGTCGGCTCAAGGTGTCCCGCCGCGAATCCCGGCGTCGGCTCCGCTTCCCGAGCCAGCGATCGCCTGAATTGATCCTAATCGAGTTGGCGTTTTGATGCGTCATGCATCCGCAGGTTAGGCTGTGTGTCTTTGGAAAGGAACGCTCCAGTCTGCGATGCGTTCATCACCGAAGTTATCGCATTCCGGATTGCGTTCTTGCGAAGGGCATGAGTGATGCGAACGCCCTCAGGACTAGGATTCCATGAAAGACATCGCGGTTTACAACCGTGCGGCTTGGGACGCGCAGGTAACGAAGCGGAACCGATGGACGGTGCCTGTCTCCGTTGACGTGATTTCCAAAGCCCGAGCTGGAGATTGGCAGGTCGTGCTGACGCCAACCAAACCGGTTCCCATGTCTTGGTTTCCTGATCTTTCCGGTGCCGATCTGTTGGGCTTGGCGTCCGGTGGAGGTCAGCAAGCACCCGTGCTTGCGGCTGCGGGAGCGAAGGTGACGGTGCTCGACAACTCGCCCAATCAATTGGAGCAGGATCAGGTGGTCGCTCGTCGCGAGGGTCTTTCGATTCGCTCGGTGTTGGGGGACATGCGAGATCTGTCGTGCTTTGCCGACAACAGCTTTGACGTTGTTTTCAATCCTTGCTCGGTTTGCTTCGTACCTGATGTCCGATCAGTTTTTGAAGAAGTCAGTCGCGTTTTGCGGCCAGGAGGTCGGTTGTTGGCTGGCTTCGTTCATCCCATCCGATTCATGTTCGATGAAAATGATCTGGAGCAAGATAAGCTGACCGTCCGGCACCGTTTGCCGTATGCCGACGAAACGCATTTGAGTGCCGAAGAGCTGGACCAGTTACGAACAGATTCCGAACCGTTGTGTTTCAGCCACTCGTTGGAAGACCTGATCGGCGGGCAACTTCAAGCGGGGCTTCGATTGAAAGAGATCTTTGAAGACAAGTATTCCGATGATCTTTTGTCGCAATACAGCCCCACGTTCCTTGCAACCTTTGCGGAAAAACCATGGTGAATCAAGACGGTGATGTTGTGACCGATGGTGGAAAGAGTGTTGTGTGGATCGCACGCTGTCTTTCGGCCTTGCCATTGATCGCTTTGCTGGCTGTTCCTGCATCGGCGGATCCTCCTCGGGGCCGAGTGGTCATTCACTTGCTGGATCCACGTGGCGTGATCGCGGGTGATCACACGATGCCAACGGAATGGCAAAATTGCCGGGCTGATGTGATTGGGACTCGCTTGCTGAACCGCGACGAGACCAACCGGCTTCGCACGCTATTGCGTAAAGAATTGGCGGATGATGACAACGTCCCTTTCTGCGGTCACAGTCCGGCTTATGCGGTGGTTGTCACCGTTGGGGAGGACGCCAAGAAACGAGACGGTGGTGGTGCAGAGAAGACAGTGGTCACAGCGAAGACAAACACCGTCACGTTGTGCGGAACCTGCGGCACGTGGGCGCGAGGCGGAGAACTGCGGGCATTGCACGGCAACGAGTCACTGAACTATCTCGATCAACTCCTGCCACTTCCTGAAGTCTTCCGCCCGGTCGCCGGGAAACGTGCTCCACACTTGTCGCCCTTCACCAGTGGCGAACCCGCGCCCTTTGAGGACTTACCCGCCTCGTCCGACGAGTAAGTTCGCCGATTTCAATATCCAATCCACAATCCAATCAACATGCCGAGTTCGGGCGTTTGGTAAGGCGTGGCCCACCGGACTGATTGCGTCAAGAAATGTTGGCCAGGCAACAAAAGAGCGTGCGCGGAACCAGCAACGCGATTCGGTGTTCCCAAAAAGCCAATCGCGAGGCTCCACGAACCACGGGGGTTAACGCCAATACACCCGGCGGGATTCGAACCCACAACCTTCGGCTTTGAAGGCCTTTTTGGCGCGGTGCGAAAACCAAACGTTTTCCCGTAGCAACCTACGCTATCACCCGCTTTTCTCTGTCGCAAGGCGTTTCGTGCTGTCGCGTTGTTTGCGGTATTTGATATGAGCAAGACCTCCCAAAACGTTTGAGGTCAGACCGCCGGCGTTTCAATCACTCTCCGTTTCGTCTTGCTCCATGATTTCTAGGAGAGTGACTGGTTCCATCGGCAGCAAGCTTGCTTTCATGAACTGTTGAGCAACTTTGCAGCACCCGCCATCGTTTACGTAGAAATGCTGGACGCCGGCTGCTCTGAGGGAAGCGATAATTTTCACGTCAGCCATCAGCACTGGTCGGTCGACTTTGAGACGCATCGTCTGTTTGACAGCCTTCGCCTTTCCCGTCATTTCTGCAGCAAGCGTTGCGGCTCTAATGTTGAATTCTGCGAACGTACACAAAGACCGCAACTCAATGATCGTCTTGGCATGCGCCCTTGGATCGACTTTGACCAAGTACTCTCCGAGCGTGATTGTCGAGATGAAGATTTGCCAATCGTCTTGACGTAATCGTTTTAGTAGTCGTTGTGAAGCCGCACGGAGCTTTCTAGCTTCTTTCCTCGCTTGCTCGTCTATTAGCTTCCGTATATCCGCATCGGTCCTGGTCGAATAGATCAAAATGTTTGTGTCGATGCCGGCACGGGCCGTTGAATTCGTCATCGCAGGGAACGCAACTCAGCATCAACGTCTTGTACGTTGCTCCAGCCATCGCCACTTGCCTCTCGGATTCTTCCGAGAATGGACTCCACGGAGTCATCCGACTTCTTCTCAAGTTCGAACACCTCAAAATCGAGAAGCCACCACGTTCGCTGAAAATAAGTGCCGCGTCCGTAGAGAGTGACATAGGTGTACAAGCATTCGCCAAGTTCACGGCTCAAGTCTTGGTCTGGCACCTTGCAGTAAAGCAACTTTGAACGATCCGGAATCCTGATTCGGCACTTCCGCTCTTGAGCACCGCCGACGCCGACAAGGTAGCCCCGAATCGATGCGGTGTCGCGAACGATCACACTCGATTCGATTGCTGAATAGGTACCGCCATTGAAAACAACCACGGGACGAACCTCCTTCAGCTTCCTCGTCGAGACCTCACCAAGGTAAATTTCGACGGACCCCGCATCATACTTCCCGGCTATCAACGAAAGCTCTCTGATCGGACCAAGCATTTCAGCGTCGAGCTTTTCCGACATTGGGTTAGAAGCAGCCTCCCCAGCGTCAACGAGGTTCCGGTTCACATCATGCCCGTCGTCAATCAAACACGGGTACATCGCTGAACCGCGTTTCACGTCCAGGACGCGGACCTTGCTTGCTTCACTCTTGCTATCGCCGACAGCGAGGCGCATGACGGCAGAAGCGGCTTCGGACAACGTGCGGACCGGTATCGACTCAGGGTCGACACCGTCTCCCTTGATTCGAATCGTGAAACTTGCTGGTTTCTTCTTTCTGCTCATAACTCGATTCTACTTGAGCCCTCATGACACGTTTGGTCAAAATCGGCAGAGAATCTTACTACAATCCAGAGAAACCCGACATTTCGCTTGCCGATCAGTGTCCCGCTTTGCGGGAACCAAGCGGTTACTAGCCGCCCTAACACGCGAACAAACGCACCTCGCCGTCTTCGACACCATCACCCACCGGCGGGCCGGTGCAGTTGCATGGTTCGCGACAATCCTTCGTCTTCACCCACTCCTCGGTGGATGCGTTGCAGGTGTATTCGCAATCGTCCTCGTCGTACGGCGGTTCGGGACACTCTTCGACCGGGATGCTGACTTGGTTCGGCGGTCCGAAGGAGCGTGTCGCGATCGGCGTGATTCCGATGTTGATCGAATCCCCGGCATCCTCGACGTAGGTGACCACGTTGATCGAACTGGTTTTTGGATAGGTTGCTGCCAACTGCGGCTGTGAGTGGCATAGGAACACCTTGAACGACTGCTTGTTGTAAACCATACCACACCCGACAAATTCGATGTACACGTGGGCCAACACCTTCATCTCGGGTTCACCCACCAATCGTCATTTCGATTGGGATGTGTAAGAATCAATGCGGACTTGGTGGACTTCGCTTGCGGGACTTTCCACGTTGCCGAGGGGGGAGATGTCGATGTCAACTTGGTTTTTATGCAGTGGATGCTGAAGCGAGTCCTGGATGCGCAGAGATTCATTGATTTCGCGACGCATCATCGACGGCGGCCCCGTTCGGGGCGGCCTAGTGATGTCCGCCAACGTTCTCGGGGCTTCCACCCCGAGCTAGTGAAGTTGGCCCCGTCCGGGGCGAAGTTGTGAGAAATGCTTCGCAGGTGCCTCCCGAAACTGCACCGGAGCAATCGAGCTCATGGTCGATGCGAACGGGAATCCAAAGATTGAATTTCTCAGGATCCCCAGCCACGACCACTTCTCCTTCATCGCCCCGCTCGTGGAGATCATCGCTGACGAAATTGTCGCCGGGCAGATCAATCTCGACCGACAATCGCTCTTGAATTTGCGATGGCGTTGATATCATCACCAGTCCCGGCCCTCGCTGTGATGACAATTAAATTCATTCTGGCTCTGGTTGTAGGCCGTGTTTCTTCGCAAATTCGATCAAGCCCGGGGCCAGTGAAGCGGTTGTTCCTGAGAGTATGTCAGCCCAATCGTCGATCGGATCCATCGCGTCTTTGAGTTCATTTCGACTTTGGTAGTCGCCTCGCTTCGCTCGGTTGACGATGCTGTCGTAGTGGCGTTGCAATCTGCTTGCCAATTGATTGGCCTCTTTGATCTCCGGGGCAGTTGCTGCTTCCGCCAAGTGTTCGTGGATAAGTTCGATGGGGATTAGATACTCGAACTCGCAATTGACGTTTTGGCGATTGTCACTTTCCTCACCAGGGGCATGAGCATTCACCAATTTCACCGGTTCGTTCGTGTCTTGCCAATCCGAGGAACCAATAACGAGATTTGTCAGTTCTCCGAATGGGCGAAACAGATACCAACGATCCGAACGTCGGATCGCTAGGAAAGATCGCACGTTGTGAATGTGCTTTTCCTCATGGTAGCTCTTCTCGGTTGTGAGTACCGTGAACACAACGCGTTTGTCATCAACCAATCGCTTTTCCAACTGTTTGATGCTTCGGATGCGAACGAGATCTCGGAGTGTGAAATGGAATAGCTGTCCTCCGAGGAATTTTTTGTCCTCTCCAAACGCCCACGTTTCTAAGAAGTAAGAATCAATGGCGCATCGTTCGATGGCAATGCTGGGCAGTAACAAGGGACGAATCGCAGGGTCGACCAACAGCATTGCGGCCTGATCGTCCCCGGCATTGGAGGCGGCAATCATCGCCTTCAGGGCTGCCTCGGCAGAGTCCGCCCCGTCCAGCAATTCGACCACGTCTGCAGGAGCAGAAGGTTCATCAGCCAGTGACTTGAAGGAGTCACACATCAGAACCATGAGAGCAAACACGAACAGTCTGCAGGAAAAGAAATGTGATCGCATGATCGGTGTGCCCCTCACTGGAAAGAAGATGCGTTGAGTCGCATGGGGCGGTCGCACCATGGTCATCACGACATCGAATGGTTGGCGCCGCGCCGATTGCGGAGCCATTTCAAATCGTCCGTGCGAAGTGGAAGCATGAGACCGAGAGGTTTTGGATCGAGTACACCCGGCGGGATTCGAACCCACAACCTTCGGCTTCGGAGGCCGATGCGCTATCCAGTTGTGCCACGGGTGCTTGTGCTTGTTCAGCACGCTTCTGATTGTGGCGGATGGGAGCGGTGGGGAATAGGTGGTTGATTAGGAGGCTGACGGCGTGTGGCGGCGGTGTTGAGGGTGATCGACGAGGGCGATGCGTAGGTCGCAGACGTTGGTTCCAGTGGGGCCGGTCAGCAGCAGGCCTCCCACGCGTCGCAGGAAGCCATGGGAGTCGTTGCGTCGGAGCGTGTCGTGAACGTCCAAGTTTTGTTCTTGGATGCGTCGATGGATCTCCCCGTTGACCATGCCGCCCGCCGCTTCGCTGGGGCCATCTTCTCCGTCCGTGCCGCCGGACAGAATTGCCAGACGCGACCATTGGTCGTCGGTCAAACCGATCTCGAGCAATCTGGCGTAGGCCGCCAGGACCAGTTGCCCATTGCGACCGCCGACGCCTCGGATGGATGCGTCGGCCAATGAAACCGTGGGTTCGCCACCGCTGAGCAAGGCATCCTGCCGGTGGACGTTGGGGGCCGCCATGAGCATGGCGTGAGTGAGGTCGGCCAAGTGTCGCCCCGCGACTTCCGCGTCGCCTTCGGATTCGCGGTGGCAGTGCATGACATGGTTGTAGCCTCTTGCTTCGGCTTCGATGCCCGCCGCGTCAACTGCGACCGCGTTGTTGCCCAACACGATCGTCTGGTGGTGGTCTTCGTCGGCGGTGGTGGCGATGGGATGGTCTGCTGCGTGTCGAAGGCGATTCCAAATGGATGAAGGCAGTTGTTGTTCGGGATCAAAACGCTGCAGGACGGACAGGGCGTCTTGTGGTGTGGAGCGATCGGGGACGGTGGGACCGGAAGCGATCAGGTCCAGCGGGTCGCCGAGGACGTCCGACAGCACGAGCGTCAGCAGTTGTGCATGGCGATTGGCGCGAAGCAGTCCTCCTCCTTTGACGTCGCTGAGGTGTTTGCGAACGGTGTTGAGGGCCACGATGTCGGCACCGTGCGAGCTGAGCCAGCGCGTGACGGTGAGTTTGTCCGTCAATGAAATGCCGGGCGATGGCCGACAAAGGAGAGCGCTGCCGCCACCGGAGATCAGCCCAATCACCAGATCACGTGGACCCGCGTTGCTGACCAGTTCGAGGATTCGATCCGTGCCTTGGATCGCGGCTTCGGTCGGTTCGTTGACGCCGGCAGGCCGGGCTTCTTGAATTGTGATGCCTGGCAAATCGCGAAAGCAGCCTTCGGGCACATTGACGTGTCCGATGACCGGCATCGGTTGGCCAGTCAGGGTCGGCAATTGTGACTGGATGAACTGCGACAGACCCGCGGCCATTGCGGCGGATGCTTTGCCAGCCCCAATGACCACCAAACGGTCGAATGAATCGCGTGGGATGGCAAGGTCGCCGACCCAGAGATGTGTGGCGTCGGCGGACAGCGAGTTCAGCAGCAGGCGGTCACCCAGTACCGCATCGACGCCGCGAGCGAACATGGCTCGGGCGTCGTCAATCAGCGGTCCGTGAGCGTGCTGGTTCACGCGGTGCCGTTGGGGTCGAAGTAGGTCGGCTCGTTGCCTTCTTTCCATTTGATGTTGCAGCCGATCGAAGGACGTTGGTCCTCCTTGGGTGATCGTCCGGCGATGGTTTCGTCCAAAGCGGCTCGCAAATCGCTTCCGGTCACGGGCAAGTCCGACCCGGGGCGGCTGGCGTCGAGTTGGCCGCGGTAGGTCAGTTTGTGGTCGGCATCGAAGAGGAAAAAGTCGGGGGTGCAAGCGGCTCCGTAAGCGATGGCGACCGATTGGTCTTCGTCCAAGGCATAGGGAAACGCGTAGCCGCGAGATTCCTTTTCCGCCTTCATCGCGTCGAAGTTGTCATCGGGATATTTCTCGATGTCGTTGCTGCTGATCCCAACCACGCCGACACCGTGCTGCATGTACTCGTCGCTGAGAAGCTTGAGTTGCTCGGCTACGTGTTTGACGTAGGGGCAGTGATTGCAAAGGAAGATCACCAGCAGGGCTTTGTGATCTTTGAAATCAGCGAGCGAAACCGTGCCGCCGTCGGTCTCGGGAAGCGAAAAGTCGGGGGCAGCGGTGCCCAGCGGCATCATTGTGGAAGCGGTGCGAACCATGGGGAGTTTTGGGAGGGCTGAGGGCTGAGGGCTGAGGGCTGAGGGCTGAGGGCTGAGGAGCTACTGGTGCTTTTTGATTTCGTCGAGGAGGCGGCCGGGACTGCCCATGGCGTGGTAGCCACCGTCGACGTGCAGGATTTCGCCGCTGATGCCGCTGCTGGCGTCACTCAGCAGAAATGCACCGGACTGGCCGACTTCCTCGTGAGTCACATTTCGGCCCATGGGAGCCATGTGTTCGTACATCGTCAGCATTTCTTCCACGCCCGCGGCACGACCGGCCAGGGTTCGAATGGGGCCGGCCGACAGAGCATTGACGCGGACGTTGCGGGCACCCATGTCGAATGCCAGGTACCGCATCGAGGCTTCCAGAGCGGCTTTGCAGACGCCCATCACGTTGTAACCCGGCACGCATTTTTCGCCGCCGTAGTAGGTCATGGTCAGCACGGCACCGCCGGGGTTCATGATCTTTTCAGCGGCGGCGGTGACGGCCAGCAGCGAATAGACGCTGGATTCCATCGCCAATTTGAATCCAGATCGCGACGTGTGCATCGTTTCTCGGCCCAGATCGTCACGGTCGGCGAAGGCGATCGAGTGGAGCAAAAAGTCGATTTTTCCGAACGTTTTCTCGGTGTGTTCGAAAACGGTGCGGATGTCGTCGTCGTTATTCGCGTCCATAGGTAGCAAAAATGCGGCGCCATCTTCGGGGTCTGTCAATTTGGCAACCCGGCGTCGGTTTCGCTGTTTTTCATCGTCTTCTCGGTCAGGAAGGTGCGTGAAACCGCAGGTGCCGCCTTGTTGCAAGATCTGTTGTGCGATCGCCCATGCGATCGAGTGGTCGTTAGCGACCCCAATGATCAAACCCTTTTTTCCTTCAAATTGCATCTTCAACCTTTTCGGCTTGGTTCTGTTTTTTACTGTCCAGCGGTGAACATCATCGCGGTGGTTTCCGTGACCGACAAGCCGACGTTCTCTCTGGGAAATCAGACGAGTGATTGGTTACTCATCCCCTCATGTTGTCAAATCGCGTTCTGCCATGGATCGGTCGCATTCGGTTTTGCCTTCGGTTCGCGCTTCTGCCAAGCCGGAGGATGTCATGACATCTGCTGACTCGTTGTCGTCGTTCATGCCCGTTTTGCTGGGGTTGGTCGGGCAGAACGCGACTTTGCGCGGCGGTGTCGTGGAGCAGAACCGAGACCGATGGCAGACCGCTTTTTGGACCGGGGATGCTTGGGACGAGGCGGAGTCGCTGGCCAGCCAGGCCGTTGCGGACGACGAATGGGTTCAGTCGGGCAATTTTGCTGCTCTCGGCGTGGACGCTCTGGTGCAACCTGACGCGACTGCTTCCGCCGGCGAACCCGAGTCGGATGTGCTGCCCGGCGTTGGCAGCGAAGCGATCGTGTTGTCGATCAATGAGCAGCCCGCCGATCAAGCCACGCTGCGAATGTTGGCATCCGTGTTGGGGCGATACCTGTCGCTACAACGGTCTCATCAAAACGACACGCGTCGGTTGTGGCAGACGACTCAAATGCTGCAGCACGCGGCGGCTTGGCAGCAACTGGATGATGACGCATCGCTACTGAATTCGATGGCCAACTGTGCCTGTGAAGTGTTGAATTGCGAACGAGCCACCATCTTTTTGTGGGACAAACGAACGAAGAAGTTGATTGGCCGACCCGCGATCGGAATTGAAAGCGGCGTGTTGGAGGTGGAGGACAACGCGGGCATTGTCGGCGAAGCATTGCAAAGCAAGAGCCCGCGCTGGTGGTCAGCCGGCGGCACCGATGAAGGACGTGTGAACCGGCGGATCGACCGGGCCCAAAACTTCACGACGCGTTCGTTGCTCGCGGTCCCGATGGTCAATTCGCGAGATCAAGTGATCGGCGTGTTCGAAGCCATCAACGCGGATCCCGGAGATCATCGGAACGAGAGCTTTGATGCGGCGGACGTGCGAACGTTGAGCGAACTGGCAATGCACGCGGCGCTCGCCATCGAGTCCTATCGCACCCGAGTGGATTTGACCGAGACACGCGATCGGTTGGTGGAACAAGCGGCTCAATCGAAACCACTGATCGGCAGCCATCATTCGATGGAAGAGATTCGCCGTAACGCAACCAAGGTGGCTCCCACGGATCTCAGTGTCTTGGTGTTGGGAAGCAATGGGACCGGCAAAGAAGTCTTGGCCCAACACATTCACTATCAAAGCGAACGTCGCAACGGCCCTTTTGTCGCGGTCAACTGCGCGGCGCTGGTGGAAACTTTGCTCGAGAGCGAACTGTTCGGGCATGAGAAAGGCGCCTTCACCGATGCGTCGGACACTCGCGTCGGCAAATTCGAACTGGCCAGCGGCGGCACATTGTTCCTGGATGAAGTCGGGGACATGAGTGCCGGCGGGCAAGCCAAGTTGCTGCGAGTCCTGGAAGAAAAAGTCGTTGTTCGCGTGGGAGGATCGCAACCCATCCCGGTGGATGTTCGAGTGATCGCCGCCACGAATCAACCGTTGCAACAGTTGATCGAAGCCAAGAAATTCCGTGAGGATTTGTTTTTCCGTCTGAACGTGGTGTCACTGACGTTGCCATCGTTGTCGCAACGTGGCGACGATGTGATGGAGCTGGCCAACCATTTCCTTGAGGATTTCTGTCGCCAGATTGGGCGTACGATGCCGACGTTTTCGGAAGATGCTCGGCGAGCGATGTTGTCCCATGATTGGCCAGGCAATGTGCGGGAGCTGCGTAATACGATCGAGCGTGTTTGTTACCTGACTTCAGGCGATGTGATTCGATCCGAAGACTTGATGATGACTCCGTCCGTGAATCGTCCATCGGCGGACACGGGTTGGGCGGAAGACGCGGACGGAAATTTGAATCATGCCACGCGAGCGTTTCAAATTCAGCACATCGAACGGTTGATCGCTTCGTGCGGCGGCAACATGACCGAAGCGGCTGGCAAGCTGGGGCTGCACCGTTCCAATCTCTACCGAAAAATGCGACAGCTCGGCATGCCCACTTCCAACTGACGGGCGATTGCGGCAACGGCGACGTTTGGCATCCGGGGTTCATTTGGCTGGAATGATCGTTTGAATGGCATGTCAGAGCGGCTTTCGATCGCTTGATTGCGAACGAAACCTGGGCTGACTCATCCAGTGCCAAAGCACTATCTTGGGAGACATGAATACTCCCAAACAAACTTTTCATGCAAACTCGTTGGGTGAGTTGGCTTGCACCGTGGTCGACGGTTCGGATGCACCCACGTTGCCGGTGATTTTGTGTCATGGATACGGTGCCCCCGGCGATGATCTGGTCGGGCTGACGGATTATCTGTTTCAGAAGCTCGGGCCGGTGGGCACGTCGGTCCGTTTCGTCTTTCCCGTGGCACCGGGTGATTTGGCGGATCAAGGCATGCCCGGCGGCCGCGCGTGGTGGCCTCTGAACATGGCGTCTTTGCAACAGCTACTGCAGACGTCTCAGTTCGAACAATTGCATGACCAGACACCACCCGGAATTGACGACGCGAGTCAGAAACTGACTTCCACGGTTCGAGCGGTGTTGGAATCGATGCCCAATGCGAAAGCCAACGCGCAGGTGCCGTATGTGCTGGGCGGTTTTTCGCAAGGTGCGATGGTCACGATGAATGTGGCGCTGACCAGCGAGCTGCCTCCTCCTGAAATTTTGGTTCAGTTCTCCGGAACATTGGTGTGTGGCCCGCAATGGATCGAAGCCGCATCGAAAAAGGGCAAGGCTCGGTTGGCGTCGACTCGCGTGTTGCAATCGCACGGCACGATGGATTCGATCCTGCCATTTTCCAGTGCGGCGACGTTGGCCGATACACTGAACGAAGAAGCCGCTGAGTGGGAGTTCCGGCCCTTCCAAGGACCGCACACGATTGAAGCCGGCACGTTGGATCAGTTGGCTAAATGGATTCTTGAACTGACGGACGGGCAGTGACGTTTTTCAACGCAACGCTGATCTTCGGGACGCTGGCCGCGGTGGTACCGATCGCGTTGCACATGTTGGCCAAACGTGAACCGCAGCGGGTGGTGTTCCCCGGCGTGCAGTTTCTGCGTCCCAAACTGACCACGCAACGCAGCCAGTTGCAGGTTCGCCGGTGGTGGCTGTTGGCATTGCGAATCTTGGCGGTGATGGCACTCGCGTTGGCGCTCGCGCGGCCGCACATTGCCTCGGCGGCCGCATCCACTTGGTGGACGATCGGTTTGGTTGGTGCGACCGGGGTTGGTTTTCTGGTTTTGGCAAGCGTCGCGATCGCGAAAGGAATGGGGCGGTCGCTCGCGATTGGAATGGCAATCGCCGGGGTGGTTGCTCTGTTGGGTTCGATGTTGCTCGCGACGCGAGCGTGGGCCAATTCTGAGGACATCGATCTGGGACAAGAACAACCAGTGGCGATGGCGTTGTTGATTGACAATGGTCCATCCTCCGCCCGCCAAGCGTCGCCAAACAACAACTCCACGAGCACTGCAAACGGCGGCTCCTCCGATGCTGGGATGACTCGTTTGCGTCGGGCCATCGGCGAAGCCATCGCGGTGATGGATCGGCTCCCCGAAGGCAGTCGTTTAGTGGTGCTGGATCGTTCCGCGACTCCCGTTGGATTTTCATTGGATATCGCGTCGGCTCGCGTTCGGCTGTCACAGATTCAATCGCTTCCGAATCCGTTGCCAATGGATGAACGCATGCGATCGGCGGTGGAGTTGCTGCGTTCGAGTGATCTGCCTGGCAAGCAGTTGGTGGTGGTGTCGGACTGGAACGCTGAAACCTGGGCTCGTGATGGAGATTCAGCCGAAGCCTCTTGGGACGATGTCGCGGTCACTCTTTTGCAAATCGATGTTGCGGAGGAAGGTGCTGATTCCGCTGCTGATCGAGTCCCGCTGAATCGATTTTTGACGACGCCAAAGCTGGTCGACGCCGCGCCCGCTCCTCAGGTTCCCATTCCGGTTTCCATGTCGATCGGTGTGGAAGCAGGGTCAAACACTGGAGACGCACCGGCGGACTCGTTGAGCGTGACGGTGCAGATGAGTTTGTACGATCGCGATCCAACGCTGCCCGTGATTCGCGATGGTGAGGTCGTGTTGCCATCGCTGCGTCGCGTCGACCGAGCCTCGGTGCGTGTCAGTCCCGGTGCCCAAGCGGATGTGGTGATGACGCTTCCGCCATTGGAGTTGGGAATCCACCACGCGGTGATCGAGTTGATTGGCAACGACGGATTTGCGTGGGACGATCGACGCTATCTGACGATCCATCTTCCAACACCGCCACGCGTTTTGTTGGTCGGCGAAAACGTTGACGAACGCAATCTGCTGGGGGCGGCACTCACCGCGCCGCAGCCTCCGGACGATGATTCGGCTGGCATTCGAGTCGCCGGAATTAGTTACCAGGATCTGTCCGCCGTTGATTGGGATCTGTTGGATGCGGTGGTTCTGATCGACCCTCCTTTGCGGGTCGATGGTGAGTCGCAAAGGGTGCTTTCACACGAGAACCTGAGCCAGAACGCATGGCAGCAGGTGGTTGAATTGGCCGAGCGCGGCGGTGGTGCCTTGGTGTTGCTGGGGCCATCAATGGAAGTGGTGGGGGTCCCACGTCCGAAAGACCGGATAGACGCGGCCGACGAAAACGCCACGCGGCTGCCTGATATCGTGCGGTCTTGGCGAGTGCCTGAACCTGGCACGTTCTTGGATGTGCAGCAATCCTCTCACCCGGCGTTGCGAGCGTTGGAACAATTGGATGATGAGCCCGCCTGGAACGCGTTTCGTATTCATCGGTATTGGCAGTGCCGGCCCAAATCCAACTCGGGTTGGCAAATTCCGATGCAGTTTGCGGGAACCGAACATCCGGCGATGCTGACTCGGACAATCAAGACTTCCAATGACCAGTCGGATGGGCGTTTGCTGATCATGACCACGCCTCTGCCGGCGTTGGCCGCGGCGTCACGATCGTGGAACGAGTTGTTCAGCGGATCGGATCCTTGGCCTGCCTTCGTGACTTGGCGAAGCATGGTTCACTGGGCCACGGGAGTCACCGATTCGTCGCTGAATGCGTTAGTGGGAGCCGCCGTGGTCGTTCCGGATCAAGACCCCGCGATCATTGCGGGAAAAGAGCCTGTGTCGCAGGAAGCGGAGGCTTCGCGGGTTTTGGTGTTTCCGCCGGTGTCGACAACTGTGGGGGCGGGCGAGACCACTGACGTTGCGGAAGTGAGTCTTGGTGAACAACATGGAGTATTTGTAGGAAATGGCCGTCTCGGAACCACATTCTTACGTGGCCCGAATTACTGGGGAGGCTTTTCAACCAATCTGGATCCAGTCTGGTCCGTCGATGAACGTGCACAGCCGGCCGACATGGATCGGCGGTTCGGCAGTCAGCAATGGACGCCATCTTCATCGGGCAACGAATTGTCAATTCAGGGCCGGCTGGGTGGTTCGCCACCGGTCTCGTTGCATGGCCCGATGATGTTGTTGGCGGTGATCGTTTTCTTAGGAGAACAACTGCTGAGCAACCGCTTCTATCGCCGAGCGGGAGAAGCCATATGAGTTGGGGGCTGGATCCCATTTACGGTTCGCTGCCGATCGCGTTGACGCTGGTGGCGATCATCGTTGCAATGATGTTTGTCATCTTGCCGCCGGGGGTGAGCGGACGGCGACGTCAAATTTTGTTGACGCTGCGTGGTTTGGCATCGATTGCTTTGGTGCTCGTGTTGCTACGTCCGTCGCTGGTTCAGTCTGACAATCGCCCGGCTGCGGCCACGTTGGCGATTGCATTGGATACCTCGGCCAGCATGGAATTGTCGTCGGGCGAGGCCATGAATCGTTGGCAGCAACAAAAACAATCGGCGCAGAAACTGATTTCAGGTTTGTCGGGTTCGGATCAAGCGTTGCAAGTGGTAGTGATGGGCTTTGACGAAGCAGCCCAATCGATTCACGAGAGTGGCACCGAGCAACTGGCGACA
Source organism: Rhodopirellula halodulae (assembly GCF_020966775.1). Classification (NCBI taxonomy): domain Bacteria; kingdom Pseudomonadati; phylum Planctomycetota; class Planctomycetia; order Pirellulales; family Pirellulaceae; genus Rhodopirellula; species Rhodopirellula halodulae. Next base: position 45,958 of record NZ_JAJKFV010000002.1, on the reverse strand, counting down.
ATCGCCGATCGCATTGGGGAACAAGAACACACCGGCAGAGCGACCGATTTGGCTGCGCCCCTGACCTTGGCGATGGACCGCGGCAGGACCAGCCCGCTGGCGGGCGTGGTCCTGTTCAGCGACGGCACACAGATCGCAAACAGTCGCGAGGCGTCGGCCGACGTTCCTGCGGATCCGCAGCGTGAGGCGAGACTGCTTGGAGCGATGGGAGTACCGGTTTGGACGGTGCCATTGGGGCCACCGGATGAGGCTTCACGGCGAATTGATCTGTCGGTGGAGTCGTTGCCGGAAACGTTGCGGATGTTCACCGGCAATGAGTCTTTGGTCGCGTTCCAAGTTCGCTCGCGAGGTGTCGTGCAATCACCGGTGAAGGTGTCTCTGCGTTGGCTGGATGAGAACGGTCAAACGGCGACGGCCGCGAACCGAACGATCACACCTGACAAGATGGATCAAGTGACCTCGCTTGAGATACCAATCGTTGCACCCAAGCCTGGGCAGTACCGTTTGATTGCGGAAATGGAGACTCGGACGGGAGAAACGATCACGGACAACAATTCGCAGGTCGCCTTTGTTGATGTTCGTGAAGGTGGCGGCCGGGTGTTGTATTTGGAGGGAACACCGCGTTTGGAGCAGAAGGATTTGCGTTGGGCTCTCGGACAGTTCTTGGATCTTGAATTGACCTACCGGTGGATCCCTCGCGACACCGTGAATTCATGGCCGATCGATTTGGTGGATGATTTTTCGCCGGGACGCTACGACGTGATCATTTTGGGCGACTTGCATTCGGCGGCTCTCGGTGACGAGCAGTTGCAGCAGTTGTCTGAAGCGGTTGGCCAAGGCACGGCTTTGATCATGCTGGGTGGCGAACACACTTACAGTCGCGGCGGTTACGCGAATACGCCATTGGCGAATGTTTTACCGGTCCAACTGGACGATCGTTTGCGGCAACCGCCCGGTCCGCTGGATCCAGTCGAAGCAACGGTTCCGGATGCCATGCGATCTCCGGTGACAATGCAACCCGCGACATCGCATCCGATCACTTCGATCCAAGTCATGCAACGAGACCGCTTGGTTCGTTGGGAAGACTTGCCGGCAATGCCCGGGGTGAATCCGTGGCCATCGGTGAGAGTGGCTCCTGGCGTGCAGGTCCTGTTGCAGTCGCCGCGGCAAAAACCGTTGATGGTGATCGGCGAATACGGTCGAGGCCGTGTGGCTGCTTTGGCGTTCGATTCGACTTGGACATGGCGTCGTGCCGGGTTGGGTGACTTTCATCGACGGTTTTGGCGGCAGTTGATTTTGTGGTCGCTGGCGCGGGAGGAGGATGCTTCTTTATCGCTTCAGTTGCAGCTATCACCGCGAAGGTTCGTGGGAACGGAACAACCATCGTTCACGGCGACCGATCGAAGTGATGCTGAGTCGAACGGATCCAACCGGCAGTTAGCGGCGGAGGTGATCTTGGAGTCTGGAAAAACGATCCCCGTGCCCATCGGCGGCGCAGAAAACAGTGGGCGTCAGGCGGAGCGGATTTGGTCGGGTAAGTTGCCTGAGCTTCCACCGGGATTTCATCGACTGAGAGTTCGTTCCGAGGGGGCGAATGCCGAATCGCTGGAGCCGGCGGAAGTTGCGTTTCAGGTTTTGGACGACACGCGAGAGTTGACCACGTCGCAGACCGATCATTCGTTGCTGCGGCAGTTGGCCGATGCGACTTCCGGCGTGGGCGGCCGTGTTTACCAGCCCGAGGATGTGGACGCATTGGTGGAGACGATTCGTTCACGACGCACCGAATCCGTGCGGACCGTCATCGAAAAATTTCGCTTGGGTGACGGTCCACTCAGCGGATGGCTCATTTTTCTGTTGTTTGCCGGGGCTTTGTCCGTTGAATGGGCCCTGCGACGCCAGTGGGGTTTGGCGTGAGCGTTGAATTCGCTCAACTATTACGTCCCGCCACCCTTTTCCCGCCCCGCATCGAGGAAGTCTCCGTATGCAATCGTTTGATCTTCATCCACGAACTCGCATCGTGTTTGGACCGAACGTTTCCGATCAAATCAGCGAGCTGGCTCGTTCGATCGGAGGGGCACTCAGCCTCGGTCGACCTCGCGTGTTGGTGGTGTGCGATCCTGGCATCGTGGCGGCGGGCCATTTCGAGCGTTTGACTCGCTCACTTCGCGAAGGCGATTGGGAGGTTCAGGCCTTTCATGAGTTCGCGGAGAACCCCACTTCAGCCATGGTCGATGCGGGCGTTCAAGTTGCCGCGGAATTCCAGCCGGATTTGCTGATCGGGTTGGGCGGTGGAAGCAGCATGGATTGCGCCAAAGGAATCAACTTCGTCTACAGCTGCGGTGGCCGGATCCATGACTACCATGGCGTCGGAAAAGCCACCGCGGACATGTTGCCGATGATCGCCGTTCCGACGACAGCCGGGACAGGAAGCGAAGCCCAGAGTTTTGCTTTGATCAGCGATGCCGAAACGCATGTGAAGATGGCGTGTGGTGATCCCAAAGCCGCATGCCGAATCGCGGTCTTGGATCCTGTGTTGACGCTAACGCAGCCTCGCGGGGTCACCGCATTGACCGGAATCGATGCGATCTCGCATGCGGTCGAGACCTACGTCAGTCGCAAACGCAACGCGATGTCGATCACCTACAGTCGTCGGGCGTTTGGATTGCTCGGCCAGTCTTTCGTTCGTGTTCTGCAGACGCCCGATGATTTGGAAGCTCGTGCCGACATGCAATTGGGAGCATGCCTCGCCGGCATGGCCATCGAAACATCGATGTTGGGTGCCGCTCATGCCACCGCGAATCCGCTGACCGCGCGGCATGATGTGGTTCATGGTCAAGCGGTTGGATTGATGCTGCCGGCCGTGGTTCGATTCAATGGGACAAGTCATGCCGATTGGTACGCTGAGTTGCTTCGTGAAGTCGAACCCAACGTCAGTGTGGACGCGGCACCGGACCGTTTGGCCGAATTGATTCAGGCTTGGATGCGCGAAGCGGACCTGGCGACCAGCTTGGACGAGCTTTCCATTCCCACGTCCGACATCGGTCAGTTCGTTGACGATGCCCTTCAGCAGTGGACCGGCACATTCAATCCGATCGAACTCGATGAGGACTCCACCCGGTCACTCTATCGCGAAGTGTTCTAGCGAGAGTCGCAAATTCACTGATTCGACAAGTGAATTTCACTCACGATCAGTTGTCGAAGGCATTCCACCACCAACGATCGTCCGGACGCGACTCGGCGAGGGTTCGATACTCTCGCAAGCTGGCATGGGGTTGCATTTGCGTCGGCAGCAAGTCCGCAGGTTGAATGCTCACGCCACCGCTGGCCATGACCAATTGATGCATTTTATTGCGTTGACGATAGCGATGCATGACGGCGATGGATTCCACTTCCGTTGGCGTTGCCAACTGTGTCGATCGTTTTGATGCAAAATGCAGCAGGGCTCGTTGAAGAGTTTCGTGGTCGCTTGGTGCCGCGGTGTCGCTCGCATGTAGGAACCATAACTGTGCGACCGCGGTGGCTTGATAGACAGATTCCAATGCACCGTAGAGCGGGTACTTCGTTCGAATGGTCTGCCACTGTTGGTTGAAGTGATTCACGAACGCTTCGGTGGATGGATCAAGCACACGATTGCCGCGTTGGCCGCTCAGCAACGCCAATTCGTTTTCTCCGCTCAGTCGCAAAGGCGTTCCCGCCAATTGCCACACGTGATCGGAGTTCACTTTCTCGTGACGGACGTGCAGCGGTTGGCCCGTGAACCACAATCGAAGCAATAGGTCCGAAGGCGGCGAGTTGGCGGCGGTGGATCGAACGATTTCCAAGTAGTTCTTCACGCCGTCGGGCATGTCCGTTTCACCGAGAGCCAATCGCTTCATGTGGCGGTCCGCTTCGATCAGCAGCCAAGCAACCTCATGATTCGCGTGTGTTCCAAACACTCGGATGTCTTGACGACCCAGCGCCTCCGCCAGCGATTCCGCCGCGGTGCCTGTTGCGATGGCACCGGACACAATTTGTTGTCCAACCGCCGCTGCACGTTGCAGTCCTTCCGTGGTGGGATCGATCGTGCAACCAAACGGTTGTTGATTGCGAGCAGCGGACAACCCAACCGCCAAAGCCGTCAAGTTCACCGGCGGCAAACCGCTCTTGCGATCAATCCACCAACCGTCGACTTTCTCAAAGCCCCCGACCGTTCCAGCCAAGAGAATGTCGTCTTCGGTGATCAGCACCAAGGAGATCTTGGACAGGCCGCCGGCCATCGTCAGTGCATCGATGTTCGTGTTGTTTGGCGCGTCGGGCGTTGTTGGCCGCGGGGCGGCAGCAAGTGCTTGCATCCAACGTCGGACCGAAATGCATCGAATCTTGCAAGGCGACTTCCAGTCATCTGCACTCCAGCGGATTGAATCCGGACGAGATCGGGTGGCATCCAGCAGCAATGAGTTGGCTTGTTGTTGCCAGTCCACGTCTTTTGAGTCGTTGTCGGTTGCTGGTTCGTGTTCGCTCAGCAAGCCAGCGGGCGAGACAACGATCCCGGCGGGGTAAGGAGCCATCGTTCCCACGCCGCCCAAGGCTTCCCATGACTCGGGTTCCACCGTGGTTTGGATCAGTTGCATCAGTTGACTGAAATCCGCGAGCGATTGACCACCCGCTGCACCCGGATCAGCAATTGCTGGTTGAGTTCCATCGTCAATGATGGAAGCATCAAGGCTGTCTTGCGCGGCGGTGGGCACCACGGTGAGCATCAAGCAAACCACGAAAACCGCGAGGCGGCAGACGGGCGACGGATGGTGAACCAACATCGCGAATCCCCGAGAAGTCGTTGAGAAGAGAAGTGAACCATTTTAAAGGTAATGGTTCACAGACTCTCGAGGGGAGAAAATTTCTGTCCTCAGCAGCCGAATTCAGCAATCACATGGTTGTGTTTGCGGGGCCACTTCGGGGGAGACTTCCGACCGGAATCGGTGCTGTTAGCGATATTGCTGGTTCCAAGGTGCGGTAGCCGAGTCCCATCGGTTTTGTCCATCGGTCGGCGCGTTGCCACCGTAGTTTGGGGTTGGATACCCGGGGGCCGGTTGGTTTGGTGGGTAACCGTTGTAGTTGGGCGCCGGATTGTAATTGGGGGCCGTGTTGTAGTTCGGCGGGTTTTGGCGGGGCGTGGAGTAACCCGCACCTTGGACAGGTGTGCCACCCTGCGGAGGCCATGCGTTGGGATTGGCCGCGGCACCGTTGGGATAATAGCCACCCTGAGGTGGATACCCGGGCTGCCCGCCGTTTTGCTGGGCTTCCTGAGCCTGTTGACGCTCGTCCAGAATTTCTCGGCCGCGATCGATTGCGGATCGGGCGTCGCTGCGGATCTCGGTTTTGTTGATTTCAATCCGAGTGGTGTCGCCATCACGCTCGATGGTGAACCATCCCGCCATGAATGCCGCACCGACAGCCAGTCCCAGCAAAAGCAATGTCCGCATGACACATCCTTGAAAACAAAATAAACGGTCCTCCGAATCGTCGATCATCTCGAAGATCGGCTTTCGGCGGAAGATCAATTCATCCTCGGTATCGGCGACGGCTGGGCAGGAAATTCAGTTCAAACGAAAAAAATTCGCAAATTGCCCGAAGCGAACCACGTCGCAAATCCCTGTTGATCGAACCCCTCTTTCACTAGGATGAGACGTTCCCTCCCACGTCCAATGAACAGACATGAAACAGATCCGCAATTTTTGCATCATCGCCCACATCGACCACGGCAAATCGACCCTGGCCGACCGACTGATCCAGGCATGCGGAGGCGTCACGCAGCGCGAGTTTCACGACCAAATGCTGGACTCGATGGACATCGAGCGCGAACGTGGGATCACGATCAAAAGCAACACGGTCACGTTGGACTACACCGCCAAAGACGGGCAGGAGTACCAACTGAACTTGATCGACACGCCCGGTCACGTGGATTTTTCCCATGAAGTCCGCCGGTCGCTGATGGCCTGTGAAGGCGCGCTGATGGTGGTGGATGCGTCGCAGGGCGTGGAAGCCCAAACGGTCGCGAATTTGTATTTGGCGTTGGAGTACGACCTGGAACTGCTGCCGGTCATCAACAAAATCGATTTGCCGGCCGCCGACGTCGACCGGGTCCGGGAGGAAATCGATGAAGATCTGGGACTGGATCCTTTCGCGGCCATACCCGTTTCCGCGAAAACGGGGCAAGGGATCGAGGATGTGTTGGAAGGCATTGTGCAGCACTTGCCCGCGCCGACCGGCGATCCCAAAGCACCGCTGAAAGCATTGGTCTTTGACGCTTACTTCGACAAGTATCGCGGTGTGATTTTGCAGTGCCGCATCATGCAGGGCACATTGCGTCCCAAAGACGACATTCACTTCATGCATGCCGATCGAGATTTCACCGTCGATGAACTGGGCTACAACCAGTTCAAGTTGGTGCCGAAGAAATCGTTGTCTGCGGGTGAAGTCGGCTACATCGTCGCGGGTGTGAAGTCGGTGCAGGACATCGAAATCGGCGACACGATCACGCTCGCGAACGAACCTGCTGACGAACCGATTCCCGGTTATCAACCCGCTCGACAAGTGGTGTTCTCGTCGGTGTATCCAATGAGCACCGACGAATACCAAGACCTGACCAAGGCTCTTGAAAAGCTGTCGATCAACGATGCCGCGTTGACGTTCGAAAAAGATAGCTCAGCGGCACTTGGCTTTGGTTACCGTTGCGGTTTCTTGGGACTGTTGCACCTGGATGTGATTCAAGAACGATTGCAGCGAGAATTTGACATCGGTTTGGTGATCTCCGCGCCTTCGGTGCTGTATCAGATTCGGATGAAAGATGGCGAAATACTCGACATCGACAACCCGACTTATTGGCCCGACCCATCCGCGATTGATTCGGTCAGCGAGCCCTACATCAAGGCTCAAATTTTGATCCCGGAAGAATACGTGGGTCCGGTCATGGAGCTTTGCCGTGAACATCGCAGCGAAAGCCAAACGATGAATTATCTCTCAGCCGGACGTTTGGAAGTGACCAGCGAGATGCCACTGGGGGAAGTCCTGTTCGACTTCTACGGCAAGCTGAAGATGATCACTCGCGGCTATGGTTCGTTCGACTATGTGCCGATTGAATATCGCAAGACTGACATCGTCAAAGTCGACATCTTGGTCAATAAAGAACCGGTGGATGCACTGGCTTACTTGGTCCACCGAGAAAAGTCACGTGCCCGCGCGCTTCACTACTGCGAGCAATTAGCCGAGGCGATTCCTCGTCACCAATTCAAAATCCCGATTCAAGGAGCCATCGGTGGCACGGTCATCGCGCGGACGACGATCGCTCCGTATCGCAAAGACGTCACCGCCAAGTTGTATGGCGGCGACGTGACTCGCAAAAAGAAGTTGCTGGAGAAGCAGAAGAAGGGCAAAGCCAAAATGAAGCAATTTGGCAGCGTCAACATTCCGCAAAAAGCCTTCATCTCGGTTCTTCGCACCGATCAAGACTGATCACGACGCAAACTGCCAACTCCATCGTCGCCTTCTGCTACGCAAAAGCAGCGTCCATATGAGTTGTTCGCATGATCTCGCGGCGACCGTCAATCATCAGCGGGCTCGTAACCGTGCCACATCCAGGCGAGCGTGTCGGCGAGCGTGGCTTCAAAGACTCGGCGATCGCAGTGACGACTGGCTTTGGAGAACACGTAGCGATAGTCGTAGCCCTTCGCCTCCAACGCGTCCGCGGTTCGCTCATTGGCCATCACCCAATTGTGATAGGTGGACTCCGGATCGTTCGCACGATTGTCGTTTTCAGCCACGTGCGTGAAGATCCTCAGTGGTTTCTTGTCACTGTTTTCAATTAGCTTCATGCTCGAGTGATACTCCCACGCACCCAGCGGATAGTCGGCTTCCTCGGGAGCATCGTCGTCTTGCTGATCAACGAACGTTCCGGAATAGGTGATCAAACGGCGGAACCATTCGGGACGGAACCAACCCATCGTCAAGGCCGCCGCACCACCACTGCTGCAACCCATGACCGCGCGGCCCCATGGATCATCGGTGAGTTCGAAGTTTGGATAGGCCTTTCGAATCGCTGGGTGGTTTTTCACGGCGGGCAAGACTTCCAATTGAATGAAGCGAGCCAGTCGGTCGGACATCGTGTCGTATTCCAATCCGCGTTGGCTGCCTTTGCTGTCGTCGCCACCGTTTTGAACCGCGATGGCAACGAAGGCGGGAAGCTTGCGGTGTGGATCTTTTGAGATCGTCATATTGTCGAGTGCATTGCGGACCAAATTCAAACGGCTGGGGCCGTCGTGCATCACCAGGAACGGGGCAGCTGTGCCGTCTTCGTAGGCCGCGGGAACGTAGACCACGATCTTGCGCTCTTTGCGGACGGGTTTGCGTCGATTCAGAGTGCTGTCGGTTCCATCGAAGATCTCGCTGTCGGCTAACGGCATCATGAACTCAATCTGTTTGCCCTTCGGGTTGCCGAGATCCTTGAGCTCTTCCGCCATTGAGAAATCGGGTCCCACCACCACGCGACCGTTCTTCAGCGGGAACTCACTGTTGTCCTGGGCAGATGACTGAGGCAGAGGTGTCAGAAGCACACAAAATACGGTGAGCAGAAGAGATGTTCGAAAACGCCGATCGGTGCGTCGGTAGAGTGAAGCGACATTTCGGAAGGGACTTGAAAACATACGGAGACTCGGTGGGGGGAGGTAGGCGGGTGTGAGGAACGCCACATTCTAACTGCATCACGATGTGATCGGAGAAGCCAGCGTGGTTTGTCACATCCTGTCCGGACGCAACCCCAAAGCTCGGATACGGCTTCGCAAGGTTGGTCGGCTAATCCCAAGTCGCGAACTGGCTTCGCTGAGGTTGTTCCCTGTTGCTTTCAACATCTCGGAGATCAGTATCCGATCGGCTTCGTCGTGGACGTCTGAGCTGACCGAAAAACTACCCGCGGCGATTCGCTGCCGAACATCTTCCGCCAATCCTTCACGCCAGCCGATCGCAACCGGATGATGAATCTCGGGTTCGCTCTCGTAGCCAAAAGCGTTGGGCAGGAATGCTGGAACAATGACGGGGCCGCTGGCCTTCAGCAAGGTTTGTTTGATCACGCCTTGAAGCTCACGCACATTGCCCGGCCACGGGTGAGCCAACAGTCCCTGCATGGTTTCCGGCGCAATCGAAACGAAGTCCTTTCCGAGTTGAGTCGCATACAACGCAAAGAAGTGTTCGGCCATTTCAACGAGGTCGCAACCGCGTTGTCGCAACGGTGGTAACTCAATCGTGAACTCATTGAGGCGATAAAACAAGTCACTTCGGAAGCTGCCGTCATTCATGGCGGATTTCAGATCGCGATTGGTTGCCGCGATGATTCTCACATCGGTCTTGATCGGCCGACTTCCACCGACTCGTTCGAACTCCTTCTCTTGCAACACCCGCAGCAGCTTGGTCTGCATGACCGGCGACATGTCACCGATTTCATCCAGGAACAACGTGCCGCCATCGCAGAGTTCAGACTTGCCGACTCGCCGTTGGTCCGCGCCGGTGAACGAACCTTTCTCGTGTCCAAACAGTTCGCTCTCCAGCAACGTCTCGGGAATCGCTGCGCAATTGATCGCGTGAAAAACTTGGTCGTGACGCTGGCTGTGTTGATAGATCGCCCGAGCAACCACTTCTTTGTCCGTTCCGGTTTCGCCCAAGATCAGCACGGTGGCTTCTCGGGAGGCCACACGTCCAATGCTACGAAATACCTCGATCATTTGCGGGCAGCTTCCCAAGACCAAGTCTGCTCGGGCCGCCACGGGTGACTTGCCGCCACCAGTTGGCTTGGGATCGTTTGGCAAAGCCGCAGGTCGCCGTGCCATTCGGCTGGTTTCGAGTGCTGAATCGATCAGCGGAAGAATTTCATCTGGTTCAAACGGTTTGGTGATGTACTCAAACGCGCCACCGCTCATCGCGGTGATGGCTGTCTCGGCTGTTCCATGACCGGTCATCAGAATCACCGGGACACGCCGGTCAGTCTCTCGCAGTTCGTGGATCAACGCCAAACCCGATTGGTCGGGCAACTGCACATCCAATAGCACGGCATCCGGTTCATGACGGCGAAAGCTTTCCATCCCCGTTGCCGCGTTGGTTGAGGTGAAAACTTGGTAGTCAGGCTCCGGCAAGCACAACTGCATGCACTGCAAGATCAGCGGGTCATCATCAATCACCAGCAGCGTGGGACGATCGTTCATTAAATGATTCATTCAGTGCGAAACCGAGGGCAACAAGACATGAAACGTGGTTCCTTCCCCGACCTTGGTGTCCACTTCGATGGCTCCTCGATGGCTTTGGATGATTCCAATGGTGGTGCTGAGCCCCAGCCCTGTTCCGTTGCCACGTTGCTTGGTGGAAAAGAAAGGTTCGAAGATGCGATCTCGGATCGACTCATCGATCCCATGTCCGTTGTCCGTCACGCTGATTCTCACGTAATCGCCCGGAGGCAAAACGGTGTAGGAGCAGGAATGCTCGGTGTTAAACGAAACTCGTTCCGCCGCAATTATCAGTTCGCCATTACCGTTCATCGCGTCACGACCGTTGATGGCCAAGTTCATCAACAATTGGCTCATTTCGGTTTCGTCGCCGATAACTTCGGGCAAGTCCGAATCCACACAAACATGAAGCGAGATTCCTTTCGGCAAAGTTCTTTCCAAAATGCGACCGGTCTCTGGCAAGAGTTTCGCCAGCTGCACCGGAGACTGATTCCCATCGCCACCTCGCGCAAACGTTAGCAACTGAGCAATCAAGTCGGCTCCGCGTGTCGCCCCGGCGACGATCGTGTCTGCCAACGCAACTCGGTCGACGTTGGGTGTTTCGCGTTGCAGCATTTTGCCGCTCATCAAAATTGGTGTCAGTAAGTTGTTGAGGTCATGTGCGATTCCACTGGCGAGTGTCCCAAGCGACTCCAAACGTTGCCGTCGTCGCTCAACTTGCTGCTTCGCCAGCGATTCCTATGTTTGAATCCGTTGTTTCCGCCGCCATTCGAATCGTTGCAAAACACCGTAGAGCAACAGCAGTGTTAGCAGAACGAAGTAACCCCAGTTCGATTCGCTCCGCACGATCGCATTGGTCAACAACAACGAGTTGACCGCGAGTGCGATGCAGTAGACGACGGTGGAAAGAGAACTGCGAATGAAACTGAAAGACGGCAAGAGCGATGAGGGGCGGGTACAGCGTTTGCATCCGATGGGGACTGGTCCATTGTAGATTCGGGATTCGCGGAACGCCATGAAGCGAACGCAATGGACCGACATTCCTCATTCAAACCTCGCTCCATGCTTGAGTCCCTTCGGCAATCCATCCTTGCCGCACAGAACGCCTGGTCGGGTTGCTGCTGGGACACCCAATTTGGAACCTGCGAAGTCAATCTGAATGGATTGACCAGCCAACAGGCTTCCTTGGCCGCGAAGGCACTCCGTGGTGAAGAGGCCGCATGTTGGAACTTGGCGGCGGTTTGGCTGGAACAGGTCGAAACGGACGCTCGCAAGGCTTCGGATTTTGCCGAGCAAGCGTTCTCACGAGCCAGCGTCGGCGACCGAGAAACGGCAATTGCGTTACTCGAACACGCGATCAAGCTCGCGGCGAGGTATCCCGTGGTGACGGGCTACAAAGATTGCATGTTGCAATTGCCGGCTGCGACCGAACACGCGGACCACTGAACAGGAACGGCAGGCTGACCTGAACGTTTGCTAGATCGTTTCTTCCGGCAGTGGTTCTGGCAACCAAAACGAGAGCAGAGATCCCACCGAATAGACAAACAATGCAACGACCGCCGCCGCGACCGCCGTGCTTCCCGATGGCAGCATGGTGGTCAGCCAAGCCGTCACCGCGGCAAAGGACGTCCCAATCATTCGTCCTCCAATATTCGCGGCAAAGCTTTCGCCGGTGCCTCGCAAGTGCAGTGGGAACGCTCGTGGCAAATAGTTGCCCCAGAAACTGAACTGAGCAACGGTGAAGAAGCCACACAGCAAGATGCCCCACTTCAACCACTCCAAGTCACCTCGAGCGGGAAACCAAAACACGAGCGGGACGATCACCAATCCTGGCCACTGGAAGATTCGAAGCAGCCACCGTCGACTGACCACGGCCACGGCCAACGCCGCCAAAGCAAAACGTCCAAGCAATCCACCGATCTCCTGATAACCGTTCACCGTTGCAGCGGTTGATTGTTCGACCTTCTTCGCTGCGGGCGGAGTCAGTCCAGCAGTTTGCGATTTGACTTGGGGTAGGCTTGGAACGATCGAAGGCACTTGCTGCAATGCACCAAACGCAGCTCCGTAACTGCAAGCGAACATCAACGTGGTGACGATCGTTGTGCGTCGTAAATCGGGTGCAAACAAAGCCGAGATACTCGGCCGTTGCAAAGTTCCTTCGGCCTTCTTGCGTGCCCATTCTGGCGATTCGGGAAGAAACGGTCGGATCAGCACCAGCGGAATCGCGGGAATCACACCCGAGATCACCGTGTATCTCCACGCTTCATGACCGCCGACGATTTCCGGCAATGACATGGCGTATTGAATGGCCAAGTAGTTGGCTCCCGTGACCAACAATCCACCGACGGACGAGAACGCCTGGGTGTAGCCCAGCGCGGCTTCACGTTGTTTGACATTGGGGAACAATTCCGCAACCCAAGCCACGGCGGCAACGAACTCGACACAAACCCCAATGAACACCAGACATCGCAGGAACAGCAACATACCAATCGAGGTTACAAAGCCACTGGCGAACGCGGCGATGGCGTAAAGCAAAATGCTGAACGTCAAAACGCGACGACGTCCCATCAAGTCCGTTAGGTAGCCACCGAACAATCCAAAAACACCGCCCACCATCGCGGGCACAAAGAACAACATGCCACGCCAATATTCAAACTCAGGCGTGCCTGGATTGATTCCTTCGAGTTCCTGCAACGCTGGCCGCAATATCAACGGCAGCATCAACAGTTCATAGATATCGAAAGCGAAACCGATCGCCGCGATGAAGCAGACAATGGCGACGGTGGTTTTGGATGGCGAAGAGTTGGACAACGAAGGATGATTCAAACGAGGTTGGCGTGCGGACGAATGCAGGAACCAAGCCTCGCCACTCTTGAGTGACAAACCTTGGTTCGTTGAGGAAACGGATGGCGATCAGTTGGGCTGAACCGTCACGTTGTCGATCAGAAACTCAGCGTTGGTCGCGTTTCCGAACAAACCGGGACTTCCACTGCGGTTGGGAGCCTCGTCCGTTGCGGTCACCGTCCATTCACTTGGTTCGACTTTGTCGCGAGGCCAAACCTTTCCCCGCAGGACGGCCTGGTCGCCTTCCGTCGTGGCTTGGAATTTCAGCGTGTACCACACGCCCGCTTTCCAAGTCACGGGAACGCTCTGAGCCATCCGCAACTGGGCCGCCCAAGTCCGGATCTGCAATTGCTGGGACTCACCCATCAAATCCAAGGTGTAGCGTTGGGCGATGACTCCCATGTCAGGCAGTTTGTTGCCCGGTTGAGCCTTCACGTCCGCGGTGATGGTGTAATCGTGTAAGTCCGTCGGACCAAACCAAGCTTGGCTTCGCGTGCCCTTAGGAATCGTCGACACTTTCGCGATCACGCCATTGCCGTCCGCTTGCCGACCTTCATGTCGATACCGAGCCCCGATCCAAGTGATCGGCACGTCTCCATCAGAAAAGTTGAAAGCCCAAGGCAACGCCGGGACGATTCGCAATTTCGCGGTGGCGGTCAACTCGCCCATTCGTACTCGCACGACGGCGGAACGGTGCAGCAACTCCGAATCAGCAACAAACAACCCATCCCGGTCAATCGTGCCGGCACCCTGAATGTCAAAGCTCAACGCTTCCTCGCTCAACTTCAATTGCTGGCCCAGCGAATTGAAGATGGCAACGTTGAATGGAAGGGATTGGCCCGGTTGAACGATCGCTTCGGCCGGGACCAACTGCAGTTGCGCCGGAGTTGGATCTTCCGCGGGATCGCGTTCCATTGACAAAAGGTCGCTTCCCGAGATGGTCAAGTTGGCCGCATCTTCTTGATTGCCTTGCCCGCGAGTGACGGTTTCGTTCTTTAGGCAAAACAGTCCGCCGGTGGTCGGCAAGTAGATCCGACCTTCCGCGGCGATGGGTGACCCGCCCGCTTCGTGTCCCCGCGGCAATCGGATTTTGAACAACGATTCCACGCCATCCTGAGTGGGTCGCAACACATGAAAGACACCTTGTACGGTGCAGGCGTAGATTTTGCCATCGGCGTACAGCAAGCTGCCACGCATCGACGTGCCCAGCTTCATCGGCTCGCCAACCTCTTCGCCGGATTGCCGGTCCAGGATTCGCAATCGCGATGAGTCTTCCACCACGTAGAGGCGGTCGCCCACAAGCAACGGGGAGCTTTTTCCGGACATGATTTCTTCGGTTCGCCAAGCTTCTGCAGAAGCCGATTCCAAAGAGGCATGACGCGCATCAATCCGAACCACCGCGCCCATGGCGGTTCCTGCGGGGTTTTCTTCCCCGTGAGTTGCAAAGACATTGCCTTCCGCATCGACCGCCACCGAAGTGTTGATGCCACGGCGCGAAATTGCTTGACGCCACAGGATCTTTCCCGTGCGAGGTTGAATCCCGTACACGTCTCCGTCGCCACTTCCCGCCACCATGACCGCTTGGTCACCAATGACTTTGACGACGGGCGTGCTGTAGGTGGTGTCCTCCGGCAGAGGTCGGGTGCTGATGCTCCAAACCAACGTGCCGTCTTGCTTGTCAAAGGCAAAGAACCGATGAGCGGGACGAGCGTTCTCATCCCAGCCCGTCGTCACGCCACTGATGATGACGAGATTTTCAAACACGACCGGTGTGTTCGTGCGGCCGCCGTAGGTGCTGAGCATGCCAAACTCTTCACTCATCGATCGCGACCAAACGGTTTTGCCCGTCGCGGCGTCCATGCACAGAAGGAAGCAACACGCTCCCAGGGCGTAGACACGATCCAGTTCAGGATCACCGCAAACATGCGACCACCCGACACGCTCGGCGGGCAAGTCCGAGAGAAAAACGTTGTAAACGTTCTCCCAGAGCAACTCGCCTGAATCCGCGTCGAGGGCAATGACTTTCTCCGCGTCCTTTCGAATGCCCGGCTGATCGCGAACGATTGTGAATAGTCTTCCGTTCATCACGATCGGCGTAGAGGTCCCCGCCGCCAGTTCGCTTTTCCAAAGCACATTGCTGCCGGGACCGCCTTTGGGGTCGAACGCTTCGATCAAACCGACCTCGGTGGAGATTCCGTTTTGAGTTGGACCACGCCAATTGGGCCAATCTGCGGCATGGGTGGAGGCTTGGCCGATCAACAACGGACCAAACACGGTGGATGCGGCACAGACAACGGCCAAGAAATCCGATCGCAACGACAATCGCTTCACGAGTTTTTCCGGGGTGAAATCCATCCCCGTCAATCTGCTGGCATCGCACCAGACGCAGCCTCGTCGCGGGGAAACGGACTCGCCGCAGCAACGCATCTGCCGGACCAATCCATGTCCCGCTGGAGCGATCGACAGATGATTTCACCGAACGTTCCAATTTGCTTGGTAGACACCTTCGAATTCGACCGCTCGATAACTGATCTTCCGACGCGTACTGCTGAGGTGGAAACCTAATTTCCAGTTAGCGGAAAACCATTTGCCAATCAGGCGAGCACGGGAACTGGGAAAGTACGGCCTGTTTCACGATGGTCTAGAATTTCTTTGAAAATTCCAACAGGAATCCCGCCTTTCTCCCACCCAACTCCCACCGAGCAACCAGACGCTGCCCCCGAGGTACGTCGCTTGCGATTGCTTCCACCCACTGTTGAACCAGTCCGCTGGAAGCCAACGTCGACGCGCGACTGCCGGAATCACCGTGTCAAAACGGTTAACCCGGTGTGCCCCCGTTCGTCGTTCCGCAATGGACGCCCCCGGTCGGAAAACACTTCGTCAGGTGAAGCGTTGAAACCTAAGGGTTGATCATGCGATTTGTTTTTTCTCTATCCCGCTGGGAAACTTTGTCCTACGCACGTCTCCTGTTGCGCAACGCGTCGCTCGTGATTGTCTTTACGATCGTCGGTGCATCATTCGTTTTCGCAGACCCGTCTGCGGAAATCACGCCGACGCTGAAGTTCCTGTCTCAAGACAATGAGGTCAGCTTCGAGACGGACTTTGCCGGTGGCAAGATTGACGAATTGGTCGAATACAGCGGCGATGATTTTGAGATCCTCATCCGCCCTGAAAACGAACCCATCAATGACAGTGCCTGGTACGCGTTCCGGGTCTCTTCGACAAACCCACGTCACATCAAAGTTCGCTTGCGGTACGAAGGCGGATCGCATCGGTACGAACCCAAGATCAGCCGCGACCGTGTGAACTGGGAACCGGCGGAGCATTTGATCGTGGCGCGTCATCCTGGCGGTCGCGAGGTGACGTTACGTTTGCCAGTCAGCAACCAAATGCTATGGGTGGCCGGGCAAGAATTAGTTGGCAACAAAGACATCGCCAATTGGGTCGACACGCTGGCGAAGTTGCCGTTTGTGGAATCGTCCGTCGCTGGTCACTCGGTCATGGATCGGCCCATTCATCGTTTGGCGATCGGTAACCCCGACACGCGAGACGTGGTCTACGCGTTATCACGCCAGCACCCGCCGGAGGTTACCGGCACGATCGGCATGATGCACTTCATCGAAGCATTGTGTGGTGATAGCGAGCTTGCCAAACGATACCGGCAAGAATTCCTGACGGTTGCGATTCCCATTGCCAACCCGGACGGAGTCGCCAAGGGGTACTGGCGTTCCAACGCCAACGGTGTGGATCTCAATCGTGATTGGCTGCAATTCAAAGAACCCGAAACGCGTGCCATCCACAACGACATTGTCAGCCTGCGTGGCGAACAAGGCAAACGTATGTGGTTGTTCCTCGACTTCCACAGCACCTACAACGAAGTCTTCTACACCGTTCCCAAGAAGACCAAGCTTTTCCCGGAAGGCTTCACCGCGGATTGGTTGCAGTCGATGAACAATCGACTGGGCGAATCCACGATGATTCGTGACGATGGTCACAATGCTCATCGGAGCACCAGCAAAGCATGGGTGGCACGTGAGATTGGTATCCACGCCGTGACATACGAATTCGGCGATGAGACCGACCGCGAACGCATTCGCAACATCGCTGTCGGATCCGCAGAGGAAATGATGAAGTTGTTGCTGGCTCGCAAAGCCAACTTGGACTGAACACTCCGTTCATGAATTCTCGTTGAAGAAGGTTTGCATGAGCCTGCGGCATTCGCGACAGTCCGGTTCGATTTGGTCAATCCGCCTTTTTGAAACGGTTCCTCCTATGCTTTGCACCCTGACTTCTTTTCGTTGTTGTTTTTTGCGTTTGCCTACCGCGATGCTCGTTGGCTTTCTCATCGCGTTCGGCGGCAATTCCAGCCTCACGATCGCTGCGGAAACAAACCCGTCGCCGGTTCACTGTGAGGGGCACTACTCACATCACCTGCAAGGCGTTGGTTCCGATGGTGAGCATCTTTATTGGTCCTTCACGACATCTCTGGTCAAAACGGATTCGTCCGGAATCGTTCTGAAGAAGGTGTCCGCCGCCAACCATCACGGTGACCTCTGCGTTCGCGACGGAAAGATCTACGTGGCCGTGAATCTGGGGAGATTCAATGACGCCGAGGGCAACGCCGACTCATGGGTCTACGTCTACGATGCCGAGACGCTGGAAGAGATCAGTCGTCACGAGGTGCAGGAGGTTTTCCACGGTGCTGGCGGTATCGGGCATCGGGATGGCCATTTTTTCGTCGTTGGTGGCTTGCCGGAGTCCATCGATGAAAACTACGTCTACGAATATGACGGTGAATTTCAGTTCGTCCGAAAACATGTGGTGGCCAGTGGGCACACGCATTTGGGAATCCAAACTGCTTCGTTTGCAAACGGTCGGTGGTGGTTTGGTTGTTACGGTTCGCCTGCGATCTTGCTGGTCACCGATGGTGATTTCGAAATGGTGGGTCGCTACGAGGCGAATTGCGCGCTGGGCATCGAAGCGGGACCCGAGGGAGGCCTGCTGGTGGCGTCGGGGACGTGCTCGTCAGCCCAAGGATGCGATGGACAGATCCGTTTGGCGGATCCGAATGAGCAAAAGGGATTCGTCTTTCGAGCGAACACGCAGTGAGCCCGCTTTGCCAATCGATCCCATTTTTGGGGTCGTGGGGTTCGTCCGTACGATGAGTCTTTGCAGTGACTCTTTGCGATTCGCGTAGGATGTAGTGGCAGGTTCCGACCGTTGACGTTCCTGTCCCAACTTTTTCGCGAAGGCGCCACTGATGTTGAATGAGAATGAATCGACCGCCTTTCCGAGATTGACCGAGTCCGAATTGGACTGTCTTGCCAAATTGGGGACGCGAAAACAGCTTCGTGATGGAGATGTCTTGTTTGAGGACGGTCAGCGAGATTATTCGTTCTTCGCGATTGAATCGGGGGAAGTAGTCGTCACCGAAGCGACGTCCGGTGTGGACCAAACGGTGGCGACCCATGGGCCGGGTGAATTCACCGGCGACGTGACCATGTTGACCGGGCGTCCTGCGGTGGTCACGGCGCGGGCTCGCGGCGATGTGCAAGTCATTGAAATCACGTCCTGCACCATCCGGCACACGCTGTCCGAGGTGCCTGAGTTGAGCGACAAACTGCTGGCCGCTTTCCAGGTGCGACGCAAGTTATTGGAGGAGTCCGACTTCCTCGGGATTCGTGTGATCGGCCATGCGAATTGCAAAGAGTTGTTGCGACTGCGAGAGTTCTTTTACAAGAACAAGGTGCCGCACACGTTTCAGGATGTTGCGGAGTCCGTTGGTCAGCAAGCGTTGCAAGAGGTGGGCATGACCTCCGAACAAACGCCGGTGATCGTTTGCAGCCGACACGTCGAGAGCCAACCGAGTCTGGCGAAGGTTGCGGAGTGCTTGGGAATCTCGCGAGAAATTCGTGAGGACCTCTACGATGTGTTGATTCTTGGCGCTGGTCCGGCGGGCTTGGCCGCAGCTGTGTATGGAGCTTCCGAAGGATTGAAGACGTTGGTCGTCGATCGAATGGGACCGGGAGGCCAAGCCGGGCAGAGCTCCAAGATTGAAAACTACATGGGCTTTCCGGCGGGATTGCCCGGAACCGAACTGGCCAACTTGGGTTTCTTGCAGGCGATGAAGTTCGGCGCTGAATTTACTGCCCCGGTAGAAGTCCGCTCGATGCAGTGCATGGATGATGGAAATCATCTGGTCACGTTGTGCACAGGGCAAACCGTGCGTACCCGAACGGTGTTGATCGCGACGGGAGCTTCGTACCGACGTTTGCCGATCGAACATTGTGACCGATTGGAAGGCGCGGGTGTCTACTATTCGGCGACCTCCGTCGAGGCACGTCTGTGTCGCGATTCCACCGCAATCGTGGTGGGCGGTGGGAACTCAGCCGGCCAAGCCGCAATGTATCTGTCTCGGCATGCAAGCTCCGTGAAGATGTTGCTGCGTGGAGATGATTTGCGCAAGAGTATGTCCGACTACTTGGCCAATCGGATTGAAAAAACAGACGCCATCGAAGTCTTGTTCAACACTGAAATCCAAGCATTGGGCGGCGAGCAGCAGTTGGAGCAGGTGGTGATCGGCAACTCAAGCAGCGGCGATCAGCAAGCAGTCGCGTGTTCGGGTGTGTTCATTTTCGTTGGTGCGAAACCTCACACCGATTGGTTGCCCGAGGGTGTGGCACTCGATGATCATGGCTTTGTGTTGACCGGTCCCGCGATTCGCGGTCGCGGGGAATGGATGCTGGAACGGGAGCCTTGCGAATTGGAGACGACCTGCCCCGGTGTGTTCGCGGCTGGTGACGTTCGAAGCGGAACCACCAAGCGATGCGCGTTCGCCACCGGCGACGGTGCACTCGCCATCACTTGCGTGCATCAATATCTGAGTCGCGATGCATGACCAAATTGCTTCAACGAGCGAGCCGGCTCACATTTGGAAATTGCCGCGAACGCATCTAAAAGGGCAAGGCTGAGTAGATTCGCCAAAGTCCGAGCGACGTGACGAACGCGACCACTATCCAAGAAATCGTTGTTGCCCAAGGCGACAAGCTTCGCGAAGTGGATGGTGAGGATCGTCGAACCACAATCAACATGACCGCTGCGACGATCGGCAACAGCATGCCGTTGGCGACTTGCGCAATGATGATTGTCGCAGCAGGACTTCCGTTCAGGACCAGGACCGCCGTGACTCCGATTACGATGACCGAAACGGCGATGACGCGGAATGGCCGGCTCGATGGATTGGCGGGCCAACCCATGCAACCGCACACCGCGTAGGAAGTGGCAAGGGGTGCGGTGACTGCGCTGGTGAGCCCGGCACAAAACATTCCCATCGCAAATGCATGACCGCTGAGCGGTCCCAGCACCGGACCCAATCCATTGGCGATCTGTTCTGGCGTTTCCCAGTTGCTGCCTCGATCGTGGAACCCCACGCATGCCGTGAGCAAGATCGACGCCGTCACCAAACCGCCCAACGAAATTGACAGGCCGGTGTCCCAGTTGGATTGGCGAATGGCTTCTTGCGGTGGAGTGGCCTTCCAGGTCGCTGCGGAACGACTTGCGTGCAGGAACAGATTGTAGGGAACGATCGTCGTACCGATCATGCCAAGTACCAAGGTCAAGTTCTCTGACGTGATCTTTGGAATCAGCAATCCCGAGGCGACACGTTGTAGCGAGGGCATGTGGGTGGCAGCCGTGAACAAGAACGCAGCACTGAGCGCAAAGACGAGCACCATCAAGACGCTTTGGAGCAACCGATCGCGTCCCGAAACGATGACCAACGTTGCGAAGGTTCCGATCGCAAGGTTCCATGCCAACGAAGAACCGCCGAAGAGAGCGGACACGCCCACCACCGCACCGGTGAGATTCCCGGTTTGATAAGCGGCGTTTCCAAATCCGATCGCCACGATGGTCAGAAGCATGATTGGCCTTAACCAACGCGACTCCCGCAGATTCTCGCGAATGGCTTCACTCAGACCGGTGCCCGTGAGGATCCCGAGTCGGGCGGCCATCGATTGAAGCAGAATGGTCCCGATCACGGCAAACAACACCGTCCACAGCAATTCGCATCCGTGCTGCGTGCCAACTCGACTGGCAGTCACCACGGTGCCTGGACCAATGAAGGCGGCGGTGACCAAGATTCCCGGTCCCAAGCCGAACCGATTGCGTCCGGTGGCGGATGGCGTGCTGTCGTTCATCAATGCGGCCGTGATAGGTGAGCGTGCCAGCGTTCTCGAATCGCGAAAGGCGTGTCTCGGTTCAAAGAGACACGCCGGTTCCGTCCGCTTGCGAATCAATTTTCAATCCGCCAAGTGGATTGTAGAAGCGGCAGCGTCACCTGTAGAGATCGCTCGAACGCAAAGCTTCCAACGATCAGACGAACGGGCCAGCGGCGACGGAAAGAGCAGGTGCGTTGAGCCGTGCGGCCAAGCAAAAATTCGCGGACCAAAACCGCATCAAGCGGGCCAAGAACCGGTCCAGGTTTCCACCCCGACCAAAGCCATCGCAAAACACGCTGTTTCAGCGTCATGCGAGGCAAAAAGATGCCCCCGCTAGGGCTCGAACCTAGGACCCACGGATTAAGAGTCCGTTGCTCTACCAACTGAGCTACAAGGGCGATGGTGAGGGGTGCTTACAAGCACTCTCACCGTTGGAAACGATGTTAGCCGTCCGATTCGGCGATGAAAAGGGTCAACACCTCGGAAGTCGGCCGTCATCAGAGGCGACGGTGGGATTCGAACCCACGAATAAAGGATTTGCAATCCTTCGCCTTAGCCACTTGGCCACGTCGCCTTCACGTGCTGGAGCCAGTCAAAAACTGCCTGTTGCACAAGCTGAGCAAGTTAGGAAACGAGTGCTTTTCCGTCAAGCCCGTCCCGTTGGAAGCGTTTTCCAGCGTCGGGGCAATGCATGCATTGCTTTGACTAGTGAGCGTTTCCGGCTCAGAGCGATTCAATCGCTGATACCGTTCTATTCGGCTGAGAGGGCGGGCGGCTTGAGCCCCAAAATAAAAAACGCCCAGTCGGTTGAACCAACTGGGCGTTGTGCAATGCAGTGAGGGTGAGCCGAGCCTGGGCCAGTTCCCTCAATGTCCGCCAAACGCGGTGATGCCTTTTGCGGCAAAGGGGAGACTCACCCGACGCCAGCTCACTTCGCCGAAGCCATCGCGAACAACAATTCGTTGACTTGGGCACGAATCGATTCGACGTAGGACCGGTCAGCGTCGCTGAGACGTTCCATCGGAACCGTGCAAGTCTTGCCGTTCGTTTTCAGGATCTTGATTTCGTTGGGACGAACTTCGACCAAGCGGCCATCGGTTCCCCAGTTGCCAGTGTTGTCGATCCAGGTTCGCGTTTTGGTGGTTTCCAAAACGTCGATGGAGTCAGCGGCTTTCTTTTCGGTCACGACTTGGGTGACTTCCGAATCGGCCAAACGAGTTTCCGCTTTTCCGAACAGGTCATCCAAATCCGTGTCAGCATTGTTGTCTGCTGGTGGATCACCAAACAGATCGTCCAATCCACCGTCGGCGGGAGCCGCGTCATTGCCGCCCTCGTTGAACAAATCGTTCAGGCCGTCTTCGGCGGGAGCGGCTTCTTCAGCAGGCATCAAGGCATCCGCGGGTGCTTCGCTTTCGCCACCAAACAGATCACCAAAGCCGTCGTCAGCGGGCTGATCGGCAGGCATCTCTGCGGGAGCTGGGTCCGTGTCACCACCGAACAAATCGCCAAAGCCATCGTCAGCAGGTTGCTCGGCTGGCATGTCGGCGGGAGCCGCGTCGTTTCCACCGAAGAGGTCGTCGATGGGGTCGGCTGCGGGAGCTTCCACGTCAGGAGTGGCAGGCTCAGCTGGCATTTCAGTGTCGCCGCCGAACAAGTCACCGAAGCCATCGTCAGCAGGCTCGGCTTCGACCGGTGCTTCCTCAACGGGCATGTCGAAGGGAGCTTCTTCCGCGGGAGCTTCGGTTGGGAATGGGTTAGCTTCGGGAGTTTCCGTCAAGGGTTCTTCGACAGCCGGCTCTTCCATCACTGGCTCTTCGACCGTTGGTTCTTCCACAGCGGGAGCTTCAACGGCAGGCTCTTCCATCACGGGTTCATCCACGACGGGAGCTTCCTGGGCTGGCGCTTCCACGGGAGCTTCGGCTTCGGTGGGTTCCGCGTTGGCGGCCGGGTCTGCTTCGGGAGCCACGGCGGGCTCTTCCGTTTCAGCGGGCATCGGTGGTGCGGTGTCCGTTTCTTCGTCAGCCGGTTTTTCCGACACGATGGCGGGTGCTTCGATGATTCCGCCTTCGACGGGAGTTTCGCTCAAGATCGTTTCGCCCATCAGCGGTTGCTCGACGATCACTTCGCCAACCACACCGCCACCGCAACAATCAGTGACCATGGGGGCGACCACGGGGGCGGGAATGATTTCCGCGCTGTCGCAACAGGTTGGGGCGGGAGCTGGTTCACAGCAGACGGGTTCACAAGCAACAGGCTCGCAGCACACAGGTTGTGGCGCTGGGCAGCAGGTGTCCGACGCAATCTCGCAGCTGGCGGCATTGTTGCCATGGATTCGCTTCAGCAGCCATCCAGCCGAAGCAGGACTCACGCTCAAGATGGCGATCATGCAGACCACCAACGTCCACTGCAAAGTGAGGCGAAGGGAACGGTTCATCGGATTCTCAGAGTCAGAAGGCGGGAAGTTAAGAGGCGAAATCTGATCGGTTGGGATCGTGTTTGAGTGTCGCATCCTAGTTGTGGTGAGGGGGGCAAACAAGCTTTTCAGCGGCGATTTACGGACCAAACTCCGGGCCGCCCGAGACAAAAAATGACAAAAAAAACGATTGAAACGGCTGCCGACCGGCTGGATCCAGACGATTCGTCTCGTCGTGAGACGCTGGATTGTTCAGAATAGAGGGCTGCCGTCCCGTTTTAACTCCTGTTTGAGGCCCTCTTTCGGCGGTCGATCTTCGGCCCGATTGAGTCTGCCCGACCCGTCTGAACCAGCGTTTTCGCTGGACGCCCATGCTGCGGATCGTCCAAAGCCTATTTGCTTCGATGAGTCTGGAACGCAAGTGTTTGTTGTTCTTTGGCTCGGCGCTCGTCGTGTTGATGTGCGGCGCTTTTTGCATGGTGTTTTTGCTCGCCGACCGCTGGGTCAGCAGCACGACGCAGCAACAGGCCCGCGACGCGGCGGCCACGGAGATGATGCTGATCCACGCCGAGGCGATGTATTCGGCTCATCTGCCCGAAGACAAGCTCGACATGACTCGGCAAGAGATCGCCGGGTTGCGATCGCAGTTGCTGAGCCAAGACATCCAGTTTGACATTTTGGGTTTGGAAGACCCGCAGCCGTTCGACAATTTGTCCGCACCGATTCAGCCCACTGAGCCGAGTGAACTGCAATTGCTGCAAGCGTTGGAGCCGCAGTTCCGCGCTCGGTTGGAACGTTTGCTTTCAGATGACCCGATTGATCTGAGCAAGACCGTCAACTTGGCGGACGATGCCGCCATGAGCCGGATCGGTCCGGCCAATCGGCCTGTCTTTGAAGAACTCGGTCCGACGAACGGTCGCTACGTTTACTACGAACCGGTGTTCATGACACACGACTGCATGCCGTGCCACGCACCCAGCGGTCAAATCATCTCGCTGTCGAAGGACGAAGACCCAACGAAGTTGGCCGCCCAGTTGCCGTACCGTGTGAAGCGGATCAGCATGCCGGACGACAAGATCGTCAAAGACATGACAGGGATCCGAGCGATCGTGGTGTCGATTGCGATGTTCATTGTTGCGGTCACGTTGTTCGTGTTGCACGCGATTGTTCGCTACCTCGTGCTGCAACCCTTGTTGCACCTGCGTGACGTCAGCGATGCGATCACGCACGGCGACACCAATCAACGGGCAACCATTTCCACCGACGATGAATTTCGTGAACTGGCGGATGCATTCAATCGGATGCTTCGTCACCTCACCGAAACCCAGACGCAGCTTCAAAGCGTCAACCGAGAACTCGATGCGCGCGTCGACCAGTTCGCTCAGCTCAACCTTCAGCTCTACGAAGCCAACCGATTGAAGACGGATTTCTTGGCCAACATGAGTCACGAACTCCGCACGCCACTGAACAGCATCATCGGTTTCTCGGAAGTCTTGCAGGGCATTGATTCCCTCTCGGAAAAGCAACGTCGCTACGCGTCCAATATTCAGAAGAGTGGTCGTTTGCTTTTGGAAATGATCAACGACATTCTTGACTTGGCAAAGGTCGAGGCTGGCAAGATGGAGGTCCGTCGTAGCGAATTCCATTTGTCTCGTTTGGTGGGCGCACAATGCGACATGATTCAGTCGCTATCGGAGGACAAGAACATTTCCTTGTCGGTCGAGGTGCCAGAAGATTTGCCGGTCGCTTACCAAGACCCCAACAAACTTGGGCAGATCCTGAACAACCTGCTTAGCAACGCGATCAAGTTCACTCCTGAGGGAGGCATGATCACCGTGCGTGTAGTGGATTTGCATGACGACCGATTCCGCTTGTCAGTGACGGACACCGGTGTCGGAGTTGCCGAAGAGGATCAGCCGATCATTTTCCAGAAGTTCCGCCAGAGTAAAAAAGTGCTGGATGGTGATGGACTGACTCGCGAATTTGCTGGGACCGGGTTGGGGTTGTCGATCGTCAAGGAGTTGGCGGTGTTGCTTGGTGGCGAAATTGATTTCCAAAGCGAACTCGGACGTGGGAGTACTTTTTGGGTGATCTTGCCGTACCGACTGAGCGACCATGCCATCGAGGATGCGGACGTGTCGATGGGAAAACTGGCGGCCGCGTCGCAGCCCATTGGATAGCGCCTGTGTCGGTTGACGACGGCACGTGGTGCAAATAGTCGACACCATCATTTCGCGGAACTTTTGTTCGGTGATCGGTTTGCCGGCAAGTGGTTTGTCGGCGATTGGGATGAACCAACGGCTTCTCTTTTTCGTCTCATTTGACCGCCACGCGGTTGCTGTTTTGGACGGTGTGGCACCCTTCCACCTGTGTGAGGGCTTTGCTTGCAAACTCAGGTGTCCAAGCACACTGCAGGGCCTCCCGCGTTGCTAAACTGTGTGGTGCCGTCACGGGAGATCTCGCATCTCCGCGGTCGGTCGCGAACCAGCCGGATCAGGATGTTTGGGCGACGTTCTCGTTCGAGAATTCTTTTCTGAACGGTTCGTCAGCAACGATCGGTTCTGGTGGTTCGACCTTTTCCTCACACGCTTTTTCATTGAGTGCAAACGATATGAGTGATTACGGCAATTTCGGCGACGAATATTACGTGAACATGAACCTGTCCACTGAAATGGAGTTGCCGCAAGGTCGCGAATCAGTCCTGCATTACTTCGAGCAGGTCCAGCGTCGTTATCCGAAGATGGCGAACTTCTATGCACGCGAGAAAGACGAGTACGTGCTGGAAGAGGAGAAAGAAAAAGACAGCGGAGCCTACCGCTGGGTTTCGATCGAACCCAAACGCGTCAACAGCGGCATGGTCAGCCCACCCAGTTACGAAGACGCGTGTGAGCAGCATCGCGCGGTGTTGGAGTTGGTTCCGTATGAGCTGTCGGTTAGCCCGCTGGATTGCGAAGCGTTGACGGTCATGCTCGGTTTCGATTTCACTTGCAAAGGCAACCACAACGAAATCGTGACCGAAGCGATTGGGATTGCTCCGGGACTGGAGAAGTTCACGCAACTGCCCTACGGCAAACTGCTGTCCAACGAACCGGTGATCCAATTTGCTTTGGACGAAGATTGCAAGACGCAGTGCCGGATCAGCTTCGAGTCGCGAACGGGAGCGTTCCAAATTCGAACGGGCGAGTTCACGGAAGAACAGCTCAGCGTTTACATGATGGTGCGTCGCTACGATTCGCTGGGTGCGAAAGAAAACTACGCCGACGAATTCACTCGGCTATCGCAGTTGTGTCGCGATTTGGTCGACGAGTATCTGATCGACAGCGTGCTTCGGCCGCTTCAAACCGCGATCTCGATTCGCTAGCTCGATCACTGGCCGTCATTCAATCATTGCCCGTGAGTGGGGCAAACCACGTTGCCTCGGTCGAGACGGTATGCGTTTCCCGAGGTGGGACACGTGGGTAGCACTTCGCCGGTGTAGTCCGCATCAGCCAGTTCACGCATGGCGCTAGTCGGCAGTCGTCCGTTTTCTTGTTCGTACAACGTGACGTCGCTCTGCAATGCCGCGCGATGGGCTTCGCAAGCTCGTGACTGCGCGGTTTCGCCATGGGTTTGAAGGAATGCCAAACCCGTCATGGCGAACATCGTGGCGATGGTCAGTGCCGCGATGACTTCCAGAACGCTGAAGCCACGTTGGGGTGGAAGGAAACGTTTGATCATTCAAGCACCTCGAACATGTGGAACATTGGGGTGTAAATAGACAGCACCATGCCGCCGATCATGGCCGCCAAGGAGATCGTGAGGATGGGTTCCAGCATGCCGACGGAGGCATCGATGCGTGATTCCAATCGATCGCGTAGGTGATCGCAGGTGCCTTGCAGTGATCGCGAGAATTCGCCGGACTGCTCACCGACGCCAATCAGTTGGCACAGAGTGGGTGGAAAGAACTGTTCGTAACGTGCCAACTCAACGCTGAGCTTCTCGCCCCGGCGCACTCCTTGGTTGATGTCTTCGATGGCGCCGCGAACGCACCGATTCTTCACGCAGGTTGACGCGACTTCAATGGCTTCGATGGGTTTGTAACCGCACTGAACCATGGCCGAGGTGGCTTCCACAAATTGCAACACCGCAGCGTCGCGAAGCCATGGTCCGACAACAGGAATTTTGAGGAACGCCGCGTCCATTTTGGCTGCGATCTTGGGCTTCTTTCTGCCCAGACTCCACAAAATGGCCGACACGATGATCACGGGAATGGCGAAGATCCCCTTGGTCAACAGGAAGCGACTCATACCGGTGACAAACTGCGTCACGGGAGGCAGGTCGACACCACTGGCGGTGTAGACGGTTTCAAATTCAGGAACCACCACGACACACATGAAGATCATCAAGCCAAAGCCAGCCACCGTGATCAGAATCGGGTAGCTGATTTTCTTCATGATGCGTTTGCGGAGTGCGACTTTGCGTTCGACTTGCTCGCAAACGCGAAGCAACGCGGTTTCCAGCGAACCGCTGCGTTCACCCAAGCGGACCTGTTGAACTTGCATCTTGTTGAACGTGCGCGGATAACGCGCCATTGCGTCGCTGATCGAGCCGCCCGCCATGATCGTGCTTCGCATCTTCAATAGCACGTTGCTGTAGCGGCGGCTGGACGCGTCCATGGCCAACGAACCGAGTGCTTTGGGTAGCGTGAGCCCATTCTGAAGCAGCATCAGCAGCATTCGCATCAACTGCGCAAGTGGCACTGGAGGAATGCGAGTTGGATCGCAGCCTTTGGGGACACCTCGTTTCGGACCGCCGACTTCGATCGAGTTCAGCTTGCGCAAGAACCCCATCAAGCCGCCATCGGTCGGTGTGGTTGTGGTGCTGGGTGACATGGACATGAACGTGTTTCCTAATTCTTCAATCGATCACTTGCGACTCGTTCGAACATCATGCGATGGCGCTGGGGACTGGACCGTCCGCAGATCTGCGTCCACCCGCTACCGGGGCCGATTGCGTGCTGCGTCGATCACCACTGGTTTTGAAGTAGACTTCATCCAGCGATGTTCGACCGGCAACGGCTGCTTCGAGTCCCGCTTGTCGCAGTGGCACCATGCCGGCTGCCAAGGCCAAATCTTCCAATTGCGAGTGCGGAACACCGGCTTCGATCGCGGCCGAAATCTCAGAGTTCAGCGGCATGATTTCGAAGATCGGCATCCGTCCGGCGAACCCGGTACCAAGGCATCGTTTGCAGCCCGCACCACGAATGAAAGTGGTGTTGCGAGGCACCCTTTGTTCAGGATCGAGTGCTTCGAGTAGGTTCAAGTTGGCCGGCGCGTCCACCTTGCAGTTTTCGCAAACACAACGCAGCAACCGTTGGGCAACACTGCCGATCAACGAACCGGCGATTTTGAAGTTGTCGACGCCAAGGTCAGCCAAACGTTGCACGGCACCCACAGCGTCATTGGTGTGCAGCGTGCTGATCACAAGGTGACCCGTTAGAGCGGCTTGCACGGCCGTGGAGGCGGTTTCGCAGTCGCGAATTTCACCGAGCATGATCACGTCGGGGTCTTGCCGCATGATGTATTTCAATGCGTTGGCAAAGCCCATCCCGAATTCGTTGTCGCTCTGAACTTGATTGATTCCGGCCAAGCGATATTCCACCGGGTCTTCCACGGTGACGATATTGCGATCATCGTCATTCAAGTGCTGCAGTGCCGCGTACAGCGTCGTGCTCTTACCGCTACCCGTCGGACCGGTGACCACGAACATGCCGTGTGGTTTGTCGATGATGCGACGGACGGAGTCGTAGTCTCGTTGAGGCATTCCGATGTTGGCGAGGTCGAACGTTTGTCCGCCTTCGTCCAGCAGTCGCAGCACCAATTTTTGACCGTCCACCGTGGGGATGCCGCTGATCCGAAAGCCCACTCGTTTACCGTTTTCATAAACGGTGAGGTGGCCGTCTTGCGGTCGTCGGTTTTCGGTGGTGTCCATGTCGCCCATGACTTTGATACGGCTGACCACGGAATCTTCGATGTGGTTGGGAATTGTCATGACGACTTGCAACTCACCGTCGACTCGATAGCGAACTCGCATCTCGGGTTTGTGCGGTTCCAAATGAATGTCGCTGGCACCGGCGGACACCGCACCCGACAAGATGGCTTGAACCAACTTCACCACGGGCGCGTCTTCTTGGCTGACGGCGGACATTGCCAATTCGTCTTCTTCGGTGACTTCGCCGGATTCCGCCATCTCGGCGAACTTCATGTCGACGATGGTTTGACGTGCGAAGGCTCGGTCGTCGTAAATGCGGTTCAAAAATTCGCGAACGTCATCTTCGAGCGCGACAACGGGACGGATCTTGTACCCCGTCATCAACTCCGCTTCCGCAATGGTTTCGATGTCGTCGGGAGCGACCATTGCCAGCGTCAACATTTGTTCGCCAACGTCGATGGCGGCGGCTTCTTGAGACCGTGCGAAATCCTCGGGCAGCAATCGCGCGACTTGTGGGTTCACGCTTGAAAAATCAATGTCAACAAAAGGCACCGAGAATTGCTCGGACAATGCGGCACCGAGCTGCGCATTGCTAATCAACGATTGACGGACGAGCCAGTCACCGATCATCACGCCGCGAGGCTTGTCGGAGAACGCGGCGTCCATTTGTTCTTTGGTCAGAATCTCCAGTTCAACCAAAATGTCGCCAATTCGTTTCATCGCTTCGGTCCGTGCAGGCTAAGGATTCGTTGGAACAAGGGGTGATTGATTACGACGTGGTGGATCAGCGGCGTGGGCTCAAACGGTTTCCGCGTGAGTCGGAAGGAGCTTTTGCACCTTCTCTTCCAGGACGGTGGGATCAAACGGTGTGATCAAGTAGTCCTGGGCACCGGCGAGGTAGGCTCGGCGAACCATTTCCAAGCTGGGGTCCAACGAGAAGACCAAGGCGGGAACTTGTTCGGGGCTAAATTCCAAACGCAGTTCGGTCAGCCATTCCAGACCGTCGCCTTCAGGAAGTTTGGTGTCCAAGATCAGCAGGTCCGCCGGTTGGCTTCTCAGTCGATCGACGGCTTCGGCACCGCTGCCGACCACCTCCAACCGATAACCCAAGAGTTCCAAGCGAAACGCGGCCAAGTCCGCGAGCACTTGTTCGGGTTCCAGCATCAACAGTTGGGCTTGGGTGGTTTCAAACATGGGTTCGAGCAACGATTGCGATACAAAAGGACAGCTACCGTCTGAAAGGTAGGTCACCATTTGCTCGATGTTGAAAAAACACCACATGGATGACGAAAGTCGTCAGCCGGTGAAGTTTGCCGAGTCGCAATGGAAGGTGCGATCGGCATGACCCAAGCAACGGTCAAGAAGCGAGCAATCGTCACAACCAGAATCACGATCGCGAAGGCAGGTCTGGTTCCAATAAGGTCCGGTTCCAACAAATGAGATGTCGGATCCGTGCTGTTGGATCTGTAGCGCCGGACCCATGTTGAGATGCCGCGTCGACGCTGGACCGATCGAGCGGTCCGCGGTGTTGCTGGATACGCGGCTGGCAGCAGAGGACGCGTGGCAGCACCCGGCGAGGCCGGGGCTACCTCAACCCGAAATGGACGCGATCAATCTTCCCAGTCTTCGTCTTCTTCATCCAGGTCGTCATCGTCGTCTTCCCAGTCTTCGTCGGCATCGTCGTCGTCGACTTCTTCCCAGTCGTCGGTGCCGTCGAGGTCGTCGTCTTCATCGTCGAGGTCATCTGACTCTTCGTCGTCGTCCTCGTCTTCATCTTCCTCGTCGTCTTCGTCATCCCAGTCATCGTCGTCGAAGTCGTCGTCCTCATCGTCGTCGAGATCAAATCCGTTTTCGTACAGATCGTCTTCTTCATCTTCGATCACGGCGGTGGGATCTGCGGAGGAAGTGCCCTCATCGGCCACGGGGGCATCCAACACGGCCACGCCGCCAGACAGATCAGCGTCGAGTGAAGCGGTGAATTCAGTGGCGAGAGTTTCGGTCGCGGCGATACTCACGTCAGACTCCTTGGTGGGGTGCAAATTCTCGGTTGCCGAGGGATCCGTTTCCGACTGATCGGCAGACGATTCGCGGCGAGGATGGGATTCGGTTTGAGAGTTTTCTCTCGATGTCACTTCGTCAACATTTTCATCCTGGACGACTGTTTCATCCAACCCGTCGTCAGATTCAGAAACATCATCGCAGGATGCGTGCCAGTCAATCGGCGGAAGCGACTTTATCGACGCCAATCCGCAGATTTTTAAGAAACGTTTGGTGGTGCCGTAAAGGTAGGGACGCCCCAACTCTTCACTGCGACCGCTGATTCGGACCAAATCCAATTGCATCAACTGTCGCAGAATTTCACCGCACGCGACACCACGCACGGCTTCGATGTCTGCCCGCGTGACGTCTTGCCGGTAGGCCACCACCGCGAGCGTTTCCATCATCGGCCAACTCAACCGGACCGCTGGAGCCAAAAAACCAAGTCGCCGAAGCCAGGGGGCGACGACCGAACGCGTCATCATGCGTTGTCCACCGGCGACCTGCTCAATGCGAATTCCACGGCCCATCCGCTCGTAGAGTTCGTTCAGTTCGCCCACCAAGGTGCGTGCTGACGTAGCGTCTTCGACGTTGGCCAGAGCCGCCAAACGTCGGTAATTCAGCGGGGATTTCGCGATCAGCAACACGCCTTCGACCCGAGCTCGAGCGGCCAGGCGATCTTCCGGATCGACCGCGTCGGTGTCCGCTGCCGGGTTCGCGTCCGAGGAATGACCGTTGGAGCCCGCGTCTACGCCCGCCATCGACTCGGCGTTTTCCTGCCCAAATGGCTGGTCAAAGGAGGCCGAGCGCCGCGTGGATTGTCCGTTGCCCGTTAGGAGTCGCCTGAGTGCGGCCCCGGCCAGTTGCGTCGCAGTCCGATGGCCTTGCGTGGGGCTGGTCCAAGCCGAGGCTTGCGGCGTGGTTCGCGACGCGGCGATTCCGGCAACGCCGCTGGATGGACCTCGCTTCCAAGGTGTGGCGTAGCCATTCATCTTTGTTACGCTTGGAAAAAGGTTTCTCGGGACAAATTGGACGAGTCGCGAACCTACCAAACCGTTTGATTGACGTCTGCCGGGATATTTCCACGATGCCAGCGACCGCTGCCGATTCAACCAGCCAATCCAGCACAGATCCGCTGGTGGCACCTCGTTCGTCCAAAAAGCGTTCTCGGAGACGCTTCTTCTTGAACGCGAAGTTTTGGCTGATCGTCCTGTCGACCATCATTTTGGGCGGCGTGCTGTTTCTGATCATTTTGGCGACGGGTTCCGTTCAAGGCACCGAGTTCAGCCCGACGCACTTTCAAACGCGTCGGTTTTCTTTCTACGAGATCCCGTTGCTGCGATGGCAGATCACACCGATTCACCGCGTCAGCAACACGCCTGAAACGGCTCGTTTCCTCACCCAGTCCAAGACGTTGCCGTTGCCCAATCAAGCACCCACGGTGTGGCACTTGGTCGAAGTCGAACGCGGGGCGAGCGAAGCGGCACCGGGCGACGCGGCCTTGCTGGTGGATCATCTGCGTTTGATGGAAAACAGCGTCGCGGTTTGGAAGCAGTGGTCGGTTGATCATCCCAAGCTGGCAAAGGAATTGTGGCCAAAGATCGCAGACCTAGCCAATCGTGAACTTTATGTGTTGATGCCGCGAATCTTGGAGCTGACGCGGGACGCGGACGGTTTAGCTGATTGGAAGCAATCAATCGACCGCTATTTAGCCAGCGAGTACGTCACGTTGATTCGTGATATGCGTGATGCGGGCCGCGATGAATTGGCAGATGCTCTGATGGCGGAGGCATTGGCGGAGCAACCCGACAACCCCGAATTGCAATCCCTGATGCCCGACGCGAATTCGTCAACTGGCGATGCGTCAGACGGCGGCGCAGAAACCACATGATCTATCTCGACAACAACGCCACGACCGCAATGGATCCCAGCGTGGCACGAGTGCTGACCGAGGCCCTTTTGCAAACGCCCGCCAATGCGTCCAGCCAACACCGATTGGGACAGCAAACACGAATGCGATTGGACGAGGCGACGGACCGCATTGGACGTTGTCTTGGAAGTGACCTCACCCGCGTGCATGCTCCTCGTTTGTTGATCACAAGCGGCGGCACCGAATCGAACAACTTGGCGATTCACGGGATCGGAGAACCGGATGCGGCAATCGTTGTTAGCCGAGTGGAACATCCCAGCGTCTTGGCTGCCGCGGCGACCGCGGAACAGGCGGGACGAACGGTGGCATGGATCGATGTTGATCCAAATGGCGTGGTGAAGTTGGATTCACTGCGAGAGATCTTGATCGAGCAGACGCGTGATGCGCAGCAGTCGGACTCCGTCGCCGTGGTGTCAATCATGTCAGCCAACAACGAAACGGGCGTGATCCAACCAATCGAACAGGCAGCAAACATCTGTCGAGAGTTTCGAGTTCCATTGCATGTCGATGCGACTCAGTCCATTGGCAAGGTGCCGGTCAATTTGACCGAATGGGGTGTCTCTGCCGCGACGATTACTCCGCACAAGATCCACGGTCCGGTCGGCGTTGGCTTTTTATGGCTCGAGGCGGGGCTCGAAGTCCGAGCCAGATTGCAGGGCGGCGAACAGCAATTGGGGACTCGGCCGGGAACCGAACCCGTGGCGTTGGTCGTTGCCACGGCCGAAGCGATCCGCATCGCGTGTGAGGCGTTGCCTGAATCCGCCGATCAAATGCGGCGACTGCGAGACCTGTTGGAATCCAAGTTACTACGCGACCATCCGACATTGGTGGTGCACGGCAAAGATGCGGCTCGGTTGCCATCGACCACTTGCGTTTCGTTGCCGGGAGCCGATCGCCAAAGTTTGCTGATGTCTCTGGATATGGCCGGGGTGGCGTGTAGCAGCGGATCGGCGTGCAGCAGCGGCAGCAGTCCCCCCAGTCACGTGCTGCAGGCAATGGGAGTGGGCAAAAGTCTGCTGGATTCCGCCCTTCGTTTCAGCGTGTCGAGGTTTTCCACGGAGGCCGAAATTGAGCGGGCCGCTGAGCTGATTTCTCGGCAATTTTCGAGGGCAATCGACGGGTAGGCTGTGGATAACTTGCCTAGAAATGGATGGCGGTGAACGAAATTTCAATCTAGAGTGAAGCTGTCTGGATTTCACCACCTCGCTCTAAACTCGTGCCCCGTCGTGGTTGCTTCGTCTCCCAACGTCAATTCTTTCGCGCTGGAACGGCCCTCGCTGCGTCGCCGTCGCCGCGATAGTGAGATTGTTCGGCCGATCGTTCCGCTGTTTTATTGCGGTGACGAAAATCGGCTGGCGGGATACGTGTGCGAGAACCCCATCGAGACCCTGCTCGAAATTTCGCGACCCATGCTGTTGGTCGGTCAACCGGGGACGGGGAAAACGGCGCTGGCATTGCATCTGTCCAAACGGATGAGCATCAGCAATGTGTGGGACGCGATGGGATTGGATGAGCAAACACCCAAAGGCGGACCGACTGAGGTCACTTCGCGGGTGCTGTCCAGTCGTGTGCTGTATCAGCCAGCGATCGATTTCGCACGCGAATTTGCATCGTCGATTGATTCGAAGGATATGCCGCGATTTCGCGAGAAGCTTGATTCGGTTCCGATTCTGGTGCTGGATGATTTGCATCTGATCGCTGACAAGGGGCCCGCTCAAGAAGAGTTGGCTCAGCGGTTGGAAGCCCGTGATGCGGAAGGTCGATTGACCATTGTGACGTGTCGTCGTTTGCCGTCCGAGGTGCGCGGGCTTCGACCGGCGTTGGTCAGCCGCACGTTGCCGGGATTGACCGTCACGTTGCAACCTCCGTCAGGCGATACCCGTCGCACCATCCTCCGCGAATTGATGCTGGCTCATTTACCGGAGGTCGAACCGGAGATGTTGTCGTTGTTGGATGCGGGGCTGCCGGTGGATTGCACGGTGCGTTCATTCGAATCCGCGATCAAGCAAATCGCGTTGTGGTGTCGGATGCACGATCAACCGATCTGCAGCGAAGCCGTGCAGTCGGCGATCGAAACCGCCGGTGGAGCTCAGTCGATCTCGATCAAAGCCATCACCACCGCGGTCGCGCGTCAACTCGGAGTCAAATCGACCGACATGCGGAGTGGTTCGCGACGACAGAACATTGTTCGTGCTCGGTCGTTGGCGATGTGGTTGGCTCGTAAAATGACCGAGTTCAGTTTGACTCAAATCGGCGACGCCTTTGGTGGTCGAGATCACTCGACCGTGTTGCACGCGATTCGCAAGATCGATGAAACACTCGATGATGATGTGTTGCTACGACGTTCCGCCGATCAAATCATGGAAAAGTTGTCGACCTAATTTGGGCCTTGCGATGTCCCTCTGCCGGAGCTCCGCTTCGCTTCGGTCCGGCCTACGTTTTTAGCGTCGCGGCGCAAGCCGCACGGTGTGTAAAGGGTGTTCGAGTGTTGGTTTGCGAAAAGATGATTTCAGAGTTGGGCGTCACAGGTGGGTGGTGGTTGCTGGTACCGGAGGGCTTGCGCCCATTCCGCTAAGACGGTAGGACGCGAGTTGGATCGCGGTGTGTTTTGGTGGTTGACGTTCTGCTGCCGGAGCTCCGCTTCGCTTCGGTCCGGCCTACGTTCTTAGCGTCGCGGCGCAAGCCGCACGGTGCGTGAAAGCAGCCAGGCAATAGATAGCGAGTTTGTGGTAACGACGCCGATACCTGCTGCGTTTCAAAACCCGTGAATGGGCCAGATTGCTTCGGCGGTGATGCGAAAGGTCTGCTCGGAGAGCGGATGCGATTGCCGTCGCGAATCTTCGGAAACGGTGCGTGCCAACTGCTCGTGCAACTCGGTGGGCAAGGCCGCTGACCACGCGATCAAGAAATCTCGGTTGGGGACGCCGACGATCGCGGCGGGTTCCCCATCGGACGCTTCCGAGTCCTCGCTCAATTCTCGGATCAATCGTTCGCGAATTTGTGGCAGTAACACTCGCGCGGCGTCGTAGCCATCACCGGATTGAATCGCAATGAATTTGGGCGGTCCTTCCACCACACCCATCGGGCAATCCAACGAATCGGCCAACAGATTTGTCTTGGCGATCTCAATCAAATCCACGACGGATTGGCCCCATCGTTCCGCATCTTCCGGTCGGATGTAAGCGTAACCATGTGGCGAATCCACCACGACGCTGCTGGTGATGTCACTGGCGAAGGGAAACGTGATGGCTTTCCGCAACGCATCGATGTCACTGCGACAAAGTTGGACCCGCAAGCGAGGCTTGGCTTCTTCCCATGTTTCCGGTAGCACTTGGTCCGCGGCGCGAACCATTTCCAACATCCGAGCGAACGTCACGCGAACGGTTTCGTCCAATTCGTCATCGTCGAGATTCGATTGATGGTATTGGGCCAGCAGATTTGACAAACCGAATTGCATCTCGCCACAGGACAAGACACCCAGTTCCTCACCCATGCGGAAGCCTTCGGTGGGGAAATGTCGCTGGACGATCTCGAGTACACGCTGGCTGAACGATTCCAAGTCCATCGTTTGGCCTTAGCGTTGATAGATGGGCAAAAAGCCTCGGTCAATTTGCATCATGATCAGGTTGCAAGCGGTCACATAGACCGGATGGATTTGGCCTTCCCACGAGCCATCGGGTTTTTGTTCCGCGGCGATGCGATCGTACAAACGATCGCGGAACGGCAACCACAATTCATCGCCCTGCCGGTACACGACTTGGCTGTAGTAGAGATACGTGTAGTGCCAATGTCCAAAGGCTCGCGCGCCGTTGTTGATGTCGTGCAGCGTCTCTTTGCTGTACTTCAGCATCTCCGGCACATGTTCGCTGTCGTACGCACCCGCGTTGTACAACGCGGCCAACGCGGCGGCGGTGATGGCGGGGCGACTGCTGCCCGTTTGTCGGCTGCTGTAGCTGATTCCGCCGTCGGGATTCTTGCAGCGATAGATGTATTCCTTCGCTTTATCGATGACCTCGCCACTGACGGGGATGCCCGCATTGCGACACCCGCGAAGACCTTGGACTTGGGTGATTGTCGTGCTGCCCTCGTCGAAGTCGTTGCCCTCTTTGGCCGAGACATAGCCCCAACCTCCCGCGGCTGTTTGGGCGTTGCCGCTGAATTCAACCGCCTTTTGCAAAACCTCCACCAACTCCTCGCGTCGGTCGAGCAAGCCTTCTTCGCCCAAGACCTGTGATAGGAACAACATCGAGAACCCGTGGCCATAGGTGTATCTTGAATCGGTTTGAGGGTCACCGATCAATCCATTGCTGCGAGACTTGCTGATCAGGAAGTCCGACGCGCGAGCAATCTGCTTGGCGTAGGGACCCTGAGTCGTCGTGCTGCCGCTGCCAATCAACGCGGTGCCTGAGAGCGCAGCCATGGCGGTGGGATAAACGGTGGTGTTCCACTGGCCGCGAGACGATTGTTTGCTGCTGAGCCATTCCAGTCCGCGCTGAATGGATTCTTCCCATTTGGCTCGGTTGGCGGCGTGTGCGTTTCGCGGGCTTAGCATTCCCGTGGCTGCGGCAGCCCCACCCGCCAAACTGGTTCGCAAAAATCGGCGTCGATCAAACATGTTGGACAATCGGAGCTTTGGAGGCTGGTTGCGTGGCGTCTCGTTCATTCTTCCATTGTGGCGAATTCGTCCCGGTGAGTCACGCCGAATTGGTGCGGTGCGGCCGATGGGGTGCGGGGAGGCCGCTCGAGGCAAACAGCGTGCGTGGTTGCGTGGTTTGCGGGCATGTCGAAACGTCCGCGTGAAACTGCGAGGCAGTGCTGAACGCATGCATTTGGACGTTGGACATTTGGTCCCCGCGAGTCTTTCGGGGCTCCCAGGACTTTTTCGCGAATCCAGTCAAGGTTTTCCGGTTCTTCCGCCGATAACGATTCTGTCACCGATTTCAGGCAGACGGGCTCTCGTTGCGTGAGCCGTTCGGTCCGAAAACCTTACGCGTTGGGGCGTACAACGATGGAAAACAAGATGAACACGCACTGGATCACCCGCGGGACGGTCTGCACCCTGGCTCTCGCGGCCCTGTTGGCGACCAACACCGGATGTCAGGTTTCGCTCAATGGCCAAACGCTGCCAAGTCCTTATTATTTGCAGGACGACGTCCAGTACTTCCCCGCTGGGCCTGAGTTTAAACTCTCCCGCGAAGCAGCTGCTTTGCAAGCTGCCCGTGCCGAAGAAAAACGCAACCAACGCTAGGCTGAAGCATCGCCCATGGCTCCCAATCGTACGCCGCACCAAGAAAAGATCATCCGGAACTATTACCAGAACCGGGATGCCATCGGGTTGCAGAAGGCTCAGGAAGCCGTCACCGAGCTCTACCTGAGCGAGGGAAAGAAACGGGCGACCGTATGGAAACGATTGTGCAGCCACCTGGAAAAGGTGGGTGTGCCGGAAGCTCGCATTGAGGAGCTGCGGGAATCGGACGACCCCGCCGCCGTGGCCGCGTTGCTAGAGAAAATCGCGAAGTAGAGCTCCGCGTTTGGCCCGATGAGGTCGGCCAGTGTCCGTTGATGTTGGCAGCGGCGGGCGAAGCGGCGACATCGAGCAGCGAACGTTAAGCAGTGTGCAAGCAGTATGCGTTAAGCGGCGTACGTCGAATTTCCAAACTGAGATTCGATGGCCACGAACCGCTCGCGCCATCGCAAACGAGCGAACCAACTCGGACGAGACAGGTTGGGATCGTCCGCACCAATGCGATGAGTCTTGCCTCGCGTGGTTCGCATGGTCAGCGTTCCGTCCAGATGAACCTCGTCGACCATCCAGAACTTCTCCACGACGTAGTTATACGTATCGCCCTTCAAGTTTGGTTTCACGCGACTTGCACGCGGCCCTGGCACCTTGCCGCGTTTGCTCTTTCGATAGATGGCCCAATCACCCGGTTTCCAGCGAATTCCGTTGGCCGTTATCGCGTGTGACCTTGTATCCACCACCTCGGCCGTTACAAGACCACTGGTGGTCGCGTTTGCCAGACGGTTGGAAGCGGTTGCGTTCATGGAACCACGACGGAGCAGTCGCAAATTTGCCCAGATTCGTTCAGTCATCTTGGAACCCCGCTTTCAACAAGGCATGAGAAACGGAAAATAGCCAGTTAGAAACCTGATGCCGATGCTCGCAGCACTTGCGATTCCAAGTCGTTTGAGATCGGCCGATCAGGACCTCCGACAGGCAAACGACGCGCCAAACGGTCTGTCGTTACTTCGACGTCAAACCACGATAGGCAAGCATCCCGCGTTTCCTGCAACGAAAACCGCGAAGTTCTCAAGAAGTTTCCCAGCGAATTGCTAGCAAACGAGCGAGGATGAGCAGTCCAAACGCGGTCCCAAGCAGCACCGTCAACTGCGGCTGCAACGCACTGGGAGGCAGCTCCCGCCAGAAGACTTTGTCGTACCCATCGAGTGCCCAAGCGTTGAAGGTCCACAGTCCCGCTTCGCGGAGACCCTCGCTCATCACATACCGAGGCACCATCGATCCACCCAACGCGCTCATGGTCAGAACGGCGACCACGGACAAACCATTGAGTTGCCCGCGTGTCTTGCACAACGTGGCCAAGAACAAACCGAACGAGGCCGCGGCGGCGGAGGTCACCACGGTCATCATCACAAATCCGTCCAGGTTGCCGAGCAGGTCCAAACCGAAGACCAACTGAGCCCAAACAAACATCACTGTGACTTGGATGCACCCAAGTAACGTCAGGTAGAACCATTTCCCAAGTAACAGATGGTCCATTGTCATTTGCGTGGAAAGCAACCGTTCCAGCGTCTGGTTTTCGCGTTCTTCCAGCAGCACGCCACCGCCGCTGGTCGCGCCGAACAACAAAAACATGACGGCGATTCCCGCGGCGTACACGCTGATCACCGGATTGGATTTGTTTTCGCCAATCACGTTGACCACGTTCACCGATGGCGGTGACAGGCCTGTTTCGGTGGCGATTTCCGACGAGGCATCCGAGGTGGTTGCCGAGTTTTCTTGGGCGACGTTTCGCACGAACTCTTGAAAGTTCGCTTGTTGAACCAAGTCGTCTGACGGTTCGTCGGACATGATGTCCGCTCGCATTTGAATCGGTCGCTCGTTGGGGCCGCTGGGGAGTGCCGTGATGGCGCGGGCCATCATCATCGCGCGCATCACCAACGCCGACACCACTTGGCTGGCG
The DNA here is from genome assembly GCF_020966775.1 of Rhodopirellula halodulae. Classification (NCBI taxonomy): domain Bacteria; kingdom Pseudomonadati; phylum Planctomycetota; class Planctomycetia; order Pirellulales; family Pirellulaceae; genus Rhodopirellula; species Rhodopirellula halodulae. Next base: position 5,102 of record NZ_JAJKFV010000002.1, on the reverse strand, counting down.
ACTTGGTCCGATGCGTCGTTGAGTAGCTCAGCGGTGAGTTGTTCGCCATCTTCCCGCAGAACAATCGCGATGGTGGCTGACCCACGGCGGACCAAGTCTTCGCCCGCCGCGCGATCGAGCCGCGGATCCTCTTCGCTGTCGCGGACCAATCGTAAACCGTCGCTTTCGCGAAGTGTTTGAATCACCTCATCGCACTGCAACGAAGTCGTCGATGTCGCACCTTCATCGGCTGAGTTCGCGGTTGCCGCGTCGCGAATCAAAGCGACCTTCACTCGCGGTGTGCCGCCCACGCCTCGCGAGAAGATCAAGGCAAAGATGCTGAAGAAAGCGATCGGAACGACAAACGTCAGCAACCATTCGACACGGTTGTGACGTAATCGCCTCAAGTGAATCTCAATGACTTTCCAAACCATGTTCAGTCTCGCAGAGCATGGCCGGTCAGATGCAGAAACACGTGATGCAGCGAAGGCGATTGGACTTCCACATCAAGCACGCCGTACTCGGCTTCGCTGAGAGCGTCCATCAATCGAGGCAATCCCTTGGCGACCTCTCGCATTTTGGTGGTGACAACAGGTTCGCCCGGTCTCGCGGTGACTTGCAATCCGGTCACGGCCAGCGGTTCGTTCCCATGTCCACGAAGTGGTTGATCCAGCCGCACGGTGACTTCGCGGTCGCCGCCGATGGTTTGTCGCACCAACTCCTCAAACGTGCCGGTCGCGATAACTTCGCCATGGTCCACGATCACAATCCTGTCGCACTGCGTTTCGGCTTCGTCCAAGTGATGCGTTGTCAATAAAACCGACGTGCCGTCGGCATTCAGTTCCGCCAGCATCGCAAAGATTCGTTGGCGGCTTTGTGGGTCGACACCCACGGTGGGTTCGTCCAGCAACAACACCTCGGGTTCGTGCAAGACGCCGCATGCCAAGTTGACGCGACGTTTCATGCCGCCCGAAAACGTGCCGACCAGGTCATGGGCTCGGTCGGCCAGGCCGGTCCATTGCAGGCCCCACTGGATCTTTTCCTTCAGCCGTCGACCACGCAGTCCGTGAAACCGCCCGAAGGCTGCTAAGTTTTCGGTGGTGGTCAGGTCTTCATAGATCGCGATTTCTTGCGGAACCAAACCCAACGAGTCTCGGACGGACGTCGCGTCGATCGGTTCTCCGAGCAATTGGATGCTGCCCGAATCTGGTTTGGCTCGCCCTGACAGGCAGCGAATCATGGTTGTCTTGCCAGCGCCGTTAGGCCCCAAGTAGGCCAGACGCTCGCCTCGCCGAAGCTCAAACGAAATTCCTCTCAGCGCCGCCTGTTCCTTGCCCCCACGCCAATACGATTTCTTCAATCGATCCACGGCAATGGCTGCGACCTCAGGAGATGCCGCACCGGCTGGGGCCGTAACTGATGACGCAGCACCAGGTGATGTGGCGCCCGGAGATGCAGCACCACGCGGCGGGGAGACGGAGGCGGTCACTCAATCGCTCTCGGAGGAATGTCCTGAATCGAAACGAGACTGCCATCCTAGACAATGCACGCGAACACTCGAAACGGCAAACCAAGTCCCCTGACGGGTGGTTTGGATTCAATCGTCCGCTGGAACGGGACCGACCCGATCATCGAGTCAGTTGATTTTGTGGTCGTACAGCGGCATGTGGCGGTAGTAGACCTCCAAGCAGTAGATCGACAGGCAAGTCGTGTAGAGGCGGCCCGCTCGGCGTCCCCATTCATCCGCTTGTGGGGACCAGCTTCCGGCTTCGGCACCTCTCCGCAATTGCAATCGCGGAATTTCCTTTCGCATGACGGAGTTCCATTTTCTCCAAGGTTCACCGCCGTAGTGATGCAACGCCTGGGTGGCGTAATACCAGTAGTAAACGTTGGGATTGTTTGGATCCAGCATCGCGCTGTCGACCAGGTCGCTCAAACCAACCCGCATGCCTTCCTGGTCTCGCGGCCATCCTAAGTACTGGCGACAGAGTAAACCTTCCGCCGTCATCGGATAGCTGGCGCCTTGATTGCGCATGTAAGCGTAAGCCGAGCCATCGTACGATTGGACGGAATCCAAGTAGGTATCCGCCATCCGGAGCGTTGACGAGGGAACTTCCAAACCAGCCGAGTGGGCACTGGTCAGCGCCATCACGTACCAACCGGTGACCGAGAGATCGGAGTCTTGACGCGGTCGGTATCGCCATCCACCCGCAGATGATTGGGCGTTGACGCAGTAGTCAACGGCGGCCTGAGCCGGGCCACGTAGTGCCGAGTCCTCCGTCATTCCGTACAGCTCGCAGAGAGCGATCGTTGCTTGAGCGTGCCCGTAAGCTTGTTGATCGTCACCGCGAACTTGAGTTGCCAAAAAGCCGTCTTTGCGTTGGCCACGCAGTAGCGTTCGCAATCCATTCTCGACATTTTCCGAGTACGGGCCGCTCAGATGTGTATTGCCGTCGCCTTGGAAAGCGAGCATCGCCATAGCGGTCGCGGCACAACGGTTTTCGGAAAATGGAGCTCCGTCGGAGTAGGGGCCTGCCATGCTCCACGAACCTGATCGTTCTTGATTCTTGACCAGCCAACGCAATCCGCGTTCGACGGCGGTGACCGTTTCTTCGTTACCGCCGTAAGCCGCCAGCAAAGCACTTTTCATTGGACCGCTTCGGCCATTGAACATCGGCTGAACGATTTCGCTGGCAGGACCGGCACCCAATTCCAACGGCACCATCTCGAGCGTTTCCGTCGGCACCTCCATCGTTTCCATGAGCGATTGGATATCCGTGTCCACGACCGTTTCGCTTTCGAGGTCATTGGTGGATTCCAACATCGATTCCGATGTCTCGATGCTGAGATTGTCGAGTTCGAAGTTCTCCGATTCGGTGGCCTCACCAAACTCCAGCACCATGCTGCCCAGGCCTTCACCAACGGGAGTGGTCAGCAGTGCCAGCACCAACAGCACGACCAAGTGAAACACCATGCTCACCAGCCATGCCGGCACGGATCGTTTGACTGGTTCCAACTCGCCTTCTTCATCACCCGATTCGGACGGTGGTTTGCTTTCGTCCGAAATCTCGGTTCGCCAACGTGACCGAGGTGTCGAGGAAGCCGCGGTCGCTGATGCAGTAGTCACTGCACCGTTCATTCCTGGCGTATTGTTCGCTGGCGTGACGTTGGGCGGCGTTGCAGTTGACGGTGTGACTTTTCGCGAGGCAGCCTGTTGAGGTGGACGACCGGCAGACGGTTTGGACGGTTCGGGTTTCGCCTGGCCAGACCGAGGCCCCGGCTTCGCGGACGAGGGTGGATTGACCGGAGGCAACGTCGACCGCGGGGGTGGTGGCGGAGGCGTGGCAGACGGTTGCGGCGAAGTAGGCTGTGCCGTTGGAACTGGCTGCGTGGCTGCGTTTGGATTGGCAGGAGGTGGCGGCACGGGTGGAGGAGGAACCGGTGTGCCCGCACTATTCGACTGCCCCGCACCATTTGATGGGCCCGCACTCTGCGGTGGGCCCGGAACCTGCGGCGGGCCCGAACTCTGCGGTGGGCCCGAACTCTGCGGTGAGCCGGAAGAGAACATCCCCGATGCTTCCAGTCCACCCGAAGAATCGGATGCGGTCGTGTCGGGGGGAAGAGTCATATTCAGATGGGAGTGTCCGGGACCGGTGCGCAACGCTCTAGTTTAGAACAACATAGCGAATCGCTCGCCAAAAAACGAAAATCTCAGCAACATTGCTGGAAGACGGTTGACGAGATTCGGTTTGTGACCGATAGTCCTCGCATCGTTGCGACGCCGCCACGAAATGATTTTTTTGCGAAATTTCGCTGTAGAAATCGAACCTTGGCGTCCGATTCAACGTGTCACATACCGCGGGATGGAGCAGCCCGGTAGCTCGCGAGGCTCATAACCTCGAGGTCGTCGGTTCGAATCCGGCTCCCGCAACTTCTCTGAAAGGTTGGAACAAGTTCTGACCCAACGGTTAACGAAAAGCCGATGCGTGCTCCGCATCGGCTTTTTTCGTTTTATCCCGCTGTCTACGCACGACTTGCGTCGATGTTCGTGGCGGAGGTTTCTCTGTCGTCTCAGAATCCTGAGAACACTCAGGCCGGCACTCGCGGCCGGATTTCGGTTTCTGGGCCAGAATTCTTACGTTCTCTGTGTCTTAGCCGGTTTGGGTTAGGAGCCGTAGCGACCTCCCTTTCGGTCCAGTTGAGAACCGCGTTTGCCCCTGAAAATCGCGACGTTTCCAATCACCCACTTCGTAGCGACCCACCGAAACAGAGCCCAAACGCCGTTTGCCGGGTCATCTGATTTAGAGACACTGAGAATAGCTGGGAGACGCGAACATCATCGCGATTTCACTGCCGCCCACCAAACCCAAGCGATTAGCACACCCTGCAGAGGCAGCCGAGCAACCAGTGCCCAAACCGGGATCGCCGGAAACTGGCCCGCGTTCATCAGCATATCCACGTTCGCTGGGAAGACGGCAACAAGCAGTGCGATCAATCCCCACCCCGCCGCTCGCCGCATTCGTGGCACCGCCAAGCCAACGCCACCAAGCAACTCAAAGAACCCAGAGACGTAAACCAATGGCAACGGCCAAGGCAAATAGTCCGGCATGATCTTCAGGTAAACGCCCGGCGACACAAAGTGATTGATGCCAGCGGCGATGAACAAAACGCAGAGTAGCGCGATCGAACATATTCGGCTGTTCAACTTCACTGAGCGACACCAGTGGCATTCGCGTTAATCCGACGCACTGCACCAATGAATGTTTCGGCGTTTTCGCCCATGACACCGGCGACGCCCTCAGCGTGAATGTCGGTGAAGGGCGGCTCGAAGAGCTGTGCAAGGTCGATCAGGCCATTGTCGACGAGGTGGTCGATGACCAAATCGACAAACCGAATTTGGTCCGCTGAGTATTGACCTTCAGCAAGGAAGTCGGCCAAGGCTGCTTTTGCCGCGGTGCGATCGAGCCCCACAATCCTTCGCACCAAAACACCAAGCGGCTCGTCGCTGCCGTAGGTTTCAGAGCCTATCCGGAAACCGATTCAGGTTGTAAGTCGATATTTGAACGGAGGTTGGTCGCCAGCGGGTGCAAGTCTTCGGAGCATCCGTCCGATTGATGCGATGC